>JAGBDR010000099.1 GCA_017937385.1 Parabacteroides sp.
ATTCTGAGTTTCAAATCGATGAACCGTGTATGTTACCGCTTCATCCACTCTCCTTACCGCAAAGAATTCTTTATAGACGAGAACCGGGTGGCCTATAGCGAGAGCGACCGCGTGCGTGCCGTGCTGGACCAATATGGCATAGAATATTCACGCATCATCTATACCTACGACGAGTATCGGAACATTCTGTATGGAAACAGTACAAGTCCTGAGTTCAGCCGGTACTCGCTGATGGAGAGCAAGCAATACCAGAATATTCCGCGCACTATACAGAACGTGTTGCTGAATTCGAAACTGGATGCCGAATTTATCAAGAAAACAATCATTTCTTCTCTGAACGAAGATGAAACGGCCATCGACCTGAACAGTTACAAGGAGCATCTGAAAAACTTTGAGACCCGTCTGAAGGATATCGAAGAATTTCAGAAACGGGAAACCCGGAAACAGGCTCGGGAAATCACACTGTTATCCCAACAAACGTCCAAACTGCAAGGCGGACTGGTGCAGAATTGCCGCGAACTGGTTGCCGCTTTCCGCAAAGCCGAAAGTATCCTTCCCCAATGGAAAGAGAAACAAGACCGCACGGATGCCGACAAAGGAAAACTGATACGCCGGAAACAGGAGCTTCAAGATGAATCGCGCAAGCGCAGCGACAAGTTACAGGAAGCGCTGGCAGTGCTGAACAATGAACTGCAAAAAGCATTAGGCAAAGAAAAGGACTATCAAAACAAGAACATAGAAGAGATTATAGAACGCTCTTCCAAAAAAGAGGAATGGAAGAACCGGCAGGTGGGATTGCTGGAAGAACAACGTATCCTTACCTCACAATATATGGAAATCTCGACCAAGTATAAATCGCTGATTCAGGCCTTGGACGAGCAATGGAATAAGATTCATGAAGCGAAAATCAAACAACTGGATACATTAAACAATGCATACAACGAGCGTCTGGAAGAGGCCCGCAAAGAATACCAGCGGTTCACAGATTCCCTTTACCAGGAATTCGAAAGCCTGTCACAGCAGCTCCATCCGCTGAAAGCCGAGAAACTGGGCGAGCTGAACGCTATAGATTATCAGATAAAATTATGCAGAAAGGAGGTTTTCTTTGAGGAAGAGCAACAGGAATTGAAAACACGTATCCAAAACTATGCCAACTTTCATACGGAACGGAAAAACCGTATCGCCCAAGCGCAGCTCATCATCAAGGAACTGACCATGACTTGGGAAGAGGAACAGCAGAAACAGTTGAAAGAAAAAGACCTGACCTTGCAAAAACTGCAACAGGAGATGCTGCAACTCCGTCCCCGCATAGACGAATTACAAGCTTTTCTGAACAACAGCAAAGACACCTTGCAAGGCTGGCTGAAAGAAAACAAAAAAGGATGGGAAGAGAACATCGGCAAACTGTGCGATGAGAGCATTTTATGGCAACGGGGGCTTTTTCCGCAAATGACCATCGAGGGGGGAAACTCCTTCTATGGCATTTCCATTAATTTAGACAGCATCCACCGCCCCATCAAATCCATAGACGATTATATCGTCGAGAAAGAAAACAGTGAAAAGCGTCTGGAAGAAATCACTGCTGCCATGCAACGCCAACAAACTGAAAGGGAGGAGTTGCAGGAACAGTTGAAACGCAAATACCAACCGCAGATAAAGGAACAAAAAACCATTATCAGCCAAATAGAGTATGAACTGGAACAATTGGAACGCCAATACCAGCAGGATATGCTCGACTTGGAAGAATGGAAGAAGAAAGCCAATGAGGAACGGAATGTCCAAATAAACCGATTGGAAAACGAACAGCGCAAACGGGTTGCCGAACTGGAAGGTATAAACAGCAAGCTAAAAAACCTGAACAAAGAAAAGACAGAGAAACTGGATAGCCTGAAACAGGAATGGAACAAACAACAACAGGCTCTTACCGACGAAAAAAAGACACAAGCGGAAGTTATCGGAAAAGAAGAAAAAGAAGAACAGCGCAGAATCTCCTCCATCAAAACCGAATATGAAGCGGATATGCAGAAAGAGCTTCATTCGCAGGGAGCAGATACCGAACGTCTGCAAGACATCGCCAACCAACTGGCCCAGCTGGAGAAAGAACTTTCTTTCATTAAGGAAAATGCGACACTGGTCATCGAATACCAAAAAGACAAACGGGATTTGATAGACCGTATTCCCGGATGGCAACGGGAGCACGACGAACAAAAACGTCTGCTCCAATTAGAACGGGAAACGCTGAGAGTGGAAACCTCTTCCCTACAAGAAAAGATAGACCTTCTGAACAAAGAATGGGAAGAAGCGGAAGTAAATGTAAAGGAACTTCAAAAGAACCTGGAGGCTTACAGTAAGATTCCGGCATACGACTGGTATAAACCGCATCAGGATATATTCCGTTCCGAAAACACGCAAACCATGCAGACCACCAGGACCTGTGTGGAGCTGATTGACGAACTGACCCGCCAGGCCAACCAATTCACACAGGTGCAAAGCAAACTCCGTAAAGAAGTGAACCTTTTCACCGGACATTTTGATGAGGACAACACCTTCAAGTTCCGCGTAAAATTCAACGAGGACTGGGAATACGTACGCTTTGCCGACGAACTACACGATTTTGTGGAAGAACACCGCATAGACGAGTACATCCGCCGCATCAACAACGAGCATTGGGATACCTTCAAACGTATCAGTATGGACACCTCCATGCTGACTTCATCGGAAGATGATATTCAAGATGTGATCCGTGAAATCAATAAAGGTTTCGC
>JAGBDR010000100.1 GCA_017937385.1 Parabacteroides sp.
TGCCGTGCGTTCCAATTACCTGTATGCCGGTGTGACCGATGTGTATGCCGAAACAGGAGAAGACCAACTGATGAAAAACCTGACCAGCATCTGGAAAGACATTGTGACCCGCAAGATGTATGTTACAGGAGCGTGCGGTGCACTGTATGACGGCACTTCGCCGGATGGTACCTGCTATGAGCCGGACAGTATTCAGAAAGTACACCAAAGCTATGGCCGTCCTTATCAGTTGCCTAATAGTACGGCGCATAACGAGACCTGTGCCAATATCGGCAATATGCTTTTCAACTGGCGTATGCTGGAAGTGACGGGCGATGCCAAATATGCCGATATTGTGGAAACTGCCCTCTATAACAGTGTGTTGAGTGGTGTCAGTCTGGATGGAAAGAAATATTTCTATACCAACCCGTTGCGCATCAGTGCGGATTTGCCATACACACTTCGCTGGCCTAAAGAACGCACCGAGTATATCAGTTGCTTCTGTTGTCCGCCTAATACGTTGCGTACCGTTTGTCAAGCCCAGAACTATGCTTATACAGTGACTCCGAATGCGGTATATTGCAATTTGTATGGAGCGAATACACTGGCTACAACTTTGAAGGAAGTGGGAAAGATCGGGCTGGTGCAAGAAACGGAGTATCCGTGGGAAGGTGCTGTGAAGCTGACTGTTACCGAAGCTCCGAAACCATCAAAGAAGAAAGCGTTCTCTTTGTTCCTCCGTGTTCCGGACTGGTGCGAGAAAGCAACTTTGAAGGTAAATGGCGAACCGGTGCAAGGAACCTGGACAGCGAATACATACGCCGAGGTTAGCCGCATCTGGAAGAAAGGGGACTGTGTGGAATGGGTGATGGATATGCCTGTAAAATTGCTGGAAGCAAATCCGTTGGCCGAAGAAATCCGTAACCAAGTAGTGGTGAAACGTGGTCCGTTGGTATATTGTCTGGAAAGTATGGATATAGAAGGCGGGCATAAGATAGATAATGTGCTGATACCTGCCGATATCCGGTTGACTCCGAAAAAAATAACCATCGAAGGCAGTCCGATTGTCGCATTGGATGGTACTGCCCGTCTGGTTGATGAGGCATCATGGAAAGATACGTTGTACCGTGAGGTAGGAAAGGCCGACAAACCGGTCAATATCCGTTTGATTCCTTATTATGCATGGGGAAACCGCGGAAAGGCTGAAATGACGGTATGGATGCCTTTGGCACGGACTAATCACTAACCACTTACTCCTAATGATTTACAAATGAAAAAAATATTCATAACCACTGCCGCGCTGCTGATAGCTTGTACACTGTCAGCAGCCGATTTGTTCGTATCTCCGGGAGGTAATGACCGGAATCCGGGTACCAAAGACTCTCCGAAAGCCACCCTTACAGCCGCATTGCGTCAGGCAAGGGAACTTCGTCGTCTTAATGATGAGAGTGTAAAAGGTGGCATCACCATCCATCTGGAGGCAGGTGATTACCAGTTGTACGAACCCGTCTTTATCCGTCCCGAAGACAGCGGGACGGAAACTTCACCTACCGTCATCACTTCGGATGGAAATGCCGTTCTGAATGGTGGGGTGGAAATCAGGAACTGGAAGAAACAAGGAAAGTTATGGGTGGCCGATGTCCCTATGTTTAACGGACGTCCGCTGGATTTCAGGCAATTGTGGATCAATGGACAAAAGGCAGTTCGTGCAAGGGATGTGGCAGACTTTGAAAAGATGTACCGCATCATCAACAACGATTCCCAAAACGAAATACTGTGGGTACCTGCCGCTGCTGTAAAGAAAATACAGAAAGCCCGGTATGCCGAAATGGTCCTTCATGAAATGTGGTGTGTGGCCAATCTCCGTATCAAGTCGGTCGAAATACAGGGAGACAGTGCCGCCGTGCGTTTTCATTATCCTGAAAGCCGTATCCAGTTCGAGCACCCGTGGCCGCGTCCTATGGTGACCAAGGATGGCCACAACTCGGCTTTCTATCTGACCAATGCCATGGAATTGCTGGATGAACCCGGCGAGTGGTATCATGACATTGAAAGCCGTAAAATATATTATTATCCTCGGAAAGGAGAGAAGATAAGCAAAGCCGTAGTTCCCGGCATCGAGACTTTGGTACGGGTGGAAGGAACGATAGACCGTCCGGTAAAGCACATCCGTTTTGACAATATCGCTTTCCAATATACCACCTGGATGCGTCCCTCTTTGCAAGGTCATGTTCCTCTTCAGGCAGGTATGTACATGACAGACGGATATAAAATCCGTCCTTCCATGATTCGTAAGAACAATCATAA
>JAGBDR010000026.1 GCA_017937385.1 Parabacteroides sp.
GAATCTTCTCGAAGTTCTGGACACCGATGGGATAAATCTTCTTGCTCATAGCCTTACTTTTTTACGGAAATACCGGATAGGCAAAGATACGGTTTTTATGGATATTTCCTATTTACACCCATACGAACTTTCCAATTTAATACGGGGTCGAATGAGGATTGGGGAGGATCGTACAATAAGGTGAGGAGGAGTTATTGTATAATATTGTTTCATTAACAACAAAATACATTCTTTAGAAAAGACGACAAAGTCCGGTTTCGTACCGAAAAAAAGGGAGTTCCGGCCGTGAAGTGCGCAGTTTTTTGCCGTAAAGACGGTCGTCATCGCCTTGAAGTCGGACTTCATGGACCACAAAGTCCGACCTCAGGAGCAACGAAGACGGTCGTCACGGCCATGAAGTCCCTCCTCACGGCTGAAAAAGGGGTAAATTGCTTTTGCGATATTCGGAGCAAAGGAAACTTTTGTTTGCTACAAGCGATTCTCCGAAAGTTCAGCTTTTCCACCATGTCAGCCATCACCGCTTTTCGGTAACAAATATTTTCGGTTTTTCGGTTTCTTCCCGACCTGTCACTGCCAGTTGTCAGCGGATTCTGATGGAAAGAATAAAAATGTCACTCGTGAAACATCCCAAATTTTTCCCCAAATAGAAAATGCCCGTCCAAAGGGATATTGTATATTTTTTCATTGCAGACACGTTCCGGTTACGTCAATTCCCCTGCGTTTCGACCGTGAAAGTCTCCTCTTCCGTTCCGTTGCCACGCCCTTCTTTCAGATAGACACTAAACACGGCTTCTCCTGTAGGCAATTTCGGGGAGGCCTGGACTGTAACGTTGTAGGTGATACGGTCGTCACGGGTGATTCGGGCAATCTTGACCGGTTCGGACAGGCTCAGGTATTTGCCTTTCTTTATTTTTACGACCGGCACCACGTCCAAAGCTTCTTGAAAGCTGTTGTTCACAATCACGAGCGAAATACGGCAGATTTCGCCGGCATCGATCTTATTATCGCGGGTAATGCTATCTTCCTCCAGCAGAATGTCTTCGATGCGCAAATCGGGAAGAAGAACATGTGAAACCGGCGCATAATTTCCCGGATTCCGCTTCTCCACTTTCACCTCGTCACTCATATTGGCCGCGATCTGCGCACCGGCAACTCCTCCGACTGCCGTCCCGACAAAGGCCCCGATATCACCCCCGACCTCCTCGTCGATGGCAGATCCGACCGCTCCACCGAAAAGCCATCCGACAAAAGCACCGATCTGAGCCCCTATACCGGCCCGGTCTTCCCGGCTCATATTCTTCATCGACCCGCATCCCGTCAGAATCGACAAAGACATCATCACATATAGAACTTTACTTTTCATACTCAGCATCTTAATTCCTCCAATGAATCGACAAAGATAACCATCTGTTTGACTTCATGACATCGGAAAGAGGAAAAACCCCTATCCGATTGCGTTTTTTTGTGTAAGTTTGCGTCCGATTAAACAAAAAATGATGACAACCCAATTCAAGACTCCGGCCGCAGAACTGCAACATCAGTACGAACTTCTACAGAAAGAATTCGAATATGAGAAAGAGATGTACCGCCAGCAAACCGAGCAAGCCGGCATACACCGGCGCATCCAGCAGGGATTGTGCTGGTATCCGGTCGTAGCGGGAAAGAGCTATTATAATTCCCTGAACCAGCTTGTTGTCGAAATCGAACGTACAGAAGACAAAGAGATCGAACACAATTTCGAATATGGCCGTCCGGTCTGTTTCTTCACGACAAGCGGAAACGGGAAACTCGAATACCTGAACTTCTCGGCTGTCATCAGCTATGTACAAGACAACCGGATGGTTGTCGTATTGCCCGCAATGAACGCACTTCAGGATCTGCAGAAAGCCGGCGAAACCGGTGTCCAGCTCTATTTCGACGAGACCAGCTACAAGACGATGTTCAACGCCCTCTCGGCCGTCATCCGGGCAAAAGGGAACCGGTTGGCCGACTTGCGGGACGTCTTGTTGGGCAAAACGCCTGCCGGCAGGCGTACGCTCTTCCCCATGCGTTTTCCCTGGCTGAACGTGTCGCAGGAAGAGGCGGTCAACCACGTGTTGGCGGCAAAAGATGTGTCGATCGTGCACGGCCCTCCCGGAACCGGAAAAACGACCACGTTGGTCGAAGCGATCTACGAGACACTGCACCGGGAAAACCAAGTCATGGTCTGCGCCCAAAGCAATACGGCGGTAGACTGGATATCGGAGAAATTGGTGGACCGCGGCATCCACGTCCTGCGCGTCGGCAACCCGACGCGGGTAAACGACAAGATGCTTTCGTTCACCTACGAACGGCGTTTCGAATCGCATCCCGACTATGCCGAATTGTGGGGAATCCGCAAGGCGATCCGCGAAATACAATCCAACCTGCGCCAAAAGAGCCACGGAGAGAAAGAAACGGCCCGCAACCGCCTCTCCCGCCTCCGTTTCCGGGCGACGGAACTGGAAGTAAAGATCGACGCGGAACTGTTCGACGAGGCACGTGTCGTGGCTTGCACACTGGTCGGATCGGCCAACCGGGTGCTGACCAACCGTACCTTCACGACACTCTTTATCGACGAAGCCGCCCAGGCACTCGAAGCCGCCTGCTGGATCGCGATCGGCAAAGCGGACCGGGTCATCTTGGCGGGCGACCATCACCAGCTCCCTCCTACCATCAAATGTATGGAAGCGGCACGGGGCGGATTGGACCGGACCTTGATGCAAAAAATAACCGACCGGAAACCTGAGACCGTCTCGCTTCTGAAAATACAGTACCGGATGAACGAGGATATCATGCGTTTTCCCTCCCGCTGGTTCTATCACGGCGAACTGCAATCCGCACCGGAAGTCAAGCATCGCGGCATCTTAGAGTTCGACACCCCGGTGGTCTGGCTCGACACGGCGGATTTCCATTTCGAAGAGGACCAGCTCGCCGATAGCATGAGCCGTATCAACAAAGACGAAGCGGCGCTGCTGGTCTTGACCTTGCAACAGTATATCGAGAAAATCGGCAAGGAACGGGTATTGGACGAAAGCATCGACTTCGGCCTGATTTCGCCTTACAAATCGCAGGTCCAGTATATCCGCGGACTGATCAAGCGCAACGCCTTTTTCAAACCTTTCCGTCGCCTGATCACGGTCCACACGGTAGACGGCTTCCAAGGACAGGAGCGCGACGTGATCATGATCAGCCTCGTCCGCGCCAACGACAAAGGCCGGATCGGTTTCCTCGGCGACCTGCGCCGCATGAACGTCGCCATCACCCGCGCCCGTATGAAACTGATCATCTTGGGCGACGCTCCGACGCTGACACGGCACGCTTTCTACAAAGCGTTGTACGAGCAGATCCGGGAGAACGGACAGGTGGTTGAGGTGGCAGATCCGAATTTGTAGCCTCCACCACTTGACGACAGAAACAAAAATTCGCTAACTTTGTATCATCAACAAAAAATACAGAGCGGCCATGAAGTATAAATTATTAGTTCTCGACATCGACGGGACGTTGCTCAACAACCAGAAAGAGATCAGTCCCCGTACCTTAGCTGCCCTTCTGAAGGTCCAGCAAATGGGAGTACATATCGTATTGGCATCCGGAAGACCGACCCACGGAGTCATGCCCATCGCTGAAAAGCTGGAGCTGAACCATTACGGAGGATATATCCTTTCTTACAACGGCGGCCAGATCATCAACGTGCAGACCGGCGAACGGTTATTCGAGAAGCGTATCGATCCGGAATGGCTCCCCTATTTCGAGAAGAAAGCGAAGAAGAATGGTTTTGCCATCTTCACCTATCATAAAGATTTTATCCTGACGAACCAACCGGATAATCCGTATGTCGTTCAGGAAGCCCAGCTGAACAACATGCAGGTCACCGGTGTCGACCACTTCGCCGAAGCGGTCGATTTCGCACCCTGCAAATGTATGTTGGCAAGTGACGACGAAGAGGCGCTCGCCGGTTTGGAAAGCCATTGGAAAAAACGTCTCGACGGTGTGCTGGAGGCATTCCGTTCGGAGCCTTATTTCCTGGAGGTTGTTCCCCAATTCATCAACAAGGGAAACACATTAGGCGTGTTGCTCACCCAGTTGGATATCCGGCCGGAAGAGGTGGTTGCGATCGGTGACGGCGTTTGCGACGTGGCCATGCTGCAACTGGCCGGCGTCGGGATCGCGATGGGAAATGCGGAAGATTCGGTAAAGGCCTGCGTAGACAAAACGACACTCTCCAACGAGGAAGAAGGGGTGGCGGTAGCGGTCGAACGGGTTATCCTGGCCGAAATACGTCCGGCAGATGTTCCGCTCGACCAGCTGAACATGCGTGCCAAACATGCCCTGATGGGAAACCTCGGCATTCAATATACATACGCCTCCGAAGGCCGCGTAGAAGCGACCATGCCGGTAGACGAACGTACCCGCCAACCTTTCGGCATCCTGCACGGCGGCGCGACGCTGGCGCTGGCGGAAACGGTTGCCGGTCTCGGCTCGATGATCCTCGCCCAGCCGGACGAAATCGTGGTCGGTATGCAGGTCAGCGGCAACCACATGTCGTCGGCCCATGAAGGCGATACCGTCCGTGCCGTCGGGACCATCATTCACAAGGGACGTTCTTCACACGTCTGGAACGTCGATGTGTTCACATCCACCGACAAACTGGTCTCTTCCATCCGTGTAGTCAACAGCATATTAAAAAAGAAATGACACCAGACGAATCAAGGATTTGCAACACGATCGACCATTTAATCAAGCAGGACCGGAGTTTTGCACTCTGGCGGATACCGGGAGAATCGCCCCGTTTCGCCATGCAGGCCTCCGGTTCTGCACGTCTTCTTTATAACATCGAAGCGTTGGACGGAGAAAGCGGTTTCGTCATCGCCCCGTTCCACGTCAGCAAACAACATCCGATCGCATTGATCCGGCCCGACATCCGCGAACTTCCGCTTGACGAGGGAAAAAATATTCCATGCGCATGGAACTGCAATCCCATGCCTATGGAACCGCAATCCCATGCCTATGGGACTGACGTTTCATGCAAAGGGAATTTGAAAGAAGACTACAGCCGTCGTTTCCATTCCTTCATCGAGCCGTTGCGCCGAAAACAATTCGAAAAACTCGTGCTGTCACGCAGCCAAACGATTCCGGCAGGCAAAGCGGACTTCTCCCCGGCAGCCACCTTCCATAAGGCAATCAGGCGATACCGATATTCGTATGTCTATCTCTGCCATACGCCGGCAACGGGCACATGGTTCGGTTGCACGCCCGAAATCATCCTCTCCGGTGAGAAAGGAGAATGGCATACGGTCGCCCTTGCCGGCACACAGCCGCTCCAAAACGGGGAACTGCCGACCGAATGGGACGACAAAAACAGGGAAGAACAGGAGTATGTAGCCTTTTACATCCGCAAACAACTACAAGCATTGGGCATCAGACCGACCGAAACCGCACCGGCTCCGGTCCGCGCCGGCGAACTGTCGCATCTGAAAAGTGACTTCCGCTTTTCACTGCCCGACCATAAGAAACTCGGCGACCTGTTGAAACAGCTTCATCCCACACCTGCCGTCTGCGGACTGCCCAAAGAAGAAACGTATCGTTTTATCCGGGAGAACGAAGGCTACGACCGGAGCTATTATTCAGGCTTTATCGGCTGGCTGGCTCCCGATGAAAAGAGCGACCTGTATGTAAACCTGCGTTGCATGAACATTCTTTCCGACGCATTTGTTTTATACGCAGGCGGCGGCATCCTCGCCTCTTCGGAAACCGAAAGCGAATGGCAGGAGACGGAGGCGAAGATGAAGACGATGAAAAGGTTGATAATTGACAATGGACAATAGAAAATGGACAATTGACAATTAATTCTTTAACTCTTTAATTCTTTAATTTTTAAAACAAAATGGTACACATCGCAAAAAAACTGACCGACCTCATAGGCAACACTCCGATGTTGGAGTTCTCTAACCTCAATGCGAGCAAAGGGCTGAAAGCGAAGGTAATCGGGAAATTGGAATATTTCAATCCGGCAGGCAGCGTCAAAGACCGTATTGCTTTGGCGATGATCGAAGATGCGGAAAAAAAGGGAATACTGAAACCGGGAGCGACCATTATCGAGCCGACCAGCGGGAACACGGGTGTGGGACTGGCTTTCGTCTCGGCGGTCAAAGGGTATAAGCTGGTACTGACAATGCCCGAAACGATGAGTTTGGAGCGCCGTAACCTGTTGAAAGCATTAGGAGCCAACTTAGTCCTTACTCCCGGAGCGGAAGGGATGAAAGGTGCTATTGCCCAGGCGGAAGCGTTGCGCGACGCGACACCCGGCTCCGTCATCCTGCAACAGTTTGAAAACCCGGCGAACCCGGAGCGGCATATTAAAACGACCGCACAGGAAATCTGGCGCGGCACGGAAGGCCAAGTCGATATCTTCGTCGCAGGAGTCGGAACAGGCGGAACAGTCAGCGGTGTCGGCAAAGGATTGAAAGCACACAACCCGAATATCAAAATCGTAGCGGTTGAACCGGCCGAGTCAGCCGTGCTCTCAGGCGGTAAACCCGGACCGCATAAGATACAGGGGATCGGCGCAGGCTTTATCCCTAAAACCTACGACCCTTCGGTCGTCGATGAAATCATTCCGGTAAAAGGCGACGACGCCATCCGCACATCGCACGAACTGGCACAGAAAGAGGGCCTGTTGGTCGGCATCTCTTCCGGCGCTGCCGTCTATGCCGCCCTGCAATTGGCCCAGCTTCCGGAAAACGAAGGAAAAATGATTGTGGCGCTCCTGCCGGACACGGGGGAGAGGTATTTGTCGACGATGAAACTTGAGAATTGACAATTGTCAATTCTCAATTGTCAATTTTTTCCGTAGTTTTTGCGATACGAACAGGTTGTTTCCGTCGGGAAATCTTTCGGGACTTTCTGCGTCACTTTTCCGGTTGCTGCCCATTCGGCGCCACGGAGCAAAAGGACCTGAAAGCCCGTACACTGCATTGCGATATTATCTTCGGGAGTAGCGCCGGCATGGCCAAGCATCGTATGGAAGATACGGGCATTCCCGTAATCGACTGTAAAGATCAGCGGTTCTTCACGGCCGGAACCGTTTGTTTCCTTGTCCGAATAGGCCGTATACAAAAGATCCCCGATGTTGCCCGGTCCCCGCATACGGTCGTACAGTTCATCTTGGGTATGGCGCCATTTCAAAGGCAGGCCTTTTACGATCGGATGCACTTTATTCCGCCCGTTCAAGACATACTCATGCTGGCGTCCATGCGAACCGCCCGGACCAGCCGAACTGTCCTTAACCAACTTGCCGTCTTGCCAGTACACATACGGACCGGAGTTTTCATTACGTCCTTCCCAGCCTCCCAAGGCACAGATTTTGTTGAACTCCGGCCATTTGGAGAAAGCATTGTCGGCCGCATGATAAACGACAACGCCACCGCCTTTCTGCACATACTCCAGAAAACGGCGGTTTGTCTCTTCCGGCCAAGAATCGCCATTATAGTCCAGCACGACCAACTGGTAAGAGCTGAAGTCGACTACGAAACCGGACATATCTTTCCCTTGTTCGGGAGAGATGGCAAAGTCCACATCGAAACGGCCGGAGTTTTCCAGGATCTGCTTCAGCACAACATGGCTCACCTGCCAGTTATGGTTGTTTTGTCCTGTGATCAGTAATGTTTTAATCGGTTTACGCGCCGAAACCGCACAAGCGAATAAGAGGGAAACGACGACAAAAAACAACTTTCCTACATGTAAATGTTTCATGGTATTTTATGGTTTTACGATTGTTTGAGGCAAATGTACTAAATCAATATGAATTTTTTTATACTTTTGCCCAAATAACAAACGCCAAATTCTGCCATGCAAGTAATTATCCGTTGCTTTTTCTTCTTTCTTTTACTTCTCTGCCCTCCGGTCTCAGCGATGGATGGCACGGGAATCGCACTGAAAGTCAGTCTGTCCGGTAAAATATACAAACGTTTCTCTTTCCTTTTGGAAGAAGATATCCGTCCGCGCGACGACTTCAAGGAAGCCGGCTGGTTTCTTACCACCGGAGAAATCAACTATCGCATTCTGCCGAACTTACGGGCGGGAGCCGGCTATATGTCGTTGGTCCGCTACAAAGCCTCGGAAGAAGTGCGCAACCGGTACTACCTGTACGCTTCCGGTTCACACCGCTTCGGGGCATTCAAAATTGCGATCCGGGAACGTTTCCAGAGTACCTACAAACGAGGTTGCCTGCATCCGACCAACTACCTCCGCAGTATGCTCACCCTCTCCTGCCGGATCGCTTCTTCAGGGTTCGAACCGTTCATCTATGTCGAGCCTTTCAACAACGTAGGCTACAACGGGAAGATGCGAGCCGATAAAATCCGTTATTCCGCAGGCTGCGACTACCGGATAAATGCCCAAAACACACTCCAGCTCTACTACCGCTACCATACATTCAACGTCTACGACCCGATCAACTACCGCCACGGGATCGGCCTGACCTATTCGCACCGGTTCTGAACCCTCTATTTCGATTTTTATCCGGCTCGCATACAAATCGAAGGTTTTTGATTAATTTTGCACTATGAAATTCGAATTACAGCATAACGACACAAAATCAAATGCAAGGGCGGGCCTGATTACTACGGATCATGGGGTAATTGAAACGCCTATTTTTATGCCGGTCGGCACGCAGGGCACGGTCAAGGGTGTCCACATGACGGAGTTGGAAGCGGATATCAACGCGCAAATCATTTTAGGAAACACGTATCATTTGTATCTCCGTCCCGGACTGGAAATATTGGAGCAGGCAGGTGGATTACACAAATTCAATACATGGAGCCGGCCGATCCTGACGGATAGCGGCGGTTTCCAGGTTTTCTCCCTCTCCGAAAACCGCAAGTTGCACGAAGAAGGCGCCATGTTCCGTTCGCATATCGACGGTTCCAAGCATCTGTTCACGCCGGAGAAAGTGATGGACATCCAACGGATCATCGGAGCGGATATCATCATGGCTTTCGACGAATGTTGTCCGGGCGATGCCGACTACGAATATGCGAAAAAGTCCCTCGGCCTGACGGAACGCTGGCTGGACCGCTGTTTCGAACGCTTCAACTCGACGGAACCGAAATACGGGTACCAACAGAGCCTTTTCCCGATCGTACAGGGGTGCGTCTACCCGGAACTGCGCCGCAAAGCGGCCGAGAATGTCGCCGCAAAGGGAGCGGACGGCAACGCGATCGGTGGCCTGGCGGTAGGCGAACCGACCGAGAAGATGTATGAGATGATCGAAGTCGTCAATGAAATCCTGCCAAAAGACAAACCCCGTTACCTGATGGGAGTCGGCACACCGATCAATATCTTAGAGGCAATCGAACGGGGTGTCGATATGTTCGACTGCATCATGCCGACACGCAACGGACGCAACGGGCAGCTGTTTACCCGCTTCGGGACAATCAACATGCGCAACAAGAAATGGGAGAACGACTTCTCTCCTATCGACCCGGACGCTCATTCGGCTATCGACACACGCTACAGCAAAGCGTACCTGCATCATCTGATCAAGGTGAACGAGATGTTGGGGCTTCAATTGGCGTCGATCCATAACCTCGCGTTTTATCTGTGGCTTGTAAAAGAGGCACGCAAACATATCATTTCCGGCGATTTCACGACCTGGAAGAGTGAAATGGTCCGTCAGTTATCAAACCGGTTATAAGCAAACTGCCACATGAAATTCAAACTGAAACGGATAGACTGGTACATCATCAAACAGTTCTTGGGTACTTACATCTTTGCGATCATCCTGATTATCGCCATCTCGGTCGTCTTCGATATAAACGAGAAGATCGACAAGTTCCTGAGTCCGGACGTACCGTTGAAAGCGATCGTTTTCGACTATTACATGAACTTTATTCCCTATTTCGCGAATCTGTTCAGTCCGTTGTTTACTTTCATAGCCGTTATCTTCTTCACCTCGAAGTTGGCTGACAATTCGGAAGTGATCGCGATGCTGGCAAGCGGGATGAGTTTCCGGCGGCTGATGCTGCCCTACGCGATTTCGGCGGGCATCATCGCGCTCAGCACGTTTGCCCTGAACGCTTATATCATTCCGCCGGCCAACGCGACGCGCATCGATTTCCAGAACAAATATATCAAGAACAAGAAAGTCGATTACGTCCGTTCCGCCCAATTGGAGATAGAGCCGGGCGTAATCGCCTATTTCGACCGTTACGACGCACGTTCGGGGATGGGATACAAATTTTCGCTCGAACACTTCGAGGACAAGAAGCTGATCTCACGCCTCACGGCAAACTCCATCAAGTACGATTCGCTCTACAACTGGACGATCATCGACTACATGATCCGCGACTTCGACGGGATGCGCGAGCATATCACCCAAGGAAACCGCAAGGACACCACGTTGACAATCGTCCCCTCGGACTTCCTGATCTCGGTCAATGACTGCGAAACCATGACCTCATCCGAACTGTCCACCTATATCGACCGCCAGAAAAAACGGGGAATCGGCAATATCCAGACCTTCCAGATCGAATATCACAAACGGTTTGCCGCGATCATGGCCGCATTCATCCTGACCTCCATCGGAGCCTCGCTCTCCTCCCGCAAAATCAAGGGCGGCATGGGACTGAACATCGGTATCGGGTTGGCGTTGAGTTTCTCGTATATCCTCTTCACCACCGTCACTTCGACCTTTGCCATCAACGGCAACCTCAGTCCGGCCATGGCCGCCTGGATTCCGAATATACTGTATACGTTCATCGCGATTTACTTGTACCGGAAAGCACCGAGATAAAGAAGAGGCGCTTTTATATCCACGTCAGCTTTTTCCAGATCCATTCCAAAGGGCCATGCTGATGTCTGGACAACCAATAGTTGCTGAACAGGAAAGGATTGTTATCCGTTTCATAATCGCTGTGATTTTAATACTTCTTGGTTCTTGTACTCTCCCCTTCCTTACGCCTGTCTGCCCATCTCGTATGCCTCCTGCAATTTCGGATTTCCCTTGATTTCTCCCACATGCCATACACCACCGCAAAACAGTGTACCTTTCACCGTCGGATTCTCCAGGCAATCGAGGAATCCCATGAAATTGGCAACGATGCGGTCCATAATCGTTTCATCCTCTTCGGCGGCTGTGGCGATAAAATAGAACTCCTTGTTCCGCATCTCGGTATAAGGTCCGCAGCAACGGTCTATCATCATTTTCATCTGTGCGCTCATGGCATAGAAATAGACCGGTGTCCCCATTACGATGACATCCGCAGCAAGCATCTTCTCGATTACTTCCGCCGCATCGTCTTTCTGCGGACAGGGTTTCTTGTACTGGCTGCATACGCTGCACCCCATGCAGGGATGTATGTCCTTGTCACGCAGGAAAATCTTCTCTACATGATTTCCACTCTCTATGGCTCCGCGCATGAACTCATCGCAAAGCGTGTCCGAATTGCCGCCACGACGGGGGCTGGACGATAAAATCAGAATATTCTTCGACATGGTTTATCTATTATATGTTAATCGAATGTGGATGCAAAGGTAAGCGTATGCCTGAAAATACCGTGTAGATGAATTACAGATGTTATAACCCCAATTACATGATTTTCGGGAAGAATGGCATAACTCTGTAGTCAGGGTTATATTATCTATAATTGAGGTTATGGCAATCTTCGTATAATCCTCTACTTTTATATTTAAAATATAACAAAATAGGAATGCAGCTCAGAGCAGAAAGTACACCAACCGTTGTAAGCACGACAGTTCGGCTATCCTAATGTACAATATTTCAGCCTACTATTCAAGAAAATTACGGGGATTGCCCAAAAACAAACTGGACGCAGATGTTGCAGAAGAAATCGTTCGTCTCTGCAAAGTCTGCGTCCAGCAAATGTCGCCTTTTGGCTATAAAAAGATTCTAAATGACTTGTTCGTTATTTTTCCAAATTAAGCCCCAATTCCAGCGTCTTTGTCGAAGCAAGCACTGCCGGCAATTGTTCCAACATGCCTTGTACCATCGGGGCCATAGAACCGAATGACGGATCTTTCTTGATACTTTCCATAATCATGTTGATGATGTTCTCATCCTGCAACAAAGGCAGGAAGACCTGCATCAACTTCATAATCAATTCCGTGTCTGCATATACAGTCAGTTTCCCTTCATTCAGGCGATAGGCCAAAGGAATACCTTGCGACAGCATCGGAACGACATTCGCCATAATTCCTTCTAACACGCTGGCAGGCAGATCGGCAATACCGGCTTTCGTCTGAATATTAGCCAATACCATATCGATGTTCAGGAATACAAGTATCTTGTTGTTGTCAATCTTATACTGTGCGATATTCAGCGGTGAAGAGGTCCACTGCGGGTTCTGAATATTACTACCTTCGGAATAAGTAGCCACGATATTTCCGTCTTCCTTGAAAGTGACGTCTTTCAAGACACCCATCAGCAATTGCTCAACAGAAGCTCCACCAAGTATATCCATCCGCAAGGCAAGCGTCATCAGTACTTGAGGGTCCAAAGGAATAAAAACATCAAACTTCTTGTCAGCATCCCAAACAGCATAAACCGGTTCTGCCGAATAGCTTTCGTCTGCTTCTATTTTTAACGGTGTCAAATTCCAAGTCCCCTGCAAATCATTTTTCGGGAACTTCACATCCAAGTTCAGTTTCAAAGAAGTCGAGTCAACTTCACCGGAATAGGCTATCTCACGGCCGTTGTTTGAATCGGAACCTTCGAATGTGTATTTATTGCCTACCTGGGTCAACACGATATTATCGATAACCGTAGTCGTTTCGCCGGGAATAACGCCGGGAGCCAGATTAACCAACGCAGATGTTTTGGTCGGCATCAACGCTGACAAATCCAACGTTCCCTGCATCGACAAAGAGGCCGTCTTGCCATCTGTTGTCGAAAAAGAAACTACCTTACCGGGCATAACCGAACCTCCATACGTCAATTGTAAATTTTCACTCTTATAATCCGTTACCCCTTTCAACAGCACCGGCACTTCCGGTTCTGAATTGTCATCATCACTACATGCAGTGAAGAAACTCAATGCACACAGCATCGTAAACACAAATAATAGATTTTTCTTCATAATCTTCCATTTAAATAATTGTACATAAATCAGGGGACGAAGGTAAGTAATCTTATTGAATGAACAAAAAAATGCGGATTATTCTTGAAAATAACCCGCATTATCTAAAAAACAGAACACTTTTCAGAGAAAAAGCAGCCTACCATTCGCCCGACCGCCCTTCCTCTCCGCCTCTACTCATGCAACCTCCCTGCCGCTTTCCGGTAGCCGACATATTTCAGGTAGAGTTGGAAACGGGCATCGACCTGCGTCTCATAGGCCTGTTGCCACAAAGCCTGTGCTTCGAGATAGTCCGAGAGCGGCTCCAGTCCGGCGTCGTACTGGCTCTTGCTGACGCGCATATTTTCTTCGGCCTGGCGGAGCGAGCGGTCGGAGAGTTCGCTTTCGAGCCGTGCTTCGTCGAGGTTGTTGGCAGCCTGCGCCAGTTCGAGCATCATTTTTTCATTCAGGTTCTCCTGTTCGAGGCGCGTCTGTTCCAATTTCGCTTTGGCGGCACGCAGTTTGTTGTTCCGTTCACCGAAGTGGTAAAGCGGGATGCTCACGTTCAGCAAGACGGAGAAACTACCTTTGTTCAACAGCATCTGGTCGTTCAGCTCGAAACCATGCATATAATCGTACGACCCCATAATGCCGACTTTGGGCAACAGTTCGCTACGGCTCAGGCGCACCTGCTGCCCGGCGATCTCGACCTGTTTATCCAGAATGGCGTATTCGGGACGAGCACTGATGTCGGACACCAGCACGTCCGTTTCCGCCCCGACTTCCGGATATTCGCCGGAGATACGGACATCGTCGAGAAGCGGTTTCCCGATCAAGTGGCAGAGGTTCATCGTCGCAAGGCGCAGGCCATTTTCCGCCTTGCGGATGGCAAGTTCGCTTTCGTTCAGTTTCACTTGTACTTTCAGGACATCGTTCTGCGGTTTCAAGCCATGCCGGTAAGCGCTCTCGACATTCGCGAGCAGCTCCCGAAGCAAGGCGTTGTAGCGGTCCGCCACTTTCTTCATCTCTTGTGCTTTCACGACCAAGGCGTATGCCTTATCCGTCTGAAGGAGCACTTCCGTCTCCGTCAGCACCTCGTTCTTCTCTGCCATCTCCTTTCCTAACGAGGCCATCCGATAGGCTGCCCGGATCTTGCCACCCATGTAGAGCGGCTGTTCAAAGCGGATACCGGCCGTATAGACCGCTCCGACCTTGTAGTCGAGATCGATGCCGGGGAAATGGATGTCGATGCCAGTCGGGACCAACTTGCCGGCAGCGTCATAGAGGATGACAGGCATAGGGCCGCCCGGAATGCCGAAAGAGCCGTCTGCCGTGCTGTAAAGCCCCATTCCGCCGGCGGTGAAGTTCGGAAAGAAATTTCCTTTATAGCTTTTCATCGTGTAGCGGGCGGCCTCCGTCTGCTTGGCAGCCGCCGCCATCTCCTTGTTATATTGCAATGCCATCTTGCGGCACTGCTGCAAGTCCAACATCTCCTGCGCGAAAAGCGGGAAAGGGAAAAGGAGGAGAAGGATTATTTTTTTCATTTATGATTTTTGATTTATGATTTATGAATAAAAGGACATGCTGGTTCTCTATTTGTTTTTGATATTGAAAAACAGAGCGTACAGGACCGGAATGAAGATCAGTGTGATCACCGTTCCGAACAACAGGCCACCCATGATAGACGCGGCAAGCGAACCGAACATCGCATCGGTCAAGAGCGGGACCATCCCTAAGATTGTGGTCAGGGCCGCCATCATCACCGGACGCAGGCGGCTCTGGGCACTGTCGATCAAGGCGGTGACAGGTTCCGTCCCCTGCCCGATCTGCAACGAGATTTCGTCCATCAGCACGATACCGTTCTTGATAATCATGCCGATCAACCCCAACGTCCCGACAATGGCGACAAAGTTGAAGACCTTGCCGGTCACCAGCATCGTCATCACCACGCCGACAAACACCATCGGGATGCTACAAAAGATAATCGCCGGCTTGCGGTAGTCCTTGAACAACATGATCAGGATCGCGATCATCAAGATGATAGCCAGCGGGAAGTTCTTGAAGAGATATTTCATGGACTGGTCGCTGGCGTTCTTCTCGCCCTGCCATTGCAGCGAATAGCCTTCGGGAAGTTCGATCCGTTCCAGTTTCTCCGCAATCGCCCGACGCGCCTTTTCCGTTTCGACACCGGGGACGGGCGAGCACTGCACGCGCTGGCTGCGCTGTCCGTTGTAGCGCGGAACGACGGGGTCTTCCCAGCGCACGTCGATCCCCTTGCTGATCTGTTTCAGCGGCGTGCTTCCCATCAGGCTTTCGATCAGCTCCTCTTTCGAGAGTGTCCCGGCTTTCAGTTTCACCATGTTTTCCTCGTTCAGCAAACCGTTCAGCGAAGGGAGGGTCGAGAAGACCTGCGTGTTCCCCAAATCCTCGACCGGTTTCCCCTGCCCGTCCAGGCACTTTAGGTAGATATTGTTTTTGTGGATGCCCTCATAGAAGGAACCGATGGGGATGCCACCCGTCGCCGTCAGCAACGAAAGGCTCACGTCGCTCCGGCTCAGTCCCAAGGCACGGGCGGCCGGCTGGTCGTATTCGATGGTGAGGACCGGGACTTGCGGTTCCCAGTCGGTCGTGATCAGGCAGACTTCCGGCGTGTTCTCCATGATTTGCCGTGCGCTGTCGGCCAGGCGGTGCAGGACGGCCGGGTCGGGTCCCAAGAACTGAGCCTCGATGGGATATTTCTTGAACATCAGGTTGTAACGTTTCAACTTGACGTAAGCATCCGGATATTGTTGCGTCAGATAGGCCTGTATCTCATCTATATGCGCGACCAATTCGTCGGGAGAGGTAAAGTCGATGATCAATTCCCCGTATGCCAGCGAAGGGTTGGCAATGCTCCTCACCAAGTTGTAACGTCCCGGCGTTCCGCCGATGGAAGCCGTCACGTTCGTAATCTCCTTCCGGGTTTTCAGATAGGCTTCTATCTCTTTCAGGTCACGTACCACACGAGTATAATTGTTGCCTTCCGGTAACTTGTATTCCATATACAACTGGTCGTACACCATATCCGGGAAAAATCCCTGGCGCAGGAACCGGTAGCTGTAGACCGACAAAAGCAACAGGGCGACCATCGCCAGCGTAAAGCTCCAGCGGTGCGACAAACCGAAACGCAAAGCCGCCCGCAACGCAGCATAGATCTTACCTTTATATATACGTTTGCCGGAACCGCCGGCTTCGACCGCCGGATGCAACCGTCGGTTTGCCATCAACGGGACATGGAGCAACGCCAAGACCCAGCTCAACAACAGGGAAACCGCCAATACGATAAACAGGTCGCGCGTATAGACACCCGCCGTATCGGGCGACATATAAATCGGAAGAAAAGCGATAATGGCGATCAAGGTCGCCCCCAGTAACGGCATCGCCGTCTGCCGCCCGATAGCGGTCATCGCCTCCATCCGCTCTTTTCCGGCTTTCAGGTCCACCAGTATGCCGTCGATCACCACAATGGCATTGTCCACCAGCATCCCCATCGCCAGCACGAAAGCCGCCAGCGAGACACGTTGCATCGTTCCCCCGGCAAATTGCAGGAAAAGGAACGAACCGAAGACGGTCACCACCAGGCTGATGCCGATAATCAACCCGCTCTTGAAGCCCATCGCCAACATCAGGATCAGCACGACGATAGCAACCGATTCGATCAGGTTGATGACAAACGTCCCAAGCGAATCGCCCACCCGTTCGGGCTGATAGAAAATCTTATGGCAGTCCACTCCGGCCGGCAGGCGGTTGTCTTTCAATTCCGCCAACTTCGCCTCCACCGCCTTGCCGACCTTCACGATATCCGACCCGCTCGATGCGGCAATCAGAATACCGATCGCCCGTTCCTGGTTGTAGAACAACTCGTTACGGGTTGGCTCTTCGTAGCCTTTCTCGATCAGGGCGATGTCGCGCAGGCGCAACTGGTCGTTGTCATGGCCCTGGATCAGCATCTTGCCGATATCCTCCACGGTTTTGAAACGGTCGTTCACCGTCACGCGGATGCGGTTGTCGCCGTTATCGTAGTAACCGCTATAAGTCGTTTCGTTCTGTCCGTTCAGGGTGACCAGCACTTCGGCCGGTTTCACGCCGAGGTTCGCCATGCGGTCCTGAAGCAAGGAGATGTTGATGCAATCGGTGCGCTTCCCATACAGGTCCACCCGGTCTACCCCTTCGATTTCTATCACTTCCCGCTTGACCAGTTCGGCATAATCCGCCATCTCGCGATCGGACAGCCCGTCGCCCGTCAAGGCATAGAACATCCCGAACACCTTGCCGAAGTCGTCTTGTACGACCGGCGCACTGACGCCGGAAGGGAGTTGGGCGGAAGCATCGTTCACTTTCCGCCGGAGGAGGTCCCAATGTTGCTCCACGTCTTCATCCTTGACAGTCGTCAACAATTCGACCTGGATCAGGGAGAGGTCGTTGAACGAATAGCTTTCCACATTATTGACATCGTCCATCTTGCGGATGTTTTTCTCAAGTACGTCCGTCACCTCCAGCTCCACCTGGTGGGCCGAAGCACCCGGATAGACCGTCGCTACGACCGCCAGCTTCACTTTGATCTCCGGATCTTCCAACTTACTCATCTGATAGCATGACAAGGCACCGCCTGCCAGCAAAACCGCAACCAGGAAATAGATCAGGTTCCGGTTCTGAAATCCCCATTTGCTTATATCCATCACAACAATCCTCCTACATTTGTTTTAGAACCGGTAGCCAAAGGCCGGACATCCTCTCCCTCTTCAATGTGATGCACGCCGGAAGCGACCACGATTTCGCCCGCTTGCAACGCATCGGAAACGACCATCGCCCGTCCGTCGGACAACAGGCGCAGGACTGTCACCTCGCGGCTATGCACTTTCCCCGCAGACGGGTCATAGACGAACACGTATGTCTTGCCATCCTTTTGCAGGAGCGCACCGCCCGGAACGGAAACCGGTTTCGCCTCCCCCTCCCGGCAATAGATCGTGACCATCGTATTCATGCCCGGCGAAGGAAGCGGCAATTGGCCCGGAATCATCTGCAGGCGCATCGTGTAGAGCTGGTTCGCATTGGCTTTCGGCGTGATGCTGATGAATTTCAGCGGATAAGTCTCCCCCGGATAAAGGTCGAACGTGCAGAGGTAGCCGTCAAAACGGTCCCGCCGGATATAGTCGGCTGCCGGCAAGTTGATCTCCACTTCCGGAATACCGGCACTGACCATCGAGATCACAGGCATACCGGCCCCGATCGTTTCGTGTGCATCGAACAGCCTTTTCTGCACGAAACCACTGAAAGGGGCATACAGCCGGGTGTACTCCAGCTGGTCTTTATGATGCTGGTACTTGGCAGTGATCTGTTTCAGGCCGTACACGGCTTTATCGTTGGCGTTGGGCGTAGTTCCGTTTTCCTTATAAAGCGCCATGACCCGTTCGGCTTCCGCCTTGATCTGCCGGTATTCGGCCTCCGTAGCATCCAGCTGTACCTGGTAGTCCGCCGGGTCCAGTTCGGCCAATAACTGCCCTTCCCGCACACGTGCGCCGTCTTCCACATAGATTTTCCGGATGGTCCCGCTCACACGGAAAGCCAGGCTGACATCTTGCGCCGCTTTCACTTTGCCCGGAAACTGAAGGGCCGTCTGGCCGCTGGCGGAAACAACCGTATCGATCTTGACGGTCTGGAGCGTTTTCGCCCCTTTCTCCGGCCGGGCACAGGAAATAAACAATAGCAAGGGAATACTTGCAAACATGAGATAAATTCGTTTCATAATCCAAGTGTATTTTTTGCGGCAAAATTATCCCGACGAAATAGCCTCGAAAAGGTCAATATGAACAATAAATTGTTCCATTTGTATATTTTCAGCGAAAAGAAAGGATAAATATTCCGCGATTTGTATTTTCTTTGCCGGAAATTTTGAATACGCCCAAAAGATGTTCAACCAACAATTGCCTTTTTGCATCACGTTGCTTTCCTGTAATGCCTACCCGGGATTCCGGGATGGCCAGATCATTTCGACCCTCAACAAATGCGGTCTTTTCATCTGCCACCGCGGGCAGATCGAAATCTCTCTGGAGAACACCCCCTACCTGATCAGGCACGGTGACATCTACATCTACCAGCCATCCACCTTGGTGCACCTCCTACGCAAAAGCAAAGATGCAGAAGGGGCGATTATTGAAGTCGACCTGGATTATATCATCCCGATTGCCAATAAAGTGATCAATGCCGAAAACCTACTTTTCATGCGGAAACATCCCTGCATCTCATTGTCCGAAGAGCAATATGCCCACATCACAAACCAACTTGAAAAGATAACGGACCGGATTCAAAGAGAAGACAAAACCGAAATGAACATACAACGGCAGCATCTGATGCAGGAACTGGTCAAATCTATGGGACAAACGTTCTGTTACGAAATCTTGAACGCCTATTTTGCCAACCAGCCGCTGCAACCGCTACCACAGGACAAAAAGGACCTGATTTTCCAGAATTTCATGTTGTCCCTTTTCCATTCCTACCGCAAGGAACGCGATGTAAGCTACTACGCACAGAAGCAACATATCTCTCCCCGTTACTTCTCAAACATCATCAAGGAGAAATCCGGCAGCAGCGCATCCTACTGGATTGTCCAAATGGTCATTACAGAAGCGAAACAGTTACTCGAAAGCTCGAACCTGAGCATAAAAGAGATCGCCACGCAACTCAACTTCCCAACCCAATCCTTTTTCGGGAAATACTTCAAACAATACGTCGGAATGTCCCCCAAAGAGTATCGCAAATCCCGGTCGGTTTAAATAGGGTTTGCCCTGTTCGTTTGACGAAAAACTTTTAACCATTCATTTTATATGCTATGCAGCATAATAAAGGGAAGTGTGTCAAAAAGCGCTGTAGGCGCTTCGCTTAATAGCCCCAGGTTTCAACCTGGGGGAAAGTGTATCCCTCGTTGTGTTTGTACCCTGTAAGGGTACTGCAATGAATATAACCTATTTACGCATAGCAGCACCCTTACAGGGTGCCAACGAGGTACGGGAACTAACTCCCGGGGTTGAAACCCCGGGCTATTATGCGAAGCGCCTACAGCGCTTTTTAACACAACCCCATCATGAATTTCACAAACACTTCCCCAACACCTTATTCTTCGCAACCGTCGCCTGAAACTCTTTCAGGTAGAACGGTTCGAAATAGGCGGTATCTTCCACCTGGCCGGCGGCAAGAGCTTGCTCAGCTAATGGGATCATATTGACGGCAAGCGGATGGATGTCATCGAGAAAAAAGGCATTCGGGGAGGTTATGACCGATTTGCATTTGGAGGCACCATTGCCAAAGAAACAGACCGTTCCTTTCTCCAGATATGCGGCATACGTGTCGGCTTCCACTATATCTGCCCTGATCTCGCGGATAGGGTTCAACGAAGTATCGTAGAGGGCAGCATAGACCTCCATGCGACGGGCATCCAACATAGGGCAATAAAACATGGGAGCCGAGCATACAGGACCGTTTTGCGAATCTCCTCTGCATACGGAAGCCGCCAGAATATCCAACGTATGGATTCCGATCAGAGGAATCCCGAAGCCAAAGCAGAGACCTTTGGCGACTGATACACCGATGCGCAAGCCGGTATAGGAGCCGGGACCGCTGCTGACCGCCACAGCATCCAATTTTCTCCCCTGCCCTTTCAATACTACAAGTGCTTCTTCGACAAATACGCCCAACAGGGCTGCATGAGAAGGACCGTCAAACGAGGCCTTCTCAAAAAGGACTTCACCGTCTGCCGACAACGCTACGGAACAGACGGAAGTCGATGTTTCAATATTTAATATACAAGACATCATTAATTGGCAATTGGCAATTGACTATTGACAATTACTATATGCCAAAAGTCAATTGGGATGATAACGGGTGCAAAAATATAAATAATTGTCAATTGTCAATTGTCAATTATCAATTGATTAGCTACCTTTGCACAAATTTTTAGAACAATGATACAATCAATGACAGGATTCGGCAAGGTTACAGCCGAACTCGCTTCTAAAAAAGTAACCGTAGAAATAAAGGCTCTGAACAGCAAGCAACTGGACTTGTCTACCCGCATTCCATCCATCTATAAAGAAAAGGAAATGCAGATACGCAGCCTATTGCTCCAGTCGCTGGAACGCGGAAAAGTCGAATTCAATATATTCATCGAGTATATTGGCAAAGACGCACCCACGCAGATCAACCTGGCTGCGGTGGAAAACTATTACAATCAAATTAAAAATATTGCCGACCAACTGAACATCGGACTTCCTGCCGACTGGTTCCAGACATTGCTCCGTATGCCGGACGTAATCAGGACCGAGAACCAGGAAGCGGACGAAGAGGAATGGAACGTGGTCGAAAAAGCAATCAAGGAGGCTATCCAGCACCTCTGCGATTTCCGTATTCAGGAAGGTGCCATGTTGCACAAGTTATTTGAACAGAAAATTGCCAATATCGCCCGTCTGCTTTCGGAAATTGAACCGTATGAAAAAGAACGAATTGAGAAGATCAAAGCCCGCATCACGGACAACCTTGAGAAGATCGCCGGACAGGACTACGACCGAAACCGGCTCGAACAGGAGATGATCTATTACATCGAAAAGCTGGACATAAACGAAGAAAAGACCCGTCTGGACAATCATCTGAAATATTTCATCAGCACAATGGAAAACGGGCACGGGCAAGGCAAGAAGCTCGGGTTTATCGCCCAGGAAATGGGACGTGAGATCAATACGCTCGGTTCGAAAAGCAATCATGCTGAAATGCAGAAGATCGTTGTCCAGATGAAAGACGAATTGGAACAGATCAAGGAACAAGTATTAAACGTATTATAAAAACCAAGATTATCATGGCTGGCAAACTGATCATATTCTCAGCACCGTCCGGTTCGGGCAAATCGACGATTATCAATTTTCTGCTAAAACAGGACCTGAACCTGCATTTCTCCATCTCGGCAACCAGCCGGGCCCCACGCGGGACGGAAAAAGACGGTGTGGAGTATTATTTCCTCACACCGGATGAGTTCCGTGCCCGTATAGCCGCCGGTGATTTCCTGGAATACGAAGAGGTTTATACCGACAAATATTACGGTACGCTAAAAAGCGAGGTAGAAAGACGATTGGCGAAAGGCGACAATGTCATATTCGACGTCGATGTCGTAGGCGGCTGCAACATCAAGAAGTTTTATGGCGACCGTGCCCTGTCGGTCTTCATCCAGCCCCCCTCGGTCGAAGCCCTGCGGAGCCGCCTGGAAAATCGCGGGACAGACGCTCCGGAAGTAATCGAAAGCCGTATCGCCAAGGCCGAGTTTGAACTGGGCTTTGCCGGCAAGTTTGACGTGGTCGTCGTGAACGACCGGCTGGAAGAGGCGCAGGAAAAGGCGTTAAAGGTAATCACGGAATTTCTCGAAAAAGCATGAGCAAGAAAAAAACCGGTATTTATTCCGGTTCATTCAACCCGATCCACATCGGCCATCTGGCATTAGCCAACTGGCTATGTGAATATACGGATCTGGACGAGCTATGGTTTCTCATCACCCCCCACAACCCGCTAAAAGAAAAAGATGCGCTAATGGACGACCAGCTCCGATACGAGTTGGTCAAACGAGCCATCGCCGGCTACCCTAAATTCCATGCCAGCGACTTTGAGTTCTCTCTTCCGAAGCCCACATACACCATCCGTACGCTTCGGGCTTTGGAGGCAAGCTATCCGGATCGTGAGTTCTATTTCATCATGGGGGCCGACAACTGGGAACTGATCACCCGGTGGGTCGAATATGAAGCCATCATTTCCCACTATCCAATCTTCATCTATCCACGCAAAGGATTCGAGGTCGAAATTCCCGCACAATATCCGCATATCAAAAAGGTAGACGCCCCCTTGATCGAAATCTCCTCAACCTTCATACGCGAAGCCTTCACAAGCGGGAAAGATGTCCGTTTCTTCCTGCCCGAAGCCATACGCGACCTTCCTTTTATACATAACCCATAGCTTTTTAAGGTATAACCCATAGTTTTAAGATACATAAAGCATAAAGTCACATCAGCTTTTAGGCAATAAGTAAGAAAAGTTTTGTATTTTTGCGCCGTATTATACAAAATAATAGCGTAATGAATCTATTAGAACTGAGTGAACAGGAAATCATAAGACGTAACAGCATGGAGCAGTTACGCCAGATGGGGATAGAACCTTATCCCGCGGCCGAGTATGTAACCAATGCATTTTCCAAAGAGATAAAAGAGAACTTCAAAGACGATGCAGAGCCACGTCCCGTAAGCATTGCCGGTCGAATCATGAGCCGCCGTATCATGGGAAAGGCATCTTTCATGGAATTGCAGGATTCGGAAGGCAGAATACAGGTTTACATCTCTCGTGATGACATTTGCCCGGAAGAAAACAAAGATTTGTATAACATCGTTTTCAAGAAATTGCTTGATATCGGCGACTTTGTCGGGATCAAAGGTTTCGTGTTCCGCACGCAGATGGGCGAAATTTCCGTCCACGCACAAGCGATAACGGTATTGTCCAAGTCACTCAAGCCGCTACCAGTCGTCAAATACAAAGATGGTGTGGCATACGATGGATTCAACGACCCGGAACTGCGTTACCGTCAACGCTATGTTGACTTGGTGGTAAACGACGGTGTAAAAGATATTTTCATGAAACGTGCGGCGGTTATCAAAACGATGCGCAACGCTTTGGACGAAGCCGGATATACGGAAGTGGAAACTCCGATCCTGCAATCCATCCCCGGTGGGGCAAGCGCACGCCCGTTCATCACGCACCATAACTCCTTAGATATAGACCTCTACTTGCGTATCGCAACCGAACTCTACTTGAAACGGTTGATTGTCGGTGGTTTCGAAGGAGTATATGAAATCGGCAAAAACTTCCGTAACGAAGGTATGGACCGCACGCACAACCCGGAATTCACATGTATGGAGCTTTACGTCCAATATAAGGACTACAACTGGATGATGAGTTTCACCGAAAAATTACTGGAACGCATCTGCATTGCTGTCAACGGTACAAGCGAAAGCGTTGTCGATGGCAAGACCATCAGCTTCAAGGCTCCCTACCGCCGTCTGCCGATCTTAGACGCGATCAAGGAAAAGACCGGCTACGATTTGAACGGAAAGAGTGAAGATGAAATACGTGCGATTTGCAAGGAGTTGAAACTCGAAATAGATGACACGATGGGTAAAGGCAAGCTGATCGACGAAATCTTCGGTGAGTTCTGCGAAGGCACGTTTATCCAGCCGACATTCATCATCGACTATCCGGTCGAAATGAGTCCGCTTACCAAAATGCACCGAAGCAAACCGGGACTGACCGAACGCTTCGAACTAATGGTCAACGGCAAGGAACTGGCAAATGCTTATAGCGAATTGAACGACCCGATCGATCAGGAAGAACGCTTCAAAGAACAATTGCGCCTGAGCGAAAAGGGAGATGACGAGGCAATGTTCATCGACCAGGATTTCTTACGCGCCCTGCAATTCGGTATGCCTCCGACATCCGGTATCGGTATCGGTATCGACCGTTTGGTTATGTTGATGACGGGCCAGACCACCATCCAGGAAGTATTACTTTTCCCGCAGATGCGTCCGGAAAAGACCATCAAGAAAGATAGCGCAGACAAATACGCAGTTTTGGGTATCCATGAAGCATGGGTTCCCGCTTTACAGAAAGCCGGATATGTCACAACCGACACGTTGGTCAATGCCAACCCCAACAAACTGAGACAGGAACTCTGCGAAATGAACAAGAAATATAAACTGGAATTGCAAAACCCCACTGCCGAAGAAGTAGAGGCATGGATTGCAGGAGCAGCCAAACAAGCGTAATACTATGAAGTTGCCCGGAAAAATTGCAATAATGGGAGGTGGTAGCTGGGCTACCGCCTTGGCCAAGATTGTACTTTCTACACAAGATAGTATTAACTGGTATATGCGCCGGCCGGACCAGGTAGAAGAGTTCCTGCAATTGGGACACAACCCCAGCTATCTGTCGTCCGTCAAATTCGACACAAACAAAATCAAATTCTATACGGATATCAACGAGGCGATCAACGATTCGGACACGTTGATTTTCGCCACCCCGTCTCCTTTCCTGAAACAGCATTTGATGAAGGTGACGACCTCCATGCAGGACAAGTTCGTAATTTCGGCCATCAAGGGAATCGTGCCAGACGAAAATATGCTCGTAGCCGATTACTTCACCGAATACTACCAAGTTCCGAGCGACAATATCGCTGTTATCGGCGGTCCGTGCCATGCCGAGGAGATCGCGCTCGAACGGTTGTCCTACATCACACTGGCCTGCCCGAACATCGAGAATGCGAAAACGATCTCTCCCGTATTCAAGAATCAGTATCTGAATAATTCCTGTTGTAAGGATGTTACAGGTATTGAATATGCTTCCGTTTTAAAAAACGTATATGCTATCGTCGCAGGTATCTGCCACGGCATGAAATACGGAGACAATTTCTTGGCGGTCTTCATCTGTAACGCAATCGAAGAAATGCGTAATTTCCTTGATGCCGTACACGGGTTGGAACGGGACGTAACCGATTCGGTATACCTCGGTGACCTTCTGGTAACCGCCTATTCCCGCTTCAGCCGTAACCGTACGTTCGGGACTATGATCGGGAAAGGCTACTCCGTCAAAATAGCCCAGCTCGAAATGGAAATGATAGCAGAAGGGTATTACGGAACCAAGTGTATCCACGAAATAAACGAAAAGTATAAAGTAAACATGCCGATCCTGGATACTTTATATAGTATTCTATACGAAAAGAAATCGCCGACTACCGCGATACGGCAGTTGACTGAAACATTTAAATAACAATGTAAATATGAAGAATATCAGTCTTAACATTGACAAAGCACTGGGTACCGTAACAAAAGAACAGGTGTACGCTCAGGCTGAAAAGGCTAACGAATGTAATGCCACTTTGCAAAATGGTAATGGAGCAGGTAATGACTTTTTAGGTTGGTTGCACCTCCCCTCTTCTATTACAGATGCTGAACTGACAGACATCGAGAATACGGCTAATGTGCTTCGTTCCAAATGCGAAGTAGTTGTTGCCATCGGTATCGGCGGTAGCTATTTGGGAACAAAAGCAGTGGTAGAAGCGTTGAACAACAGCTTTGACTGGCTGCATACGGACCGCAAGAATCCGGTTCTGGTATATGCCGGACACAATATCGGCGAAGATTACCTGTATGAACTTTGTGAAATCCTGAAAGGTAAACAATTCGGTCTGATCAATATCTCCAAATCCGGTACAACAACCGAACCGGCCTTGGCTTTCCGTATGTTGAAGAAACAATTGGAAGATGCCGTTGGCAAAGAAGAAGCCAAACAACGGATCGTTGCCATCACGGATGCCAAGAGAGGTGCTCTCCGCACGTTGGCCGACCAAGAAGGTTACAAGACTTTTATCATCCCCGACAATGTCGGCGGCCGGTTCTCGGTCCTGACTCCGGTTGGTTTGTTGCCTATCGCCGTTGCAGGCATCAGCATCCGCGATTTGGTGGCAGGAGCCGTTTCGATGGAAAAGGCAACAGACGTAAGCGTTCCTTTTGCCGAAAATATGGCAGAAATCTATGCAGCTACACGTAACGAATTATATAAAAGCGGCAAGAAAGTAGAAATCCTCGCCAACTTCCACCCGAAACTTCACTACATCGCCGAATGGTGGAAACAATTGTACGGTGAAAGCGAAGGTAAGGACGGTAAGGGTATTTTCCCGGCTTCAGTCGACCTGACAACCGATCTGCATTCAATGGGTCAGTGGATTCAGGATGGCGAACGTACGATCTTCGAAACCGTTATCTCTGTTGAAGCGCCGAACCATCAAGTAGTTGTTCCGACCGACGAAGCAAATTTGGACGGTCTGAACTTCCTTGCCGGCAAACGAGTGGACGAAGTAAACAAGATGGCAGAATTAGGCACTCAATTGGCACACGTAGACGGTGGTGTTCCTAACTTGAAGATCACCATGCCGGAAGTAAGTCCCTACTATATCGGCCAGTTGTTCTATTTCTTTGAAAGAGCTTGTGGTATCAGCGGTTATATGTTAGGTGTAAACCCGTTTGACCAGCCAGGTGTAGAAGCCTATAAAAAGAATATGTTCGCCTTGCTGAACAAACCGGGGTACGAAAAGGAAAGCGAAGCGATCCGCGCACGATTGTAATCCCTATAATCCCAAAAAATTTCAGGCACGGACTCCACATATTGTGTGCGGTCCGTGCCTGAATTTTTTCAATCTGCTTGTTACGTCACCTCTCTCATTTGCAATGCTCCTTTATCAGCTTTTCGGCAAGCGGATCTCCCAATTCCTTGGCTTTATTGAATGCCGCACAAGCTTCAGCCTTCTTTTCCAGGCGGACATAGCAAACACCCCGCAAGCGATAGCAGGCTCCAAAATCGGGAGCGATCGCAATTGCTTTCTCTATGCTTTTCAGAGCATCTTCATACTTTTGCTGACGAACATAGATGGAAGCTTCCTCTGCATAGTAGTCAGGCGTATTAGGACTTCCCTGTATAGCAGTCTGGATATCTTTCAACGCCCCTTCCTGATCACCGGCACGGAACCGGGCCTGTTCACGCAAGAAAAAGAAGTTAGGAAGAACCTGACCACCCACCAATGTATAATAGAGGTCATAATCGGCAACCGCCTCCGTATATTGCGCAAGACGCAGACGCCAGTCGATTCGTTCCAACACATACGCTGCCGCTTCAGTGCTCATGTTTGTCCCACATTTCTCAATTGCCTTGTCCAACAAATCGATCACATCCCCGATATTAAACCCGACAATCTGTTCCTTTGCCTTTGCTGCCAGATAAAAGGAAGAAGCAGAAGCGATATCGCTGTTATTTACGATCATATACTCATCGAACGCCTGTTGGAACTCCCCTTTATTGAATAGGATATCCGCCCTCAACTGATGATAAGCTGGCAAGTTTTCCGCCTCAATCGCTTTGCTCAAGGCTTCGACAGCGGCTTCGGTTGTCCAGGCGGGATCTGTCAGTGTACTATCGGACGAAGCAACCCCATAGATCAGTTTGGCCTGGTTATACCAGATGTCTCCCTTTTTATCGCTATATCTGGAAGCCGTTTTTATGTCATCCAACGCCTTTTGCAAATAAGCAGCCTGTTCAGCCGGAGAGTTCGCCAAAACTGCACGATTGTAAGCGTACAGGTCGGAACGGCTCAAATACCCGTCGGGAGCCTCCGGAAAAGAGTCGATAAAGTCGTTGACCGTTTCCAGACGTTCCTTCACATCTTGCGTGCCACTGACCAAATAGAGGGCTACGGTAGCTTGGTCCAATTCTTTCGGCCATCCTTTCGGCAGATAGACATTACGGTATGCGGAACTCAAGTAATCGGTAGAGCTGATCGCCAAGCTACCGGCATATCCAGCCGAAAGGCCATAACAAACCTCTTTCTTTCCACCGGCATCCGCTTGTGCCAACCCGAACACTTCACCTTCGGGAGTCAGCAACGGGGCACTGAGTTCGGTTTCTTCCAATACGATTGCCATTTTATAATACTTATAGGGATCTTTCAGTTTGCTCACTTCGGTGATAGTCCCCGATTTAAAGATCGCTTTCTTACCGGTAGAATACAGCAACAAGTAGGCATTCGTCCCGTTTGCCACCGGATCGGTAGCGACCGGCAGGAAAGCAGCTTTCTTCGGCACTTCGACTTGGAATTTTATAGCGTCATATAACTCGTCCGCTCCCAAGATATTCTTGACCGGGAATGTCTTTCCCTCAAAGTCCGTGACCGTCGCTTTCCCGGCTCCCTTAAAAATATTATAAGCCGAGACCGCCTCGCCGGTTTCGGAAATAAAGAACCCCGTACCGGTAGCGAGTTTATTTCCATCTTTCCCATACGTGGTAATCGTAAAGACTGCCCTCTTGGCTTTATCCGCCCATTTAGGGGCATTTTTCTGTGCGGCTGCCGAAAGACACAGGCAGCTGATCAAGATTAAATGTAGTATTCGTTTCATTTCTTTTTCATGTTATCAGATACAAACGCAAATGTAAGTATTTATTTAGAATATACGCATTCCAAGGGAAAGAAAGGATTGACTCTTCCGAAAAGCTATGCCTCCTCCCCTCCCGGTACATGGAGGATAAAGGTGGTAGCGCCGATCGTCACGATAGCACCTTCACCGATCCGTACCTGTTCTTTCTTCCCAAGAATAACGCTACACAAAAACGTACCGGTAAGACTGGGGAAATCGCGCAACGTGTATACCAGCTTTCCTTCTTTATCTTCTTTCACATTTATCACACAATGTTTACGTCCCATACTGGGATCGCTCGTGATGATAGGGACATCAACCCCGTCAGTATCTTTGTTACGACGACCGATCACATTATCACCCATAACAAGGGGTAGTTCCTGTTTGAACCCGAAAGCGTTTTCGATCACCGAAATATAGCCACAGGAGAAGTCCGGCTCTTTCACCTCCTTTTCCTGTCCGGACTCGGTACGGACCACTTTTCGCCCTAACTTGATCTTAAACTGGGAACCACATTGCGGACATACGAATGCCAACACTTTTCCTTCCGGATATTTTGTCTCGTCAAATGCTAACTGATTATCACACTTCGGACAGAAAACTCTCTTCATATCTTAATTTTCACTATACAGACAATTGTGCACAAATGTATATAAAAACCCTCGATTTTCGTACAAGTCGGATAAAAATCAAGTTTGATTCAACACATGTATCGTATGGCAAGCGACCAGAGCTGCCGTTTCCGTGCGCAAACGGCTTTCGCCTAATGAAATGGGTTCGAATCCCTGTTTGATGGCAAGAGCGATCTCTTCGGGACTGAAATCACCTTCAGGACCGATCAGAATAAGGGCGTTTTCTCCCGGATGATACGTTTGTTTCAATAGCGGTTTTACCCCCGCTTCACAATGGGCGATAAACTTGCGGCCGTCAAAAGGCCGGCTGACGAATGTTCGGAAATCGGTCATTCCGTTTAGCTCCGGCAAGGTCGCTTTCTGCGATTGCTTCATGGCACTGACCAAGATCTTTTCCAAACGGGCAGGCTTAACCTCTTTCCGTTCGGAAAAACGGCAGTTCAGGCAGGTGATGGCATCAATACCGATCTCGGTTGCTTTCTCCGCAAACCACTCCATACGGTCCATATTCTTGGTCGGAGCCACGGCTATATGGAGATTGAAGTTCCATAAAGCGGGCTGCTCCCACTTTTCCCGGATATCCACCTCACAATGTTTCGGATGGGCACGGTTGATCACGGCTTTATAAAAAAAGCCTTTGCCATCCGTCAGTAAAATCTCGTCGCCCTCTGTCAATCTGAGCACACGCACACAATGCCCGGCCTCTTCTTCCGGAAGTTCCGGGCTCACAGCTATATCTGGAGTATAAAATATTTGCACTTGAATAAATTAAAATTGAAAATTAAAAAATTATCCCCTTGTCAATTACCTATTATCAATTGTCAATTGACAACTAACACCATTCCTATTATCGTAGCCGAAAGTATGGACACCAACGCACCGCCAATCATGGCCGGAAAACCGAAACGAGTAATCAGATCCCTCTTCTCGGGAGCCAATACGCCCATCCCTCCCAACAAGATGCCGATAGACGAGATATTCGCAAAACCGCATAAGATATAGGTAGACATGATAACGGACTTCTGATATAAAAACAAACCGGCGTCTTTCCATTCCTGTAGCTGGAAATAAGCGATAAACTCATTCAAAATGGTTTTCTGTCCCAGCAAGGAACCGACCAGCATCACATCCTGATAAGGGACACCGATCAACCACATAAGAGGAGAAAGGACCACGCCCAATATAAACTGGAACGTCAGTCCGTGAGCTTTCCCGTCCGTAACCGAAACAATCCAGTCATTCAGTCCGGTATAACGTCCGATCACCCCCTCCAGCATATAATTGGCAAGTGCGACCATCGCGATGAACACAAGCAACATCGCCGCGATATTCACCATCAACCGCACGCCGGTCGAAGTGCCGGAAGACAACGCACCCAAAACCGATTTATCCGACGAAAGTAAGTATTGGGAGGAGACGTTGAGATTTTCACGTTCCATTCGCGACGTTCCACTTTCAAGCGAATCATCCGCCGGACATATCATCTTGGCCAGGACAATCGATCCCGGAGCAGCCATCAGTGACGCTGAAAGCAAATGCTTCGCAAATAAAACCCGCGACACGGGATCACCGCCCGCCAGCATACTGATATACGTTCCCATCACCGTTCCGGCAATCGTCCCCATTCCGGAAACCATCACCAAGAAGATTTCCGACCGGTTCATCACCGGCAGATAGTTCTTAATCAAAACAGGTGATTCCGTCATTCCCAAAAACACATTGCCGGACGCAACCAATCCTTCGGCTCCGGAAATAGACATGAAACGCCGCAATATCCAAGAAAACGCCTCCACTACACGCTGGATAATCCCCCAATAATAAAACAGGGAAACCAAAGCTGAGAAGAAAATCACCACAGGAAGCGAATTCAACAAGAAGATAAAACCCTCGCTTTTTGTCACCAGCGGTCCCAAAAGGAAAGCGACTCCGGATTGGGTAAAATCCATCAACTTGATAAAAGCCTTGCCGATCCATTCCAAAACAAGGCCGACCACCGGAACATACAAGATGGCAAAGGCAAAGACCAGTTGCATAAACAATCCGCTTCCTACCAATTTCCAATCAATCCGTTTCCGGTCGAAACTCATCAAATAAGCACCACCCAAAACAACCGCAATCCCTAAAATACCCCGAAGAAAAGACTCAATATCAAAACCTAACTGTTGTTCTATCATTTGATCCCGTCCTCCTCTTCCCGACGTCGGATTTCATCCTTATACATTTTGGCATACTCATAATTCTCATCTACAATCGCCTCGTTCAGACGTTCCGACAATTCATCGGTTTCCAAAAGAGAGAGCCATTTTTTCAACTTCTCCTCATCGTGTATTTCTTCCGGCTCCAATGCTAAAATGGCCTCATCGTCATCCTTGCTTCTTTCTTTCGTGGCATCTTCAAAGACAACTCCACATTCACGAACGATCTCCGGTGTCGTATAGATATCGCATTTCACACGCAAAGCGATGGCGATAGCATCGGAAGTACGCGAATCCAAGCGGATCTGTCTACCTTCATCCTCAAAAAGGAGTTCGGAATAAAACACGCCATCTTCAAATTTATAGATGAGAACTTCACGCAAACGCACTCCGAATGCCTGCGCAAAAGTAGCAAACAAGTCATGCGTCAAAGGCCGCGGAGGGGTGATGCGCTCCAATGCGATCGCGATAGACTGGGCTTCAGACGTTCCGACAATGATGGGTATGCGACGGACACCCTCTTCTTCAGCCAGAATCAAGGCATAGGCACCTGATTGTATCTGACTGTTCGCCAAACCTTGCACCCGTAGTTTTATTCTTGTATCCACACTATTTAGTTTTTTAGTCGATTCACAAAAGTAATATTATTTCGGAATCTTAAAAAACATTCGAAAGGAAAGAAAAACACAAAGGGTATAAAAAAAGAAAAGGTTGTCATCTCGACAACCAATCTTCATTGCTAACCTTAAATCTAATACCATGAAAAACACAGTGCAAATATACATGCTTTATGTTATTCAACATAGTTTTACGGCAGAATATTTAAGTTTTTAGCATTATTTTAGCCTGTAAATCTCCGGTTTAAAGGTGATTAACAGTTCATTGCTGATTCTTTGTATATTCGTCAGCCTTTTGTTTCATTCTTTCGACACGTTTCAGTGTTTCGGGATGGCTCGAAAACAACTGGCGGAACTTGGACGATTTGGGTGCTTCCGCACTCAGTTCCAAAAGTTTATTAAGCGAGTTATACATACTGTAAGGATCGATACCGTTCGCGATGCTGAATTCAAATCCATAATCGTCCGCCGCATTCTCCTGCTTTTGCGAATATTGTGCACCGGCAAGCGCTTCGGCCAAATTACCCAACTGCGAATCCGTCAACTTGGCTGCCGTATTGCTGGCTGCCCCGACAGCATTCTTTGCAGCCGAAGTCAGATAAGCCTGCTTCATGGCATCTTTTGAATCCGTATGCAAAACATGACCGATCTCATGACCGATAACGGCCAGCACCTCATTATCATCCATAATCTTCATCAAACCTCCGCAAACACGTACGCTACCGTCTCCGCAAGCAAACGCGTTCACATCGATCACATTATACACCTTGAAGTTCAGCGTGAGCCCTTCGACCTTGATATCTTTCGTCAGGTTCGCCAAACGCTGTCCCATCTCCGTTTCCGGTCCGGCCACCTCATTATGCGTATCCATCCACTGGATATACTCACGAGCCATAGCCGCCACGTCTGCGTCCGACAAGGTCGCTGCCTTTGCCGCATCGGATGCCGCATTCACTAATTTCTTCGTATTGATGGATTTTCCACCGATCTTAATCTGGGCCGAAGCATTCAGACCGAATCCGGCCACAAAAAGCATTGATAATAAAACAGTTCTTACTTTCATGTCATTTATTGTTTTTTAAATAGTTCTCAACTTGATTGCATGTCACATCTTTCAATATCACTTTCTTATCCTTGTCCAACAGATAAAGGGTAGGCATCGCTTTCAGATCATAAACCTCATCGCCTTTCAGGCTCATCGTAGCGTCATACGAATTGATCCAGTCGGCAGGCATATAAGCAAGATGTTCCCTCCAGGCATCCAAATCCTCATCCGGATAAACGGCTAAAATCTTCAACTTACCTTTCTTGCTCCATTCCGCCATAAACGGCGAAGCGGCAAGCTGGTCCGTAGTTTCTTTACAGGCATGGCAATCCGGATTATAGAAAAACAGGAGCAGATAATCGGCATTCACATGATACAGGGCCCCTTCCTTTCCGTCTGCCAACGTGTACACGAAATCGGCCGCCGATTCTCCCACCCTGTTTTTGAGAGCCAGTTCAAGCAAATGGGCCGGACGGATCTTACTGACCTCATCCAAGACCGAAGCCTCCAGAACGGCCTCCAGCACATGAACAAACAAAGACTCATCCCGCATGGGAGAATCCGGATCATAAAGATACTTTTCATACAAACCGGCCAAATAGACAAACATCGTACTGTCGGCAGAAGCTTTGTTCATCATCTCCTTGATTGCGGATGCAGCCGTTTCCGCCGGGACATATTTCATCATACCGATGTAATCGGAAACCGCCTGTTCCGTCACTTCCGGAAACCGGACCAAAGTGGTGTCTGAAAAGTCGAACGCATCCCAATAATGTTTCACCAGATAAACGGCACGTTCTTTCGGGTCAGTGATGACACTGGGGACAGAAACCATTTGAAAAGTACGTTTCTCTATACTTTCCGTTTCTGCCTGATTCGTCTGCTGGCCGTTGCAGGCACTGATGATGCAGATAAAAGAAAACAGGTAAAACAATCTTATCTTCATCGTATCTTCTTTAAAACAAATTATAGTTCGTCCGCAAGACTTTAAATTCCGTCCGTCGGTTTATCTGGTCTGCCACCTCCTGCTGTTCAGGCGTCAGCCTTTCTATGAACTCTTCAGTCAGGACATCTCCTTCATTCAGGAAATCATAATTCTTGGCCATCTTCTTATTGATGGTTTTAGGAACACTCTCGCCATACCCTTTCGCCTCCAGCCGGTCTTGGGCGATACCTCCGGCAATCAGGTAGTCGACAACCGATTGCGCCCGGCGTTGCGCCAACCGTTCGTTATACTGGTCAGAGCCTTTCCGGTCGGTATGTGCTCCCAACTCGATCGTCACGTTCGGATTGTCGTTCAGCATCTTGATCATTTCGTCCAACGCCTTCTTCGATTCCGGACGCAAAGTCGCCTTGTCGAAATCATAGAAAATATTCTCGATCACGACAGGCTTACTGATCGGAGAAAGGAAAAAGTCCACGATATAGGTCTCGTTCTTCTCCTCCGGACCTGTCTTCAACTCAAAATTCTGGTTCAAATAGCCCCGTGCGCTTGCCATCATCACATAGCGGATATCCCGTTCCAGCTCAACCCTGTACTTGCCGTCTTTCTTTGCCAGCACCTTTTCGTTCAGACCGTCCCGGCCGACAATCCGGACTGTCGCATCTTCTATCGGGTTCTCATCCACGTCCGACACGATCCCTTCGATAAAGACGGTGATAACCGGCAATTCAAAAGCATACAGATGGTCATATCCACGCGCATCATTGCGGTTGGAACTAAAAAAGCCGCTCTCCTTATTTCCGGCAAACGTGATACCGAAATCATCACCGGAAGAATTGATCGGTGCTTTCATATTCTCGACATTCCATTTGCCCGTACTGTCCAAAGTCGCCTTGAATAGGTCCAGTCCTCCCATTCCCGGATGCCCGTCGGAAGCAAAATAAAGCGTGACGGAATCCCGCACGTAAGGGAACAGTTCGTCTCCCGGCGTATTGATCTCCGGCCCTAAATTCTCCATCGGTCCGAAATCGCTCCCCATGACACGCGCCCGAAACAGGTCCTTGCCCCCATAACCGCCGACAGCATCCGACACGAAATAGAGATACTTGCCGTCCGGTGATATCGCCGGATGGCCAAGGGCCGTCACCGAATCTTTCACGATATTCGCCCGGGTCCCTTTCCCCCATTTGGCACTGCTACGGGAAGAGATATAGATTTCAGAAGTGCGCGGTCCTTCCGGATCCTGTGCGCAATAGGTGTAATACATGGTATTCCCGTCTTTGGAGAAAGAAGGCGTTCCCTCGTCGAACTCGGTATTCACCTCGTCTTCCAACTCAACCGGAGCCTGCCACGCCCCGTTTTCATCCTGCTTCACCAAGAAGAAATCATTGTTCCGTTGTCCGGTGATCGCACTATTGGTCTCTTCCTTATCTTTTCCGGCCCCTTTAGGCGTACGTGTGGAAGCGAAATACAACTGGTCGTACTTTTCACCATACAACATCGGGCTGAATTCGGAACGACGGGAGTTGAACTTATCCATCCTCCTCACCTCGTAGCGGGTCGGCGCCTGTTTCCATTTCGCGGCCTCCTCACAACCGGTCACACCGTTGAAAGCCAATACGCTTCCGGGTTCCGAAAGCAAATAGTCATTGTAATATTTGATCGCTTCCCCATAACGTCCGCTCTTCTGGTACATCTGTCCCAGGCGGAGATTCACGATGCTATCCGGATATCTATACCGGAGCGCGTTCATATAAGCGCTGGTCGCACGTGGCGTATTGTTGATCAGGCGGTTGCATTCCGCCATCCGGAAAGCGATATATCCGCGCAGGTCACGCTTGGCAGGAGGAGTCTTCGTATAGACTTTCCTGTAGATAGCCGCCGCTTCAAAATACTCGCCGATACGCTGCTTCTCTTCCGCATCGCTCAACTTCACCGATTTACAGGAATACAAGAATGACGCGGCCAACAACAGGAACCAACAGGGGGTAAATTGTCTCATTTGCCAAAACTATGTTTTTAACGCTACAATACTATGCTTTTATATAAACAAAACGAAGTCCCATTTATTGTGTTTCATAACAACAACGAACTGTCTCCATAGCTCAAAAAGCGGAAATCATGCGCCAAGGCATACTCATAAATATTCCTCCAGTCGCCTTTCACAAAAGCGGATATCAGCAATAGCAAGGTGCTTTTCGGTTGATGGAAATTGGTCACAATGCCGCGCACGATCTTAAACGCATAGCCCGGAGCAATGATGATCCGGGTTGCCGTCACTAACTTGTCCGCTCCCTGCCGGTCCAGATAGTCCAGAATCTTTTGCAAGGCCTCATCAGCCGTCAACCCGTTGTTTGCCTCCTCGTATGGCATCCATTGCTTGACGACCAGTTCTTCGGCGGTGGCATCGGGATTCGAAGCCAACGTAACTCCGATATAATAAAGGCTTTCAAGCGTACGGACCGAAGTCGTGCCGACCGCGATAATCTGCCCGAGGTTCTGTTTGATCCGCTCGATCGAACTCCGGCGTACCGAGATAAACTCCGTATGCATCTCATGCCCTTCGATCGTCTCGCTCTTCACCGGCTTGAACGTCCCGGCTCCGACATGGAGCGTCAGTTCTTCCCGTCCGATCCCCCGTGCATCGATAGCCGCCAGCACTTCCGGCGTAAAATGCAAACCGGCGGTCGGAGCGGCCACCGAGCCTTTTATCTTGGAATAGACCGTCTGGTAGGTCTGCAAATCGCTTTTCTCCGTTTCGCGGTTCAGATAGGGAGGAATCGGCAATACGCCGGCGGCATCCAACAGGTCGGCAAACGTGCAAGCCGGATGGTCCCAGGTAAACTCAATCAGGTGGCTATCCCCGCAAGTCTGCAATTTTTCCGCTTTCAGGAGAACCGTCTCGCCACCGAATGACACCTCCTTCTTCAAAACCCCTTCTTTCCATTTCTTCAGATTACCGACCAGGCACGTCCATCGGCAACGGCCGGTCTGTTGAAAGACCAACGCATAATCATGCGGTTCGACCGGCTCCAAGCAAAACACTTCGATCCGTGCACCGGTCTCTTTCTGAAACAGAAGACGAGCCTGAATCACCCGCGTATTGTTGAACACCATCAGGGAACCTTCCGGCAAGTAATCCGTGATGTGCTTGAATATGCTTTCACTGACTTTTCCCTCCTTATATAATAGGAGTTTCGATTCATCCCGTTTGGGCAAGGGGAATTTGGCAATCCGCTCGTCAGGCAGCGGATAATCAAAATCTTCGATGCGTATCTGTTGCGTCTTTGTTGTCATGACTTTTTCGTTACGGTTCTTTGTTAATCGAACTGAATTGCAAAAATACAAATTTATTGGTATGTTGCCGTATTCTTATCCGGACAACCGTATCAAAATTCAACAAAAGCAGAGATATCGATCGGTATCATGATAGTAGTTTCGATTTGGACCAATGGCTTTTAGGGAAAATTCGACAATAAGTCCGGCAGAAATACGATAGCGACCTACTCATTGTGCAGATCCCGATATTCTGTAGGTGTCATTCCGACATGACGGCGGAAATATCGGCCAAGATAGGAAGAAGATTCAAAGTGATAGAGATCCACGATCTCTTTTACAGAAAGTTCCGTAGTTGTCAATAAAGATTTGATTTCCATTACAATCTGACGGTCAATAAGCTCTTTCGGAGAGACTGAAAAGATACGATGGGTGATTCGGGACAGATAATAAGGGGTGACACAAAGTTCGTCTGTCTTCATATCACGTTCAGTCAGCCTGTTTTTCAAGACAGACTCTACTCCAAGGAAAAAAGTTTGCTTTTGTATTCCTACCATATCACTAAATCGTCCTAATTTTGCACCCGGAAAAACAAAAAAAGGAGTTTTGTAATCCTCATCGGAGGGCAGAATTATAGAATGGAAGTGTGTCGAAAAGCGCCTACAGCGCTTTTCGACACAGCACCATTTTTCGTTAAGTCTCTCTATAAAAATACAGAATATGGAAAGAGATGCTATTGATTTAGGAAATGTAAACGTCTTCAAGTTATTTAACAGGTACTTCATTCCCACATTGCTGGGGATGTTGAGCTTATCGGCAGTAACGGCCATCGACGGTATCTTCGTGGGACATGGTGTCGGAAGCGATGGCATTGCCGCCATCAACATCTGCATTCCTCTATTGATGTTTTTCACGGGAGTGGGACTGATGGTGGGTGCCGGATGCTCCGTGGTAGCTTCTATACATATATCACGAGGAAAAGGAAAAATCGCGAGGATGAACGTAACGCAAGCCTTGCTGTTTGCCACGCTGGTAACGCTGGTGCCCTCGATGATCATCTTGTCGTTTCCCAATGCGACAGGCCGTCTGCTCGGTTCGTCAGAACATCTGTTGCCATTTGTAAAAGACTATTTGTGGTGGTTCGTGCCTTCCCTGCTGTTCCAAATATGGGTTTCCATTGCGCTTTTCATTATCCGGCTGGACGGCGCACCGCGTTTGGCAATGTGGTGTAATATCATTCTGGCCACCCTCAATATCGTGCTGGACTGGTTGTTCATCTTCCCTTTGGGATTGGGAGTGATGGGGGCTGCGGCAGCTACGACAATCAGTTTGTTTATCGGTGGGTGCATCAGTATGAGGTACTTGCTTTTTCATGCCAGACATTTGCGGCCGGTCATGCCTAAATGGAGCCGTAAAAGCTTGCGTCTGTCATTGCGCAACATCGGATACCAGTGCCGCATTGGTTCATCAGCGCTGCTGGGAGAGAGCACGATGGCCATGTTGATGTTCATCGGCAATCAGGTATTCATGCGCTATCTGGGCGATAACGGCGTAGGTGCGTTCGGCATCACATGCTACTACGCCCCTTTCGTTTTCATGGTAGGCAATGCCATCGCACAGTCTGCACAACCGATTATCAGTTATAACTTCGGTGCAGAACTGCATAGCCGCGTGACGGCAACCGTGCGTATCGCCTCGCTTACAGCCATAGCATGTGGAATGGTGGTAACGCTACTTTTCAGATACTGTCCACAATATTTGGTCGGTTTATTCATAGATCCGGCTGTTCCTGCGGCACAAATCGCTATCAACGGATTCCCGCTCTTCTCCACGGCGTTTGTCTTCTTTATCTTGAATCTTACGGTCGTAGGATACTACCAGAGTGTAGAGCGCATTCGCCCGGCCACCGTTTTTGCCTTGCTGCGCGGCATGATCTTCCTCATTCCTTTTTTTATACTCCTGCCAAAAGCATTGGGTATTGAAGGCATTTGGTTGGCCCTGGCATTTTCGGAGGCTACAACCACGGTATGTATCCTTGTATTTTACCTTTATCAAAAACGGTTTCGCTCTACCATGCACTCGGCGGTGGTATAAGATAAAGATCAAATGGTTTCTTCCGCTATTTTTCCTATCTTCGTGGGGTATTATAAACCTGAAAATATAAACCGATGGATATTAAAATCAGACAAGAACAGACAAAAGACTATGACACCATTCATAAAGTAGTTGAACTTGCCTTCCGGGATATGGAAGAAAGCGACCATAGCGAGCCCTTCTTGGTAGACCGGTTGCGCCAAACGGACGCTTTCATCCCGGAACTTTCATTGGTTGCCGAAGCCGACGGCACAATCATCGGGCATATCTTGCTGACGAAAGTCCATATCGTTTCAGAAAACAAATCCGTTCCCTCTTTGGGGCTGGCTCCCGTTTCCGTCCTCCCGGAATACCAGAACCAAGGAGTCGGATCGGCCCTGATACGGGAAGCGCACAAACGTGCCGCCGAACTGGGATACGGCTCTATCGTCCTGTTGGGACATAAGGACTACTACCCGAGATTCGGCTATAAACCTGCCGTCAGCTTCGGCATCGAATTTCCATTCGACGTGCCCTACGAATATTGCATGGTGACCGAATTGCGCCCCGGAAGCCTCAAAGGGGTACAAGGAATGATCCAATATGCCCCGCCGTTTATGGAGTAGGCAGGAAAGTGCCGTTCCGGTTTTCCTTTGATTACTTTTTTATTTCATGGGCATGAAATTTCTATCCCATGCCCATGGAACTTTTGTTTCATGCCTATGGAACTTTTTACTACTTTTGTAGCAAAATAGTAAAAGCAATTAGATATGAGTAATATAAAGGTAGGAGACAAAGTACGTTTCCTGAACAGCACCGGCGGTGGTGTCGTGCGTAGTTTCAAAGGGAAAGACCAGGTTTTGGTGGAAGATGAAGACGGTTTCGAAGTGCCGGCATTGATCCGTGAATGTGTAGTCGTTGGCGATAGCGAGATGCAGGTACACAGTTCCCGACGTTCCCCTCTGCCCTCCACAACACAAGCGCCGGTCCCGCAACCCCAAAAACCGGAACCTCAACCCGAAGTGGAAAAGGTAACGGAGACCGCAGAAGGGGAGCGGCTGAACATCTATTTGGCTTACCTCCCGATAGAGCCGGGCAAAGTCATGCAGGGAAGCGGTTACGAGGCCTATTTCATCAATGACAGCAATTACTATCTGCTATTCAACTACATGAACCGCCAGAACAATAGCTGGAACAGCCGTTATAACGGCATGGTAGAACCGAACACCCAGATATTCTTAGAAGAATTCGGCAAAGACAAACTGAACGATCTGGAACGGATCTGCGTACAATTGATCGCCTTCAAAAAAGACAAGCCCTACTCATTGAAGAATGCCATTTCGGTCGAACTTCATCTCGACACGGTCAAATTCTATAAGCAACACTGTTTCATGGAAAACGATTTCTTCGATGAAGATGCCATGGTTTATCCCATCGTACGGCAAGACATTCCGGAAAAAGAGTTGCTGATCTCCGCCACCGAATTGCAAGAGGCCATGCAACAAAAGGTACGGGAAGACCGCCGTGCACCCCAGGCCACAATCGTCAAGAAAAAAGCGAACGACCATGCCATCCTGGAAGTAGACCTCCACATCGCGGAATTGTTGGACAACACCAACGGACTGAGCAACTCGGATATGCTGAACTACCAATTGGAAAAATTCCGGGAAGTGCTTGCCCAATATGCCACCCAAAAAGGACAGAAAATCGTCTTCATCCACGGTAAAGGCGACGGCGTCTTGCGCAAAGCCATCGAAAAAGAATTGAAAACAAAATACAAACAACATTACTATCAAGACGCCTCCTTCCGCGAATACGGTTTCGGGGCCACGATGGTAACGATTAAATAAATGGACAATGACTACGATTACAATCGAAATAGAAGACAGAAGCATGATTGCTGCCCTTCACAAACTATTAGGCTCAATAAAAGGCATCAAGATTCTCCATGAGTCTTTTACTAAAGAGACACAGGAAATAACAGCGGAACCGACCTGCACCTATCGGGTTTCTCCAAGAATTAAAGCTTTGGAGACCGGATTTGTATTGCCAGACGACTTATCCAATGATTACAAAAAAGGCAACCCTTATGACGTATGCAGATGAAGGCAAATGTGAAATAGTAGTCTCTTCTTTATCCATGGTAAATGCCCATTTCATCTGTTGCGAACGTGCTTCTATGCCTTTATCAATATGGAAGCATAAAATAAATAGCACAAAAGAAATTATAGATGTTTGCCCGATAGAAGCGTCCGACATCTATGCCTCATGCGATTCCGAATGGAAAGACTACGAAGACGACGTTCAATATTTTGCGGCTCAAAAACAGGGCTGTAATTATATCGTCACCCGTAACCCGAAAGACTTCACTCTCTCAGACATAGAAGTCCTGACTCCTGACCAAGCAATCAAAAAACTGATTTCACTATGGCCACCGAAATAGAAAGAAAGTTTCTCGTAAAAGGCGATTTCAGCCGGCAAGTCGTCTCTGCCGAACGGATCGTGCAAGGCTATATCTGTTCACAGCCCGGACGGACGGTACGGATCCGGATCCGAGGGAAAAAGGGATTCCTCACGATCAAAGGCGCATCAGACGAAAAAGGATTGAGTCGCTACGAGTTCGAACAAGCGATACCGCTCGCAGACGCGGAAGAGTTGTTGAAGCTCTGCGAACCGGGTGTCATCGACAAAGTACGCCATCTGGTCCCGTCCGGCCCACATACCTGGGAAATCGATGTTTTCCACGGTGACAACGAAGGGCTGGTCTTGGCGGAAATCGAACTGGCATCCGAAGACGAACCCTTTGAACGGCCGGAATGGGTCGGACAAGAGGTCAGCGGTGACCGGCGCTACTACAACTCGATGTTGACAAAACATCCGTACACAAAATGGTAAGATTTATGATTTTAGATTTATGATTTATGCGTCGATGATATAAATCATAAATCTAAAATCATAAATCCAAAATCATAATTCATAAATCATAAATCAAAAATCATAAATCAATGAAGAGACTTTTCCTCTCCCTCGCGGCAGCATTCCTGTCGCTCCCGGCAATAGCCGATGAAGGCATGTGGTTACTGCCTTTGCTAAAAGGACAAAAATTCCCGGAAATGCAGGCCTTAGGGCTGAAATTGCAGGACTATGACATCTATAGCCCCGACTCCGCTTCCCTGAAAGACGCCGTCGTCATATTCGGAGGCGGCTGTACAGGCGAGATCGTTTCGCCGGATGGATTGCTCCTGACCAACCACCATTGTGGCTACGGCTGCATCCAACGCCACAGTACGCTGGAACACGACTACCTGACAGACGGCTTCTGGGCCATGTCGCGCGACCAGGAACTTCCCAATCCCGGCATAACCGTCACGTTCATCGACAAAATAGAAGACGTGACCGACTATGTGAAAAAGGAACTGGAAAAAGACACCGATCCCAACAGCATGAATTTCCTTTCTCCCAAATACCTGAACGGGTTGGCAAAAGCCAAAGCCGGTGAGAAGTTCTTGCAGGACAATCCGGGCACGGAAGTCGAGATCAAGGCGTTCTATGGCGGCAACCAGTATTTTATGTTCACAAAGAAAATCTATTCGGATGTCCGCCTGGTCGGAGCTCCTCCCTCCTCGATCGGAAAGTTCGGCGCCGATACCGACAACTGGATGTGGCCACGTCATACGGGCGACTTCTCCGTATTCCGCGTCTATGCCGATGCGAACGGCAATCCGGCCCCCTACTCCGACAAGAATGTCCCGCTTCGCCCGAAACGCTGGTTCAAAATCTCCTTGAAAGGCGTGCAGGAAGACGATTATGCCATGATGATGGGATTTCCCGGCCGTACCAATAAATACTACACCTCCTGGGAAGTGGCGGAACGCCGCGACATCGACAACACGGTCCGCATCCACATCCGCGACTTGCGCCAGAGAGTCATGCTTGACGAGATGCTGAAAGACCCGGCTGTCCGGATCCAGTATGCCAGCAAATACGCCGGCTCGACGAACGCTTACAAAAATGCGATCGGCAGCAACTGGGCCATCAAGAAGCGCAACTTCGAACAAGTGAAAAAAGAGGAACAGGACAAGCTGATCGCCTGGTCCAATAAAATGTGCGAACCCAATTATCCCGATGCCCTGATGGCACTCGAACAGATCGTAGCAAACCGTAAAGACCTGCGTTTCCGCAGTTGGATGCTGGACGAAGCAATCCTGCGAGGCATTGAGTTTACAAGCGTACCGACTCAGACGGAAGCTCTCATCGAGGCCCTGAAAGGGAAAGACAAAACGGCCAGACAAGAGCAGCTCCGCCTGTTCGAACGGGCTTATCATGGGTTTGCCAACAGTAATTACTCGGCCGATGTAGACAAGAAAATCGCCAAAGTGATGCTGAAAGAATACCGTGCCCAAGTCGCCCCGGAAGTGCAACCGGCCTATTTCGCCCAGATCGACAAGAAGTTCAAAGGAGATACGGACCGGTTCGTCGACTATCTGTTTGAAGAATCCATCTTCGGTAGCGAGGATAATTTCAACCAGTTCCTCTCCCGCCCGTCCGTCAAGGCATTGGAAAACGACCCGATGATCCTTTTCGCCAAATCTGTCCGTGCAGAAGATGCCAACCTGAAGAATGCGCTGAAAGAATTTGAAGACGGATATGCGATGGCCCACCGTTGCTATGTAAAAGGCTTGCTGGCCATGTATGGCGACCGTGCCAATTTCCCCGATGCCAACTTCACCCTGCGCCTCACCTATGGACAGGTAAAAGGCTACAGCCCGCGTGATTGCGACCGTTATGGTCACCAGACCACTTTGGACGGCGTGATGGAGAAAGAAGATTCTACCAATTGGGAATTTGTCGTGCCCGCCCGCCTGAAAGAATTGTATGCAGCCAAAGACTTCGGACGCTACAAGGCACCCAATGGAAAAATGCCAGTCGCATTCAGTGCAACCACCCATTCGACCGGTGGGAACTCCGGCAGTCCCGTGATGAACGCGAACGGCGAACTGATCGGTATCAATTTCGACCGCAACTGGGAAGGCGTCGGTGGCGACATCCAATATCTCCCCGACTACCAGCGTAGCATCATCGTCGACATCCGCTACGTCCTCTTCATCATGGACAAATACGCCGGAGCCGGCTATTTGCTGGATGAGATGGAAATTCAGGAATAAACGGAAGTGTGCGAAATCATAATGTAGGAAGACCCCGAAAAGCAAAGGGGTTATTGTATATTATTGTTTCATTAACAACAATGCATATTTATTAAAGGAAGCCGCAACATCCGACTTTTCACCGAGAAAAAAAGGAATTTTGCCGTGAGGTGCGCACTTTTTTGCCATGAAGACGGTCCTCGTCGCCGTGAAGTCAGACTTCGTAACCCCTGAAGTCCGGCTTCAGGAACGATGAGGACCGTCTTCACGGCGATAAAGTCCCTCCTCATGGCAAAAAGGCGGTATTTTATTCTTTCAATATCAGACACGGGCTCTCTCTTTCATTAGCTACAAGCGATTCTCCGGAAGTTTAGCTTTTCCACAATGTCAGCCATCTACATTTTTCGATAACAAATATTTTTTGTTTTTCGATTTCTCCCGACCTGTTTCCAACAACTGTCAACGGATCTCGATAAAAAAGGACAAAAATGTCATACGAAAACCGTTCAAGATTTTCATCAAAATAGAAAAATAGCCGAATAGGGGTTATTGTAAAATTTGATTATTTCTTTTCATCCGATTCACAAATGTTCCTTGCAATATCACTGAATATTTATCTAAATCAGAATACCCAAGTTTCATATTTTGAAAAGACACAACACGAAATCACACTTTAACATAGTATAATCTTTTTTACCATTTATATCACAAAAGAAATTATATATTTGCGAAAAAACATATAGATGAATAATATTGGCAAGCAAAATATATTCTTGGACACTTTAAAAATACTGAAAGTAAAACACACTTTCAAGTATTCCGATAGATTTTATAAGGAGCATCCATATAAAAACAATTTTTATGGTCTGTCACAAATGTTATCAGAATATAAGATTGCCAATGGAGGAACAAAAATAGACTCTAAAAAAGAAAATCTTTCTAATATAGAAGTCCCATTCATAGCACAAGTAGGAGGAAATTTTGTTCTCGTCTATAAAATAGATCAAAAGAATGTTTACTACATATGGGAAGGTATTAAATTCGTTGTAAATTTTGATGCTTTTTGTGACAGTTGGAGTGGTTATACACTGTTAATGGAGAAAACTCCAAATTCTTGTGAACCGAGATATGATAACCACAAAAGAGAAGAACGTATAAGTTCCATAAAAAAGATATTGGTTTTATTAAGCACTCTCTTTATTTTCATATATACTGCATCATGGCAACATGTATTGACAAATATTTACTTTCTATTAAGTCTATTCTTAAATATCATAGGTGTATATTTCTGCCATCTAATTATAACTAAGAAATTACATATTTATAACAAATACGCAGACAAAGTCTGTTCTTTACTAAAACAACAAGATTGCAATAATTTATTAGAATCAGATGTAGCCAATATTGGAGGAATAATAGGATTAGGTGAAATTGGATTGGGATATTTTTTATCAAATATTCTTATTCTATTTTATTTCCCTCATCTTATTAATTATACCGCTATTATAAATATTTTTGCAATAATATTTACTTTTTGGAGTATCTGGTATCAAGTATCACGAGCAAAACAATGGTGTACATTATGTTTATCTGTCATTATAACTTTATGGTTGATATTCATAGCCAATATATATTTTGTAACAATTGTAGACTTAATAAATACTACTATTGATATTAATTTTGTATTTACAGGTCTGATTTACTTACTATTTATGTTTGGTTTAAATATTTTATTAGCAAAGGTCATACTATTTAAATCAAAAACAGAAACAAGCTATGAATTAAATAGCATTAAAGCCAATGAAAATGTATTTCAAGTACTTTTATTAAACAATCCCCACTATGAAGTTGAAAAATCAACATCTTCAATATTGTTCGGAAATAAAGAGTCAAATATATTAGTCACAATATTAACAAATCCACATTGTGAACCTTGTGCCAATATGCATAAAAGGGTGGAAAAACTTCTTTCCACAAATAAACATTTATGTATACAATACATATTCAGTGATTTTAATGCCAAATTAGAAAGTAGTAGTAGAAACCTAATCTCAATATATTTAAGCAATAGTGAAAAAGAAGTCATTCCTATATTTAATGAATGGTTTACATCAGGAAAGCATAATCCTTCTACATTCTTTGAAAAATACGTAAAATCAAATATAAAAGAAAACGACGTAGAAGAAGAATCGAAAAAACATAAAGATTGGAAAGCTGATACTAAACTACAAGCAACTCCAACGATTTTAGTTAATGGCTATTTGCTTCCTGAAAATTACAAGATTGAAGATTTAAAATATTTTTATTCACTTTAAAATTAATATTTCACCATGAAAAAGATCAATTTAAAAACGTTAGAAACAGTTTTAACTTCCAAAGAAATGAAAAACATTTTAGGAGGTGGTAGTGCAACTTGCTCAGGGACAATATCATGTTCTGGTACATGTCCTAATGCAAATCAAACATGTGTGATGAGTAGCAACAACCGTTGTGCTTGTGTCAGTTCTAGATTATAAACTAAACAAGGAAAGGCTGAATATTCAACCTTTCCTTTAACCTTCAAATATGTATGAAAAAGATACTTCTTTTAGCTCTATTGTATCTATTGAATGTGCAAGTAGAAGCCTCAGACAAAAAGACATTTTTGATAACAGGTACAATTCCAGATAAATTCAATGGAAAAGAAGTCACACTATCCGTTATTCAAAATGACTCTTTACAGCCTTTATCCGTCGACACCATACAAAATGCCGCTTTTTCTTTCAAAGGTAACATGTATTTAGAACAAGTCGCAATCGTTCGGCTGAATGACCCGGAACATGATTATTCGGCTGAAGTTTTTTTGGAAGCCGGAAACATACAAGTTTCTTTGGACAGCATAAGCCATGTAAAGGGAACTTTCCTGAATGATTTATATGCAACCTATCTATCTGAATCTCAAAAACGCATAACCATTGCTGAAAAAGAATACCAAGCAAACATAGAAGGTAAAGAGAATCCACAAACAGAACGATTTGAATCACTTAAAAATGAATATGCGGCTTATATTTCTAAATTTCAAATTGACAATATTAATAATGCCGTAGGAAAACACCTCTATATAAAAGAAATAGGGCGTTTTTGGGATCCCTTATTTTGGGAGAATTACGAACAATTGCCACCCGATATAAAATCTCATCCAAATGTTCAACTCTATTGTACATTAAGACAAGAAATAGACCAAACACAAAAACAAATCGAACAAAAAATAAAAGACGTACCACTTCACACAATGGATAGTTGCAAGGTTCTACTCTCGGACTACCTAAAAGATTGCGATTACCTATATGTGGATATATGGGCATCTTGGTGTGTTCCCTGCATCCAAGAACTACCCAAAATAAAGTCAATCCGCGAAAAGTATAAGGGCAAAGGCTTAAAAGTGATACTTGTTTCCATTGATACTAAATTCAGTTCTTGGATCCATGCCATCTATGAACACGCACCAGAGTTTGACCATTTAATAGATTTGACCGGAGGAGAAACATTGAAACAAACATTCTCTTTTGCATTAATACCCCATGGCATACTATTAAATCATGATGGGACCATTATTGCAAATAAATTAGAGAATGTTTCACTAAAGAAAAAACTGAAAGAATTATATGGAGAATAACAGTACTATAATTTTTGTAATTTTGTATTTTGGAGATTATGCGTGGTATATTCCCCATTTTATTAAATCATGCAAATTCAATCCAAGCATTAATTTTTTGATTTTAAGCGATCTTGGCTCTAAATTTAAGAATATACCAGACAATGTAACAATCAAAGATTATTCTGTTTCTGAATTTCAAAAAGTAGCATCCCAGTCTTTAGGCTTTCCTATTTCAATAGAAACAAATTACAAAATTTGTGATTTTCGCCCAGCTATAGGGTATATTTTCCCTGACCTAATTAAAGGATATGACTTTTGGGGGTATTGTGACTTAGATGTTATTTTTGGAAACATAAGAAGTTTTATAACAGAAGATTTATTATCAAAATATGATGTAATAAGTGCCAGACATGATTATTTAACGGGTTGTTTTAGTCTTTTCAGAAATAACAGTACTATTAACAACCTATTCAAGTATAGCAAAGACTATAAAAAAGTTTTTACTAACAAATATAATTATTGCTTTGACGAAGCAAGTAATGCTTATATTCAATTCATGAATAATACACCTATAAATAAAATAAAATCAGAAGTTCAAAGCATGACTGAAGTCATAAAAAGATTAGATTCAGAGAAAAAGATCAGAGCCTACTTTGATTTTCTATTATTAGAAGGATTACCTGGTAATATATTATGGGACAATGGGACTTTAGTATTTAAAAAGGAATATGAAATATTACTATATCATTTGATCAAATTGAAAACTATTTATTCTGAAAATATCGATGTGAATAAAAATATACCAAACAAATTTAAGATAACAAAAAAAGGTATCTTTTACCCTTTCAAAAACATTTAGTATCATAGTTCACAGGGACACAACTACCAGCCAGAAGACTTCTGGATCATGTTGCACAATTAGGATCTTTCGAACTCCGAGAAGATCGTCTTGTTCTTCTACAATTTAGAAAGGTCATTTTTATACCCAAACGGTACTCTAAAAATTCGGCTAAACATCACATTTCGAACAAAAGTATAACACAAAACGATCTTTTTAACACAAGATAAGCATCATTATCATTCAGATAAAAAAAGAAATCGTACATTTGTAATTAATACTTGTTTATTTTAAAATTAATATTCCAAATGAAAAAGATTAATTTAAAAACGTTAGAAACAGTTTTATCTCCCAAAGAAATGAAAAACATTTTAGGAGGTGGTAGTAGTACTTGCTCTGGTATAGTATCATGTTCTGGTACATGTGGTGATCCCCAATATACATGTGTGATGGGCAGTAATCAACGGTGTGGTTGTGCCAAGTTTTAATTCTATATTAAATTTGAAATAAGGAGAAGCAAAATGTTCTTATTCAAACACTTGGCGCATGGGCGCAAAAGAGCAGGTCTTATCAGTCCGATATTTATACTACCTGCTTTTATGCGATCCTGCGTCAAACACAAGAACAGAGCCATTTTGACATAACCCCTTTAATATTCAAAATATGTATGAAAAATATAAAAGCTGAAAGAGTTATATAATGAATAAGCTATTTAAGTACAACTACCTGTGAAAACAAACAGGGACCTATACAAATCCGAAATAAATTATTATCTTCGCCGTCTAATTAATTATTAAAACTAAATATTCATGAAGAAAAGAAGTGTAACACTATTGGTAGCTGCAACACTTGCCAGCAGTGTATTATTCTCATCGTGTATCGGATCGTTCGGATTGTCCAACAAATTGTTGGACTGGAACAGAAACATCGACAGTAAATTCGTAAACGAATTGGTTTTCATTGCGTTTTGGATTGTTCCGGTGTATGAAATCTCTGCTTTGGCAGACGTATTGGTTTTGAATTCCATCGAATTCTGGAGTGGAAGCAACCCGGTTGCTGATGCCGGCAAAGTAAAGACAATTGAAACGAAAGACGGCACGTATGCCATCGAAACCAAGAAAGACGGTTACCACATCCAGAAAGAGGGAGAAGAAAAAGCTGTCGATCTGGTTTTCAATGAAGCAGACAAAAGCTGGAGTGTAGAAGCTAACGGAGAATCAACCAAACTGTTGAAGTTCACAGGTGACGATGAAGTTGTCATGTATCTCCCCGATGGAAAAGAGATGAATGTCGAACTGAATCAAGCCGGCGTACTTGCGTTCAAACAAGTAGCTGAAGGTTATTCTTTCTACGCAGCAAGATAAAAAGATTGAAAGGTGAAAGTTGGAAAGTGAAAGTTAAAGAAGTACTCTTTTTCACTTCCGACTTTCACCTTTCAATTTTCAACAGACTCAGTCTAATCTAAATTAAAAAATGCATATGAGACACAAAATCAAACAAACGATGCTCACCGGAGTATTGAGTTGCTTCCTTTTGGGTTCCGCATGGGCTGATAATGGAACGAACCAGCCAGCGAAACCTTATTGGCAGGACATCCAAGTCGTTGCCGTGAACAAAGAGGCGCCCCGCTCCTCCTTTATGAGTTATGGAGACCGTGCTACGGCTCTCTCTTCCCGATATGAAAAAAGTCCTTTCTATTCGTTGCTGAACGGCACATGGAAATTCTATTTCGTAGATTCATACAAAGACCTTCCTGCCAACATCACGGACCCATCTGTCAGCACTTCCGACTGGGACGATATCACCGTTCCGGGAAACTGGGAAGTTCAGGGACATGGTACTGCCATCTATACGAATCACGGATATGAGTTCAAACCGCGTAACCCGCAGCCTCCGCTGCTGCCGGAAGCGAATCCGGTAGGGGTTTATCGCCGCGACTTCGAAATTCCGGCCGGTTGGGACGGACGTGACGTATATCTGCACATCGCTGGAGCCAAATCGGGCTTGTATGTGTATGTAAACGGCAAGGAGGTCGGCTATAGCGAAGATTCCAAGAACCCGGCTGAATTCCTGATCAACAAATACCTGCAACCGGGCAAGAACGTATTAACCCTGAAAATCTTCCGTTGGAGTACAGGTTCCTATTTGGAATGCCAGGATTTCTGGCGTCTGAGCGGTATCGAACGCGATGTTTATCTGTGGTCACAGCCCAAGATCGCTGTCAATGATTACCGCGTTGTCTCTACGCTTGACGACACCTATCAGAACGGTATCTTCAGCTTGGCCATAGACATCAAGAACCATTCTGACAAAGTCAAGAATATCGACGTCACCTACGAATTATTGGATGCAAAAGGCCATGTGGCGGCAACGGCTGAAAACAAGTTGTGGGTAAGCCCGAATACGATAGCAACCACTTCGTTCGAAAAGACATTAGACAAGGTGGAAACCTGGAACGCAGAACATCCGAACCTCTACAAGCTGTTAATGACAATCAAGGAAGACGGCAAGGTGACGGAAGTAATCCCGCAGAACGTCGGTTTCCGCCGCATCGAAATCAAAGAGATCGACCAGATCGCCGGCAACGGCAAACCATACACCGTCCTACTGTTCAACGGCCAGCCGATCAAGTTCAAGGGGGTCAATATCCACGAACACAATCCGCAGACCGGACATTATGTGACGGAAGAGTTGATGCGCAAGGACTTCGAACTGATGAAATTGCACAACCTGAACTCCGTCCGCCTGTGCCATTATCCGCAAGACCGTAAGTTCTACGAACTTTGTGACGAATACGGATTGTATGTTTACGACGAAGCCAACATTGAATCGCACGGTATGTACTACAACCTGCGCAAAGGCGGAACGTTAGGTAACAATCCGGAATGGCTGAAGCCGCACATGGACCGTACAGCCAATATGTACGAACGCAACAAAAACCATCCGTCCGTGACGATCTGGTCATTGGGTAACGAAGCCGGAAACGGTTACAACTTCTATATGACGTACCAATATCTGAAAGACAAGGAAAAGACCATGATGGGCCGTCCGGTCAACTACGAACGGGCACAGTGGGAATGGAACTCCGATATGTATGTACCGCAATATCCGAGTGCAAAATGGCTGGAAGAGATTGGTAAGGAGGGCAGCGACCGTCCGGTTGCACCGTCCGAATATGCCCATGCGATGGGTAACTCGACCGGTAATCTTTGGGACCAGTGGAAAGCGATCTACAAATACCCGAACCTCCAGGGTGGCTACATCTGGGACTGGGTTGACCAGGGCCTGCTTGTCAAAGATGCAAACGGAAAAGAATATTATGCTTACGGCGGCGACTTCGGCAAGGACATGCCGAGCGACGGTAACTTCCTCTGCAACGGTATCGTAAACCCGGACCGCACGCCGCATCCGGCCATGGAAGAGGTAAAATATGCACACCAGAACATCGGTTTCGAAGCAATAGATGTAGCGAAAGGCGTATTCAAGGTGACAAACCGTTTCTATTTCACAAGCTTGAAAGATTACATGATCAGCTACACGATCAAGGCGAACGACAAACTCATCAAAGGGAACAAGATGTCTCTCGATCTGGCTCCACAGGCATCTCAGGAAATCACCATTCCGGTAGAGGGCTTGAAACCGCAGGCCGGTGTCGATTATTTGGTGCACTTTGTCGTGACTACGACGAAACAGGATGGCCTGATCCCTGCCGGATACGACATCGCGCAAGATCAGTTTGTTTTGCCGGTAACCGCCGACAAGATTGCCTACAAGGCCGGTGGTCCCAAGCTGGCGGTATCAGAAGAGGGGAACGATTTGAAGGTGACCTCTTCTAAAGTCAACTTCGTATTCGACAAGAAAACAGGTGTCGTATCTTCTTATAAAGTAGGCGGTACGGAATACTTCAACGAAGGTTTCGGTATCCAGCCGAACTTCTGGCGTGCTCCGAACGACAACGACTACGGAAGCGGCAACCCGAAACGTCTCGAAATCTGGGAACTCTCAAGCCGCAATTTCCATGTGACAAGTGCCACAGGCGAAATCGTCGATGGCAATGCGATTGTTAAGGTCGATTATAAACTGCCCGCCGGCAACCAGTTCTTGGTGACATACAAGATCTATCCGGACGGTGTCATGAACGTGGCCACCCACTTCACGCCCGCTCATTTGGACGGTGTGAAGATCGGTATTTCCGAAGCGACTGCCACTGCGACCTTCTCACCGGGCCGCGCCAATGTCAGCGAACGCGACAAGATGGTTGTTCCACGTATCGGCGTGCGTTTCCGCCTGCCGGTAACCATGGACCAACTGGAATACTTCGGCCGTGGTCCGCTGGAAAACTACTGGGACCGCAAAGCCGGTTACATGATCGGACAGTACAAGAGCACGGCTGAAGGAGAGTATTTCCCATACGTCCGTCCGCAGGAAAACGGCCACCATTGCGACACCCGCTGGATTTCATTAGGCGGCAAAGGCAAGAACCTGTTGATCGTTGCAGACGACGAGATGGAATTCAATGCCATGCGCAACTCCGTCGAAGATTTCGATGCCGGCAAGACCACCAATCGTCCGTACCAGTGGAACAATTTCACTCCGGAAGACATTGCCAACCGTCCGGAAATCGGACCATACGACAAACCACGCCAGACGCATATCAACGACATTGCACCGCGCAATTTCGTCGAAGTGTGTGTAGACCTGAAACAACAGGGATTGGCCGGCTATGACAGTTGGTATTCACGTCCGGAACCGGAATACACTTTACCGGCAGACCAGGAATATAAATGGGGCTTCACTTTGATCCCCGGAGCAAATGCCAATAGCGCTCAGAAGAAAGCGGGTTACAACTACAAATAATCGGCTTTATACATAACACATACAAAAGGTGCTCTTACAGCGCCTTGCAAAAGAAGAGGCTGTGTCGAAATTCAAGAAAGACACAGCCTCTTGAATTAAATGGGGCATAAAATCAAATTTCACACCAAAAAACACTTGCAATTGAAAAATAATGCGTAATATTGCCGTGAAAATATAAACATAAGAGAAATAGCAAAATGACATTAACAGGTTTCACATATCATACCTGGGCACTGATGATGACCCCTTGGGGGGTTTAGCATATAAAATAATCAAGTGCGGAGACCACGTCCCGCTTTGTCGCAATTCTCACATTGCACTTACGTTTCCTTTTTTCAAATCAATAGTTAATACATAACAGAGACATTCTCAAATTGGTATAGGACCTTGTTTGCCAAACAGCCTGTTGCCGATTTCCGATTGTCAACTAAAATAAATACATATTCGATGAAAGTATTGAAATTCGGCGGGACATCCGTAGGTTCCGTGGATAGCATTCTGAGTGTAAAGAAGATAGTCGAGGCCATTGAAGAGCCTGTAATCGTCGTTGTATCAGCTTTAGGGGGGATCACAGACAAATTACTGAAGACCGCTTCGATGGCAGCAAACGGAGATGTAGCTTACGAAAGAGAGTTTTCCGAAATTGTTGCCCGCCATCTGGATGTCATACAAGGAGTTATACCCGACAAGGAAAAGCGGATCGATGTACAAAAACAGGTAATGGCTTTGCTTGACGAACTGGGCAATATCTACAAAGGAGTGTACCTCATCAACGACCTGTCTGCCAAGACTTCCGACACAATCGTCAGCTACGGCGAACGTATCTCCTCGCTGATCGTTTCGAATGTGATAAACGAAGCCCAACTGTTCGATTCGCGCAAATTCATCAAAACGGTTAAACAATTCAACAAACATATTGTCGATTTTGAATCGACAAACCGCCTGATCGAAGAGACCTTTAGCCCGTTGCCCAAAGTCGCGTTGGTTCCCGGCTTCATCTCTTCCAGTAAAGAGGGAGAAGTGACCAACCTCGGGCGGGGAGGTTCCGACTATACCGCCTCTATCTTAGCGGCAGCTTTAGGCGCAAACCAATTGGAGATCTGGACGGATGTGGACGGTTTCATGACGGCCGATCCGCGTGTGATCAGTTCGGCCTACGTGATCGACCGGCTGACGTTCACAGAAGCGATGGAGTTGTGTAACTTCGGAGCGAAAGTGATTTATCCGCCGACGATCTACCCGGTCTACCACAAAAACATACCGATCCGTATCTTGAATACATTCAACCCGACCGCAAAAGGAAGCTATATTTCCAAAGAACGGGTGCTGGATGACCGCAAAGCGTTGATCAAAGGAATTTCGTCTATCAACGATACCTGCCTGATCACGGTACAAGGTTTAGGCATGGTGGGTGTCATCGGCGTCAACTACCGTATTTTCAAGACATTGGCAAAAAACGGCATCAGCGTGTTCATGGTGTCGCAAGCCAGTTCGGAAAACAATACGACATTTGCCGTCCGGAATGCAGATGCAGATCTGGCGGTCAAAGTCTTGGACGAAGAGTTTGCGCTTGAACGCGCCCAGGGCGACATGAGCGACACGGTGGCGGAAAAAGATCTGGCTACCGTCGCTATCGTAGGCGAAAACATGAAGCGCACGCCGGGTATTGCCGGCAAACTGTTCGGGACTTTGGGGAGTGCCGGTATCAGTGTGATCGCCTGTGCACAGGGAGCTTCCGAAACGAATATTTCGTTTGTCATCAAGTTGAAATACCTGCGCAAAGCGTTGAACTCCATCCATGATTCGTTTTTTCTTTCCCAATACAAGGTGTTGAACCTGTTCATCGCAGGTGTCGGCACGGTCGGAGGAAACCTGTTGGAACAAATCCATATCCAGCAACCGAAACTAATGCAACAGAACGGATTGAAACTGAATGTGGTCGGAATCGCCAATAGCAAACACGCCCTCTTCTGCCGCGAAGGGCTGAACCTGGAAACCTGTATCGACGATCTGAAAAAGAACGGACAGGAGAGTTCGCCTGAACATCTGAAAGATGAGATTCTGAAGATGAATATCTTTAACTCGGTGTTTGTGGATTGTACGGCCAACCAAGCCATCTCCGACCTGTATGAAACGTTGTTGAACAACAATGTATCGGTTGTTGCGGCAAACAAGATCGCCGCCTCCTCTGCCTACGAAAACTATCTTAAACTGAAAGAAACGGCCCGCCATCGCGGCATCAAGTTCCTTTTTGAAACAAACGTAGGGGCCGGATTGCCAATCATCAACACGATGAATGACCTGATCAATAGTGGCGATCATATCCTGAAATTGGAGGCGGTCCTTTCCGGTACGCTCAACTATATTTTCAATACGTTAAGTAAGGATATTCCCTTCAGCAAGGCAATCCTGATGGCGAAAGAAGAAGGCTATTCCGAACCGGATCCCCGTATCGACCTAAGTGGAAAAGATGTGATCCGCAAGTTAGTGATACTCGCACGCGAAGCCGGTTACAAGGTGGAACAGGAAGATGTGAAGCGCAACCTTTTCATTCCTGAAAACTATTTCAAAGGTTCGCTGGATGATTTCTGGTGTAACATACAGGAGTTAGATAGCCAGTTCGAAAAGAAACGCCAACAATTAGAAGTAGAAAGCAAACGTTTCCGTTTCGTCGCCAAGATGGAAAACGGAGCGTGCGAAGTCGGTTTGCAAGAGGTTGATGCCCACCATCCGTTCTACGAACTGGAAGGAAGCAACAACATCATCATGATCTCTACCGAACGCTACCACGAATATCCAATGATCATCAAAGGATATGGGGCCGGAGCGGATGTGACGGCAGCCGGCGTTTTCGCGGACATTATATCAATTGCAAATATCAGATGAGTGAAAAGTTGGGAGTTGAAAGTGGCTTCGGGTTACAATTCAACTCTCAACTCTGAACTTTCAACTTTTTACTAATATGAAGAGTATCATCATTTTGGGAGACGGTATGGCAGATGAGCCTATAGAAGCCCTGGGCGGCAAGACTCCGATGCAATACGCGGACACTCCGTATATGGACAAACTGGCCGGGATGGGAATTACCGGACGCATGAAAACGGTTGCCGACGGTTTTCATCCGGGAAGCGAAGTGGCGAATATGGCCGTATTAGGCTATGACCTTCCGACCGTCTACGAAGGGCGGGGCGTGTTGGAAGCAGCCAGTATCGGATACGACTTGAAACCGGGAGAAATGGCGATGCGTTGTAACTTAGTCTGTGTGGAAGGGGATTTGCTGAAAAACCATTCGTCCGGTCATATCAGCACGGAGGAAGCGGACGAACTGATCCGTTTTCTGAACGCGAAATTAGGTTCTGACCGCATTCATTTCCATACCGGTGTCTCTTATCGCCATCTGTTAGTGGTGAAAGGAGGTGACAAACGGCTGGATTGTACGCCTCCACACGATGTACCTCTCCATCCTTTCCGTCCCCTGATGATCAAGCCGGAAATACCCGAAGCACAAGAAACGGCTGATTTGCTGAATGATCTGATCTTGCAATCGCAAAAGATACTGAACGACCATCCCGTCAACCTCCGGCGTATTGCAGCCGGGAAAGACCCGGCAAACAGTATATGGCCCTGGTCGCCTGGTTATCGGCCGGCGATGCAACGGATGCAGGAAATGTATGGTTTCAAACAGGGCGCCGTCATCTCAGCCGTCGATCTGATACGGGGCATAGGCGTTTATGCCGGTCTGAAAGTAATCGATGTGGAAGGGGCTACCGGACTCTACGATACGAACTATGAAGGAAAAGCGCGTGCCGCTCTCGAAGCCCTGAAGACAAACGATTTTGTCTACCTCCATATCGAAGCCAGCGACGAAGCCGGACATGAAGGTGATGTCAACCTGAAGATCCGGACCATCGAGAATTTGGACAAACGAACCATCGGCATTCTCTTTGAAGAGTTGCAGACATGGGATGAACCGGTAGCGATTGCCGTCCTGCCAGACCATCCGACCCCTTGTGCCATCCGCACGCACACGAACACGCCCGTGCCTTTCCTGATCTACAAACCGGGACAAACACCCGACAACGTGACCCGTTTCGACGAGTTTTCCGTATTGGAAGGGAAATATGCCATATTAGAGAAAGACGAATTTATAAAAGCATTATTAGCATGAACTATTACAGCACGAACAAGCAAGCACCTCTCGCCTCGCTGGAGGAAGCCGTCGTAAAAGGACTCGCCGGTGACAAAGGGTTATATATGCCGGAACAGATCCGGTCTCTGGACAAGGAAGTGATCGCCGATCTCAAAAACAGGTCGTTCCATGAAATCGCTTGTACAGTCGCACAGGCATTCTTCGGAGAGGATATCGAACCGGAAACGCTCGATGCGCTCGTCCGGGACACCTTGTCGTTCGAAACGCCGGTTGTCCCCGTGCGCGACAATCTCTATAGCCTTGAACTCTTCCACGGCCCGACTTTGGCTTTCAAGGATGTAGGAGGACGTTTCATGGCCCGTCTGTTGGGCTATTTTATCCAGAAAGAGGGATTGAGGCAGGTTAATGTATTGGTCGCCACTTCCGGTGATACGGGTAGTGCCGTTGCCAACGGTTTTCTCGGCGTACCGGGCATTCATGTGTACGTACTTTATCCGAAAGGGAAAGTAAGTCCGATCCAAGAATGCCAGTTCACTACGCTTGGACAAAACATCACGGCGCTGGAAGTCGATGGGACATTCGACGATTGCCAGGCATTGGTCAAGTCAGCCTTTATGGACGAAGAATTGAACCGCCACAAGAAGCTGACCTCTGCCAACTCCATCAATGTAGCACGTTTCCTGCCGCAATCGTTCTACTACTTCAATGCGTATGCACAACTGGATAAGGCCGGAAAGGCAGACGAACTGGTCGTATCCGTCCCCAGCGGGAACTTCGGCAATATCACGGCCGGATTGTTCGCCCACCGGATGGGATTGCCGATCAAACGTTTCATAGCTGCCAACAACCGCAACGATGTGTTCCTGGACTACCTGCGCACGGGTGTCTACACCCCGCGCCCATCCGTTCCGACCATAGCCAATGCCATGGATGTCGGCGACCCGAGCAATTTCGCCCGCATACTGGACTTATATGGCGAAAACGGCAATCCATATCCTGAAATTTGCCAACTAATCAGCGGCTACCGTTTCACAGATGAAGAGATCGGAGCCACCATGAAGTCGGTCTACACCGAAACAGGTTATGTGTTAGATCCGCACGGCGCTTGTGGCTATCAGGCGTTAATTGAAGACGGACTGGCCCCGAACGAAACCGGCTTGTTCCTTGAAACCGCTCATCCGGCCAAGTTCAAAGGGACAGTAGACCAGATCCTGGACACAGACATCAAAATCCCAGCCAAGCTGAAAGCGTTCATGCAAGGGGAAAAGAAAAGTGTCGAAATGGAAAAGGATTTCGACACTTTCAAGGCCTATCTGATGAAACAATAATCCATCCCCGTTATCCGGGGATTTCAAAATACTCTTTGTAGCGGTCGTACAGATGCCCGGCTTGCAAATAGGCAGACTGAGGACTCATGAAATGGGAGAACTCGAAGGTGATTGCCTTGTCGTACTTCTGCCGGGCAGCCGCTTCGAGTTTCATGCGTAACTTATCGAACTTGATCGGAAGGAACTTGATCGGCATATCCCGGTCGAACGATTCGGCATTCGTCCAGCATTCGATGCCATACTTGTCTGCCATCTTCTTATTGACACTGAAAAAGGCATCCAACTCATCGTAGTCGATATGTCCGTCCTGGAAAGCACAGGCATCCACGTTCCCTTTAATCCCATCGAATATTTCCGACCATTCCTTTTCATGTTGTTCCACGGAAACCGCTTCGGCTTTCGTCAGGTTGCCTCCGGCAGCGGCAACGGCTTTCTTTCCGTCGATCCACGGCGAGATAAGTGTCGGCAGACCGCCTGAAACCTCTTTGCATTGCCGGCCCAAGCTACTGAACGCCGTGATTGCCCCCTTCGTCGCACGACTGATTTCCTGGCAGAGATACCATCCTTGGAAACTTTTGTAATGCCCGTATTTCTTCCAGACCTCTTCGATTACATATTTATTGGATTCGATTTCCCAGGTCAGGTCGCCCGTATCCCAGTATTTGCCGGAATCGTATAAACCGAAAAAGAACTTCATCCCGTATTTATCCGACAGGCGCAGGTACATGTCGATCAGATCGACCGAAGGCATATAGCAGCCGAAGGTCTTCATCAGGTACTCCGAAGGGTAGGTGATAAACTTGCGGTAACCGCTCCGGATCACGATTACCGTATCGATCCCGATCGCTTTCATATAGGCAAAATCCCGGTCCCATTCCTTTTCTCCCCAATTCTGGTGCGGTATGTCATGGGAAATCTCGTCCAAAAAGGTTCCGGATATTTTTAATCCTTGCGCTTTCGGGATGATCAACTTGCTTTGGACCGGCTCGTCCATGCCGGTTTCCCCACGGCTTGCCGATCCCTTTTCCGTACACGAAGCCCATGCACCGGTTGCCAGGACAGCACCGGTCGCAGAGACTTGTTTGATAAAATTTCTTCTGTTGTGATTCTTCATGGTAATATCTCTATCTATTTGATGTATACTTCTCACTCAATCGCCCACTCTTTCATCTCATACATATCCAAGTACTCTTCCCATCCGGTGTCCACCTCCGTATAGATCGAGAGTGGCAACATTTCAAACGGGGCCAAGGCTTCGTTCAACCGTTCACCGAAGACGCGGACAGTACGGGTATAATAGACCCATATCCGTTCCCCTCCTCCGGTATAAACGCCGGTCAGAATCGAAAGTTTGTCCTTTTCCATCGCCTTACGCAACACTTCCTGTACCTCTTCCATCTTTTCGGCAAGTGCTTCGGAAGGCATTCCTTTTTCGTCACCTTCATATTTCCAGGTGATTTCCACCCGTTCCTTAAACTTGCCCGACTGGATAAATTCGGTTAATTCATCACGACCGGAAACGGTGACCAGTTGTCCGGATTCATTCTCTGAAAGAGCTGTAAACCATTCGTTGCTTAATCTCATATTCGTATCAATTATTTCACAAAAGTAGAATTATTTTCCTACCAATACACTATTTTTGCGGCAAGAATACAAGATAAAGGAGTATGGTCAGACAAGTGGAACTTCAGGATGCGAAAGCGATCACGGATATATACAACGAATATGTGTTGCATAGCGTGGCAACTTTCGACACGGAGCCGGTACAAGAAGAGGAAATGCGTGCCCGGATAGCTGAAATATCATCCCGTTTCCCTTATTTCGTCTACGAAAAGGACAAAGAGATTGTCGGCTATTGTTATGCCCATACATGGAAAGAGCGCTCCGCCTATCGGTATACGCTGGAAACGACCATTTACCTGTCTCCCGGACATACCGGAAAAGGAATCGGAACGCACCTGATGCAAAAACTGATCGAAACCTGTCGTGAAAATGGCTACCGGGCACTGATCGCCTGCATCACGGAGGGAAACGAAGCCAGCAACACTTTACATGAAAGACTCGGATTCAAACAGGTTTCCCGTTTCAAAAGGGTTGGTTTGAAATTCGACCGTTGGCTGGATGTCGTGGATTATGAGTTGCTGTTGGCTTCCGATACCAAGCAATAGACATACAGTCTTACGATTCAGCCTTGCATGCTCTCTTCTCAAATTTCCTTTTCTTCCACAACTGCCAGCTATTGAAAATATTCTGCCATAAGACATAAGATCCCGGGCCGACTGATGAAAGCGGATCCAAGTAGGTATAGGCCATCCAGATGGCGAGTACGGTGTTTTTCTGTCCGAGTGCTTGTCCGGCACTGATACGGTCGGAATAACGGGTTCCGATCCGTTTGCCCAGATAAAACTGAATGGCACAAGTGACCAAACCCGCCAAAGCGATCAAGACCTCCACTCCTACCGAAGCCTGGCTTTCGGCAAGAGATTTCACGGTCTGGGCCGTCACGATGGCAAGCGCGACACCCCAAAGATAAAACGCAAGATCGCGGAACCCCAACAGGAAATGATGCAGCTTCGGCAAGAAATAGCGGAACAGCATCGCCAGGAAAAACGGACAGAGCAACAGAGGAAACACCTTGCTCAATATCTTCAGAAAAGCCGCCATAAAGGTTATATCAGCATGAGGTTCTACCAAAGGAAACATCAACGGGACGACTACCGCCGCCAGGATGTTCGACAACAACGTATAAGTCGTCAGGCTGGATGCGCTCCCCCCCAACTTGCCGGTAATAACTGCCGCCGCCGTAGCCGTCGGGCAGATCAGGCAGACCATCGCCCCTTCGAAAACCTCCCGGTAGGCTCCACCGAAACGCGCGAATATCAACAAGGCGGCCACCAGCGAAGCCGAAACAAGCTGGAACAACAACAACCAGCCATGCCAAGGAGAAGGCAACAACTCACGTGGTTGCACTTTACAGAAAGTCAACAGCAATTGTGCAAAGATCAGAGTCGGGGTCAGATAAGCAATCAAAGAACTCATAAACGGTTTTGTCGGCTCCAAAAAAGCGAAGTTGGCAAAAAAGAAATACCCTAACGCACCCATGAACATCGCAACAGGCAATGTCCAGTTTTTAAAAAAATTCAACATAGAAACAACTCTTTTTATTTCGCCGCAAACTTACAAAACATCCGGAATATCCCCACTATAATATTTCTTCCAATTCATTTGGCACACGAAATTATTATCCCTTAATTTGTATCTCAATAAACAAATTCAAACATGAAACGAACTTTACTTATTTGGGCGACAATGGCATTTTGTACCGCCCTCTCTGTTCCGGCACAGGATGCTGCCGTAAACAGAATCATTGAAATCGGCCGGACCGATAACCAAGTGATGGATCACCTGGATGTACTCACCAACCGCATCGGTGGCCGTGTGATCGGCTCGAACGCTTATGACAATGCAGTCGATTGGGTTGCCTCGAAGTTTAAGGAATGGGGACTGGAAGTCGAATTACAGGAAGCCGGCACATTACCGGTCGGTTTCAACCGCGGACCGTGGTTCGGCAAGTTGTTAGGCGAGAACGGGATGGATCTGCACTTTGTCACCCCGTCCTACACGGCCGGAACAAAAGGTGTACAACGGGGACACGTTCTACAAGAACCGCTCACCCAAAGTGAATTCGATCGTATGAAAGAACAATTGAAAGGGGCTTGGGTGCTGGTCAACGGAAAGAATGTCGGCTGGCCGATCGACCGTTCAGCCAAGGGCGATTCCCTCCGTGCCGCCATCATTGCAGAGAATGAAGAGATCGGCAGGAAGAACCGCCAGATCATGGAAGAGAATTGGCGCAACAACACAAACAACCCGCTCCTCCCGTTGAAAGAAGATGTTCCCGCTCTATTCTACAAACAGATGTGCGAAGCCGGTGTACTCGGTTTTATCCAATCGGCATCCGTCCCGCTCAGGGCACTCTTCGACAGAACCGTCATGAACGATCCGACCTTCACCTTCGATAACCTGCCGAAGGTCTGTGACATCAAGTTGGACGAACACCAATATGCGACCATCAAACAGATGGTAAAGGAACGCCGTACGTTCTTTCTGGAATTCGATATCCGCAACCATTTCCGTATGGGACCGGTGAAATATTACAATGTGATCGGCAAGATCAAAGGGACCAAATACCCGAACGAGTATGTGATGGCAAGCGGACATTTGGATGCATTCGACGTAGCGACCGGTGGCGTGGATTGTGGTTCAGGCGTCACTCCGGTGATGGAAGCGGCTCGCATGATCATGAAATCCGGGGCAAAGCCCAAACGGACCATCCTGTTCTGTGCTTTCGCTGGTGAGGAATTCGGCTTGTTAGGTTCAACGGCTTGGGTAAAAGCCAATAAGGATAAGTTGGATAAAATCGCCAACCTGTTCAACCGCGACGGTGGCCCGACACCTCCTGTCGGACTCAACGTGCCGAAAGCGATGTATCAGGATTTCGTGAAGATATGCGAACCGATCAAGAAAATCCGGCCCGACTATCCGTTTGAAGTGAAAGAGGCTGGCCCGTTCACCAAGCCGACAAAACCGGGCGGTACAGATGCTTCCGTCTTTGCCATGGAAGCAGTCCCAGCCATCGCTTTCAATGAACAGGACATCAAAGGATATAACTTCAACTACGGTGAAATCTGGCATACCGAACGCGACACATATAGCAAAAGTATCCCGGAATACCAGGAACATGCCGCCACGGTAATGGCTATCGTGACATTAGGTGTGGCCAACCTGGACCACCTCTTGTCAAGAGAAGGCTTGTATAAATAACCATCATACGATCTAGTCTTCCCGTTAAGAGATTGAAAATACAAATGTTTCCCAGGGCAACTGCATCAAAGCGATAAAAGATGCAGTTGCCCCGTTTTGTTTCCAAAGGCCCGATAATCGATAAGATTTTACTAACTTTGCGGAAGTTTTTTAATCGTAAAAGAAAAATGATTCACGAAGCAATCGCACGATACCTGCATAGGCAGCATCAGACTGTCCTTTCTCCCAAGGCCGTACTTTTCGATATGGATGGGGTTTTATACGATTCCATGCGTTTTCATGCCCGTTCCTGGTACGAAACGGCTACCCGCCACCAGTTAATCGCCACCCCAGAGCTATTCTACCTCTATGAAGGGCGGACAGGCGACAGTACGATAAACGAGCTATATCAAAAAACATTCCAACGGGATGCGACCGAAGAGGAAAAGAGATCCATCTACGAAGAGAAAGCCATCTTGTTCAATCGATATAATGACGGGAAAGCCATGCCAGGGGCAGCCGATGTATTGAAAGCGGCAAAGAACTCCGGCCTGCAGACACTCGTCGTAACAGGCTCCGGACAACACAGCCTGATTGACAAGTTGGAACAAACCTACCCCGGCTATTTCAAACGGGAAAAGATGGTGACGGCTTTTGACGTAAAGTTTGGGAAACCTCACCCCGAGCCCTACCTGATGGGACTGGAGAAAGCCGGTGTACAGGCCAATGAAGCCTTTGTCGTAGAAAACGCCCCGATGGGTGTACAAGCCGGTGTTGCCGCCGGAATCTTCACCATAGCGGTCAATACCGGTCCGCTGGACAACCAGGTCTTACTCGATGCCGGAGCTGACTTGCTTTATCCAAACATGACCGCCTTGGCGGAAGACTGGGAGAAGATCATACGCGCAGCAAAGGGGGTTTAAAACAAATAGGCACGAATCACATCACTGTCATTCGTGCCTAATTCAATATGATAACCAAAAACCGCTTTTACTTCACATAATCCGCCTTGTTCAGGAAATCATAGCTCTGCTGAACACTGGCAACCGGATCATTCTGAGTGTACTGTTCAACTTCGACATACCAGTCTTTGATATTGTTTGCGTACATCTGGTCAAAAATAGGCTTGAAGTCCATCTTGCCACTGGCACCGATTTCCTTTTCGTCTTTGATATGGACAGCCTTGAACTGACTCGGACGGTTTTTCAGGTAAGCAACCGGATCGGCACCGCCTTCCTGTACCCAATACACGTCCATTTCGAAGAACACATGGTTCGGGCTGACATTATCCAGCAAGAAATCATAGATCAACTGATTTTCGATTTTGCGGAATTCAAAAGCGTGGTTATGATAACCGAACGCGATGCTGGCTGCCGCAGTCTTATAACCGACTGTGTTGAAATAATCGCAATACATCTTCAAATCATCCAAAGTCGTCTGATCGTTGACCGGCATCCACGGTTGAACCATGTATTTGACACCTAATTCATTATGGGCATCGATAGCCTGATCCCACCAACTCATCACTTCCGCTTCCTTTTCCTTGGTGAAAGCTTGTCCTAAATGGGCACTCGTACATTTCATACCCAAATCGTTCACCATCTTCTTGAATTCAGCAGGAGCCAAACCATAGATCTTGCCCTTGTCATAGCTGGCCGTCTCCAGATTCTTATACCCCATCTTCGAAGCCGTTTCCAATACCTTCTGAATTCCTTCTTCTTTTACAAGGTCTCTTAAAGAATACAGCTGAAGCCCGATATTCTTGGATGGCTCGGATGTACCGGCACAAGAAGATAACAACTGAGGCATCACCATACCCCCTGCGAGCATTAATGAAGCCCGCTTTAAAAACTCACGTCTGTTCTGCATAGTACTAAAAAAAATTAAGTTTGCTTTGAGAATCTCTACAAAAGTAAAACTATATCCGGTTGATTCTAACATAATAACGTTAAAATCATCAAAACAGAGTCACAAAAATTTCTTGCAACTACTTCGCGTAACTTACTGCACGAGTTTCACGGATTACCGTAATCTTCACCTGCCCCGGATAAGTCATCTCATCCTGGATCTTCTTTGCAATTTCGTTTGACAAGTTCTCTGTTTCCTTATCGCCGATCTTGTCGGCTCCGACAATTACACGAAGTTCACGGCCGGCCTGGATCGCGTAGGTCTTCACGACACCCGGATAAGAAAGTGCCAACTGTTCCAGATCATTCAAACGTTTGATATAAGCCTCAACGATCTCACGGCGGGCACCCGGACGTGCACCCGAAATCGCATCACACACCTGCACGATCGGAGCAAGCAACGTCTGCATCTCCACTTCGTCGTGGTGCGCACCTACGGCATTACAGATATCCGGTTTCTCCTTATATTTCTCGCAAAGCTTCATACCCAAGATTGCGTGCGGCAATTCAGGCTCATCATCAGGCACTTTTCCTATATCGTGCAACAGTCCGGCGCGTTTCGCTTTCTTCGGGTTCAACCCCAGCTCAGAAGCCATCACTGCACATAAGTTCGCTGTTTCGCGTGCATGCTGCAACAGGTTCTGGCCGTATGAAGAACGATATTTCATCTTACCGATCATCCGGATCAATTCGGGATGCAAGCCATGGACTCCGAGATCGATAACCGTGCGTTTACCGGTTTCCACCACTTCGTCTTCAACCTGCTTTCTTACTTTCGTCACGACCTCCTCGATACGGGCCGGATGGATACGTCCGTCCTGCACCAACTGATGCAAAGCCAGGCGGGCGATTTCGCGACGGACCGGGTCAAAGCCCGACAACACGATGGCTTCGGGCGTGTCGTCTACCACGATCTCGATGCCGGTTGCCGCCTCCAATGCCCGGATGTTACGGCCTTCACGACCGATGATACGGCCTTTAATCTCATCCGATTCGATATGGAAAACCGTAATCGAGTTCTCGATTGCTGTTTCGGTTGCCACACGCTGGATGGACTGGATCACGATTTTCTTCGCTTCCTTATTGGCCGTCATTTTCGCCTCTTCCATGATTTCATTCACATAGGAAGCCGCTTCCGACTTGGCCTCGTCTTTCAAGGATTCGATCAACCGTTCCTTGGCTTCTTCGGCGGAAAGTCCGGAAATGGCTTCCAAATGTTCGACTTCACGCTGATGAAGCTTCTCCAAATCCTGTTTCTTCTTATCCACTAGTTCCAACTGGGCGGCCAAATTCTCCTTGACGGCATCGATTTCGCTATTCTTGCGTTGCAAGTCTTCTTGGCGTTGGTTCAAGCCCAACTCCCGTTGTTTCAACTTAGCCTCTACGGACTGTATCTTTGAATTACGGGCGGAAACCTGTTTCTCCAGATCCGCTTTCAAATGAAGGAACTTCTCTTTTACCTCAAGCAGTTTCTTCTGTTTCATCACTTCCGACTCCTTTTCCGCCTCACGTATCACGGCGTCATACCTTGATTTCATCAGGACTCTCATCACAAACCACACGAGCGAACCTCCGACAATGAATGTTACAAGTGCTATGATTATAGTCATACCCATTTTACTTAATAGTTTAAATTCAATTATATTATTACACAAAAAAAGCACTGCCCTACATGGTTACACCATGCAAAGTAGTGCGGAAACGCATCTTCCTTATTCTTACAACTATTTATCCTTCAAGTAGCTTTCCAATTCATCGGTCAGCTCCTGTATCTTTTCAGTAAAAGGACTTGTGTCATTCCTCGCCTCCAACTTCAAGTTTTCGACCGACAGATGGAAAGCCGCCATAGCCAACAAGTCTTTTACATCCACTTCAGAATATTTCTTCCGGTACTGGTCCATTTTCCTCCTGATTTGCACGACAGCCTCACGGGCAATCTGCTCCTCGCTTCGGTTGATCCGGATACCATAACTTTTACCGGCTATCTCTACATGTATAAGAAATCTATCGTCCATCGCTTCTATTCATTTAATAGTGCAATGCACTTGTCTACTTCCCGCACTAACTTCGATAACCTCATCCTGGCACTTTTCATTTCTCCCTCATTGACAGAAACGACCCGTGCTGTCAGCATGTTATCACATTTGGCATTCAATGATTCGATCGTCTTTATCGCCTGCCGGAGTTCCTCTTCTTTCTGTAACAAAGAACCTTCAAGTTCGTTGATTTTCTGTTTTTGCCTATCGCAAATTTCCATCAAATCCCGAACCCTGACATCCAATACAGCCAACAATCTTTTATGATCTTCGGTCATTTCACACCAAATTCTACACAAAAGTAAAGGATAGAATTGAATAAAACAACGAATTGGTTTGTTTTTTTGACAGAAAACGTCTGGAAACACAAAAGGCCGTTCAAACCAAAATCCGAACAGCCCTCTTTCCAATCAATAGCTACGCTATATTTATACTAACGCAACGTACAATTCACCTTCCACGTTTTCAAAAGCCAATTTACCTTCTTTTGCCAACCAGCCAAAAGCAGCATACATATCTTTTTCCGCTTTAATCTTAGTTGCTTTCTTTACTGCTTTTGCACTCATCTTGCCACCTTCGTTCAATGCATTCCAAACAAGGCCGGCATTTGTTCCAATCAATTCGATCATGTTTCTTTTTGTTTTGTCAATTTGTTAACGGGAGCAAATTTATATATTAATCGATTATAACAAAAGAATATAGATGTTTTTCAACATAAAAACAGGCACTTTTCACGTTTCATAAGTACAATTAACATTATTACAACCCGATTACAGCTTGATTTCCACTCGATCCCCGGCTGTAACCAGTTCCGCCCTGATGTTTGTTGCTGAAACATATTTGCTTAATAACCCCGCGGCATACTTCCCCGCCGGCTCCAAACCATCCAAGCCCGAATACCCATTTATAATCATTAACAGGCGGGTTGTCTCCAGTCCGATTTTCGTCCGCTCTTCATCGCTCGTCGGCGTTCCGATTCCCCCGACCGCATCCCGGTAGACCGGTAAGCCGACGATATTCAGTTCGCCACGTCCGATTCCATGATACACCTCGCCCTCCCGGCCGACTCCCAACACCAAATCGCCACCGGCAATCTTATCGGCATCGAAGCCGCCAATGGAATATCCGCTACGAATAGAGACCAAATTGATCAGATCGACCAGCGTATCTACCTGATAAAGGGGTAACCCACGCAGAATACGCCTCCGCAACGCCTCTGCGGAAGGGCGATAACGATTCGGATCTTTTCCAAAACGTTTGTAAGCCTGGCGAGTGGCTTGGATCGGAAACCATTTGTTGACCTGTTCCAGTTGAACGGTTTCCCGAACCGCCTTTTCCTCTTCCGCAATCTCCAGCCAAAGCTGTTCGTCCGACTTCGAATTGCAAACGTCACAAGACAGGGCCAGAACATGCAGATCCGGACAGGCGGTTGCGACTTCTTTTGAAATTAAGATGTGTAACATGAGGGAGGGAGATTTATGATTTATAATTTATGATTTATTCGATATGAAAGCTATTTTGATTGGGGCTTGATCATGATTCCTGACAAAATCCGTCCGCTCTTGACTCCTAAACGGCGGGCGGAGAAAAATTCGTCGGGATGGGTATAAGTACAGATTCCGGCAAGTTCGATGTTTTCGGCCGAAAGGCCTCCGGCCAGTAGTTGCAGCCGATTGGCTTCCCACAAATCGATATGGGCTTTTCCAGTAACGATATTGCGCTTCTGGATCCGTAACATTTCAAAACCGGCTGCCCGAAAAGCCTCGACAACCTCCTCGCCGACTTCAAAGGCATCAGGACCGATGGAGGGAGCGATACCGGCTTTCATGAAACGGGGATCTGCGCCATATTCGTCCACGAGGAAACGGACGCTCTTCGCGGCAATCCGCTGTACGGTTCCCCGCCAGCCTGCATGAACGGCGGCTACCGCCCTCACATCTGGAGCATACAACAAGACAGGGACACAATCAGCCGTCGAAACAGCGACACAGACCTCCGGGACATTCGTCGCCAACGCATCCACACCGTGCATATAAAGCCGCTGTTCGTCCTCCGGAAGGGAAAGGAAACCCGGTCCGATCGGACGGATCTCCGCCCCATGCACCTGGAAAGGCGCCAAGACACGTTCGGCAGGAATCCCGATTGCCTCCGAAAGAAGTTTCCGGTTTGCCCGGACAGCCTCCGGATCATCCCCGCTGTATTCGCCAGGGTTGAAAGAGGCATACGCCCCCTTGCTCACGCCTCCCTGACGGGTGGTCACAAAATGAGAGATGCTGCAATCCTTGCCCAACACGGGAAATTGCAACATCTTTACTCTATCATTTAAAAGTATCTTCATCCTCTTCGTCGCCCCAATCTTCATACTCTTCATATTCCTCATCGTCGTCGAGTTCCTCCTCGTCAAGCGGAATGACAAAATCGTCATCGTCAAGCGGAAGTGCGCTCACATCGATGTTCTTATGGACAATACGCTCCACTTCATGGAACGTCTCCTTGTTCAATTCCCGCCACAACAGGTCTTTCAGCTCGGTGATTCCCATTCCCGCCACGGATGAGATAAAGACATGCGGAACACCTTCCGGCAAATCCTCGGACAGCGCCGCGATCAGCTCGTCGTCCAGCATATCGCTCTTGGTGATGGCCAAGACGCGGCTTTTATCCTGCAAATCCGGATTATACTTGACCAGTTCGCCCAAAAGGATCTCATACTCTTTCTTGATATCATCCGCATCGGCAGGCACCATAAACAAGAGCAACGAATTACGCTCGATATGACGCAGAAAACGCAGGCCTAACCCTTTGCCCTCGCTGGCCCCCTCGATGATACCGGGAATATCGGCCATGACAAACGAACGGTTGTCCCGATAGCTGACGATACCCAAATTCGGCTCCAACGTCGTGAACGGATAATTGGCGATCTTCGGCTTGGCAGCCGAAACGACCGACAACAAGGTAGACTTTCCGGCATTCGGAAAACCGACCAGCCCGACATCAGCCAAAAGCTTCAGTTGCAGGATCACCAGACGTTCCTGCGCCGGTTCGCCGGGTTGCGCATACCGGGGAGCCTGATTGGTCGACGTCTTGAAATGGCAGTTGCCCAATCCTCCGCGTCCGCCTTTCAACAGCATGACCTGTTGGCCGTCTTCGGTCACGTCACAGATGAACTCGCCCGTATCGGCATCATATACGACCGTTCCGCACGGGACCTCTATCACGCGATCTTCCCCGTCTTTCCCAAAACTTCGTTTGGCACCGCCGCCTTCCCCATTCGTCGCCATGATATGACGTTCATATTTCAGATGGAGAAGCGTCCAGTAGTTCCGGTTTCCCCGAAGATACACATGGCCTCCTCGTCCTCCATCGCCTCCGTCGGGACCTCCTTTCGGAATGTATTTCTCGCGGCGAAAGTGAGAAGACCCTCTCCCGCCCTTACCTGAGCGGCAATAGATCTGTACGTAATCTACAACGTTTGTGTCAGCCCCTTGTATGATTTATGCTTTATGATTGAGGATTTATAACAACCGC
>JAGBDR010000027.1 GCA_017937385.1 Parabacteroides sp.
TGTACGCCGTCAATGAAGGCGGCATTGATAAGAGCCTTCAGGTTTGTCAGATGCTTGTTTACCACCTTTGCCATGTAACCGTGCTTCTGCAAATAGTTGATGTAGCGCGACACAAACGCACGGTCAATGTCTGCCCACCCGAATTTGTGCAATGGGTCGAAGCCCTCATAGACCCCGATAAAACTTTTCCACGCCTTGCAGGTGCCGGGTGCATAATCGTCACTGCCAATCTTGCGCGCCCCGCTCCTGATGTCATCGACAAACTGAACGAGAAACGGCCATATAAGACGGTTCTTCTCATCCTCGATGCGTTTCTTTTCCTCGGCTTTCTTGCGGGCTTTTTCTTTCGCCGCCTCCCGTTTGGCGATAGCCTTTCGCTCGGCTTCGGCGGCTTCCTCCATAGCCCGGCGCTCAGCGTCCACCTTCTCCGGCTCGGAAATGTAGCGCACATCCATGTCGAGAGCCTCCCGGTCAAAGTTCACCTTTGCAAGATGTGCCTTGACGATGCTCTCAATCTGTGTCAGTTTGGCGTGAAGCTGATAGTTCTTCTTCTGATGCGCCAGCCATGCGCGAGGCGATGCCGTAGCCTTCTGCCAGTCGGCAACCTCAACCTGAAGCATGGTCGATACAAGCACGTCAATCTTGCGGGTATGTATGCGGATAAAGAGGGTCGCAGTGTCCTTCTTCAAATCCTTAGTGCGGATGTGAAACGGGGTCAGTTTTTTCGGAGAGGGTGATTTTGTCATATCTTCGTTGTTATAAATTTCTGAATGATGGCGTTCACAGTTATTCACAGTCAGCCACTTTGGTTCTGCAAATATAACAACCCAAACTGCATTTTGTCAAGTCGGGTCACCACGTAGGTCACCACGTTTTTTGAATAAATCTGAAAATCGGCAAAATTCACCACAATTCATATTGCACTATTATTCAGCACTTTGCCTTGATGATGCATTCAAATCCATTCGTATTCATTCAGAAACTCAGGTTCTGGTGGCACCACCTTAAAATCAGGCAGTTATAATTAAAGTGACTGCCCTTTTTGTGTCTTTTCGATGGTTTTTCCATTCTAAATTCCATTATTTTCTGTGTTTTTCGTGGTGAGTTTACAGAGGCATGTAAACCGAGATATCAATTTTATATTTACTTTTGTAACGAGTTTCTTTGCAACCGACAAAGCTGCTTCAATCGTACACATTTGGGATTATGAGAAGAACTCCGAGGCGGACAACAACACCGGCAACTCCCGTAATGGCAGTTATCCCAAGAAAATCCAAACCGAACATAGACGGAATTATCTTTCAAATACATGATAACGGCAGGATTATGAACAAGACCGTTTATCGGCTTGAGCCGAAAATTCCCCATACCGGAGGAGAATAACGGGGATTCAGATCGACTCCTCCCGGAAGCGGGAGGAATACCGTTTTTAGAGCGGGATCTTCTGGTCGGTTTTGAAGAAGTCGTTTACTTTCTTCACCGTGCAGCACCGGGTATAGGCATCATGACAGAAGATGAGGGCCTGCCTTTCGGAAGCAACCTCTTCCAGCATCCGTATTTTCTCGTTGTAGGAGATGACCGGCCAAGTGTCGTAGGCCGAAATCCAGGCGGGTGAGACGCTTGCCGCCAAGGGGATGACATCACCCGCGAAGACGTATGTGCGTGCAGGTGTCGTGATGTAAGGAGCGATTTGCCCCGGCGTGTGCCCGTCGAACAACCGCAGTTGGATGCCGAAACATAGCTCCGTGTCGCATTCGATGAGGCGGAGTTTGCCGTGGTCAGATACGGCCTGCATATTCTCGATGAAATAAGAACCAGCTTCGAGCGCATTCGGGTGGAGGAAGTTCTCCCATTGTGTACGGCTTACCCAGTGGGTTGCATTCGGGAAAGCCATCCCGTAGCGACTCTTTCCATCCGGCAGCATCTCTTTCCGCGTTGTGTAGCCGCAATGGTCGAAGTGCAGATGGGTAAACACGACATCCGTCACCTCTTCGCAGGCGACACCTGACTTTTGAAGCGCTTCTCCCAGGTCCGCCAGGTCGAAAAACCTGTAGTAACCGAGCTGTTTCAGGTGCTTGTCTCCCGCCCCGTTATCGACAAGCACGACCTTTCCTTTCCCGTCACGCACCAACAGGCTGCGCATGGCCAGTATGCATCCGTTCTGCCCGTCGCTTGGATAACGGCGGCTCCAGGCCGTCTTGGGAATCGCACCGAACATGGCACCTCCATCGGCATGGAAAAAACCGGTGTCTATAAGTTGAATATCCATATATTATGTTTTTTACGGCAAAGATAGGGAAGTTTTTTTCTCCTGAACTCATGTAACGGGTAAATGAAATTGTGTACATTTGCAGCAAAATCTGAGTGATGCGAAAAGTTCATTTAATCTCCGTAACAGAGCCATTGTTGTTTGACCTGTCTTTGGCCATTCATCAAAAAGGATATGAAGTCAGTGTGTCCGGTGCCGGGCTGACCGATGATGCCGTTTCCCGGTTGCGGGAGGAGGGGTGTACTTGTCATGGAGACGGATGGTTTCCGGAGAGATTAACTAAGGATATACAATTTGTGGTATTAGGGGCGACGGTCCGTCAGGAGAACCCCGAATTGATACGGGCAAAAGAATTAGGTTTGTTGGTGCTTTCGATTCCCGAATTCATTTTTCAACGGACGAAAGAGAAGACGCGGGTCGTCGTGGCCGGCAGCCGCGGGAAGAAGACGATCATTTCGATGATTATCTGTGCCCTGAAGCGGCAGAAACTGGCGTTCGACTATGCGCTGACCAGCGAAGTCCCTTTATTGCCAAACCGGGTGCATCTGAGTTACGAGGCCCGGATCGCGATCATCGAGGGGGACGAGCATGTCACGTCGGCATTGGAAAAGCGGTTCCAGCTTGAGTTCTATCGTCCGCATATCGCCATTCTGACCAATCTGATGTGGACTTCCGCGACCGACCATGCCACACCGGAGGCTTATCACACGACTTTCCGGACGTTCGCTTCCTCGATCGAACGGAGCGGTAAACTGATCTACTTCGATGGCGACCCCGTCGTCAAACAGCTTGCGCAGGAGGTCCGCGAAGACATCACGGCCATGCCTTACGATCAGCATGTCGTGGTAGAGAAAGAGGGCAAGACCTATTTGCAGACCCGCTACGGGGATTTTCCCGTCTATATCCCGGACCGCTTTTTCCTGATCAACCTGAACGCCGCCCGCCTGGCTTGCCGCCAGTTGGGAGTGAAAGATGCCGATTTCTATCAGGCCCTCTCCGAATATAGTGTATCTTTATCGTAGTAGTTTCCATGATTATCGCACGACAAAAAAGAAAAGAGAATATAGCCGAATATCTGTTGTACATGTGGCAGGTGGAAGACCTGATACGGGCCAACCATTTCGATATGGATGCGATCCGCCGCACGGTAGTGGACCGTTACGACCAGCCGGACGAGGTGAAGGACGAAATTGCCAAGTGGTATGAAGAGCTGGTCGAGATGATGCGGGGCGAGGGGGTGATGGAGAAAGGGCATATCCAGTTGAACAAGAATGTGATCATCGCCCTGACCGACTTACATCTCCGCTTGCTGAGATCGCCGAAAGAGATGGTGTACGGGGCTGCCTACTACAAAACACTGCCTTTTATCGTCCAGCTTCGTGCCCGTTCGGGAGGTGAGGATTTGCCTGAGCTGGAAACCTGTTTCAACGCGATTTACGGCTTTCTGATGCTGAAGATGCAGGGGAAAGAGATCAGCCCCGAAACGATGGAAGGAATCAAACAGATCAGTTCGTTCCTGGCGCTACTGGCCGAAAAGTATCGTGAAGATATGAACGGGGAACTGAAATTAGAAGAATAAATTAGAAGAATAAATTAGAAGAATAAGTTCCTATGTTTAAAATCGGAAGTGACGGATAACATAAGATAGCCCTAAAAAAGCTATACCATTATAGTTAACTTTGTAGTAGCAAAAACAATATTAACTCATAACGATATAGCTTATGAAACGTGTACAAAGTAACACATTAGATTTCAGTGGGCAAAATATTTATGTAGGAATTGATGTCCACTTGAAGAGTTGGTCGGTTGCAATCTTATCAGAGCATAGTGTTCTGAAACGATTCAGCCAAAGTCCTGAACCGGAAGCATTGCACAAGTATCTTGTCATCAATTATCCGGGTGCCAATTACTTCTCTGTATATGAAGCCGGATTCTGCGGCTTTTGGATACACGAGAAACTGATGGATTTAGGAATAACCAACATCGTAGTCAATCCGGCCGATGTTCCGACCATGAGTAAGGAAAAACTTCGTAAGACGGATGCCGTGGATTGTAACAAGCTGGCCCGTGAATTACGTTCCGGTTCGCTAGTAGGGATATACGTCCCCAAGGCGGATGTCCTGGAAATGCGCTCTTTGATAAGGATGAGAAAACTGATTGTAAAGGACAGCACCCGTGCCAAGAACCGCATCAAGTCATTGCTTCGTTTTCATGGAGTGGATATACCTGAAGAGTTTACCCGATGCTCGATAGGATGTTGGTCAAAACGTTTCCTGACTTGGCTCCATTCTCTCGAACTCTCAACAGAGTATGGCAAGAAGACTTTGGAACTGCACTTGGAACAGTTCGTGCGTTTGCGTAAGATGCTTCTCCAGGAGACACGTGCCATCCGTGAGATATCACGTAAAGCGCCTTTTGAGAAGCCGATACGCCTTCTGACTTCTGTTCCCGGAATAGGTGTTACCACAGCCGCCACCCTGATGGTTGAACTTGACGATATTGTCCGTTTCAGAAACGCGGACCATCTGGCTTCTTTCATAGGTCTGGTACCGATGTGCCATTCGAGCGGTGAGAGTAACGGCACAGGAGATATAACGGTACGCCGCCATTTCATGCTCCGATGCCTTCTGGTGGAAGCAGCTTGGATCGCCATCCGGAAAGACCCGGCAATGACAATGGCTTACGGCGAATACCGTAAACGGATGAATCCCCAGAAGTCAATCATAAAGATTGCCAGACGGCTTGTAAACAGAATATATTATGTACTCAAACATGAAAAGGAATATATACCGTGTGTTGCCAAATGATACAGAATCCTATAAGGTAAAACAGCTTTCTTTTGAGGGAAATACTATCATCTAATTGCGGCTTTGAAGTCCGCTCAAATAAGTTTGTAACCCTCATTAATGGTTTGACTGATAAAGGAACTTGCAGCCCCTTTTACGGTGTCTGCTGTGGAAAGTTTGTTTTACCATAGGATTATGGCTCAGGTTTTCTTAGCCATATCAGACGATATCAGTAATACAAAAAGAGAGGCGTGCGACCGCCTCCCCAAGTAGCATTACTGCGTACCGTCAGGATGCTTATTGCTGGCAGGTTGCTCCTCAGCAGAGCCTACTCCCTCTTAACATCCTGACATAAAGATATAAAACTAAAGTTAATTATTAATGAATTATCCAACTTTGTTTGGATTTTAAATGGAAAAACAAGATGAAAACAATATTAGTGACAGGTGCCAACGGGCAGCTGGGCCATTCGATCCGTCGGCTGGCTGCGGACTATCCGCAGTTCGCCTTTGTGTTTACGGATGTGGATACGCTCGACATCTGCGATGCGCGGGCGGTAGATGCGTTTATCAGGGAACAACAGGCCGATTATATCGTGAACTGTGCGGCCTATACAGCGGTAGACAAGGCAGAGGATGACGAGGCGCTATGCCTTCGTATCAACCGGGATGCCGTGCGGAATTTAGGTGAAGCAGCGCGTGCGGCCGGGGCAAGGGTGGTTCATGTCTCGACCGATTATGTGTTCGACGGGACAGGCCATTTGCCATACGTGGAGACCGACGCAACTTGTCCGGCTTCCGTCTACGGGCGTACGAAACTGGCAGGCGAGCAAGTCTTGTTGGAAGTTTGTCCGGATGCGGTCATTATCCGGACGGCATGGCTTTACTCCGAGTTCGGCTCCAATTTTGTCAAGACGATGTTGCGGTTGGGGAAGGAGCGGGAACAGCTGTCTGTCGTGTTCGACCAGGTCGGTTCGCCGACGTATGCCGGTGACCTGGCGGCCACTATCCTGTCAGTGTTGGCACAGGCGGAAGAGGAACAGCAGGCATTTGTGCCCGGTATCTATCATTTCACCGACGAAGGAGTTTGTAGTTGGTATGATTTTGCCGTGAAGATCATGGAGTTGGGCGGTGTCCCCTGCCGGGTCTTCCCGATCGAGTCCAAAGACTATCCGGCGAAAGCTGCCCGCCCGCATTTCAGTGTCCTGAACAAGGCCAAGATCAAGGCAGTTTATAAAATCGGTATTCCCCATTGGGAAGTGAGCCTGCGTGAATGTATGAAAAGAATAACAAAATAAGATAAATAACAATGAGTCAGTATTCAGAAGAGATCGAGAGAAGAAGAACGTTTGCTATTATCAGTCACCCGGACGCCGGTAAGACGACCCTTACCGAAAAACTGTTGCTCTTCGGGGGCGCCATTCATGTGGCAGGTGCCGTCAAGTCCAACAAGATCAAGAAGACAGCCACTTCCGACTGGATGGAGATTGAGAAGCAACGCGGAATCTCTGTCGCGACATCCGTGATGGCTTTCGACTATTCCGGTCATAAAATCAATATCCTCGATACGCCCGGCCACCAGGACTTTGCCGAAGATACCTTCCGTACGCTGACGGCCGTGGATAGCGTCATCATCGTGATCGACACCGCAAAAGGTGTGGAAGCCCAGACCCGCAAGCTGATGGAAGTCTGCCGGATGCGGAAGACTCCCGTAATCGTGTTTGTCAACAAGATGGACCGCGACGGTAAGGACCCGTTCGACTTGCTGGACGAGATCGAAGAGGAGCTGCATATCCATGTGCGCCCGCTGAGCTGGCCGATCGACATGGGGCAGCGGTTCCGGGGCGTCTACAATATATATGAACAGAAGCTGAACCTCTACACGCCGAGCAAGCAGTATGTAACGGAGAACGTAGAGTTCAAAGATATCAACAGCCCGGAACTGGAAAGCTATATCGAACCGGAACAGGCCGAAAAGCTACGTTCCGACATCGAGCTGATAGAAGGGGTTTATCCTGAATTTGATGTCGACACTTACCTGAAAGGTGACATTGCACCTGTGTTCTTTGGCTCAGCGTTGAATAACTTCGGGGTGAAAGAGTTGCTGGATTGCTTTATCGATATCGCACCTTCTCCCCGTCCCGTATCGGCTGTGGAACGGGTGGTCGATCCGGAAGAGGAGGCTTTCTCCGGCTTCGTCTTCAAGATCCATGCCAATATGGACCCGAACCATCGCAGTTGTATCGCTTTCGTGAAGATTTGTTCCGGCCGCTTCGAGCGGAATGCCAACTACAAGCATGTCCGTTTCGGCAAAATGATGCGTTTCAGCAGCCCTACGGCTTTCATGGCGCAGAAGAAAGAGGTGGTAGACGAGGCATTTGCCGGCGATATCATCGGGTTGCCCGATACCGGCAACTTCAAGATCGGCGACACGCTGACTTCCGGTGAAGAGCTTCATTTCAAAGGGTTGCCGAGCTTCTCTCCCGAAATGTTCAAGTATATCGAAAATGCCGATCCGATGAAAGCCAAACAGTTGAACAAGGGGATCGAGCAGCTGATGGATGAGGGTGTCGCTCAGCTCTTCACGAACCAGTTCAACGGACGTAAGATTATCGGTACAGTCGGACAGTTGCAGTTTGAAGTGATCCAGTACCGTTTGCTCCACGAATATGGCGCACAGTGCAAGTGGGAACCGATCAGCCTCTACAAGGCTTGCTGGATAGAGAGCGACAACGCCGCCGCCCTCGAAAACTTCAAGCGCAGGAAAGCCCAGTATATGGCACTCGACAAAGAGGGCCGCGACGTCTATCTGGCCGACTCCGGCTATGTCCTGATGATGGCACAACAGGATTTCCCTGATATCAAATTCCTCTTCACGAGCGAGTTCTGATAGGCTGATTCCTCTTTTTGACAGAAGAACATAAGAAACATATTTTATTCTTTTGTTCTTCTGTCTGCCTTCCCCTATAATTGTCCACCGATATAGTAACATTCATTTTATCCCCATTCCATACCACAGTCTGTACAAAAAAGCGTATCTTTGTCAAAAGCGTAAAAAACAGAACGATATGACACTGATAGCCAATCCCATTTACGATGCGGTCTTCAAGTACATGATGGAAGATGAAAAGGTGGCAAAGTTGCTGCTTTCGGCATTGTTGAAAAAAGAAATTGTCGAGTTGCAAATGCGCCAGCACGAATATACTTCCGTGCAGCAAACACGCATCTCCTTGTTCCGTATGGACTTTTCGGCCAAGATCCGGGACAAGGACGGGACCGAACATCTGGTACTGATTGAGTTGCAGAAGACTTGGCTGGCTACGGAAACACTCCGTTTCCGGCAATATTTAGGTACGCAGTATCTCAACCAAAACAACATGTACAAAGAGGGAAATGCACCCTACGGGCTGCCGATCATTTCCATTTATATCTTGGGACATATCTTGGGAGAA
>JAGBDR010000028.1 GCA_017937385.1 Parabacteroides sp.
CCTAAAAAAGCCATTGGTCCAAATCGAAACTACTACCCCATAAAAATTGATTTTCTACCCCATATAATTCAAATTTCCCTTGCGGGTAATATTTTTTAAGAAACATGATTTTTGACAACGGGCTATTATTCAGATAAATACAAAATCATGCGTTTTTAAGGGGGGATATTGTAAACTGTTGAAGCTTCTACCCTTGTATCCACCCCACTTATCCCTATTAATACAAAATCGACAAGTATTGATTATCAGCTCATTGATATTTTGATGCGGTTACCCTGCAATAAAAATTAGTCAATCGGATTCTTGATACCACTTTCTATTTGGATATCTACCAATAATTCCTTTTCACTTGCTATTTGCTTCTCCTTACTTGTACAAGAAAAAAACAGCAAGAATGCAATCCAATAATACAGCCTTTTCATATAATTCATCTTTTTAATTGCCAATATTTAGCACCTATTACATCCTGTCCGTCCAAGTTTTTCCTTCCAAGATGCCGGTATATATCCTCATACTCCAGCGGTTTGAACAACCTGTTGGGACATTCTAAGCACTTATACCTTTTCTTGTCACATAATTGCCTGTCCCATTCGTTCCGACACACAGGCTGGTAACCCTATTTTCCGCTTGTCCTACTGTACCATCTCCGTGCAAACATATCCTCGCGCCTCTTGAACAGATTGCGGAACGTATGTAATCTGTTTTCCCATATCATTCAAAGCAACGGTGTCATATATAAAGGCAGGTACACAATTCCATCTTCGATTTTCACATCCTTATCGTGAAGCACGTAGGGTATGGATAACTGGGGACCGTATTTGGCGATACATTTTCTCAACGAGTTCAGTGTGTAACGCTGTCCAGATTTTACCTCAATGGGGGAAATATTATGTCTGCTGGTCGTTACAGGTTTAGCTATCAGAAAATCAATTTCCATACGGTCTTCTGTTGATGTCCGGGAACTATTGCTGAAAAAGTAGAGCTTGTGTTCTGCCGCCCGAAGCATTTGCGCCACGATATTCTCCACCAACATTCCCTCGTTCACTTCCAGCTTGTCGAACATCAGTTTACGGTAAAGGTCTGCACTTACTATTCCACGTTCGTCAAAGGCGTGGCTGATGAGCAGTCCGGTATCACCCATATAGCATTTCAGCGTAGTACGTTCTTCATTCAGTTTCAACCCAATACTCGGTTCTGTCGAATTATAGCAACAATTGATTATTTTAGCGTCACTCAGCCAAAAGAAAGCCTGCGAATAATCACGCATACGGGCTTCACTATGCAATGCGGACAATATAAATTTCTTTTCGTGTTTCTGCAATTGTCCCGGTATTTCCTCAAAGATAGCGGCAACTTTCGTTTCCTGATTATCAGCATATTTGCGGATGTCATTGCGGTAAAGAGCCAATATATCGCGCTTCACCTCATCCACCTTTTCAAAATCCCGCGTTTCCATATATTTGGAAACAGCTTGTGGCATACCCCCAACAATCAGATATTGCCGGAAATAGTCCATTGCCCGACGATGGAAAGCCTCCATTGGAAGGCGTTTGTCAAACCGTATTCGGATATAGGGCATCAGCATTTCATCTCCCATCGCCCACAGGAATTCCTCAAAGTCCATCGGGAACATTTCGATGGTATGTTCCTCTGAAGGCAGCATGATGTCCTTGACATTCTTTTTAATGGAAATAAGCGAGCCTGTCTCAATATAGTCATAACGCCTGTCTGCCACCAAGTGCTTGATGGCTGCACGGGCACGGGGGCAAAACTGCACTTCATCGAATATGATTAAAGAACGGGCTTCCTCGTCTTTTGTCTGACGTGGAGTAAGTTTCCGTCTGAAGTAAAGTTCCAGATTCATGAAAAGCATATCGAGGTCATCCAGATAAAGGTTGAAAAACTCCATTACCTGAGGATTTATCTTGCTGAAGTCCACCAGAATGTAAGACTCATATTCTTTGTATGCGAATTCTTCAACGATATAACTTTTTCCTATACGCCTGGCACCTTCTATCAAAAGAGCAGTGTCACCCTTATGGTTCTTCTTCCATTCCAGCAGTTTATCATATACTTTTCTTCTCATAATTCACATATTCACCTTTATCATCTAATTAATATTTCACATATTCAAGATTATTGTATCTACAAATGTACACATTTTCTTAAGTTAGAAAGGACTCCAAGATGTTTTTATTTCAATTACTTCTTTGATATCGCCACATTGAAAGACGAACAAATTGTACCACCGATTTACATCATTCGAACTCTACCCATCTAAATCCGCACTCCATTACTGAAACTTTTATTTCAGAGGTTGGAAGAGGAAATACCCCTTCAAAGGAATCACTACCCTCAACCTTCTTTTAAACCGATCATTGTAACGACACAGATAAAAATTTTTCAATATCTTCTTTTGACAATCCCGTATAAAGCATTATCTTATCTATGGATTCACCGTTACCAAGCATATTTCGGGCTATTTCTATGTTTCTCTTTTCCATACCTTCTGCTCTTCCTTCAGCTCTTCCGTCCTCTCTTCCCTCGGCGTACTTTATCTTACCTTCGGTATTGATAGCGTTGACAATATCACGATAGGCATTCATGCTTTCTTCATAAGCCTTCAATTCCTGGGCATTGAGGAAACTGATAAGCAGTTCCTTATTGAATTCGGAGCCGAACAGACGTTTGAACCCGAAATCGGTATGCGGATTTATATATTTTTCTTCCATTTACGCCCTCATTTATTTCTACAAAGTTACTCAAAAAAAGAGGAATACAGAAAAAATGGAGCCATACTTTTGATTTATTTTTTATCACTCAACGCATTTCTTCTTTAATCAATAGGACAAGACTACCGTACCCAAATCGCATCATAGGAGATCTTTTTCTGGGGAAAGCGGGAGGGGTTATTGTATAATATTGTTTCATTAACAACAAAGTACATCCTTTAAACAAGGGTATAAATTCCGGTTTTTTATCAGGGAAAGGGGAGTTCCGGCCGTGAAGTGCGCAGTTTTCTGCCACAAAGACGGTCGTCATCGCCCTGAAGTCGGACTTCATAAACCACAAAGTCCGACTTCAGGAGTAACGAAGACGGTCGTCACGGCGATGAAGTCCCTCCTCATGGCAAAAAAGAGGCCAATTGCTTTTGCGATATTCGGAGCAGAGGAAACTTTTGTTTGCTACAAGCGATTCTCCGGGAGTTCAGCTTTTACACAATGTCAGCCGTTCCGGATTTTCGGCAACAAATGTTTTTGGTTTTTCGATTTCTTGCCCACCTGTTTCTGCCAACAGTCAACGGATTCCAAAGAAAAGGATGAAAATGTCACTCGTAAACCGTTCAAGATTTTCTTCGAAATAGGAAAAGGCTCCCATAAGGGGATATTGTACAATTCAAACAAAAAAGAGAAGCAGCATTATGTTTTTCTTCAAGAACTTGAGGGCTTCGCCGATTTGATTTTCGACTGTTTTTTCAGAGATGTTCAATAGGAGGGCAATTTCTTTGTAGCTCTTTTGTTCCTTACGGCTCAAGTTAAAAATGGTACGGCGGCGCGGCGGCAATTCGTCGATCAGGCGGTCTATGTATTCCTGGAGGTCATGGGCATCAATCTCTTCTTCCACATCGTACGGCTCTTCCAATGCGGCAAGAACCGTGACTTTGTAGAAATCTTCGTTCACTTGCTTACGGTGCTGGTTAAAGATCAGATTCCGGGTGATAATAAACAGCAAACCCTTAAAATGATCGTCTTCGCGAAGGAATTCACGCGTTTCCCAGACTTTGATAAAGACCTCCTGTACCACCTCTTCGGCGGCATCGGCATTGGACAGATAAAGACGGCTGAAATTATAAACCTGTTTCCAGTATTGCTTATACAGAGCAGTAAACGCCTCCTTACTGCTCTGTTTCAATAATAAAATCAGTTCCCGTTCTTCCATATTCCTTATAAAGATACCGCAAATGTAAACAAAATTGTCAATTGTCAATTATCAATTGTCCGTTTCTTAATGGTTTGTTCCTTCAAACAAATCATGATCTTCCCTTTTCTGCGAGTTCTTGGCCTTGAAATTATTGAACGTATAACTGAGTGTAAGCGTAATGAGCGGATAACTGGGACGAATCCGCGTGATGGACTGCAAGTCGGATGTGATGATCTTGCTTACGTAACGCGCCGAATTGAAAACATCCCGGAACGAAAGCGTTGCCGCCAACTTACGGTTCATCAATTGCTGGCGGACGGCGAGATTCACATACCAGAATGCATCCGTACGCCCTTGGGTCGTGACGGAGGGGCCGACAAAGTTGCCGTCCAACTGGACACGGGTGTATTTAAAGACATCGAAAGAGTTGTTCCACATGATATCGTAGTTCGTACTCGTCTCATTTTCACCGCCGGTCTTATATTGGTTCTTTACCTTATAATGATACAGGCTACCGTTCAGGTTCACATTCCACCAACGGGTCAGCTGCACCTGTCCGCTCAGTTCGACACCGGTTGAATAGTCGTGTCCGACATTCGCCATCGAATCCAGCGTCACGCCCGCCTCGTAGGGGACGCGCAGACGTTCGATCTTATCTTTGCGGCTCCGGTGAAACACCGTTGCCGAAACCGTATGCTCGCCGATATTCTTCTTATAGTTCAACTCGAACGAATGGATATATTCCGAACGGATATCCGGATTACCGATCTCGGCCGAATAAAAATCCCGATAGGTAATATACGGTTCCATGAAGAAGAGCTCCGGACGGGTGATACGGCGCGAATAGGAAGCCAACAACTTGTGCTCTTTCGGGAACGTGTAGCCTAAATGGAGGGAAGGGAAAAACTCGAACTTATTGTATGTACGGTCTTTACCCGGAATGGAGCTGCGCAGGACGCGATGCGTATGCTCGCCCCGTACACCGGCCTGAAAATCGAACGCCTTATAGCTGTCGGCAACGATCGCATAAACCGAATTGATACCATGTTGGAAATAGAACGTGTTATAGATATCGTCCCGGTTGTAAAACACTTTCTTCACCGGGTCCCAGAAGTGCATCGTGTAGTCGCCGTCTTCCAGGTAAGAGAAATATTGGTAACCGCCTTCGACCCGTCCCGTCTTGCTGTAGGGATAGATATAGTCCAAGTTTCCCCGCACCGTCCAGCGATGTTCGGCTTCCCAGGCGCGATGTCCTTTCTCGCGTTCGTTACGTTTGTTGAACAGGTCACTTTGGAAATATTCCATCGCATCACCGCCGTATTTCAAATAGAAACTGCCTGTCAGTCGATGCCCTTTATCGTCGAATTTATGATCGAAGCCGATTGTTCCCTGGAAATAGGTTTCATGCAGGTCGTAATCGTCACGGCTATAATAATCGCCTTCACCGAAGGTAACCCCGTCTGCCAGGCGTTTCTCCTTATAATCCAAATCCCCGTTGCGCGTACGTCCGCCATAGCCGCCCTCCAAGTCGGCATTCAACGTGGTATGGGGCAAGGTGTACATCCAGCCGGCTTTCATCGAATAGTTGAAGTTGTTGCTTTTACGCGGCCCGTTGGAATGGGAAGTCGTCGCCGTGTCTGAAATGAGAGTCGTCTTCTCCTGATCGAAATCGCTCTTACGCAGGCGGTCACTCCACACGCCGCCTACATACCAGCGCGAAGCTTTGTTCTGCTGGGACACCAAGAAATCCACACCGCGCGACAAGACCGTGCTTCCCGTCAGGTTCACCATACCGCTAAGACCGTGCTGGGCGTGCTTCTTTGTCACGATATTGATGATCCCGACATCGCCTCCCGTATCGTGACGGGCCGAAGGGGTCGTGATGATTTCTATATTCTCGATATGTCCCGCAGGAATCTGTTCCAAAGCCTGTGTGCCGCTGAACACGCTCGGCTTGCCATCCACATAGACCGTAAAGCCGGTACTTCCCCGGAAGCTGACCTCTCCTTCGGCATCCACTCGGATAGAAGGCGTATTTTCCAGTATATCGACCGCAGAGCCGCCCCCGGCAAGCAAGTTGGAAGAGGCTTCGATCACCTTCTTGTCCAATTTATAAATCACTTGCTTTTTCTGTGCCACGACTTCGACTTCCGCCAATCCCACTTCCAAGGGCTTCATGGCGATCGTTCCCAAATCCACCATTTTCGAAACCGCATCCAAGACAATGCCAGGACGGTTATACAGGTCATACCCGACCAGTCGCACCAAAAGGCTATACTTCCCGTCTTTCACATCCGCGATACGAAAGGTGCCGTCGGGGTCGGGCAAAGCATGAAACACTGGGTTTGCATCCCCTTCACGAAAAAGGAACACATCCGCAAAATCGATCGGTTGATTGTTATTGGCATCGACTATTTTCCCTTTTATACGGAAACCCGGGGCCGCCACGGCAGAATAGCTAATACACAATAAGGCCAACAAGAGATAAAAACACTTCTTCATTTTCTACATTGGTTTGTTAATACTACGAAGATAAGACATTCGGACGAAAGAAATCGTATAAATCACCATTTAATCGGGCAGCAACAAGAAATTTGTATATCATCCGGTCAATACCTACCTTTGTACACAATTAAACATATACAACGATGGGATTATTCATTAAAAAGCCTTTGGAGGCCTTACAGGCCGAAGCCAACCAATCGGGAAGCAAATCATTGAAACGGGTCTTAGGCCCCTGGAGCCTGGTCGCACTCGGCGTAGGAGTCATTATCGGAGCCGGTCTTTTCTCCATAACCGGAACAGTCGCCGCCGGCTACACAGGACCGGCCATCACGCTTTCATTCGCCATTGCAGCAATCGGATGTTGCTTTGCCGGACTTTGCTATGCAGAGTTCGCCTCGATGATTCCGGTTGCCGGAAGCGCCTATACATACTCATACGCGACGATGGGCGAACTGATCGCCTGGATTATCGGGTGGGATCTGGTTCTGGAATACACGGTTGCCGCAACGACGGTCAGCATCAGTTGGAGCCGTTACCTGGTCGTCTTTTTAGAAGGGATCGGGATCAACCTGCCGACCGCTTTCACCGCCTGTCCCTGGGACGGCGGGATTGTCAATATACCGGCATTCCTGATCGTTGTCCTGATGAGTATTTTCCTGATCCGGGGAACGGAGGGAAGTTCCATTTTCAACGGGATCATCGTCTTTCTGAAGGTATCGGTCATCCTGGTATTCGTCGCTTTAGGATGGAAATACATCCATACGGACAACTACACGCCTTATATTCCGGCAAACACCGGAACGTTGGGCGAATTCGGATTATCGGGCGTCCTGCGCGGAGCGGCCATCGTATTTTTCGCTTTCCTGGGCTTCGATGCGGTCAGTACAGCCGCCCAGGAAGCCAAGAACCCCAAAAGGGATATGCCGATCGGAATCCTCGTCTCCTTGCTCGTATGTACCATCTTATATATGCTGTTTGCCCATGTCATGACAGGCGTGGCCCATTATTCCGAATTTGGTGGCCAACAGGGGATCGCTCCCGTGGCAATCGCGATCGAACACATGGGAGAAGTGGATGCTTCGGGCGGACTTCATCCGGAATATCCTTGGATGAATAAGGCTATCGTTCTCGCCATTCTATTCGGATATTGCTCAGTTATCATGGTGACACTGTTAGGACAAAGCCGCGTTTTCCTCAGCATGAGCCACGACGGGTTGTTGCCCCCGTTCTTTTCGCATATCAATGAAAAATTCAGGACGCCTGCCCGCAGCAACCTGTTGTTCATGGTGCTCGTCGGCTTGTTGGCCGCTTTCGTTCCGACACGTCTGGCAGGTGAAATGACCAGCATCGGGACCCTCTTCGCTTTCACGTTGGTTTGCGCCGGCGTGCTGGTGGTCCGGAAGACAATGCCCGATGTGCACCGTGCTTTCAAGACTCCGCTGGTTCCGTTCGTTCCGGTAGCCGGTATCATCACTTGCCTGTGCATGATGCTTTTCCTGCCTGCCGATACCTGGATCCGGTTGGTGCTCTGGATGCTGATCGGGCTTGACATTTATGCTTGCTACGGTATCAAGCACAGCAAATTGGAATACAACCAGGACAACCGGAGCGGCCATCTGGCACTGAATATGATCGGGATTATCCTGGCCATCCTTTGTGTGATCACGGGGCTTTGGCATCAGCAAACTGTCGGCTGGGACGAAAGCAAAGTCCTACTGGCCATCTCTTTTGCTTTTGCCTTCACGCATTTGGGCTTTTATATGGTCCGGATCTGGAAGCAAACGACAAAGGCTTAGTAATCCATTTTTCATAGGACTCAAACGTCTGTTGCTTGTATAGGCATCCGTTTGAGATTCGATGGGCATCCGTTGTCACGCCGATGGGCATCCGTTGTCACGCCGATGGGCATCCGTTTCCGGACGGATGCCCAGGCAATCCGATACGCCCGGTCGGAGAAATACAAAAACAAAATAGTCCATACCATCAGCGTTTGAAACTGACGATATGGACTATCTGCGTACGCAGGATGAGACTTGAACTCACACGCCGTAACCGGCACTACCCCCTCAAAGTAGCGTGTCTACCAATTCCACCACCTGCGCGGAAAAAAGGTGCCCAGAACAGGACTCGAACCTGCATGCCTCTCGACACACGCACCTGAAACGTGCGCGTCTACCAATTCCGCCACCTGGGCCTTTTTCAGTACATTAAAAAAGCGGCCTCCTACCGCCCTGTTACCGATTGGAGCGGAAGACGGGACTCGAACCCGCGACCCTAACCTTGGCAAGGTTATGCTCTACCAACTGAGCTACTTCCGCGATAACGGGTGCAAAGATAGAGGTATTTTTTTATTTACCAAAACCTGAATGCACTTTTTTTGAACTATTCTTGAGCTTTTTTTCTTAATCCGCACCCGTCCAAACCTGTATCTTACTTTAATCCTGTCGCTTCCATCCACATATTTGCCATCAACTGCCGGCCGGGCAAATCAGGATGCACACCGTCGTTCGACCAATAACGGGCCGGTGCCAACTTGACTGCCGCATCGAAACCGGCCTGGAAAGGGACAAAGACCGTGTTGAACTCGTCGGACAGCTTGCGAGCAGACTTACGGAATTCGTCGAACATCGGATACCATCTTGAATCTTCGATTGCCGCCCCATCACGCAAAGTGAAAGGTTCGCAAAGCACAAGTTGTGTCTTCGGAAGTTTCTCTTTCGTATATTTCAACAAAGCACGCAGGTCGTTTTCGTATGTTTCGACCGTCCCTTTATAACCATGTGTCAATGTGTGCCAATAATCATTCACACCGATCAGGATGCTCAGGACGTCCGGCTGGAAAGCCAAACAGTCGATCTCCCAGCGTTCGCGAAGCTGGTAGACCTTATTACCGCTGATACCGCGATTATAAATCTTCGGCTGCAAAGCCGCCTTGCTTTCCAGCAACTGCGTAGCGGTAAAGAGTACATAGCCGCTACCGAACTGTTCCATCGTATTGCAACGGTTACTACTCTTGTCGCGACCACAGTCCGTAATGGAATCTCCCTGGAACAGGATCACACAATCCTTTTTCAGGTTAATCCTCGGAGCCTGTACGGATGTATTTTCTTTTACTGCAGCTTTTGCTATTTCCGGGATCATCAGGGCACTGAACCCTGCCAACGCTCCCTTTTTAAGGAAGTCTCTTCTGGAATTCTTCATGGTAGAAATAAGTTTGTTTGACTATATTAATTGATTGAATTGAGTACAAAGATAGGAACTTTACAAAAAAACGAATCGCAGTTCTCCCATATTTTCAAAAAGAATAATGGGTCCTGTTCACAAGTTCCCGGTTGGCAAAGATAAGAATGCCCATTATAAGGTTGTTACAATGCCTATTCAAACCACCTTACAATGCCCATCCAAACCACCTTACAATGGGCATTGTCATCATGAAGGCAAACCCATTCAATATTTCATCACCCGGAACTCACACCCCGACGAACCGATATTCCCTATACCGTCCGTCCCCTCTATCACTCCAACAAATCCCGTGTTGACATCCACATAGCCGCCTCTCAGAGCGACCATCTGTTCGGCCGGGACTGTGAAACGACCTGAGGAATCCGTCACGATAAACTGGCTGTCGGCATTCGGACCGGAGACTTGAAGCAACTGGCTGACGTCTGCCAATTCTTTCTGTTTCTTTTTCTTGCCTATGACTTGACGGCCTTGTATTTCATCGGATAAGAATGGCAAAGAGACTAAAGTGCTATCCTTGTCCCATACATACCTTCGCCATCCTTGCGTCAGAAGCAACAAGTCCAAGGCTTGCTGGCGGTCCTTGTTTGCTTCATCAAAATAATAGGCCGGATTGTGAATGTTCCCTCTTATCTCCGTAGACAAATAGCAATAAGACAGCATATTTTCGGGAAAAGCCTCGTTCCGATACGCGGCATCAAACAGACTCAAACCCAGATGCGCCCGCACCGGTTTACCTTTCTCGTCGGACACTTGGATGGAGAGTTTGCCTTTCTCACGTGTCTTGTACTTCTCCTTGTCCGTCCGTAATTGGATATGCAGTTTCTTTTGCGGATGAAGGTAGACCAACCGTTCCGCCATCGGCTGCATAGCTTCATTATATAAGGTAAACTCCGCGATTCCTTGCTGGGGAAACTCTTTCAACGGAATACTGACTTTCAGGCTTTCACGCAACATGCCTTCTGCCGTACAGCAAAGCGTACCACGCATTTTGCCTGCCAAATGGATTTTCTGTGCCGCAGCACCTTTCGGCTGGGAGATATAGAACTCCACATATTCAGCCGTCTGTTTACGAAGAAACAAAGACAACCCTGAAGACGCGACCTCCGGAAAGGCAAACGTCGTACCATCGGACAACACGGCTTGGTAAACCGATCCTTGACGGGGCCGGAGCATGAAACTCCCCATGCCGTCGTGCAAGGACTCCAAACGGGCAACCGACTGTCCGTTCTCCTGCAACACTCCATCCACGGCAACCGGCATTCCTTTCGCGTCCAACGCCTTGAACGCCACTTTTGCCGAAATGCCTTTGTCGGTTTGCAGATAGACCTGTTCCGCTTGCAAAGATTGTGCACTGGCTGGTGAATACGAAACAAACAGAAACGCAAACAGGAAGAACAGTTTATTCCATAAATCCATCACGCTTCCTCCCACTCCGCTATCGTCCTTGTCTCCGATGAGAAATTCACTCCGATGCAGATGACTTTCCGGCCGTCTGACAAGTAAGGCTTGGCATAGCCTTTGGACTCGATCTGGCGCAAGGCTTCTGAGGCTGAACCGTCCAATTTGAATTCAAAGATATAGACATAGTCCTTCATCTCCATGATGCAATCCACGCGACCCATCGCCTGCACTCGCTCGTTGAGGATCTGGCAACCGCCCTCACCTACCAAGCGCAGAAGCAAGTAGAATGTGTACTGGAAATGTTTCTCGGTTGCTTCCAATGTCTTCAGCGAGCCGTGGCTGTCGTAGGGGATACTGGAGAGGAAAGCGGTGAGGGAATCGCGGAAATCAGCGGTCCGACCCTCTTCTAGCTGGAATATAGCATCATAAATCCAAGATGAGACACTTCCGAGTTTCGGTTTCAAGTAACTGTTCGCTATCATGGTAAGGAATCCCTTACGCACCTCATTGTTGGGGAAATCCAACAGGTAACGGTTATGACGCAGGTCACAGTCCTTGATAGTGAGGTAGCCGCTTTGGTAAATCATAGGAAGAGGCTTCTCCACATCCGCCTTGTAGTCTACGAACATACTGGGGTCGTAATATTTGCCGGTCAGTTCGTTGATCTGTTCGTGATTGTGCCTCAGGAGCTTTTCCAAGTAAGAAGGCGTCCCGGTTGCGTACCAATAGTCAGACAGCTTCCCTTTATTGAAGGCGTTCAGCAAACTGAATGGATTGTAAATATCAAGTAGGTTTTCACTGAAATGATAGCCGTCATATTGCTGTTTGAGCAATTCTTTCATCTCCTCGGCTGAGCAACGATAACGCTGGGAAAGCCCGGCAATCGGTTCCATGAAGTAGTCCTCCAATTCTTGCTGCGTAATCCCGCACAACGCTTCGTAACGACTGTCCAGACTGATGTCGTCCGGCTGGTTGAAGCCGCTGAACACGCTGACTTGCGAAAACTTGGTGACACCCGTCAGCAACACAAACTGCAAGGAGGCATCGGCACTCTTGAATGTTGAGTACAACCCTTTCAGCAAGTCACGGTTCACTGCCTCCTGCGGTGTGTCGAGTGCATCAAGGATAGGTTTGTCGTATTCGTCTATCAAGACTACGGCACGGTGACCGGTCTGTGCGTATGCACGGTCAAGCACTCCCTTAAAACGGTCGCCGGTGGTTGTATCAAGCGGGTTCTTGCCATAGGTTTGCTCCCATTTGGCGATGTATGTCTCTATCTTCTGTGCCAGCACATCCGGACTGGTAAACACTTCCCCGTTGAAATCCATCTTAAATACCGGATAGCGGTACCAATCACGCTCCAGCTCCGCCATCGCCAACCCATCGAACAGCTCTTTCTGCCCATTGAAGTAGGCTTCGAGAGTGCTCACCAGCAAGCTCTTCCCAAAGCGGCGGGGACGGCTCAAAAAATAAATCTTACCGGTTGTGACCAACTGATAGACAAGTGCAGTCTTATCTACATACACATATCCATCTTCACGGATCTGGCTGAATGTCTGTATGCCTATGGGATATTTTATCATAATGCTTTTCCTCCTATCGTTTGATTCTTTCCTTCAAAGAACAAAAGTAGCTCATTTTTTGCACATTTACGAACAATGCCCGAATTTCATCAGCATCCCTTACAACTTCCCGACCAACTCCCGGAAAAGCCCCGTCATGACCATAGCGGCCCGATTGGCAGCGACAATCACATCGGCTCCATCGTTGACGAAATCATCAGCAAAATGATAGCCTTCGTTCGTTATCACGGACATACCAAACACACGCAGGCCGGCGTGACGGGCGACAATCACCTCCGGAACCGTGCTCATGCCGATCGCATCGCCTCCGACCTTTCCATAGAAAGCATACTCTGCCGGAGTTTCGAAAGAAGGACCTGTCAGTCCGACATACACGCCTTTCTTCAACGCGATACCGTGAGATGTGGCTATTTCTTCAGCCAAGCGGATCAGCTCCCGGTCATACGCGCGTGTCATATCCGGGAAACGGGTTCCGAACTGTTCATTGTTCGGACCGATCAACGGGTTGGGCATCATATTGATATGGTCGCATATAATCATCAGGTCACCGACTTTGAAATTCGTATTGATACCGCCTGCAGCATTGGAAACCAACAGATTTTTAACCCCCAACAGCTTCATCACCCGGACCGGAAATGTCACTTGTTGCATAGTATACCCCTCATAATAATGGAAACGCCCCTGCATGGCAAGCACCGGCTTCCCTCCTAACCTGCCACAGATGAGGTTACCTTTATGCCCTGTGGCTGTCGAATGCACAAAATACGGGATCTCGGCATAAGGAATAACCACAGCATCTTCGATCTGGTCGGCAAGAGAACCCAAACCGCTGCCCAAAATGATAGCGGTTTCCGGATGGCCGGTCATACGGGACGACAGGTAATCGGCCGCTTCCCGATAAGCTGTATTGTCAATTGTATTCATGTCTATTCTAATTTATTTTTATACAGATAAAAGTATGTTTATTCCCTAAAGGAACAGTGTTTCTTGCTTAGGAAACTTCTGTACCCCCAGTATGAGCCTTTTTTATATTACCTATGATTCTTTTACTAACTTATAGGCAAGCTCGGCTGTATGCTCCATAATTTCCTCCTCACCCGGAACCTTTTTATCCTGCATCAGGATTTTACCATCACAGATAACCGTATCGATGCAACTGCCGTTCGCGGCATACACAAGGTTTGAGATAAAGTTGTGATTCGGTGTAAAAGCGGGAATATTCAAATCGACCAAACAGAGATCCGCCAGATAGCCTTCGGCAATCCGTCCGGCTTTCAGCCCGATAGCCGAAGCACCGGCTTCTGTCGCCGCCTTGAATATTTCGCCGGCAGGAATCGCCTCCGGATCTTTCCGCCAGCCCTTGCCCAACAGCGAAGCGAGCTTCATCGCCTCGACCATATCCAGATTATTGGAGGAAGAACAGCCGTCAGTCCCCAAAGCGACGCACACACCGGCTTTCCGCATCTCACAGAACTTGAATTGGATGCCGGAAGCCAACTTCATATTGGAAGCCGGATTATGCACGACCGTCACCCCGTGGTCCGCCAGCATACGAATCTCATCGTCGTCCACATAGATACCGTGCGCAACAATCAGCCGTGGGGACAAGATACCTAATTTATATAGATAACGGACAGGAGTAAGACCGAACTGTTTGACAGAGTCTCTGACTTCACCTTCCGTCTCAGCCAAATGCAAATGGATCGGGACAGAATGCTCGGTTGCAAAACTATGTATCCATTGCAACAGTTCGCCAGACACGGTATAGATGGCATGTGGACCGACAGCATATTGTATGCGGCCGCTATATCGGTCCATTTGAGCAACCAGCTTTTTATTTTCCCGTTTGCTTCTCTCTGCCAATTCCGGCTTGAAGTGATCGAAACAAACGCCCGACAACAACGCCCGCAATCCCATCTCTTCAACCGCTTCGGCAGTAGCCCGAAACTTGTGATACATATCGAAGAACGTCGTTGTCCCGCTTTTGATCATTTCAAGGCAAGCAAGCTTCGTTCCCCAATAGACATCCTCATGCGTCAATTTCGCTTCGTTCGGCCAGATCTTCTGTTCCAGCCAAGACATCAACGGCATATCATCGCCAAAACCACGGAAAAGCGTCATGGCGGCATGAGTATGTGCATTGACGAAACCTGGGATCAGGGCTTTACGCTTTCCGTCTATCACTTGGCCTGCCTGTACCTGCAGATCCGTGCCTATCTGCCGGATTTCCTTTTTCTCAACATAGACATCGGTTACGACACCATCTAATAAAGCGCCTTTTATCAATATACTCATATAAACTTCGCTTTCATGTTTTTTATCTTTTCATTCCGGATACGGCCCAGCAAACCGGCCAATTTCTCCCGTTTGACCGCCGCGAAAGCACAACTTTCCTTTATCTCGACAATTCCTAAATCATCTTTCTCCAGTTCTCCTTTCTGGAAGAGGAAACCGACCACGTCTTTCTTGCTCAGTTTGTCCCGTTTTCCCCGGTTGATCGTCAGTGTCACCCACGCGGAACGCACAGGCTTCTTCGCCACTTCCGGCAGGAAAAATTCATCCGGCTCGCGGGTGATGTATTCGGGAACCGTCTCTTCCGGATTCAAGATCAGATAGGCGACACCTTCCGCGTTCATACGGGCGGTACGCCCGTTACGATGCACGTATGCCTCTTCATTCACAGGAAGATGGTAATGGACCACATTCTTCACCTCCGGAATATCAAGGCCCCTGGAAGCCAGATCGGTAGAGATAAACACGGTCGCACTTCCGTTGCGGAAATGCGACAAGGCACGTTCGCGTTCCGGTTGTTCCATCCCTCCGTGGAAGTACTCGTTGTCCACGCCCATTTCGGTCAGATAGTTGCTCACCCGTTCCACCGTTTCCCGATAGTTGCAGAAGATAAGGGCGGAGCCGCCTTTCAATTCACCCAAAAGCTTGTACAATGTTTCCAACTTATCCTTGACAGGCGACTTGACCAGACGCAACGTCAGTCCTTTAGACTCCTTCACCTCTTTCAGAAATGACAACCGTACCGGAGCCGTAATCCCAGTGAAAGCCGGAATATCGACTGCCTCCGTTGCCGAGGTCAGTACCCGGCGGCGTACACCGGGAAGATGAGCCAGAATCTCTTTCATCTCCGCAAGGAAGCCCAATTCAAGCGATTTGTCAAACTCATCGAGGATCAGCGTACGCACGCTACCGAGGTCGATATTTCCCCGTTCCAAGTGGTCGACGATACGTCCCGGCGTCCCGATCAGGACCGTCGGCGGATGTTCAAGGCTCTTCTTCTCCGTACGGATCGGATGTCCTCCATAACAGCAATTCACCTTATATCCTGCCCCCAGCGAACGGAATACCGTTTCGATCTGCAAAGCCAATTCACGGGAAGGAGCGATGATCACAGCTTGTATCTTTTTCTCTTCATCCGTCAGCGTCGTCAGTAAAGGCAAAAGAAATGCCAATGTCTTGCCCGACCCGGTCGGACTGAGCAGCACCATGTCTTTTGTCGTTCCGACCTCCAATACAGCCTGCTGCATCTCGTTCAAAGTGGCAATACCGGTATTGGCAAGCGCACGGGCAACTATTTCATTCGTTGTCATATCAATGGAATCGTTTATAAAATTCAGCAACCGACTCAATTCCCTTATAGAAGAAATCAAGCGTACAGCTTTCATTGGGCGAATGGATCGCATTCTGTTCAAGACCGAATCCCATCAGGACAGTCTTGATGCCCAATACCTGTTCAAATGTCGAGATAATAGGAATACTTCCGCCACGGCGTACCGCCAACGGACGTTTGCCGAAAGCGACAGCAACAGCCTCCTCAGCCGCTTTATAGGCAGGCATATCAATCGGACAGACATAACCCTGACCGCCATGCTTCGGAGTCACTTTCACCTTGACACAAGCCGGAGCCACGCGACTTATGTATGCTTCAAACAGTTTTGAAATTTTTGCATGGTCCTGATACGGAACCAAACGGCAAGAAACTTTAGCGTATGCTTTAGATGGAAGAACCGTCTTGCTGCCCTCTTCCGTATAACCGCCCCAAATGCCGCAGATGTCGAAAGAAGGACGGCAACTATTGCGTTCCAGCGTCGAGTACCCCTTTTCACCAGACAGTTCATCCACGCCGATAGCCGCTTTGTATTTGGCTTCATCAAACGGGATTTGTGCAATCATTTCACGTTCGGCAGGGGAAACCTCCTCCACGTCATCATAAAAACCGGGAATCCTGATCCGCCCGTCTGCATCGGTTATGTCGGCCATCAACTTGCACAACACGTTGATCGGATTAGCGACTGCACCCCCGAAATGCCCGGAATGCAAATCCCGGTTGGGACCAGTCACTTCCACTTCCCAATAGGCCAACCCGCGAAGGCCGGTGGTCAACGATGGCGTTTCGGCACTGACCATGCTGGTATCGGAAACCAAGATAACGTCTGCTTTCAACAACTCCTTATGTGTACGGCAGAAAGCTTCGAGACTCGGCGAACCAATCTCTTCTTCTCCTTCGAAGATGAATTTCACATTACACTTCAGCAAATCCAACTTCAGGGCAGTTTCGAAACCTTTTACCTGCATCATAGCCTGCCCTTTATCATCGTCTGCACCACGCGCCCAGATACGGCCGTCCCGAATCTCAGGTTCGAACGGGCGACTCTTCCACAGGTCAAGCGGTTCGGTAGGCATAACGTCATAGTGCGAATAAATCAGAACAGTCTGCGCCTCTGGAGCGACCCGCTTTTCGCCATAGACGACCGGATTACCTGCGGTCTGCATCACAACCGCTTTGTCGGCACCGGCTGCAAGCAAGAGTTCTGTCCAGCGTTTGGCACAAGCCTCCATATCCGGCTTGTGTTCATGCTTGGCACTGATTGATGGGATACGGATCAAAGAGAAAAGCTCTTCGATGAAACGGTCTTTGTTGGACTCGATATATTCTTTTACAGATGTCATATTTATTCTTATTTTAGATTTTTCTCGGTTTGACTTAACCGATTGAGAAATAAACTTTTAGCGAATTATTTGAGAAATAGAAGTAACGATTTAGCAACTGTGCGAATTTCAGCGTTTTGCGTTGCTATGCTGTCAAATAACTCTTTCATTTGCAAATATAACATCTTTTTCCGAAAGTACGAACTTTCGGTGGCAATTTTATAAAATCAACTTGCGAAAAAAGAAAATCATTCATCCCATTCATGGGTTGTGTCATCGGTGGCGTTGTACTGTTTCCAACGTCCCGATTTCTCGCCGTCGGTGTATTGCCCCTCGATGGTTATATAGGGTTTTCCGTCCCGTGTCGATTCCACACGATAAAAGCCGTCAAGTTTTCCGTTACGGTAGTGTCGTGTAGTCCTGCTGCGAAGCGTGCGCCCATCCTCGAATATTTCCCATTCCTCACCCTCTTTTTTGCCGTCTATATAATGAGATTCAAAAATCTGCTCACCCGTCTTGCTGTCAAAGCGGCGTTCCCGTCCGCTCTCCACACTCTGCCTATACTCCTTTTCGATTTCTATTTTGCCGTTACGAAAATAGGTCTTTACAGTTCCGTCTATCTTGCCTTGCTGCATGGGTGTTTCTTTTCGGGGAGTAACGCCATCTTGGTAATACTCCGTGAATATGCCGTTGCGCTTTCCTTTGGCATATATGCCCGATTCACGCAGTACCCCATCACGATAGCGGAGATAATCACCGTTTATTATGCCGTCGGAAAGTTTAACACGCTCCTCGTCAAGCCCTCGTATAATGCGATATTCTCCCTGCAACGGCTGTTTACTGCCTTTTTCATAATAGACCGTGCGCCGTGCGTTATCCGTTATAGTCTGTAAATCGTCCCATTTTACTATTTGTTGTGCGGAAGCCGTGCCACACAATAGCAAAAAGAGGTATAGTGTTAATATTCTATTCATTGTATTTTTGCTTTTCGAGGTTGATAACGGTTCTCAGCTATACGCAGGCAGGGATTTTAACCACTGAACTTCCTACGAAGAACTGAACTTTAAATTTACCACTTAACTGTCCTACGAAGCACGAAACCCCTGCTTGCGTATAGGTGATGTTATGCGGTCGGTTTTCATTTTCTCTTCTTTCTCGTTAATTTCTGCTGCAAAGTTACTAAATTTGCAGTCAAGTATTCACCTGTAAGAAGTTACTAATGACAAAAAAGAAATTGCCCGTTCGTTTTACGGGTCAGCACTTTACTATTGATAAAGTGCTAATAAAAGATGCAATAAGACAAGCAAATATAAGTAATCAGGATACGGTTTTA
>JAGBDR010000029.1 GCA_017937385.1 Parabacteroides sp.
ATGGACGTGTGCTTGGAAAACTGTCTGAATACATACACCTGTTTTCAACCGTTTGGATTGATGTCCGGATTACTGTCCGAACATCCGGCGGAAGGAGTGTATTTTCAGTCCCACATCCGAATCACACTGCAAATAAACAAGGATATTTTGGAACTTGTATCACTTCTCCGGCAAGTGGCAGCACGTTGCGCCGGTTGGCATTGATTGTCCGGGTCAAGCATCTGTCCGATACCGCGTTAAGGGCGTAACTTTGCACCCGAACGGCAGGGTTCGCCGCAGGTGGCGCAGCCCGGAGTTTGAAAGGCATTCCCCCAATCCGTCCCCGACGGATTTTTATGTTCACCTGAACATAGCAAGATGTCTTTTCAGCCGCTCAAAACGTTTTGAGCAGCCACGAAAAGCACTTGCCCTTGCAGGGGGCGGGCTTCCTCTCCGAAGTCGGGAAGCCTTTCAAACCTGCGGTGTCTGTACCCCAAGCGGCGGCTTATGCCGTCCATCCGCTAAATCCAAAGTTTATATGAAAGAGAAAAGAAACAAGACCGGGAGAAATCCCAAACTTGATCCGGCGGTGTTCCGTTACACCGTCCGTTTCAACGAGGAGGAACACAACCGTTTCCTCGCCATGTTCGAGAAGTCGGGCGTTTACGCCAAGTCGGTTTTCATCAAGGCGCACTTCTTCGGGCAGCCGTTCAGGGTGCTGAAAGTGGACAGGACGCTGGTGGATTATTACACCAGACTGTCCGATTTCCATGTGCAGTTCCGCGCGGTAGGCACGAACTACAACCAAGTCGTGAAGGAACTCAGGCTGCATTTTTCCGAGAAAAAGGCGATGGCGTTGCTCTACAAGCTGGAGCAGCAGACCGTCGAACTCGTGAAACTGAGCCGTCAGATTGTGGAATTGTCGAGAGAAATGGAGGCGAAATGGTCGCAAAAATCAGTGTAGGAAAGTCGCTGTACGGCGCGCTTGCCTACAACGGGGAAAAGATCAACGAGGCGAAAGGGCGGCTGCTCACCACCAACCGCATCTACAATGACGGCACGGGGACGGTGGACATACGCAAGGCGATGGAGGGCTTTCTCGCCTGTATGCCGGAGCATACGAGGGTGGAGAAACCGGTACTCCATATCTCGCTCAACCCGCATCCCGACGACGTGCTGACCGATACGGAATTGCAGGACATCGCACGCGAGTATCTGGAGAAACTCGGCTACGGGAACCAGCCGTACCTTGTTGTCAAGCACGAGGACATAGACCGCCACCACCTGCACATCGTGACAATCAATGTGGACGAGAAAGGCAGGCGGCTCAATCAGGATTTCCTTTTCCGCCGCAGTGACCGCATCCGCAGGGAACTGGAACGGAAGTACGGGCTGCACCCGGCGGAGCGTAAGAACCTACGGCTGGAAAATCCGCTGCGCAAGGTGGACGCTTCGGCGGGCGACGTGAAAAGGCAGGTCGGGAATACCCTCAAAGCGTTGAACGGACAGTACCGTTTCCAGACGATGGGCGAATACCGCGCCCTCCTTTCCTTATATAATATGACGGTGGAGGAAGCGCAGGGCAACGTGCGCGGACGGGAGTATCACGGGCTGGTCTATTCCGTCACCGATGATGCCGGAAACAAGACGGGCAACCCGTTCAAATCCTCGCTTTTTGGGAAGTCCGCAGGCTATGATGCCGTGCAGAAGAAATTTGCCCGTTCCAAGCAGGAGATTAAGGACCGGAAACTCGCTGACATGACGAAACGCATCGTCCTTTCCGTGCTTGAAGGCACGTATGACAAGGAGAAGTTCGTTTCGCGGCTCAAGGAGAAGGGTATCGACACCGTGCTGCGCTACACGGAGGAAGGACGCATCTACGGAGCCACGTTCATCGACCACCGCACGGGCTGCGTGCTGAACGGCTCGCGCATGGGCAAGGAACTTTCCGCCAACGCCTTGCAGGAACACTTCACGCTGCCTTACGCCGGACAGCCGCCTATTCCGCTTTCCGTTCCGGTGGAAACAGGAGAGGATATGCGCGGACAGACCGCATCCGACCACGAGTACACGGCGGGCGGTATCGGTCTGCTCACTCCCGAAGGTCCGGCTGTGGATGCCGAGGAGGAAGCCTTTATCCGGGCGATGCTGCGCAAGAGGAAAAAGAAGAAGCGCAAGGGCAAGGGCTTGGGAATGTAACCGGAAGTATCAACAATCAAAATTTTTCAATCTATGTCACAACAAGAAGACGATTTGAGGGCATTGGCGAAAATCATGGATTTTCTGCGTGCCGTGAGTATTATTTTAGTGGTCATGAACGTGTACTGGTTCTGCTATGAAGCCATACGGCTCTGGAGCGTGGACATCGGCGTGGTGGACAGAATCCTGATGAATTTCAACCACACGGCGGGGCTGTTCCGTTCCATCCTCTACACGAAACTGTTCGCCGTCCTCCTCCTTGCCCTGTCCTGTCTGGGGACGAAGGGTGTCAAGGGAGAGAAAATCACTTGGGGAAGGATCTGGACGGCACTTGCCACAGGGTTCGTGCTGTTCTTCCTCAACTGGTGGATACTGGCATTGCCGCTGCCGGTTGAAGCGGTGACGGGGCTTTACGCGCTGACCGTAGGCACAGGCTATGTATGCCTGCTGATGGGCGGTCTGTGGATGAGCCGCCTGTTGAAACACAACCTCATGGATGACGTGTTCAACAACGAGAACGAGAGCTTCATGCAGGAAACACGGCTTATCGAAAGCGAGTATTCGGTAAACCTGCCCACACGCTTTTATTACAGGAAACGTTGGAACAACGGCTGGATCAATGTCGTGAATCCGTTCCGTGCCTCCATCGTTTTGGGTACGCCGGGCAGCGGAAAGTCATACGCGGTGGTAAACAGTTTCATCAAACAACAGATTGAGAAGGGCTTCTCGATGTATGTCTATGATTTCAAATTCAGTGACTTGTCCACGATAGCCTATAATCATCTGCTCAACCACCCGGAGGGATACAAGGTGAAGCCGAAGTTCTACGTGATAAACTTCGACGACCCGCGACGCAGCCACCGTTGCAACCCCATTCACCCGGATTTCATGGAGGATATTACGGACGCTTACGAGAGCGCGTACACCATCATGCTCAACTTAAACAAGAGTTGGGTGCAGAAACAGGGCGACTTTTTTGTGGAATCGCCCATCATCCTTTTCGCGGCTATCATCTGGTATCTCAAAATTTTTCAGAACGGCAAGTATTGCACGTTCCCCCATGCCATCGAGTTCCTGAACCGCCGTTACGAGGATATTTTTCCGATACTGACCTCTTACCCGGAACTGGAGAACTATCTTTCTCCTTTTATGGATGCATGGCTCGGAGGGGCTGCCGAGCAGTTGATGGGGCAGATTGCATCGGCGAAAATTCCGCTGTCGAGGATGATTTCCCCGCAGCTCTATTGGGTGATGTCGGACAGCGAGTTCACGCTGGACATCAACAATCCCGAAGAGCCGAAAATCCTCTGTGTGGGCAACAATCCGGACCGTCAGAACATTTACGGGGCGGCTCTCGGTCTGTATAATTCCCGTATCGTGAAGCTCATCAACAAGAAAGGGATGTTGAAGTCGTCGGTCATCATCGACGAGCTTCCGACGATATACTTCAAGGGGTTGGACAACCTTATCGCCACCGCGCGAAGCAACAAGGTTGCCGTGTGTCTGGGTTTTCAGGATTTCAGCCAGTTGGTGCGCGACTATGGCGATAAAGAAGCCAAAGTCGTGATGAATACAGTCGGCAATATCTTCTCCGGTCAGGTGGTGGGCGAAACCGCCAAGACGCTATCCGAACGGTTCGGAAAGGTGTTGCAGAAACGGCAGTCCATTTCCATCAACCGGCAGGATGTTTCCACCTCCATCAACACGCAGATGGACGCGCTTATCCCGCCGAGCAAGATTTCCGGGCTTACGCAGGGCATGTTTGTCGGTTCGGTATCAGACAATTTCAACGAGCGTATAGAGCAGAAGATTTTCCACTGTGAGATTGTCGTGGATGCCGAGAAGGTCAAGCGCGAGGAGAAAGCCTACAAGCCGATACCTGTCATTACCGACTTCACGGATGAGGACGGCAACGACTGTATGAAGGAAACAGTGCAGGCGAATTACAGGCGTATCAAGGAGGAGGTGAAACAGATTGTTCAGGAGGAGTTGGAACGCATCGCTAATGACGAAAATCTGAAACATCTGTTGCAGCAGAAATAGCCGGCAGGCGGCAACGAAAACGGGCGGGACAAGTTTGATACCTTGTTCCGCCCGTTATCTTTACCTGAAGTTTTCCGGATTTTCCTCTTTCAGCAATTTGTTTATGGTCGTTATCGTATGCGTCTGAAAGTAGGTCTTCAGTTCTGCGTCATCTTTCAGGAGTATGCCGCATTCCTCATCATAAGTTCCGATGATATATTTTTTAAGTTCGGAGAAACTTTCCGCAAACGGTATCTGCCTGTTTTCCTGCCAGTATTCGGTTACGGATTCAGTGATAAACGCCTTTAACACGGCTTTTCCCTCTTTGTCCAGTTTCTTGAAGCGTGTCGTTTCACGGCTCACGGGTAACGGCTCCGGCAGAATATCCTCCGGATTCTTGCCGCTGCGCATGGCGGACATGCAACTCTTGCAGATATGTTGTGCGTGACCTTTGCCGCTGAACTTCTCGTTCGCCTTGTAGTCACCGCAGATACGGCAATAGTGTCCCTGCTGTTTCTTCTTCTTTTTCGCCATGCCTATTACTGTTTCAACAATTCCAAGCCTTTCTCTGTAAGGCGGTATTTCTGTCGTGGGTGTTTAGGCTTTTCCGGGTAAATCGGCTCCACCAAATCCAGCCTTATTGCAGGATATAGGTAGAGTTCCAAGAAATTGCTTTTGTCTTTCAATCCGATTATACCCATAATCTCTTTTGTCGAGAGCGTCTGTTTCTCGATTGCGGACAACACTTTTCCCACTTGTGGGGTGGTTGCGGGGTAACTGTCGGGCGACTGTGGGGTGACTGTCGGGTTGTACCCCACAGCTTTCCGGACATAGCGGAAAATAACCCATACGCTGTTTCCGTCCGTATGGAATTCCGGATCAGGAATGCCTACACGCTGGCACTCGCTTATAATAAGCCCGATGCCCCTTCCCCAGCTTTCCAAGACCTCGCTTTTATACAATACATTCGCTATGATCAGGTTTTGCGGTTCTGAATTATGACCGCTTAACAGCTTTTCCATTGTCATGTCAGGTGGAAATGTTCCGCTGTTCTCTATTTCCACACGGTCGTCATAGATGGCTATCCCAACCGAGCTTCCGGGACGGTGGTACGAGCGGTGGCACAAGGCGTTTGTGCAGCACTCCCTCAAAGCCTTGTAAGGTATTTCCAGTTCCTCCTCACGGTATAGCCCCTCTATCTTTCCGGAAAGGGAGAGATGCTTGAAAAAAAACGCCATTGCCGCATCCAGCAGTGCGTAGATATTCCCGGTGACACGTTGATTGTCTATAAACTCGTCTTTCGTCGTGCCTTTGAAACGCGCCAGACGGAGCAGGCATTGGGGATAATAATAAAAATCACGACCGAGCAGCACTGCTGAAGCATTGTTAAGTTTCCCGTCATGCAACAGACTGAATTTTTCGAGAATGGTCGGCAGGTCTTCCCTTATGGTTGCTTCAGGTAAACGACCGCTTCTGATTCCCCCGCGTACAGCACTAATGACGGCATGTTCGTCAAGGTCAGATATTTTAAGGTCAGGATTTGTTATTGCTTCCCAAGCGTATTTCCCGCCCCGCTGTATCAGATATTGGTTATACATCTCCTGCGGCATGGTGGATGTCGCGCTTTCCACTCGCTGGTAAGCCCGTCCTTTGTAAGAGAACGGACGCATATATCTTTGTTATGCACAAGCATGCAACCGCCCCGGGTCAACAAACAATTATGTGGGATGATACTTTTCTGGAACTTTATCCAACATTTCCATAAAACAACATTTCCACTGATTTGCAGACAGACTTACAATTTGACAATTAAGATTTATTCCGTACTTTTCACTAATTCCTCTGACTTGATTTTTTCTGAATAGTGTCTTCAAGACTGTTCTGACTGGCAAATCGGGTTTATGTAACAAGCAAGTGATAAATTTCAGATATTTTCCTTTCAATTCATAACCTATATGCATTTTTCTTCTTTCAATCCTTAAAAGTGCTGACTTGACTTTTGGTGGTGGCAAAAAACTTTCTTGAGATATTTCATACATAAGTTTTAAATCAAAAAAAGTATGATAAAATACAATATATGGGTTGAATACTTTTTCTGAAAATAACTTTTCGGCAGGTTCAAGTTGCATTATCAACGAACCACCCATAAAATGCTCAACACAATCAAACATCAAGGATTTTAAAATATCAGAAGTTATTCTGAAAGGTATGTTAGACACAACTTTAAAATTTCTTTTTGGTATAGTGTAACCCCTAAAATCACAATCAATAATCTTGACATTGTAATTGTTGGCAAACTTATTTTTTAAAATGCACAATAGAGATTTATCATTTTCTATTGCAATCACGTTTATACATTGACGAACTAAATGAACAGTTATAAAGCCTTTTCCTGCCCCAATGTCGAGAACAGTATCGGTTTCATTTATTTTAGCAATTTTAATTGCATCAGCAATCAGCACTTTATCAATAGTAAAATGTTGCCCCGTGAATCTAACGGGCAGTTTATTTTTTATCATTACTTATTTCTTGAAAATGAATACTTGGGTTCAAATCACAAGGAAGTGATAAGACAGTATTCAATCCACAGAAATAAAGTTTTGATACAAATCTTTATAACATAGATAAATAACCTATGACTGTATTGCTATAAAAGATAACAACACACCATTCGATAATATTAATGGATGGACTGTCTATCACTTAGATAGTAGCCTAAGGTCTGAAGTAGAATGCAAATGAAACAGAATACATAAGTATTAATTATTAAATTTGTGCAAAGATAATAAAAAAAATGCCTGTGCATAACATGCGGTCATAAAACATTTGGGGTGAAGTGGTTATTCGAGCATACTGCCACGCATCAACTTTCGGTGTCGGTTGATAGGAACACAGCCCGCTCTCCCAAACGTTTCATACCGCAAAACCGTTCTTCCGCAGACAGTGCGATGACGCTTTTGCCGGTGTCTGGTATTTCAGTATAAGAAACTTCAACTGTGGCAAAAGGCTCGATACGCCAGACTGCGTCCGCTATATCCCGCTTGGTTTTGTCGCTCACGTCCTGTCCGATGATTTTTCCCTTGTCGGTGACACCGAACAATACCGTGCCGCCTTCTCCGTTAAGGAAAGCACAAAGCGTTTCCATGCCGCGCTCCAACTGTCCGGTGGTTTCCTTGAACTCCACCCGTCCGCATTCTTTTTCGGCTATCAGCCGTTTTACTATGTCGAGGTTGTCTATGCTCATATACAATTCTGTAATGTGGGTACAAAGATAGTGCTTTTCGCTGGTTTTCGGGCGAATAGATAACGAAATGTATCTGCACGGCAGGTACAAAACCTACAAAAAATCAGAGAGTGGCATAACGTCACCCCCTGATTCATCATTGGTACAGGATTATTTTCTCAAACGTTCCATTTCCTCGTCGCGGAGCATCCTCTCGTTCAGTTTCTCCTGCATCCTGTCAAGGAAATAGGTGCGGCTTTCGTTCTTCCGGCGTTTGATGTCGATATAGAAGCGGTAGCAGTCCTTTGATTCGACCCCGAAAATCTTGTAGAGGAGCGGGGCGAGCTGTTTAAGCGGCATGTTGCCGTTGTTGATGCAGCCCATCTCGTTGATGCCGTAGATAAGTTCCACGAGGTCGATGGCGTTGCCCGTCCATTGCAGGGGTGGAGCGGGACTTTCGGTTGTGTTGTCGGAGGATGTACGGATGGGGATTAGTGGTGGCACTTGGGGAGCGGCAAGGAACTTCTGCATCTTCCTAACGAAAGAGAGTGCCTTGCTGATGTAGGCTGCAACCTCCCTCTTTTCTTCGGGAAGATTGCGCACGGGATGGTGCTGCAACTCGATTTCAATGTAAGCCAGCGCGATGATGGTGCGGTTGGTGTCCACATTGCCGTTGCATAGTTCGATCACTTGCGTGGCGAAAGCCGTGTATGCCGTTTCCATATTGCAGTCCCCGGCTTCGTTTATACGACGGAAGAACTCGGTTTCCGTCAATAAGAAATAATTCATGTCCTGTCAATTTTGAAATTTTACACTCTGTTTTTCGGTATGCGCACATGAATATGATTGGCAAAAAGCGTGTCCATAAAATAAAAAATCCGGCACGCTCTCTGCAAGGTGCTGGATTTCAGAGTGATAATTTCGCGATTTATTTATCTGAAAGGAATTGTATTCAGCTTAAAGTGTTCATTTGCTGAACATTCGTCCATTTTATGGACATCAAACGCACGCTTTATAGATATGGCGGACCACTCCGTTGCGGTACACCTTCTGTGAGGTCAGCGTCCATTGTTCCTGCGGCAAGGCGGATTGGAAGAAACGCTTTCCCGTTCCGGCAATGAAAGGAATCGTGTAAAGTATGATTTCATCCACCACACGCATACGCAGCAGCCCGTTGATGTAGTCCGCTTTTTCAGGAGTGACTTCCGCCAGATAGCAGATGTCTGTTGTGGATTTCCGCCATTCGTCAAGCATGGAGATGGAATAATCCGGTGTGATATGATAAAGGGCGTTTTCCCTTATCTCATTGATACCGCAATCTTCAAGGCGCAGTTCCTTATACGCTTTGCAACATAACTCGGAGCTTTGACAACCGTCCATCGTGAGGACGGCAAGAATCTGTACTTTACCCATTATCGTTTCCTTTCGTTGGGCAAGGGCAAAAAAGTAGCGTGCAAATCACACTACTTTCAAGCGACGGCTCTGGTAAAGCCTTTTACGGAGAGTACGTGAATGCACGCTATGCGTAGGCATAGCATAAGCATCACGCAATCGTCTCCGTAGTGTCAATTTACCAGATTTTCGCTCGAAACGCCTTGCG
>JAGBDR010000101.1 GCA_017937385.1 Parabacteroides sp.
GCAAGCGCGACAGCCATGCAGGCCGTCGCAGCAAGCGCGACAGCCATGCAGGCCGTCGCAGCAAGCGCGACAGCCATGCAGGCCGTCGCAGCAAGCGCGACAGCCATGCAGGCCGTCGCAGCAAGCGCGACAGCCATGCAGGCCGTCGCAGCAAGCGCGACAGCGAGATCTGCTATATACATAAATTATATGGTGACTCAATCTATACTTGCAGGATCAGATATTGCATTGACAGCAATGCGTAATAGCTTAAATTTTGAAACTGTACAAAATAATGAAAAAAACAATAATTGGTGTAGTTTGTATGCAAACAAATGTTTTGTTCTAACAATGAGGCAAAACAATAAAAATACCGGTACTTACTATCAAAATTTAAGAACAATGATAGATGGATCTTCTGTGCAAAAATTAATAGCAGAAACATATAATAAAAATGTACCTGTTGGAAAATTTGCATCTACATTGGAAAGTATGGTTACAGGATATGGAGAACTGAACGGTGGTCAGATTTGTGAAATCTTTAAAATATAACAATCATGAAAGTAGAAAATATCAAATGCCTTTCAGTAAAGGCTGAAAATGAAAAATTAGTATTGTCACTGGTTGAAACGTCTTTTGCTGAAGTAAAAGAAAAATTGGTTGGTAAAGACGTGTTGTCTGTATATACCGACAACGAGACCGAACCGGTGTTGGTTGAAGAACACTACGATTATGCCAAGGCGGACAGCCTGACATTCGACTTCGACAAAGAAGCCTATGTGCTGACACTCCGCAAACTATCCAAAGTGGAAAAGGAATTGGCAGAACTGAAAGCGCTCATACTGGGTAAAGCGTAAAAAGCATGCGTCCTTTTTTCGAATAACATTCAAATACCAATCGAGCGATGATCGTATATAATCAAAACGGTGAAACCCTCCTCGACCTCCCCGTCGATGACTCCAGCTACCGCTACCGGGCCATCCGGCAGGGCGACAAGGTGTATCTCTACTTCTCCCTCACGGAGCATGTGGAGATACCCGTCGGCAGCCATATCGAATACCAAGGGCAGCGCTATACCCTTTGGCGACCGGAAGATTTGACGAAACACGGTACGCGCAACCTCGAATACACTGCCACTTTCGGGGGATGGTGGGAGCAGCTTAGTACCGTCAAGTACAAGCACCTTTCGGCCATCCCGATTAAACTGAAGTTCCAGCTTACCGGCAAACCGTTGTTCTTCCTGCAACTGTTGGTGGACAACATGAACCATACAGGCGAAGGTGGCTGGTCGGTCGGCTCTTGTATCGACGCGCCGGAAAAGACGCTGGCATTCAGCCATGAGTTCTGTATAGATGTATTAAATAGAATGGCGGATGAGTGGGAAACGGAGTTTGAATTTGTCGGCAAGGTTATCAACTTCGGCAAGGTGGAACGGTTCAAGGACCATCCGCTTCCTCTCTCGTATGGACGTGGCAACGGGTTCAAGACCGGTGTCGGACGGAAGAACCAAGGAGAAAAGCCGCCGACGTCCATCCTGTATGTGCAGGGTGGCGAGCGGAATATCGATCCGACCGTCTACGGGGCTTCCGCCTTATTGCTACCCAAATTCCAAGAACTGGAATATGAAGGCAGGCGGTACATGACTGACAAGGACGGAATGTTTGTCACCCGTGCCGACCGTCCGCTTGCGAACCACAACGAAGACAGCCTGGACTGTACCCATATCTACCCCTCACGGGTAGGTACGGTTTCCGAAGTGATCACCGTCGATACGGAGAACCATTTGTACGATATTATAGACAGCTCCATCCCCGACAACCTGGATTATTCCGCTTGCCGCATACCGGGCGAGACGGCGACCCTCATCTTCCAGTCCGGCGTGATGACGGGCGAAGAGTTCGACATCGAGCAGACCTCGGAGGAGATGACCGGCTACGTTCATGCCGAACGGCGTTTCAAGCTGGTTCCGGTCGAGAAAGAGGGCGGCACGATCCCAAACGCAAACCGAAAGCCGGCTGTGGGCGACACATACGCTGTCTTCAACATCGCGCTGCCTCCGGCATACGTCTGCGACGACGCGACGCAAACAGGTGCCTCGTGGGATATGTTCCGCGAAGCCGCTCGTAGCCTATATAATAAGGAAGAGGAGACCTTCTCTTTCACCGGCGAACTGGACGGTATTTGGGCGAAATCGCAATGGCTCGAAATAGGCGGACGGATGGTGCCGGGCAGTTATATCCTGTTTGACGATCCGCAGTTCCAGCCCGAAGGGGTACGGATCCGAATCACGGCAGTCAAGGACTACATCAACCGGCCTTACTCGCCGGAGCTGGAGCTGTCGAACGTGCCGGTGGCGGGCTTCGTCTCCTCCGAACTATCCAAGATAGAGAGTAATGAGGTGAAAAACGACGACCGCTATTCCGGAGCCATGCACTACACCCGCCGCCGGTGGCGCGATGCGGTCGAAGCGCAGGAGATGCTGGAGAAGGCGATCAAAGACTATTCGGCAGGAATCGACCCGATATGGGTGCGGACGATGTCTTTGCTGGTCGGGCATGAGAACCTGCAATTCCGGTTTGTCAATTCAAAGACGAATCCCCGGAAGGTCGATCCGGATTTTATCTACGATAACTCGACACAGGTATTCACCGCCCCGCAATCCATCCTCCAGCACATGACGCTCGGAATCTCCGAGATCAAAGGCGAGCACAAGGTATCGGAATACAAGTTCTGGGACCTGCCCCGGTATGTCAGCCCGCCATTGAGCGACTTCGGATGCCTCTACCTATATGCCAAATGCAGCAAGTCTTCTGAGGCGGGCGAGTTCGTTTTGTCCGAGGAACCGCACGACATGGAGGAAGGTGACTATTATTACTTTCTGGTGGGCTTGTTAGGCAGCCAGTACGACGGGGCGCGGTCGTTCGTCACCTGTTACGGCTTTACGGAGGTGTTACCCGGACGCATCACGGTGGAACGGATCGTCTCGACTGACGGGACCACCTACTTCAACTTAGGTATAGGTGAGATTGGCGGTGTGATCCGTTTTGCCAGCGGGACAACCGGCTACGAGAACATCACCGACAAGCCGGACCTGTCGAAGTATGGGACGGTTACGATGATCAACCAGATCAACCGGGATATCCTCGACATGCAGAACGAGATTGACGGGAAGATTGATACCTACTACCAATCATCGAACCCCTGGAACGCATGGCCGTCGGGCACGGAACCGGGACATGTGGGCGACCTGTGGTACAACACCTCGACCGACGAACTGAAGATGTATGTAGGTCCCTCTTCCAATATCTGGCAGGAGGTGACCAACAAGGAGGCCATCGATGCGGCACGGGCTGCCGCCAATGCTGCCGACGTGAAGGCGGACAGTAAGCGGCGCGTCTTCCTTTCCACCCCTTACCCGCCTTACGACGCGGGCGACCAGTGGATCGAATACAACGGTTCCGGCAGTATGCGCGTCTGCGTGCAGGGCCGCCAGAGTGGACGTTACGTCGCTTCCGACTGGCAACTCTCATCGGCCGACGGCAACACGAAGGCCTCTATCGACCGGGGCGTTATCTCGGCGGCTGGCTTCCTGACCTTCGGCGGTTCCGCCGGGTTGGTCGGTAGTGGCGACATACGGATCTGGTCAGGCGGCACCAATGCCAATGACGCGACGTTCAAGGTCTACAGCAATGGAAATGTCGATAGCAAAGGTAACATCTACATCACCAATGCCAACGGCAACAAACTCGCCGGTTTCTCCGGAGGGGGAACATCCGGTGATTCGGTCCGTATTTGGGCCGGTGGAAGTACGCCGGAATCCGGGACGTTCCGGGTAACACAGGACGGAACATGCCATACCTCCAAGATAAACGCGACAGGCGGATTGATCGGTCGCTTCTCGATTGTCAACAACCGGCTCGTGTGGGACCAGTCGAATTACTTTGGCGGCACATCCCGTGCGCTCAAATTAGGATATTCGACCGGCAATGATGGCGTGATCGATGTCGTCTTTGATGCGGCGACGGACGGGCGTTTCGGTGTAAAAGCGGTTGGACGTGCCCCCAACTCGGCTGCTATCTACGGATCCAGCAAATACTCCCCGTCTTATCCGACGGGGGACACTGTATGGGCTGGCTACTTCGATGGATATGTCTATGCCGACGGCTATTTCACGAAAAGCAAGAAAGGAAACATCAAAGGCGGGATGAATGGTGCCGTCCGTATCGACGACAGCGACACATGGTTTGTCTTTGTCAATGGTATCTGCGTCGGTTATCGGAATCCGCGCCAATATGAGCCTGATGCTGACGCATAAACTCAAACATATAAACTTTAAATATTTGACAACATGAACTTGACATTAAAAGACAGAGTTTTAATACTCAACACGGTGTTACCCCAGTTTGACACCCGCAAAAACATGGAACTGAAAATCTCGATCGACAGCAAAATTGCCATCGTGGAATCCGACCAGAAGCGCATCGTCGTCAAAGACCTTGGCAGCGGCCAAATCAACATCGGCTTTACTGACGCTGCTGCAATCACCGATACAACGGACATTTCATTCACAGACGAAGAACTGGCCTATCTTAAAAACCGGGTAGAATTTATCGACCGTAACGGTATGTTCTCCGAGTTCACGATGCCAACGTATGTCAAGATATTGGACGCACCGTATAGTGATCCGGAATTTGGGAAGCTGAACAACCAGTAATTGTGATATCGGGGGAAGAAAAGAAAGCCCCCGGCTCGTTAGTAAAGACGCCAATCACATACTAACAATAAAAATGCGAGACACCGCACGACCGGGGGCTGTAAGCCTTCAGTCGCGATGTCTCGTTTTTTATTATGTGATTGGCAACACAAAAATACTTCAAAATTAGGAAATATGACAGTCTTTGATGTCTTAAATTTATATCAAACACCATTTGAATGGATGTTGAACTCAGGTATCCATATAGAAGATGTATCATACGTAGGTCTGTATAAAGAATATATCCGGATGAAAAAGGAAGGTTACAAAATGACTTACATTGTCGTTTACCTGGCCGAGAAATACCGGATCAGTGAACGCAAGGTATATACCTTGCTCAAGCGGCTATCCCAAAATTGCGAGCCGCTTGAGCGTTGAATATATGCAAGGTGTTTGCAGTAAAGGGAAGAAATCTTTACATATTTCTTTTTTGTTGTATGCTACCTTTATGCAGATAAAAAATGTACACCATGAACAAATACCATCAACTATTGAACCGGATCATCATGTCCGGAAAAGAACAAGAGAATAAAAAGGGCGGCATCCGTTATCTGTTGAACGAACGCTTGTGCCTTGCACCTGGTGACCTGTTGGAAATTTTCGAGGACCACAGTATCGCCCGAAAGAAATTACGTCAGGAACTCCGGCTGTTCATGCAAGGCGAGCGCAATGTGGAACGTTACCGGGAAGTCGGGATCTCTTGGTGGGATTACTGCGGAACCACACTTATTAACAGCTATCCGACTTATCTGGAAAAGTTACCACCACTTATTGAACGTATCAATCGCGAAAAGCGCAACAGCAAAAACTACGTCTTGTTTCTTGGCTCTACCGATGCCGAAAGCAACCAAGCCCCCTGCCTGAGCCTCGTGCAGTTCCAAATAGACAGCGGAGAACTGGTCCTGTCGGCCTACCAGCGCAGCAGCGATGCCAATTTGGGGCTACCCGCTGATCTTTATCATCTCTATTTGATGGCCCGGCAAATCGACCTGCCTTTGAAATCCATTACCCTCAATTTAGGCAATGTCCACATCTACAAGAACAACTTGGAACGTACCAGTACCCTACTTGACGGAAAAGAAGGGGTACGTTTTGACCTCAATGTTTAAGAAACACTGTAAAGCCGGTGCAGCATAGATTATAGTTTTTTCATAGCGAACAAGGAGAAAAGAAGGACTTTTGCAATCCTTTTTAAAAGTAAAAGCAAATGAGGAAACAATATTTGTCTGCCCCGCTTCCGTTTGTGGGGCAAAAGAGAATGTTCGCAAAAGAGTTTATCAAAGTATTGGAGCGTTATCCGGACAATGCTCTGTTTGTCGATCTGTTTGGTGGTTCCGGCCTGCTGTCACATATAACCAAGTGTCGAAAGCCGGATTCCACTGTTATCTATAACGATTACGACAACTATTGCCGTAGATTGGAGAACATTCCACATACCAACGCACTGCTTGCGCAAATCCGTCCGTTGGCGGCATTGGCACCCCGGCAAAAAGCTTTGCCTAAAGAGACAAAAGAAACGATCCTGCGTCTGATTGAGCAAGAAGAACGTAGATATGGATATGTGGATTACATCACACTCTCATCTTCCCTGCTCTTTTCCATGAAGTATGCGACCAACTTGGAAGAACTACGGAAAGAAACTTTCTACAACACCGTTCGAAAATGTGATTACAACCCATGCCTCGACTATCTGGATGGATTGGAGATCGTTTCATGCGATTACAAGAAACTATTCAACAAGTATAAGGATATGCCTGATGTCGTGTTCCTGATAGATCCTCCGTATCTATCTACCGAAGTAGGCACCTATACGATGAACTGGGGACTATCCGATTACTTGGACGTATTACAAACGCTTGTAGGTACAAACTACATCTATTTCACCTCAAACAAGTCATCCATCATCGAACTTTGTGACTGGATAGGCAAAAACAACGCCCTCGGAAACCCGTTTATCGGCAGTGAAAAAGTCGAGTTTAACGCCCACATGAACTATTCCGCCCATTACACGGACATCATGTTGTACAAAAAACAGATGAATCACTCCATAGAGAAGCCGTCTAACAACTATGTAAAGATACAAGTTTTTGCTGAATTATCAATGGATTTTCAATCTTATTTTAGAAGAAAATCAAAAGAAAAAGCACCATTCAAATACCTTTTGAAAGCTGTTTGAATGGCGCTTATATTTTGGTTGAACAACCCGAACGAAAAGGTTACTATTGGAACTTTTGAATCACTTTTCGTTTTTGCTCCAAAATGCGCGTTTCGTTTTTCACGACCAGCACATTTCGTTTTGCGGGATTTA
>JAGBDR010000030.1 GCA_017937385.1 Parabacteroides sp.
GGACCTTGCTATGAAAAAGGAAGAAATCGGAAAATGCTCCGTTTTTCCAAGAAACGGAGACGTCCGTTTCTCCTTTTTGCCTTTTCATTCTGAAAAATTCGCTTTCCCCTTTCCTCCTAAAAAGAGATTCCTTATATAGGTGAAATCCTATCCTGTCAATGTGTTTTTAATTTATTTTTATCCCAGTCTATGACAACAGAATGTACATTCAATATAGAAGTGCAATTTCGCAGTGTTATAAAACTAAAAAAACCACTGCGGGTTTGCCCAAGCGGCAGGGGCGCATAGCCCCTGAGAGCGTAGAGTCATAAGCAATACAAAAAAAGGGAAGAGAGTGCCCCCTCTTCCCCATAGATTAATTAATTTTGTATTGTTATGTATAAACAATTAATCCGTGAACAAAGGTACGCGATTTTTTTAGGATTGAAAGAAGGGAAGCCCCAAAAAGAAATCGCCCAACAAATAGGAGTATCTCCTAGTACGATCAGTCGTGAGTTAAAACGCAACAGCAACAAACAGGGTAAATACAGTTATGCGCTGGCAGACGAAATGGCGCATGAGTGAACATTTACCGGGTAACAGACGTATTCCCTCTTCTTTAATAAAGGAATCCATGGATTTAATCAAAAAAGAAGAGTGGTCTCCCAAACAGATATCCGGCTATTTGAAGTTGCAAGGTAAAGAAATTTCACATGAAAAGATCTACCAGCTGATTCGTTCCGATGAGAGCGGAGAACTCGCCTCGCACTGCCGCCACAGGATGAAGTATCGCCGTCATAAGTCCTCTTCCGCTCCGGCATAGGCCTCCAATATCCCTAACCGGACAAGTATCCATGAACGCCCGGCAGAGGCAGACGGCAAACGCTTTGGAGACTGGGAGATGGACTTGATCATAGGTAAGGATGGCGAGGGTGCGATCCTTACCCTGACTGAGCGCTCGACCAACTTCCTGATCATGGAAAAATTAAAGGAAGGCAAGAAGGCCGTTCCCTTGGCAAGGGTGGTAACCCGACTGCTATACCCTTACCGGGGAGAAGCGTTGAAGACCTTGACGACGGATAATGGCTCGGAGTTCGCCTGTCACGAACAGATAGCACGTTCATTAAAGACCACGGTCTATTTTGCGGATTCCTACTCCTCCTGGCAAAAAGGGTCCATAGAGAACATGAATAAGCTGATCAGACAATATATCCCCAAGAAAACAGACTTTGATACGGTCAGTGACAGCTTCATCCTGGAAATTCGCAAGAAGATAAACCGAAGGCCCAGAGAGAAATTAGGATTCCAATGTCCCAGGGACTGTTTCTTCAGGCAGGTCAATAAAAAGGGGAATACCATAAGGCACTCCCCTTGAAAGCTCTTATTAATCACAGCTAACGCTTTGGCTAATAATCACTTTTCTTTCCATAGTCAAGTTTGGCTTTTTTCATAGTTAAGGATTTGGATGTCCAAACGTAAGCATTTGTTTTTAACTATGCAAGGTTTTGTGTGTTTATTTTCAGACAAATGCTCTATTTGTGTCTTTTTACTTTGGATTATGGACTAAATAGACTTGAACTGAACAAATTTAGAGGCTCTTTTGATCTATTTTTGTTCTGCATACACTACAATTCAATTCTTTTCTATATAATTGCACTTGCTTGTTGACTCTGCAAATAGGTTTTCCGAATCAACAAGAAAAAACGACCTTAATTTTACAAAATATATGGGTTACAGGACAAAACAAGGTTGTTTAGATAACGTAGCCCCAAGTTTAATGGATAAAAGAGTGATAAGGGAAACGGCCCTATTAAAAAATCCTATTCCATTTCATCAAGATAAAACAGAATAGGATCTTTCTTCAACTAAAAATTATTGATAGTGAATCTCTTCAAGAACCCCTCGAGTTATGAATCTCACAGTCACATCCGGTGCCGATTCCTCGTCTTTATCACAGGCAAAAGCAATGTGGGAATCGCCTGCCGCAACTTCCGCATTACCTTGAGGAACAACAGAAGTTATGATATTGTAATTTTTATCTGTGACATGAGCCTTCCCTTCAAATCCATACAACAGATATTGCCCGTCTTCCACTTTACACGGAAAAGCGATAGTGCCTTTTTCTGTCACAAACTTAGGATTCTCGATATATCCTTCTCCTTCAACTTTCAAGCGGAAAGCATATTTTCCGGCATACGGTGTACTAATAGACCAATCAGCCCCTCCAGGCTGTCCAGGCTGCAATTCACCTAATGAGCAATGATAATGTTTAGTAATGGACAAAGGATACAAAGAAAACAAGTTCTCGTTTTCCTTTTCCAGATGCCACTCAGTGGACGGATCTTTCAAACGCTCCATCTGTTCGGGAGTAAAACATTTCTTCTCACGCAACATATCCCAATTTTTGATAGCCGTCAGCAATTGGTCTATCTGCCCATGCTTCTTCAATGTGCTTACGCTTATATTCATGGCATATCCAGCATCAAATCCAGCAGACTCCGACAAAGCCCACTCCAAATCTTCCATGGTAGAGCATTCAAATTTCTTATCTGCAAGACGAATCAAGAACCATCCCAACATCCGAGGGAAAAGATTCCTCTTGAAATAGTTTTGGTTTTTAATCCGGTTCTCTACCTGCCCTGTCCGCATGGCTTCTCCCCAAGGTTCTCCCCAGTTCATGCGAGTATGAATATGCCAGGTAAAATGGCTCAACCGGCTGGCATCGTTCAAGACATTATGTCCAACCCCTCTATAAAATTGTTCGACAAAACGAGCCGGAGCATAATCGTCTTGTCCTGTATAACTACAACCTTCCAATCCATCAAACGAAATCTGCTTCAACCCTGTTTTATTGAACAGTTCCGTCAAACGATCCACATATTTATCCTGCAATTCCAAATCAGGGAAAAGAGTCTTGTAAGGATAATCCCACAATTTATACAAAGGAGATTTCTTGCTATGCGATGCAGTTGTTGTACCGAAAGCTCCCCGTTTACAATTCTTCAAAATCATCTTATCACCCTCCTCTTTCACCTCTCCATAAGTAATGAGTTCCTGATCTATCATCATCGCATTCAAGGTCATAGGCAAAGCAAAAAGACCGGTTTTCTTTATACTTATTTCGTTTTGCGAATCATTTATATCCATCAGTAATTCCAAGCGGCCTTGCTTTAACAAATGCTCTGACGGTATCGGAGTCACATAAGCATCATTGGTGGTCGTAAAATTAGACAGGGTGTGCACTCCTACCGAAATACCTCTTTGCGAAGCTTTATCCACCAACGCCTTCACGGCATCGTCACCGCCCTCTACAAAACTTTTACTCCAATTAAAATGCCCCCAGTCTTCAAACGGTCCCGGATGGTATATATACTTAAAGCCAGCTATTTGAGACTTATCCAGTACATAATCCAAATTTTTTTCCGAGAAATCGGTAATCAAATAAGAACACATGGCCGAACGGGCCGTCTTCCCCCACTCTCCATCAAAAAGCGGATGCGGCAACCCTTGTTCCACTTCAATAGCCCCAATACGTTCCAAGGCCTGCTCTGCCGAGCAACCGAATAGAGCGATTTTAGCTCCATTTATAGCGCATCAGCCCCTTTCACCGGCAGTACCTCCATATTTTGCAGCTGCTGCACTTGACGTTTTTCCGCCCGACTACGATTTCTACATGCAAACTGGAAAGAAGCGCCATCCGGTAAATCAACAGCCGCCAACTTGTAATCCGGAGTACTGCCTACAGACAATTCTGCGCTTTTTCCATTACACTGATAAAACTCCTTCACCGGCTTCATGTATTCATCCGGTATTCCGGCGATTGTCTTTATGTTCATGGCCTGCACTCCCAAAGCAACACCTCTACCTTGTACTACACCAACCACATCGCCCACTACATCATGGATATTGACCTTGACAGGTCCAAACAGAATGGCATCGTATTCAGCCGGCACCTTGGTCGCTTCCAGCGTAATGCAATTAGGAGTTTCCGAGTAAGACAGATTGATGACATTCTTGTCCTGCATCGTCAGCTGCAACACATTCTTTTTCAATTCCAACTTCTCCGGTTGCACCAGCGTACCTTTCACACAAGCGGTGATCAAAGGTGAATGGTCAGCTTCTGCCAATTCTTCATTTTGAACCTGAATAGAACGGTAAAAACCATTCTCCGCAATAGAAACTGTCAGATCTGTTGATTTTAAAGTTACCTCCTGCGCTGATATATACATGGAGTAAGCACATCCCAATATGAGCACCCGACATCTTAGTTTTATTTTCATTTTCACATCTATTGAGTTTATATTTCGTATGACAAAACTATACATTATACCAATGAGAAATTATATATTTTATAACGGTTTGCTTGCATTTTCTTCCGATTCGGCAACACCCTCCCGGATATGACAAGTGCTATCCCCGCGAATATGACAGGTGATATCCGGGAAGATATGACCGGTCATATTCGGAAGGATAGCACCTTGCTTCCTTTATAATGTTATTCCACGTTATATCCGGAAATCAGGACCTTGCCCTCATTGCCTCTGGTATCTTCATCTTTCCAGCTCATGCGGACTTCTTTCTTTTCGCCCGGAAGCAAAGAGAAATAGTTGTCGGAATAGAATACTGGCAGAAGTTGCTGGCCGTCGTTGTTACCTACGACATTCAGACGGATCATCAGAGCCGGAGTGGTGGTCTTGTTCTCAATGACAGACACGGCGCTCCAAGTTCCGTCGGCCTGTTTGTCCACGGTGGTCGTAGACTGTAGCGCGACCTTTGCCAACTGGCGCAAATCCTGATAATTGTTTTCTTCCAAGCTTCTGTGATAGAAGTTATCGGAAATGACTTGGCCGTTTTCAGCCAAAACCATCTTGATGAAGTGGACTTTCGACAGATTAGCCGGAAATGACAACCGGATACACTTATTGGTCGTATCTTCATAGCTGTCAACTGTTGCCTCTTTTTCCCACACAACGGAACCATCCATATTCAGGATCTGGACTTTTGCAACCAATCCCTTATGGGTTCCGGCGCTGTAGTTGACCACTTCCACTTCGTCTGTCGCCGGATTCCACTGGATATGCAACGGCTCGGAAGCCTTCTTGATGGCAAAATAGGCGGCAGTCGGTTCGAAATAATAATCATACGTCTGCCATACCATCGAAGGCCAGCAAGAGTGGCTCATCCACATCAACAGCCCTTTCCGGTTCTGGCTTCTGGACTCGAACAAACTGCGGTGGCCGTCATAGTTCACCCACTGTGCCAACTCAGCAAACTCTTTCGCACTCTGCGGTTCGCCGTAGCCTTTCGCGATGATCTCATTGAAAGAGGTACAACCCTGTGCCCCTTCGCGGGTATAGTCATGCATACCCCATTCATGATCCTGTGGCCAGATTCCTTCCGGCGAGAAGGTGCGGAGCATGCTTTCGTAAGTCATGACGTTCGGCATCCCGCGTTCGCTATGTAACTTGTCGTTACCGGTCTTCAGCGTAAAATATTCTTTCGCCGGAAGCATACGGTACGGGCCGTGGCCGCTTACCACATCATCCGCCGAGCTGGAGATATAATGAATTCCCGGATGATCTTCCCGGACGATACGGCGCAGAGCCTTGTCGATCTGTTCGGGCGGGAAGCCTTCGTTACGTCCGCAATAAAGGCCGATGGAAGCATGGCTGCGAATCCGTTTTACATAGTCTTCCGCATTGGCGATAAACATTTCAGGGTAATACGGGTCAGGTCCGTCGGCCGGATTTGCCAGCCAGAAGTCCTGCCAGATCATAATACCGTGGCGGTCACAAGCCTCATAAAGTTCCTTGTCGCCGATCATACCGACCCAGTTGCGCATCATCGTAAAGTTCATATCGGCATGATAAGCCACGGCAATATCATATTCGCGGGCACGATAGTTCAAATTCGATTCACCAAAGCCCCAGTTTCCACCCCGTCCGATAAAACGACGGCCGTTGATAAAGAGGCTCAGGATATGGTTGTCTTCATTAAACGTCATTTGGCGGATACCGACTTTGAAGTCTTTCGTATCCGAAACGGCATCCCCGACCTTGAATGTGAAGTTTGCGTCATACAGGTTCGGTTCGCCATATCCTCTCGGCCACCACAAACGCGGGTTTTCCATCTTCAGTTGCGGGAAATCCTTGACATCAAAAACAACCGTCTTTTCCTCGCCTGCCGCCAAGGAAACCGGTTGCCGGAATGTGATATCCCCGACTTTCCCTTCCAAAGTCCCGCTCACGGCATCCGTATCGTGGTTTTTCACGATCACCTCAGCCGTCAACGTGGCGGAAGTCGTATCGGGCAACGGCAAGACAGAGGTGACAAGCGGATCAGCGACCGTCACCTTGCCGGTAGAAGTCAGGAAGACATCATTCCAGATACCGATATTGCGGCCGCGAACCGTCGGAATCCAGTCCCAACCGATTGTCGCATGGAACGTCGGGTTATCGGCCCCTAAGATTCCACCGTTGAAGTCCGTACTCTGTTTGTTCTTTTCCTTGATCGCCCCGATATGGTTGTTCCGGATGATCTCTACTGCCACCACGTTCTTGCCCGGAGCGACAAGATCCGTCACGTCGAACTTGCCTCTCATAAAGGCGCCTTCGATACGGCCTAATTTCTTTCCATTCAGGTAAACATCCGCTTTCCAGTTGATTCCGTCGAAGTTCAGGAACAGGCGATCCTGCTTGAATCCATCGGGCACTTCAAACTCGTTACGATACCAGAAGTTGGACCAGAAGAAAGATTCGGACACATGCAACTGGTTGTCCGCATAGTTCGGATCGGCAATTGCCCCGATATTCTTGTAGCTGCTCAATACGGTTCCCGGTACAGTAGCCACGATCCAGTTCTCCGGCTTGAATGCAGGAGTCGAGATTTCTTCGCCCGAAGCGGCCACTTCGGAAGCACGCTGCAACTTCCAGTTGCCGCCGGAAAGGTTCATTTCCCCTTTGGTTGCGGCAGGAGCAGCCACGGGATGAGCGACCAGGCCGCCTTTTCCCATCACTTCCATTTCGCTCAAGATATAATAGCTGCCATTTGCCGACTGTTGCATCAAGACACGCACATAACGGGCCTGCTGCGTGCCATTGAGAGCGATTTCATCTTTCAGGCCGTTGCCGCCCGGCAATTCGGCCACATCTTTCCATTGTTCGGCATCGTCCGATACCTGTATCTTGCCCTTTACGGCCTTATTGATCCAGTGCAGGTTCACTTTGTCAAACTCAGACCGGCTGCCCAGATCCACATACAACCATTCTTCACCTGCCGTCGCGCTCATCCAGGCACTATTGAAAAACTGGGAAGGTTTCATTTCCACCAATCCGTCCTTGTCCCAGAAGTTCGCCTCCGTAAATACCCACTCATGAGCTCCCGTCATCTTCAATAGTACGCGGTAGGCGGAATAGGCAGCCTCCTTGTTAAACGTTATCGTTTCATTCAGTTTACGGACCGGCATGGTTGTCGTCTGGTCGGTCTGTTTGTTCGGGTCTGTCACCGGGACACGGTAAGAAAGTGCTTTACCAGGCAAACCGCTACCGCTCAGCTTACCGATTTCCGTCCAGTTCTGTCCATCGCCGGAACCCTGGCAGATGATCTCGTAACCTCCTTTCGAAACCTGGTCGTCATAAACGACTGTCCCGACCAAAGAGAGTTTGCCGACCGTCTTGCTGTAGTTGGCCAGCGTAAACTGGAAATAAGTATCTCCGCCGGTAAATGTATTCCTCGAATAGGGTCCCTCGTCAATCATCCATTCACGCTCCCGCCTTGGGACATCCCCTTCGGGCGTTGAAAGGATCAAATATTGCGGTTGTTTGTCAGAAACAAGACCGTCTGTAACCAACTGGGCTACCAGATTGTAGTCATGGCTGGAAGAGGCAAAAGCGGAACGCAACAGAGCGATATTCCGGTAAGTTGAATAATCCGGAGCCAGCGAAGGGGAGAAATCTTCCTTCGGATTGCCGGGGTACTGTCCGATTCCGCGCGTGTAATAGTCCGACCGTTCAAACGACTTGCCATCCGTCGCATCTGCCCCGCTACACCCCCAAAGGAGTAACGATGCCACTGCCGTCCCGCAAAAGGAAAGGACATTCTTAGCTTGTTTGTCCAAAATTTTCATATCTGATTCATTATTCATTATTGTGCCCATTAATCCCAGTAAAAAAAGAAATTTGCACAAATGTAGGGAAAAGCCTGAAAATGACGAATAGAAAGCGGGAAATGTTGAACAAAAATAAAAAATCAAGTTCCCCGTAACCCTCAGAAACAAGATTGTTAATAACATAAGATAGTTTATAAAAAAATATTACCCTACCGTGTAATTTGAATTAAATGGGGTAGAAAATCGGATTTTATAGGGTATTAGTTTCGATTTGGACCAATAAGCATGGTTTTTATGTATCTTTGCACCTCGAAAAAAGGAGAGCAAAATGAAAATAGTTGCCGACAATACAGTTCCCTACCTGAAAGGGATCGCAGAACCGATCGCAGAGGTACGATACCTCACTTCAAAAGAGTTTACACCGGAAAACGTAAAGGATGCAGATGCACTGATCGTGCGGAGTATCGACAAATGTACCCGTGAATTGCTGGAAGGCAGTCGGGTCCGGTTGATTACCAGTGCCACGATAGGCTTCGACCATATCGACATTCGCTATTGCGACGAGGCGGGTATTACCTGGAAGAACTCGCCGGGATGCAATGCCGTTTCGGTCGCCCAATATGTGTTGGCCGGATTGCTTACGGTTGCACTCCGTAAGGGGGAATCCTTACAGGGAAAGACCATCGGGATCGTCGGAGCCGGCCATGTCGGGAAAGAGGTGGAGAAAATATGCACAGCCTACGGGATGCACGTGCTCCGCAACGACCCGCCACGCGCGGAGGCGGAAGGGGAAGACGGTTTCGTTTCGTTGGACACGATTGCCGAACAAGCCGACATCATCACTTTCCACACGCCACTGACAAAGGAAGGCCGTTTCGCCACACGCCATCTGGCAGGAGAAGACTTTTTCCGCAAGCTCCAACGAAAACCTTGGTTCGTCAACGCATCCAGAGGAGCCGTCCACGACACGGATGCCTTGTTGCAGGCCCGTAAAAAGGGGAAGGTCAGCAAGATCATCCTGGACTGTTGGGAAAACGAACCGGATATAAACCGGGAACTACTGGGACTGGCCACGATCGCCACCCCGCATATTGCCGGTTTCTCGGCAGACGGGAAAGCCAACGGAACACGTATGTGCCTGGAAAACATCGAAACCTTTTTCCAGGTGAAAATCGAGAAGCTCGGAGAGGTGGTTCCACCGGCACCCGGACAGCCGGTGATCGACCTGGACCGGTTCGATGGGAACCGGGTTGAACAGGCGATCCTGAGCAGTTTTGATCCGCTTGCCGTAGACCGGGCACTACGGGAAAACCCCGACAAGTTCGAGTGGTTCCGGACAAACTATCACCATCCAAGAGAATACCGTGCCTATACAATCGCCCATGCGACCCCGGAAGAAGCCGGACTGCTTCGAAGCTTAGGGTTCGGGATTCAACCATAACACCAACGGGGATTCGCCAGGGCCGACAAGATAGGTCGGTCCTCATTTCAACCGGAACAGACTACGATAAAAAGGTGGCAAGCAAATCTTCAATGACTTTGGGATAATAGGCATATTCCAGCGCGTGTACCTTAGTGGCAACCATTTCCGGCGTATCGGACTGCAGCACAGGGCATTTCGCCTGAAAGATAACCGTCCCCTCGTCATACTGTTCGTTGACATAATGAATCGTTATGCCGGTTTCTTTTTCGCCGGCGGCAACGACCGCTTCATGCACATGCATCCCGTACATGCCTTTTCCCCCGTACTTGGGCAAAAGGGCGGGATGGATATTGATAATTTTACCCGGATAGGCCTCCAAAAGAGGAGCGGAAATCTTATTCATGAAACCAGCAAGGACAATCAGGTCCGTATCATACTCGTCGAGCTTTGCCAGAACAGCCCCTCCCGCAGCAAACTCTTCCCTCGAAAAGACAAAAGAAGGGATGCCCGACTTTTTCATACGCGCATGTACGCCGGCATTCCGGTTATTAGACAAGACGACAGCCACTTTAACCGTTTCACTTTTAGAGAAATATCGGGCGATATTCTCTGCGTTCGAACCCGACCCGGAGGCGAAAATTGCTATGTGTATCATGTTTTCTCCTATTTTTGTGCACAAGAAAAGAAAAAATGTGCAGTTTTCCGCATTTTTAGCTTATTAAATTTGTTTTGTAACATAAAAAATTCTTTTCTTTGCACTGCAAATTTAAAAAGTATATTCGTATTTATTAATCTAAATTGAAAAAGTTATGTCTGAAGTTGCTGAAAGAGTAAAAGCTATCATCGTTGATAAATTAAGTGTTGAAGAAACAGAAGTTACAAACGAAGCAAGCTTTACTAACGATTTAGGAGCAGACTCTCTTGACACTGTAGAACTGATTATGGAATTCGAAAAGGAATTCGGTATTTCTATTCCCGATGATCAAGCAGAAAAGATTACAACTGTAGGCGACGCCATTGCTTACATCGAAGCTAACGCGAAGTAATCAATCTTTTTAATAAAGGTATGGAATTAAAAAGAGTTGTAGTAACAGGTCTTGGAGCTATTACTCCTCTTGGCAATACCCTTTCAGAAACCTGGGAAGGTATTATCAACGGGAAGAGTGGTGCCGGGCCTATTACTCAGTTTGATGCATCCAAATTCAAGACACAATTTGCATGCGAAGTGAAAGGCTTCGATCCGTTGAAAACAATGGATCGTAAGGAAGCCCGCAAATGTGACCGTTATAGTTTATTTGCCATAAATGCTGCAAAACAAGCAATCGAAGATGCAGCTATGGATTTGGACAACGAGGATAAGAACCGTATCGGCGTTATCTTCGCTTCCGGAATCGGCGGTATCAAGACATTCGACGAAGAATTATTGAGCTATGCCAAGATCAAAGATACGATCGGCCCGAAGTTCAACCCGTTCTTCATCCCGAAAATGATTGCAGACATCGCAGCCGGACATATTTCCATGCTCTATGGATTCCACGGTCCTAATTTTGCAACCGTATCCGCTTGCGCCTCTTCAACCAACGCACTCAGCGACGCGTTCAACTATATCCGTTTAGGCAAGGCGAACGTAATCGTGACAGGTGGCGCAGAAGCCGCAATCGGAGAATCCGGAGTCGGCGGGTTCAACTCGATGAACGCGTTATCGACGCGCAACGACTCACCCGAAACAGCTTCCCGTCCTTTCAGTGCAAGCCGCGATGGTTTCGTCATGGGCGAAGGTGCCGCTTGCTTGGTTCTGGAAGAGATGGAACATGCTTTGGCACGCGGTGCAAAAATATATGGTGAGATTGCCGGAACCGGTATGTCTGCCGATGCTTACCACCTGACCGCTTCCCATCCGGAAGGATTAGGTGCCAAGTTGGTTATGCAGAATGCGTTGGAAGACGCAGAGATGAACCCGGAAGACATCGATTACATCAATGTCCACGGAACATCCACACCGGTAGGAGATATTTCGGAAGTAAAAGCGATCAAGGAAGTTTTCGGAGATCATGCCTATCAGTTGAACATCAGTTCGACGAAATCCATGACCGGACACCTCTTAGGAGCAGCCGGAGCAATCGAGGCAATCTTCTGTATCAAGGCGATAAACGATGGTATTGTTCCTCCGACGATCAATCATACGGATGGCGATGATGATCCGGAAATAGACTATAAACTGAATTTCACATTCAATAAGGCTCAGAAAAGAGAAATACGGGCAGCATTGTCCAACACCTTCGGATTTGGCGGACACAATGCATGTGCGATTGTAAAAAAATTCGTGAAGTAACGTGTTTACAAAGTTATACAAAAGAATAAGGCTCCTTAAGAACAGAGGAAAGGAGCCTTATTTTTCTTTATACAAGATACTCGGTTTTTATCCCGAAAATATCCACCTTTATGAACAAGCTTTCCACCATAAATCCTCTTCTATAGAAAGTGGCGACGGCAGATGGCTGAACAACGAACGGTTGGAGTTTTTGGGCGATGCCGTATTGGACGCAGTCGTAGGCGATATCGTTTACAGACGCTTCCCGAACAAACGGGAAGGATTCCTGACCAATACCCGCTCCAAAATCGTACAGCGCGAGACACTGAACCGTGTTGCCGCCGAACTGGGGCTCGACAAGAAAGTCGTGTACTCCGCCAAGTTAAATGCCCACAACAATCACATGTATGGAAATGCGCTGGAAGCATTGATCGGTGCAATCTATTTGGATCAGGGCTACCATGTTTGCTATCACTTTATCCAGGATGTGCTCATCAAAAAGCATATCAATCTGGAAAAGATCGCCCACAAGGAGGTCAACTTCAAATCGAGCCTGATCGAATGGAGCCAGAAGAACAAACTTGAAATATCATTCGAACTGATCGAATCGTTTACCGACCACAATGGAAATCCTGTATTCCAGACCTGCGTGACACTTTCCGACACCCAGATCGGCATCGGTATCGGCTATTCGAAGAAGGAATCCCAGCAGAATGCCGCCAAGATGGCTATCAAGAAATTGCGGACTGACAAAACATGCCAGCAATTCATCTCGGACCTCAAAAAGAAGAAAACCGGCGAGAATACGGCTGCCAACGAGTTTGAAACACTTCCTGAAGAAGCAATGGGAACCGAAAAAGAAGAATTGGAAACTGAAAATTAGCCTTTATCCATTTTCAGTTTCCGAAAGAGATTCCCATCCGTTTTCCCTGGACAATCAGGTCATGTTCAGGGGTCACCAGCTTCAGTTTGCCGGCCACTTCCGAAAGAGGGACCGAATCGACCGAATCACCCTTCATACAGACCATTCGTCCGAATTGTCCGTTTGCGATCAATTCCGTAGCATGTCCGCCCAAACGAGTCGCCAAGTTACGGTCGAAAGGAGAAGGATTGCCTCCGCGTTGGATATATCCCAAGACGGTATCGCGGCTTTCGATCCCGGTCGCCTCCTCGATGGCACGTGTCACATAAACAGAAGGACGTTCCTTGTCGGGCGTTTCGATTCCTTCGGCCACCACCACGATGGAATAAGGCTTGCCCCGGCGGGCACGATCCAGGATCACTTCGTTTATCCGGTCCATATCAAACCCCAGTTCAGGCAGCAGGATCACATCGGCACCTCCTGCCATCCCGGCATACAGCGCGATCCATCCCGCATGATGTCCCATCACCTCTACAACCATCACCCGCTTATGCGAACTGGCCGTCGAATGCAGGCGGTCGATCGCCTCTGCCGCAATATTGACAGCCGTATCGAAACCGAATGTGATGTCCGTCCCCCAGATGTCATTATCGATCGTCTTGGGCACACCGACCACGTTCAGCCCCATCGCCGAGAGCATACCGGCCGTTTTCTGCGTCCCGTTGCCCCCGATACAAACCAAGCAATCCAGACCAAGCGCTTCATAATTCTGCCTGATGAGTTGCGGCTTCTCGCTTTCTCCCGAAGCCAGGAGCTTGCGAAAAGGCTTCTCGCGGGAAGTCCCCAGAATCGTACCGCCTAAGTTCAGGATACCGGAAAGACTGCGTTCGTCAAAAGCCTGGACATCTTTATTCAGCAAACCGACAAAACCACTGTGTATGCCGATGACTTCCATGCCATAATGCATAATGGCCGTCTTACCGACACCACGTATCGTAGCGTTTATTCCGGGACAGTCGCCACCGGAGGAAAGGATACCTATTTTCATCGTTTTTCGGGATTAAGTACTTGTTGCACAAAGATAGTGAATTTATCGTATCTTTGCAGCATATTCAAACAACAGGAGCATGGATATTCTGACAAATACACTATCATTACTCTTCCGCCCCCGGCAAAAAGAGATCGCAAGGTTTGCGCAGGATGCAGACGCCATCCAGCACAAGCAACTGAAATCCCTCCTGTCCGCCGCCCGGAACACGGAGTGGGGATTGAAATACGACTACAGAAACATTCGGGGATATGCCGACTTTCGCGACCGGATTCCCTTGCAGACCTACGAAGAGATCAAGCCATACGTCACCCGTATGATAAACGGAGAAAGGAACATCCTCTGGCCCTCAGTCGTGCGGTGGTATGCGAAAAGCAGCGGCACCACGAACGACAAGAGCAAATTCCTTCCTGTCACGCCCGAAATCCTGAAAGGGTGCCACTACAAAGGTGGCTTCGACACCGTTTCCCTCTACCTCCGAAACCATCCCGACAGCCATTTCTTTGCCAGCAAAGGGTTGATATTAGGAGGAAGCCACAGTCCTTCCCCGCTGAACCGGAACGCACATTGCGGAGATCTCTCCGCCGTCCTGCTGCAGAACCTAAACCCGCTTGTCAACCTGATCCGTGTCCCCGACAAGAAGATCATCCTGATGGATGAATGGGAAAGCAAGATCAAGGCGATCGTCGAAAGCACCTGGAAAGCCGATGTGAATAGTCTATCCGGCGTTCCCTCGTGGATGCTGGTCCTGATCAAGGCAGTATTGCAAAAGGCAGGATGCGAACACCTGACAGACGTATGGCCCAACCTGGAGGTATTCTTCCACGGCGGGATCAGTTTCGAACCGTATCGGGACCAGTACAAGGCGTTGATTCCTTCGGACCGGATGCATTACATGGAAACCTACAACGCCTCGGAAGGCTTCTTCGGCCTCCAGGACGATCCGGCGGAACACAGCCTGTTGATGATGCTCGACTACGGTGTCTTCTACGAATTTATCCCGATCAACGAAGTGGGCAGCGAACACCCGACCGTCCTTCCGTTAGAAGCTGTAGAAGTAGGGAAAAACTATGCAATGGTGATCACGACCTCCGGCGGATTATGGCGTTACCAGATCGGCGACACGGTCCGCTTCACCTCCCTTTACCCGCACAAATTCGTGATATCAGGACGTACCAAGAACTTCATCAATGCCTTCGGCGAAGAGCTGATGGTCGACAATGCAGACAAGGCGATCAGCAGCGTCTGCCGCCAGACAGGAGCCAAAGTGAAGGAATACACCGCCGCTCCCCTCTTCATGCTGGACAAGGCGAAAGGCCGCCATCAATGGATGATCGAATTCGAGAAAATGCCGCCTTCGCTGGATGATTTCGCCGCCTTGCTGGACAAGACTTTGCAACAGCTCAACTCCGACTACGAGGCCAAACGCTATAAAGAGATCTCTCTCCAACCGCTGGAAATACAGGTCGCCCGCGAAGGGACTTTCTACGAATGGCTCCGACGGAAAGGAAAATTAGGCGGCCAGCATAAAATCCCCCGCCTCAGCAACGACCGGACGTTTATCGAAGAGCTGATGGCCATCGGATGACAGCAGTCGGAATCCTCCTGAAACGGCCGTTCTTTCCATGCCCATTCAAACCGGCTTACGACTGCGATCGGTAGCCTCTTTGAATGGGCATCGTAAACACCTGCCGACTGCGATTCAAAAGAATCTCTTATTCCTTCTGGAACTTCCGGCTCACTTTCAACAGATTTGCCGTAAAAGATACCACATTCTGCGCTTCCTGTACCATGTTCAGATAGACCATGCTGACCTTTGTGCTGCCGCTCTGTCCCTGGAGACGTTTCAGCTCTTCCTTTTTCAGAAGCGTCAGTTGGGCCGTCAGGTCGTCCGATTCGGCAATCAGGTCGTCCATGCGGTGGTAATCATTGCTTTCGATCATAGCCGAACTGCGGTTCAGGAAAGAGACGATATGGTCGGTCATTTTTCCGAAATCCGCTTTCTGCACCTCGCTGAGCGGACTGAAATGGTTATCGACATGCTCCTTGCCCGGCTCCGTCAGGCGGCGGATGCTGAACACGATCTCGCTGGCAAAGTCATTTCCCTGGTAATAATACAGACCTTTGTCGATCGCGATGTCACGTTCCAACTGGGTGACGCCCAACGTGCCGACACGTTTGACCTGTTTCAAATAACTCTTCTTTTCTTCGATCGCACCCATCACCTTGCGAAGCTCGCGCAGGTTCTCATCCATAAAGCCATGGACGGAACGGTAGAAAGCGTCGGAAGCAAAGTGCAGCACGCCGCAAAGTTCGTCGCGGCTATGCTCGCGGAACAGGGAAAGAGCCTCGCGCTTGTCCGTCGTCTCCCGCAACTTGGAAATCGTAGAGTCGACCTTTTCCTGCATGGCCTCTTTTTTCATCTTTTTCTTATAGAGAAGCTGGTTGCGGATCAGCATATAGACTGCCACTCCCACCATCGCCACCATCGCTGCAATACCGCCGACATGGATCAACAGCGCAACCAGGAAACAGATCGTAAAAGCTGCACCCGCCGTAATGAACCAGCCGCCGATCACGGAGAGCACGCCGGTGATACGGTAAACCGCACTTTCCCGTCCCCAGGCCCGGTCGGCAAGCGAACTTCCCATCGCCACCATAAACGCGACATAAGTCGTAGACAACGGCAACTTCAACGAAGTCCCCACAGCAATCAGCAAACCGGAAAGCACGACATTGACAGAGGCACGCACCAAGTCGAAGCTCGCTTTATCTTCAAGAATCATCTCATTGCTATTGAAACGGCTGTCAACCCAGTCTTTCACCCGCACAGGGACTACGCTCAGAATCGTAGTGGAGATATTATTGCACGTACGGACCAAGGTCCGCGCCACCGGCGAAGTCCCGAAGTTCTCGTTCCCTTCCGACTGGCGCGAAAGGTCCAAAGAGGTTTTCACGACATGATGCGCCTTCTTGGAAGTGGCAAGTGCAACCACCATAACCACACCGGACCCGACCAGGAAATACCAGGGAGTCCGTGCCGGCTGAAGCAACGATTCCATCAGGAACGTATCGGTGGTCGCCGCCCCGCCTTGCGCCATCAAATCCATATAAGAGGAATAGCCGGCCAAAGGAACACCGATAAAGTTCACCAAGTCATTACCCGCAAAGGCAAGTGCAAGCGCAAACGTTCCCATCAGGATCACGACCTTGAACACATTCACTTTCAGCGCGTGCAGCACCTGCATCAGAAGCGTGAAGAAGATAAAAGCGCCCCACACCAGCTTGCCTGTATTCGAATAGATCAACTCCTTCAGCTCTCCAACCATGAAAGAACTACTCTTCAACCCCTTGATCAGCATGAAATAAAGGATCGACGTAGCGGCCAAGCCCGCAAACAACCCGATAAAATAGCGGGCATGCTTCTTATAATTGAAGGTAAAGATGATACGTGAAATATACTGCACCACCGCCCCGAAGAAGAAAGCGATCGCTACGGAGAGGAAGATGCCGAGTATCACCGTAAAAGCTTTGTCCGTGTTCAACAGATCGCCTAACTGGAGTGCACCGTCGGAACCGGCAATCTTGATCAACGAGATCGCAACCGTACCGCCCAGCAATTCGAAAACCAGCGAAACGGTCGTCGAAGTGGGCATTCCCAAAGAGTTGAAGATGTCCAGCAACACCACATCAGTGAGCATGACCGCCAGCAAAATGCACATAATCTCCGAAAAGAAGAAATACTGCGGCTGGTAAATCCCGTGCCGGGCAATGTCCATCATACCATTGGAGAGCGAAGCGCCGACAAAAACACCGACTACGGCAATCCCCATTATTACTTTAAAAGAGGCCGCTTTCGCCCCGATCGCCGAATTCAAGAAGTTCACGGCGTCGTTGCTGACCCCGACTGACAGATCGAACACCGCCAGCACAAAGAGGAAAATGATCAGAAAGAGATAAAATGTTTCCATAATTACTTGTTATGTATCTGGCAACAAAGGTCCGGAACCCATATTTCGCAAAAATGACAGAGGCATTACAAACTTGTTACAGTCCCGGTCACACACGGATAAAAACAGCCGGATAAAAAATAATGTGATGCAGACTAAGGGTTTTTCCTTATATTCGCGACTTTTATTATAAGGACATTGTTAATCTTGCTCACGCTTGGAAGAGAATCGGGACAATATCATACAATGGGTTTGTGAAATGGCCTTGTCAGACTCACAAACGGCTCTTAAATCGCTTTACATGGCCTACTTCGGACCGTTAATGCGATTTACGGGGATGTATGTCTCGTCGCCGGCAGAAGCCGAAGAGATCGTCTCCGACACCTTCTTAGCCATCTGGAACAACCGCAAGCAACTGCCCGGCATCTCCAATTTCGATTCCTACATCTATATGATCGCCCGCCACAAGGCGATCAGCTACTACCGCAAACAACACCTGGACCAAGTATCGCTGGACGAAATCTCCGTCGATCTCTTCACCTCGACCGAAACGACTCCCGAAGAAGAGCTCATCAGCCAGGAAGAGATCCGCCGCCTGAACCAGGCGATCGACTCGCTGCCGGCCAAATGCAAGATGGCCTTCAAACTCGTCCGCGAAGACAAACTCAAATATAAGGAAGTGGCTACCATCCTCAACATCTCCGTCAAGACCTTGGAAGCCCATCTGGCAAATGCCGTCCGCAAACTGCGGGAAGCGCTCGCCGACGACTGCCGCTGACGGGGAAACGCCTCGGCAGGGAAAAACAATTCCATGCCGATGGAATTCCAGTTCCATGCCTATGGAAATCCGGTTCCATGCCTATGGAAATTTTTTTCCATCTTTTCCGCCTTCCGACTAAGGGATTTCCCGTTCCCCTGCGACTTTACTTATAGAAACACATAGCATGGAAAACAAAATAAACCATATTATCACACGGGTCCTGAGCGGAGAAAGTTCTTCGGACGACATCCTTTCGTTAAGCGAATGGCTGAACGAAAGCGACAAGAACCGGGATGAATTCCGGCGGCTCAAGAACTACTGGGATGCGGATGTCGCTTTCAAGCACTCCGTCGCCCCCGCCTTCTCGGCCGACAAGCTGCAACAAAAGATCAATGTACAAAGAAGGCAGGCCGACCGGCGGCAATTAGGGAGAAACGCCCTCCCGCTGATTGCCGCGGCCTGTTTGCTTTTCATTTTCTCAACCGCCTTTTTCCTTTATCAAACCCAGGATCGTACAACCGAATACTATACGTTGCTGACGAACGAACATACTTCCGACTTCACACTGGAAGACGGGACCGTCATCACCTTGAACAAGAACAGCCGCTTAAGCTATTCCGACCAATACGGGAAAGACAGCCGCAGCGTCAAATTAGAAGGTGAAGCCTATTTTGAAGTGGCAAAAGATCCAAACAAGCCCTTCCAAGTAGAGATGAACGGTGCTTCTATCACCGTATTGGGTACGCACTTCAACGTGAAAGCCGATACAGGCTCCGACGATATCACCGCCACCTTGGTGGAAGGCTCCATCCGGTTCGAAGGAGCGAAGCAACAGATCGTGATGACTCCGAACCAGCAACTTACTTTCAGCCGGTCCACCAATAAAGTCAGCATCAAACAGGTAGATACCGATCTTTCCACTGCCTGGAAAGACGGGCTGCTCAAATACAAGTCCATCCCATTCATCCAATTGATCGAAAACTTGGAAACGATCTACCAAGCGGACATCCGAATCGACGATAAAAGGCTGACCGATCCGTCCGTCACCGTCTCCGCGACATTCGACGAAGGGCAAAGCCTCGAACAGATCCTGAACGTAATCTCCTACAGCCTGCCCGTACGATGGACAAACGACAAGGGAGTTTATCATATCCAGTATACAACCCTAAAAAAGTAATGCCTATGAACAAATCCTGATCCCCATGAAACAACACGGAGTCCACTTAAAAAGGGACACACCTGAAAATACAATCGAATTACAAATCCATTAAATCAAATACACAAGCATGAAAAATGTTTCGTATTACAGGCCTCTTTATCCAAAAAGCCTGAAGCAATTAGTAGCAATTACAAAAATTACGGCGGCTTCGCTATTAACGGTTCTACCCTCCGCAATGCAAGCCGAGCCCACCTATTCGCAATCGGCCGTCATATCCATCAAAGCTGAACGGATACTCCTCACCGACCTGTTTTCAAGGATCGAAAAACAGAGCGAATTTCTCTTCTTCTACGTAGACAAAGATGTCGCAAACATCAAAGTCAGCGTAAAAGCCAACAGCAACCAGATCGACGAAATCCTGACACAAGCCTTGGCGGGAACAGGATTGACATACACCATCAACGACCGGAACATCAACATCATGCGAAAAACATACGCCCAACAGCAACAGGTCAAGCCCATCACCGGAAAAGTGCTCGACAGCAACGGCGACCCGGTGATCGGTGCCAACGTGGTGGAAAAAGGGACGACTAACGGTTCCATCACGGACATTGAAGGAGCCTTCAATGTCCACGTAGCACCCGGTGCTACGCTGTCGATTTCCTACATCGGGTACAAGCCGGTTGAGATGAAAGTCGGCTCATCAAACACATACACCATCACACTCGAAGAAGATACAGAAGCGCTGGACGAGGTAGTCGTGATCGGATACGGTACGGCGCGCAAAGTCGATTTAACCGGATCGACCTCTTCGTTGGGAGGCGACAAACTCCGGATGAAGAGTACACCGCAGCTATCCAGCCAGTTGCAAGGACAGATGGCCGGCGTGCAGATCACACGTTCCAGCGGTGACCCGTCGGCCGGGGCAACGATCCGCGTACGAGGCGTCACAACCATGTCGACGAATGACCCGTTGGTGATCGTGGACGGAGTACCCGGCACATTGGTAGACATCGCGCCCGAAGATGTAAAAGATATCCAAGTGTTGAAAGATGCCGCCTCGGCAGCTATCTACGGTTCCCGTGCGGCAGCCGGTGTCATCTTGGTCACGACCAAACGCGCCAAAGACAAAGAGTTCCACCTTTCCTACAACGGAGAATACGGGATCGACGCTCCGACGGCGAAGCCCAAATTCGCCAATGCCGTACAATGGATGAGCGGCCTCAACGAACTGGCGTTCAATGATGGGGCTTCATCGCCGAACTCGCTCTATACGGCCGATATGATCAACAACTATGCCCAACTACGTGCTGAAGATCCGGACCGGTATGCCGATACGGACTTCATGGACTTGGGTGTAAAAAGCAATACGCATCACCAGCGGCATTCGCTATCGCTCAGTGGCGGTACGGAAAAGCTGAAAACAAATTTCAGCCTGAACTATTACAACTCGGAAGCCTTGATCGACACCAAAAGTTTCGAGCGTTTCAACATCCGGACCAACAATGATTATACGATCAATAACTGGATTCATGCCAACGTAGACTTGAGTTTGCTCTATTCCGATTCAAACGATCCGCACCTCGTCATGTCAACCTTGATGGAACGCGCTCCCATCTATAATGCGTTCTGGTCCGACGGCCGTTACGCCGACGGCAAGGATGGGGATAACCCGATTGCAGAACGGGACCTGAGCGGAAAGAAACGGAAACAGAACTATCGGGTAAACGGTAAGTTGCAATTAGACCTCACACCGGTGAAAGGCTTGACCCTGACTGCAATCGTCGCACCGCAATATGCGTTTTACAAAGAGAAAGATCATCAGAAAAGATATGAAGTCTACCGGATTTCCGGCGAACCGATTCCGCCACTGGGCTACGCTTCGACCAAACTCTTTGAATCCCGCAATGACAATCATAGCCTGACCAAACAGTTCTATGCCAACTATAAGCTGCAACTGAAACGTCATGCCATCGGATTAATGGCCGGTTATGAAGACTATTCATACAAATGGGAAAACGAAGGGGCTTCCCGTACCAACTTCAATCTGAATAATTTCCCCTACCTGAACTTAGGGCCGGAAGATTACCAGTACAACAGCGGTAGTGCCGGGCACAATGCCTACCGTTCCTTCTTCGGCCGTATCATGTATTCATGGGCAGACCGTTACATGTTGCAGGCCAATATCCGTTCCGACGGTTCGTCCCGCTTTGCCGAAGGACATCGCTGGGGAACATTCCCTTCTGTAAGTGCCGGCTGGATCCTTTCGGAAGAGCCGTGGTTCAATAAGAACGTAATCGATCACTTGAAGCTGCGCGGTTCCATCGGGCAGTTAGGTAACGAACGCATCGGTTCGGAATTTCCTTACCAGGCGAAATTGAGTTTCGGGACTGGTTTCATTCCGAATGCCTCGACCGGTATGTCGGATGTCGTACAGACGGCCTACCAATTGAATTATGCGTTCAATGACATCACTTGGGAAACAACGACAACCTACGGGATCGGAGCAGACATATCCTTGCTGCAAAACAAACTCCGTGCCTCGGCTGATTATTATTACAAAAAGACGACCGATATGTTGATGGAAGTCGGCTTCCCCTCCTATTTCGGCTACAATGCGCCACAGAACAACGCTGCCGACATGAACACAAGAGGTTGGGATCTGGAACTCTCCTGGAGCGACCAAATCAATGATTTCCGTTACGGCGTAAGTTTGAATCTGTCAGACTATCGTTCCAAAATGGGCTACATGGCAGACCGGCAGAAAATCGACAACAACAAGATTACCGAAGAGGGTTCTTACTTTAATGAATGGTATGGATATAAAAGCCTGGGCATTATCCTGAACGATGCCGCCATGCTGGACGAGAACGGCAACAAAATCCCGGTCCTGACCAACAATGACAAAGCCGGCAACATCCGTTATCAGGATATCGACGGCGACGGCAAGATCACCGCTTCCGCCGACCGTGTACGCTTGGGCAACTCCTTGCCTGAAATGCAATATGGTGGTTCTTTATGGGCAGAATGGAAAGGGCTGGATTTCAACCTGTCGTTCCAAGGGATCGGCCATCAACTGTCCTATTGGTCCTGGCCTGGTACCCCCTACAATTACCAAGCCTATTCCTGCCCGTTGAATCTGATCGAAAGCCATTGGAGACCGGATGCCACGGATGCAGAAAACGCGAAAGCCAAATATCCGAAATTGACGACAAACAGTGCCAATATCTATGCAAACAGCGATTTCTATCTCTTCAACGGAGCCTATATGCGTATCAAAAACATCACATTGGGTTACACGCTTCCGACAGAGATCACCAAAAAGTTCTTTGTCAACAAACTGAGAGTCTATGTCAGTGCCAATGACCTGCCTGCCTTCTCGAAATATCCGGACGGATTCGACCCGGAATGGAATCGCGGAGGTGACCTCATCTTGTCTTCTTATCTTTTTGGCCTAAATGTTTCATTTTAATTTAAAGAATCCTGTTATGAACAATATAAGCAAATATCTACTAACCGGAGTTATGGCATTAACCGTAACCGCCTGTGCCGACCTGGACCTGAACCCGCTTTCGGAAGGTTCGAGCGAAAACTGGTATCATGATGAGACCGAGATAGAAATGGCGCTCAACGACCTGTGGAGACCGGATTTCTTCCCGATCGACGGAATCGACTGGGACGATGACCTGCTGAACCGCAACGGTTCCAACGAATTTACGTTGGGGACCATGACCTCCCAGTCTGGGACGGTTTCCGGCCGATGGACCGCCCTTTACAAAGGGATCGCCCGCGCGAGCAAAGTCGTCTATGCGTTGGACAACGGTACCGCCAACGGATTGAGTGAGAGCAAAATCAATCAATACAAAGGGGAAGCCTATTTCATGCTGGGGTTTGCCTACGGAGAATTGGCGACTTATTGGGGCGATTGCATCATCAACAAGAACATGACTTTGGATGAAGCCTACGTCGCTGTCCGTTCACCTAAAAAAGAGGTGTTGGCGTATGCCTACGAATGTCTGGATAAAGCGATCGAATATCTGCCTGCCACCCGTAACGGGCAGCAACGGCCGACACAAGGGGCGGCGATCGGCTTCAAGGTCCGTTTCGCCCTCTTCCACGAAGACTGGCAGACCGTTGTCCAAGCGGCCGAACAGTGTATGAACTCCGGTATCTACAAGTTGCATGACAATTATGCTGCACTTTTTACCGCCAACAGTTCGCCTGAATATATGTACTATTTCAAAGGTGACTTGACGCTGAAAAAAGGATATCATATCTTCTCGCATGTCAAAGATTATGTCATCCGCAAGTTAGGCGGTTTTGCCAATCAAGGCCCATCATTGGAATTGCTCTGTTCCTATACCTGCACGGATGGTTTGCCCATCGACCAGTCACCGCTCTATAACCCGAAAGATCCTTTCGCAAACCGGGACCCACGTCTTGCCATGACCATCCAACCGTTCAAGACCAAGTATTCGGCCGATTATGCAGAATATGAACAATCGAAAAAAGACGGGACATTCCCTGAGAAATATCCGGACTATATCACGCTCGGATACGAATACAATCCCAGTCCGTATGCCAACACAGTCTATGAGGTTTCATCAGGCAACATGGTCCTTAACAACGATGCCAAGGCATCCAACCAGCACTCGGCCTACAACGGTTTGATGCTTCGCAAATTCATAAAAGAGGAATGGAAAGATTACAATAACAATGCAAATGCGGTCGATAACTGTTTCCCTTATTTGCGTTATGCTGAAATCCTGTTATCCTATATCGAAGCGAAGAACGAACTGGGACAATGCACACAAGACGATCTGGACAAGACGATCAACCTCGTGCGCCAACGTGCCTATCAAGGGACCGGTATCGCCTATCCACGTGTGGAGATGGCTTCGCAGGCCGCATTACGCAAAATCATCCGCATGGAACGCCGTTCGGAATTTGCATTCGAGGGAATCCGCTACCGTGACCTGTTGCGTTGGCGCATTGCCGAGAAATCGCACAACAAATCCATGTATTACCTGGATCGCGCCTGGTCCGGTTCTGCCGGCTGGAACGGACAGACCGGAGCCGATTCCAATATCGAACTGCCGGAAGGATTCCTGAAACTGTTGAAGAACTGGGATGACGGCAACTACCCGATCGGTGGCATACCGGCAATCGATGAAAACGGACTGCCTGACCTCGCACCGATGGAAACAGCCGGTTATATCACGACATTCTACAAAATGTCCTTTGACCCGAAGAAAAACTATCTGTGGCCTATCCCGGCCAACGATATTCTGGTCAACGGCAACCTGACACAGAACGACGGGTATTAAAAATGGCCGAACGGCCGGCCGTTCATCCGTTTCACACCCTGTAAAACGAGTAAACAGCCGGCTGTTTATCCATTTTATACCCTACAAAACGGACAAACGGCTGTACGTTCATCCATTTTATACCCTGTAAAACAGGTAAACGACCGGACGTTTATCCATTTTACACCCTGCAAAACGGGCAAACAACCAGACGTTCATCCATTTTATACCCTGTAAAACGGGCAAACGGCTGGACGTTCATCCGTTTTACTGGGATAAAATCATTTTCAAACAGCCCGATTAGCAATATTCATCAAATCATTCCTTATCTTTATGGTCTCCATAAAGAATACCGATATAAAAAGAGAACAAACACCATGATTACACGACGTGATTTTTTAAAAGTAACAGCGGCCGGAAGTGCATTGGCTTCTTTAGGCAGCGTGACGGAAGCAAAAGCAACGATAAAGTCGGCCGTTCCCGATGAAAAGTTCTGCCACGAAGGGGCGCGTAAGATTCCGGTGATTGCAGAAACAGACCTTGTGGTCGCAGGAGGTAGTTCGCGAGCCGTTGCCGCGGCGGTGGCGGCAGCGAAAGCCGGTAGCCGGGTGTATCTGGTCGGTTATATGCCCTATTTAGGGGAAGAGATATGTGGCTCGCATCTCTACGAACGGGAGGCAGAGGAGAAACCGCAGACAGCACTTGCCCGCAAGCTCTTTCCGGGGAAAAACTTCCCGACTCCGCTCCATATAAAGAAAACGTTGGAAGACGAGCTGATCGACAACAACGTCCGGTTCCTTTACAGTAGCTATGTGACGAATGTACTGACAGACCCGTCCGGCCGACCTGCGGGCGTCGTGATCGCCAACCGTTCGGGTAGGCAGGCCATCCGTTGCAAAGCGATTATCGACGCGACTCATAATGCGTCTGTTGCAGGACTATTGGGAGCCGAACGCAAACCGTTTGCCGCCGGCACGCAGGATTTCTGTTATACCGTAGTTGGGAATACCCCGAAAGAGGCCCCCGAAATCATCCGGGCCGAAACGTTGTCCCAGCCCATCAAGGTGGGCGAAAAAAGCTATCCGGTCACCCGCTATACATTCCGTCTGCCGCTCAAAGACGACTCGTATGCGTCGCTGGCAGAGGCCGAGCAGATCATCCGCAGCCGGACCTGGGATATAGAGCAGGTCGACAGTTCGGATTTGCTCTGGTACATCCCGAAACAGACGATCAACAGCGAGAAAGCCTATAACGGGAATCCGGTTTCCCTGCGCAAATTGCCGATAGAAGCGTTCAAACCGAAGCATGTCGCGAACTTGTGGGTACTCGGCCCTTGTGCCGAGATACCGAGAGAATTGGCTGCCAAAGTGATGCGGCCCGTTCCGGCCCTGTTCATCGGAGAGATGATGGGCGAAACAGTTGCCAGACAAATAAAAGATATACCCGTACCGGCTCAGGCCACGGTCCGCCAGCCGAAAGTCAATGCTTCGAACTATGGGCAAACAGGTGAATTACTCTCTCCGCTCCGTCCGTCTTTGCAAAAAGGGTTCGTAGACTCCCCCGCAGGTGCGCTTCCCGTTTTAGGAAGTTATGACGTCGTGGTAATGGGAGGCGGGACAGCCGGGGCTTCAGCCGGCATATCGGCAGCCAAACAGGGAGCCAATACATTAGTGCTGGAATACCTGCACGGGCTTGGAGGCTTGAGTACGTTAGGAATGATCGGCGTCTACTGGGACGGCTTCCGGGGCGGATACACCGCTCATATAGACAAGAGCGTCCTGGCCATGGCACCCAAAGACCATCCGAGACAGCCCAAAAGGGAAGGACGTTTCCCGGCCGACTGGAAAATGGAATGGCACCGCAAAGAGCTGTTGCAGGCAGGAGGCAAACTCTGGTTCGGCGTGATGGGATGCGGGGCCTTGACAGAAGGGAACCAGGTAAAAGGAGTTGTCGTAGCAACCCCTTTCGGACGGGGTGTCATCCTCTCCAAAATCGTAATCGACAGTACCGGAAGTGCCGACATCGCCATTGCTGCCGGGGCTGCGTTCGATTACACGGGCAAAAAGACAATCGCCGTGCAAGGCGCGGGAACCGGCAAATGGGCGCCGGGCGATTATTACAACAATAACGACTGGCTGTTCGTCGACGACACGGATATCTGGGATGTCTCGCGTGCTTTCATCCAAGCCAAGACCAAGTTGCAGGGACAGTACGATTTGGTCAAAATTCCCCAGACACGCGAACGCCGGCGGGTGATCGGCGACTACATCATCTCGGTCTACGACGTGATCAACCATCGCCGCTACCCGGATACGATTTCGTATCACAAAAGTTCGTTCGACACACACGGCATGATCATAGACCCGCTCTTCATCCTGAATCCGCCGGAAAAACGGCATACGATCTACGACGCGGATGTTCCGTTGCGCAGTCTGCTGCCCAAGGGGCTGGAAGGGATTCTGACAACCGGCTTAGGGGCCAGTGCGCACCGGGATGCCATGCCGGTCATCCGGATGCAACCTTGTCTGCAAAACCAGGGATATGCAGTCGGTTATCTCTCTGCCTTGTGTGTCAAGGAGAACAAATCTCCCCGAAAGATAGACATCAAGAAGATACAGCGCCATTTAGTCGAAATCGGTAATCTGCCGGAACGGGTGCTGACGGACAAGGAGTTCAAGGGATTCAGCCAGTCCGAGATGAAGAAAGCACTCGCCAGCGTGACAGACAATTACAAAGGGCTCGAAAGATTGCTGACCGATCCCCAACGTTGCATCCAGCTTGTCGGGAAACAAATCGCCAAGACCACCCTGCCGGAAGAGAAAACGATTCTTGCCAGCATCCTCTGTATGTTAGGCCAAGGGGAAACGGCACCGATATTGGCAAAGGCCATCCGGCAATATAAGGATTGGGACGAGGGCTGGCACTATACCGGCATGGGACAGTTCGGCATGTGCCTCAGCCGTTTGGATGCCCTGATCACGGCATTAGGAAATGCTCGCGACACCTCCACCCTTCCCTCCATATTGGAAAAGGCAAAGAGGTTGGAACCGGAAGACTACCTTTCCCATTTCCGTGCCATCGCGATGGCCACCGAAGCGATTGGCAGCCGCGAAGCTGTTCCCGTATTGGCGGCCCTGCTGACGACACCGGGTGTACGAGGCCATTCGATCCATTCGTATGCCGAAGCGCGTAGCCGTGCAGTCCCCGACCTCAACGACACCTCCACCCGCAACCTCGCCTTGAAAGAGCTGCACTTAGCAAGAGCCCTCTATCTCTGCGGCGACCAGGACGGTATCGGAGAAGAGGTACTCCGCCGCTATGCCGACGGCTTGCAAGGCCACTATGCACGGTATGCACAAGAGATATTAAGCGGTAAATAGCGATTTATAAGGAAGTTCTAAAAAGTGCTGATTCTACAATTCTTATAAATCATGTTTTTATAAGCAGGCAGTCAAAAGGCGCTGTAGGTGCCTTTTGACTGCCGTTCTATTATGTCTGTCAGACGACAAAACAAGAAATATACAATAACCCCTCTTACAGCATTTTTCTATTTCAAAGAAAATTCTGAACGGATCCCATGTGACATTTCCATCCTTTTTATCGAAATTCGTTGACAATTGACAGAAAGAGACCAGGAAGAAATTAAAAAGCCACACATATTTGTTACAAAAAAGCAGGAATGGCTGACAGTATGGAAAAGCTAAACTCTCGGAGAATCGCCTGTAGCAAACAAAAGTTTCCATCGCTCCGAATATCACAAAAAGAATTTGGCTCTTTTTTGCCATGAAGAGGGACTTCATCGCCGTGACGACCGTCTTCGTTGCTCCTGAACCCCGACTTCACAGTATATGAACTCGGACTTCACAGCGATGACAACCGTCTTCAGAGCGATGAACTGCGCACCTCGCGGCCAAAATGCCTTTTTTCTCGACAAAAAACCGGAATTTGCAACCATTCCCAAAGGATGTATTTTATCGTTAACAAAACAATAATATACAATAAGCCCATCCGAATACAAGACATTTAGTCATTTACCTTCCGGATCACCGGTTTTCAACAACTTGAAATTATCCTTGAAGATTACTTCCTGATTTTTAGAATAAGTCGGTAGGAATGATTTAGCGTAATATTGCGTATAAATAGTATTAAACAACTCTGTAACAGTCATATTACGATATCTTCCACTTATCCATACTTCGGATTCTCGAATCAAAGTTCACTCCTATCTTGACTAACTTTCGTCCATCCATTTCAAACGGACGGGCATACCCTTGGCTTTCTATTTGCTGCAACGCCTCTTCCACTGAACCGTCTAACTTAAATTCAAAGATGTAGATATAATCTTTCGTTTGCAAAATCATATCCGCACGGCCATACGAAGTATGGTATTCTGCCTGGACATAAAGGCCCATCAGCTTGCAGACAATGAAAAGGACATTCTGGTAATATCGCTCCACCTCTCCCGACAGTTCGTAAGGGACTCCATAGAAAAACGTCTGTAAGCGACGAAGGAAACCCTCCGGATTGCCTTTGCGGAGATCTGTTACAAAGTTTTTCAGTTGGAAAGCGGTCTCCCCCTCTTTCACGGTAGTATAAAATGGAAGAAGGTAACGCATAAAACCTTCTTCCACCTCTTTATTGGGGAAACCGAGCGTATACATGCCAAATTCCTCGTCATAGTCTTTGATGGTCAGATAGCCGCTCTGGTAAATGACAGGGATCGGGTTATAGGAAGCGACATCAATGCTATTCAACACATCGGCATCGACCTCCTCCGTTGCCAACTGAGACAAATCATATTCCGCCCGTTTCAACAACTCGACCAAATAGGTCGGAGTCCCAGTCTCAAACCAGTAATTGCCAAATCGCAATGATTTAAACGTATTCAACAGGCTAAAAGGATTATATATGCCGATACTATTTTTTGCAAAATGATATCCGTCATAATTCAACTTCAACCTCTGACAAGTCTCTTCATACGTTTGACGATTCGCTTGAGCCAATTCATGCAACTGGGGTTCCAGATAAGCATGAACCTCCTGTTCCGAAATCCCACAAACATTCACATAATGCTCATCCATGCTGATATCCTGCAGATTATTCAAATCACTGAACACACTCACCTTTCCGAACTTCGTCACTCCGGTCAGGAAGGCAAAGCGGATGTATTTGTCCATAGTCTTCATAACGGAATAAAAAGACTTCAACGTACTTCTGTAAGCCGCCTGCAGCTCCTCATTGCCGATTGCCTGAAGCATCGGTTTGTCGTATTCATCGATCAGGATCACGACGCGCTGGCCGGTTTGTTCGACCGCACGTTCCACGATTCCGCGAAAACGCAGAGCTAAGGAGGTCTCACCGGCTCCGGTCCCGTACAGCTTTTCCCACTTCAACAAAGTAAAATTCAAGATCCGGTCCAGACTTTCCGGAGTATTGTATTTTTCCGTATTCAGATCGATATGCAAGATCGGATGTTTTATCCAATCCTTCTCCAACTTTTCCAGCGCCAACCCTTCAAAAAGCTCCTTCTTGCCTTCAAAGTAAGCTTCCAGCGTAGAGATCAACAAACTCTTGCCGAAACGCCTTGGACGGCTCAGGAAGTAGTAGCGGCCGGTCGTGGCTAACTCGTGCACAAAAGCCGTTTTATCAATATATAGATAACCGTCTTTACGCAGGCTCTCGAAATTCTGGATTCCAATCGGATAAATAACAGCCATAATCGTATGTTTTACTTTGTCATGATAAGCAAAGATAATAAAGAATTCTTACATCTCCGGCTTGCAATAGTTCAAGACTTCCACATTGCGGACCGAACTTTTGAAGTTGCCGGCTTTCTCCAGCGGGAAAACCAAGGTACGGACGTAATAAGTCGAATCGTTGGGGCTGAGGAAACGTTTCCGCTTCGCCATGTTCTCGATCAACTTGCCATCCACATAGAGGCAGGTCGTTTTTTCATCTCCGGTGATTGTAACAGAAGCGGTCTCCTCCGGATAGAACTGGTAGTTGAACGTATTCAGATAACCGTCACGGGCAAATCCCAACAATCCGGAAATCGGGTCGGAAAGATAAAAGACGGCATCCGGCGAACGGAACAATTCGGTGCCTTTTTCTTCTGCCGCAGCCTTGATATCGAACGAAACGGTATAGTGATAGCCAATCTCTTTCAACCCCGTTTCCATTCCCGGCTTCAAGGTCTCGAGGTTGTAGACGGCACGGGGCTTCGTCCCGATACGTCCGGCCACGTTCACGCCCGGAGCTTCGCTGATTGATGTGCGGGCGCTGTTGAAATCGGCATACGGAACTGTGCAATCCTTGCCTGTCCACATCTTGACGGCCAATGTCTGCAAAGCGGGGAACACGCGGTAATGGATGTCTTTCGTGCTGATTCCGTTGCCGGCATGGTCGTTCCAGACGGCAAACATACCGCCTTTGATCTGCTTGTGTTTTTCGGGAAACACCTCTTTCCCGACATGGGCGGGCGTCCAGTCCTTATAAAGTTTCTCTGTGTTCAGGTAGTCGTAATAGTAGCCGGCGGCGGGAACGATATACAGATAACCGTCGGGGATACTGATCAGGTCATATCCTTGCTTGACCATCTCTTTCGGATCGGCATAGCCGTTATACCAGGCACTCATCAAGACATTCTTCGACTTGACAGGCGTCTCGCCCTTCGCATGCGTCAAGGCTCCCCAGACACATGCCTGTTTGCCGAAGCTTTCCACAAAACGGATGTAGTGGTCGGTAAAGGCGCGGAATTTCTCAACTACATCCTGCTTTTTATTGGAGTATTCGTCTGTGCCAATATGGACACGCTTGCCGGCAAAGACAGGATTGCGCCCTTCCAGATACTCCCGGAAAAGGGCATCCACGAACTCATAAGTTTCCGGTTTGAACAAGTCGAGATGGTCCATGCCATACTCCTGGCTACCGATCTCCGGCTTATACTGCGTAAGGGCAAGCGAATGTGCCGGCACATCGATTTCCGGAATGATCTCCACACCCAGGCTGTCTGCCAATTGTTGCAGAGCGATGAATTCTTTCTTCGTGTAGTAACCGTCGCGGGCGGTCAACCCGGGGAAAGTCTCACATTCCAGACGGAAAGCGGCATACGTCCGGTTCCAGTCCCAACCGTAAAAACGGGGGAAAGCATTATCGTTCAGATGGATCTGGAATGTGTTCATCTTATAGTAAGCCATCATCTTCACATAATCGCGCAACATACTCATCGGGATAAACTTACGTCCGCAGTCCATCATAAAGCCCCGGATCGCATAGTCGGGATAATCGCGAGCCGTTCCTTTCGGCAACGCCTGATCGCTCTGTTGTTCGGTCAGTTGCAATAAGGTACGGGTAGCCCAATACAACCCTTTGCTCTTAGGGGCGGTAATAGTGACGCGATCGGCAATCTTCATCGTATAGCCCTCCTCTCCCAAACGGCTGTCGGACAAAAGAGACAATACAAAATCACCGGCAGCCGCACGGCCTTGCACGACCTGCATCCGACGGCCGAACATCAGTTCGTAGTCTTCGGCAAACTGGTTGGCAACACGGACCACGGATGAATCTTTTCCGGTATACACGATCCGGGATGTCGCCGTAGGAGTAAACATACCCTGGCCACCTCTCCATTCCTGCAACTCAGGAATAACGAACGGTTTCTTGTTGTTTGCACCGTCTGCCTTTCCAGGCAATAACAATAAAGCCGCCGAAAGCAGCCAATAAAGTTGTATCTTCATAGATAGTTGAATTTATTTATTCGCAAATATACGGTTTTTTACTAAATCTCGCCTAACGGCACGGGTAAGACCGGCAGTTTATAAAATCTCGCGCTTATTTCATCTTTAAGTGAAATATTTATTGTATCTTTGTAACTAAATATCAAACGCAATATACTACCCATGAGCGAAGTAGAACTATACCTTATCCAGGAAGGCGAGAACTGCACAATCTATACATTGCAGTTTCTCCGCGATGTCGAATCTGAATTTGAAAAATTTGTTGCCAAATTCAGGGAGGATGCTGAGTACAGCGAGGATTTCTCGCGTATCGCCGCATTTATCACACGTATTGCGAAGACCGGTGCATTGGAACGGTATTTTCGTCCGGAGAGCAAGATGAATGATTCTGTTGTTGCGTTACCTGTGACATCTTCAAAATTGCGTCTTTATTGTCTGCGGTTGTCAGATAAGATACTTGTATTGGGTAATGGTGGCGTGAAGACATCGCAGCGATATGAAGATGATATGCTCCTAAACGGATATGTAATGACCTTGCAAAAATTCGAGAAACTGCTTAGGCAGGAAGCTGCCAATGGCAATGTGAATATAACTGAATCAACCATAGAAACCGACAATATTTTTGAGTTATGAAACGTACATCCAGAACATTAGAAGAAATGCTCGGTCCAATTCCGGCGAACATTCAGACAGAGGTTGATCTCTCTTTTGAAATATCCGACCGCATTGATGCCCTTATGCGGCAACGTGGCTTATCGAAGAAACAATTTGCCGACGCCCTCGGACGCAGACCGAGCGAAATCACCAAATGGCTGAGCGGTCAGCACAACTTCACCATCGCCACACTCGCAATGCTCTCATCATTCTTTGGGCAACCTATAATCACCGTCAGTTAAGTATTCAATGATTGCATTTTCTTGATTTCGTTATATAAAGCCAGCCCTTTTGCCGTAAGCAGGTATTTTTGTCTTGGGTGATTAGGTTTGTCGGGATATAGCACCTTGAGAAAACCAACCTCGGAAGCGGGGTTTATATAGTTCTCCAAAAATGTCGGACGATGTTTCAGACCAACTTTCTCCATCAATACTTTTAACGATAATTGCTCATCTGACAAAGCCAACAACAAAGTGCGAACTTGTTCGGTTACTTGTACGGTAGGTTGTTCGGTACTTGTACGGTCGACTTGCCGGACTTGTTTTGCAGTCAGCTCTTCCGGAGCATTGATTACCATATATCGATTCCGCAATTCATTCGTTTCACCCAATAGAAGATTACGAAAGAACCGCTCCAAATATTCAGAATTACGCATGATACCTTTTTGCACGTTTTGGTAGTTGGCGCGTACCAGCGCATTACGGAAATACCACGAATGATTGGCAAACAGGTCGTTTGTTACATCAAAACCCATAGAACGTAGATAGAGGATCGTAAATACGGCAGTCGTCCGGGTATTTCCCTCGCCAAACGGATGGATTTGCCATAGTCCCGAGACAAACTTGGCTATGTGGTTCACTAATCCATTTCTGTCTACTTTTGAATAGTCGAACTGACGCTCTTGCTCCAAGTCGTATTCGATCGCTTTGCGAAGATCGGACGCAGAAACATATAGCACCGTATCACCACGCAACACCCATTCCTTTTTGGTAATGTTGTAATCGCGAATTTGTCCCGCAAATTTGAAGATACCGTCGAAAATCCGACGATGAATCGATGTAAGTCCGACTAATGTAAAGGCAAACGTTTTCTCGGTAAGAAGCCGGCGGATGTTGGTCGATGCCATATCCGCCTCATGCTTCTCTGTATCCTCGGCTGTATGTGCCTCTTTGGATTGATAATAGCTCTTTATAAGTTGTTCGGCTTCGTCGATCGTAATCTCGCCCTCAATATCTTTACGTGCGGTCTCAATCAAATAGTCGGAAGGCTTCAAGCCATCGACGGCCTGTAACCCGATTGCGGTCTGCCATGCGTAACCCTTCTCTCGCTTTTGCGGCTCGCCTTGGCGTATGTATTCGTCGAAGTTAATCATACCTGTATATTATTTACTGTTTGGTTGCGTAGAGCCAACAGGCAAGTGCAATTATATAAAAAAGAATTGAATCATAGTGCATGCAGTACAAAAATATATTCGAAGTGCGCCTAAATTCAAGGCTATTCAGTCCATAATCCAAAGTAAAAGACGCAAATAGAGCATTTGCCAGAATGTACGATGACGAAGCCCCGAAGATGTCTTTCACCTCCGGGGCTTGTCTTGTGTATAGCTTTCGCCCTTCACAGGGGTACGGCTATTAGAACTTTTAATTTCAATATACTTTAGTATTATTAATAACCGCTTGTTCGCCTGTCGCAGGGTAATTGCCGTTGTTCCATGTAGAGACGCACAGCCGTGCGTCTCTACGGTACGGGGAACGGCACGCGGCCAAACATTTTAGAATTATTTGATTATAAATTCATGCTTATTTCACGATTGCCTTCACAGCTTCTTCGCCTTCGACAGCTACAACAACTACACCCTGAGGAGCAGCGATTACAGCATTGTCGGAAGTGATAACCGTGTTAACTACTACCTGGCCCAAGATGTTGCTGATCACAACCTTCTTGCCGGCAGCACCCGCGATTGTTACCTGGCCTTCGCCGGCGATAACGGCGATTTCAGAGGTAGCGATAGTTTCATTGTCGGTCGGCTGGCCTTCGAACTCTTCATCCATGTTGAAGACATCGGCATTCTTGATATCGTCTACGACAACTACCACGCCGTTCATCCACTTGATGTAGCCCAAACCATCCTGTTCTGCTTCTGTTGCATTCGGCAATTTCTTGAAGTTAGCCGTTTCGATTACGAATGACTCATCTTCTGTGTCGACATAGCGGAATGCGAACTTAGCCTGGTTATATTCCGGAGTACCCACGATCAGCGTGTCGTTCGTGCTGGCGATGATCAAAGAGTCTTCGATGTGCTTAGCCTGAACGAAGCCCAAACGATAGTAGTTTTCAGAATTGATATACGGATTGTTACCTTTATGCTTGTTGTCATTGTTCCAAGCGATAGCAGTATCAACCAAGTTAACTAAGTAACGGCCTTCTACCCAACCATTTGTAGGAACAGCATGTTCACAAGTTGCACCTTCTCCGTGAATAGGACACCACAAACCTTCCGGATGGATTTCCGGTCCAACAACCAGCATATATTGCGGACGATAAGTTTCGTTGCGTACGTATGCCGTATCGGCTACCATACCCGGAGCGATCTGCGGATATTGTGCCAGATTTTCCATTCCAAGGAAGCTCTTGTCTTCAAACAAGATAGACTTTTCGTTATCGTTTCTGAAGATAGAGATCGTATCCAACGGATTGATAACCGGACGATACATCGGTTTTGCAGTAGGTTCTACAACAAACAGGTCGTTTTCGGTACGATTGTACAGATATGTAGTTGACAAAAGGCCAGTAGTAGCATCACCTGCATAAACCTTTCTCCATTCATTGAATTCCTGATGCATCGGAGCTGTAGCATTCTTAGACGCTTCATTCCAAGTCAAATGATTAACCAGACGCAGATTCCGTTTCTCACCATCCTTGCGAATTGCGAACTTATGTGCAACCTTTGCTGCATCTTCGACCTTTTCAAAGCGTTTTTTCGAAGTCTTGTTTTCATAAACCAGCGATTCATATTTCTTTTCATCCTCGTTCCAGATCAACGGTTCGATAAACTGGTTGACAAACGAATAAGAAACGACTTTCAATGTATCCTTGCAATCCTCTTTGTAAGTATTGCCATCATAATAACCTATCGTGCTGATCACATAGATTGAATCACTTGGATAATACCAATCACTATGATCCTGTCCTTCTTCATCCAGATGTTTCTTAGTGCGTGCAGCGGCATATTCAGTTGCAGTAAATTCCAATGCTTTTTCCAAGTCGGTATCCAATCCGATTGTATGGTTGTCCGTACCGGAATGGTTTTCAGTAAACCAAGCATTGCTTTTGAACACATTTGAAGAGAAACCGATATGGAACTTGTTGTTCTTCACATCATCCAAAGTCACATAACCATCGTTTGCATGATGTTCAGCAACGGCTTTGATACGGTAAGTATCCGTTCCGTAACGATATTCATCAGGAGTAGCAGTCTTATACAATGCGTTTTCTGCAATTTCACCCCAAGTGTAATAATTCGCCTCACGGTTTGTAAATACATACTTTCCACCCTTTCTTGTCAAAGCCCATTGTATTTCCAAATCATTGCCATAAGTGGAAACAAATTCGGAACCGTTATATTGATCATCCTGAGCAACAGACAAGAATCCTAACTTGTGTTTAGGAGTTGCTTTAGATGCGATTCTCTCTACCGTATAGAACTTGCCTTTCTTCAACAAATCTTTGGCTTTCACAATCTCATCGCTTCCCAAAGCAATCTTGATCGGTTTCAACTGAGTGGCTAAAGAAGCTGCCAATGTCGGAACTTCTTCCGTACCCAAATCCAAACGGCCGATCGTATTCCAATCAGATCCGACCTTAACTTTCAAAACATCAATTTCGCTTAACGTTTGCAAGTTTGTATATTTGGCAGATACTTCAGCTTGGAACTCACCAAAATACTTTCCTTCTGCACGTTCAATTTCATGCGCCAATTCTTGAGCTGTGATGGTTGTAAACGTATACGTATTCTGAGCTGTAACAGAACCACTTGAAGCATACTTCTGAGCTACGATATAATCACCATCAGCATTCATCAAATAGAATTTGTCAGCAGTTCCAGCAGCCTCTGAGAACTTATGAGTTGTCTTATCATAGCTCATCGGAGTCAAATGTCCCAGGAATGGGTTACCGGCGATATCTTCTTCCGTGAACTTAGTCGCATCTTCCGGATCTTGATACTTGATCGTCACAGAGAAACCATCCTGTTCGTACCAGTTCAACTGCTCAGCAGTCAGGATATTGTTACCGGCTTTGTAAAGGCCAAAATAACGTGCTTCCGTTCCATTCAAGTTTGTACCGGAAATGTTGAATATCACACCGTACTTATTATAAACAACGTTCTTTGCAGGCTTGAAAGCATCATTATTTAAAATGTTCAATTTGATAGCTTTTCCGTCCGAACCTTTTTTCATGCTTTCGAAACGATAATAGTAACTACCGTCCGAATTCTGTCCTCTGCTCATCTTCCACAAAGAACTCTTGTCTGTTGACAACTTCGCAATATTACTTCCTGTAACTTCTACGGCGCTCGCCTTATCCTGATCATTCAATTGGATAGCATAGTTCTTAGAACCTTCCTTCATGATCAACATTGCGAAATCACTTGTTTCCGAAGTGTAAAGTTTGGCACCAAAAACAGCTTCATCTAATTTTGTCACATCAGCAGCAACCGCCGATTTACCATTATCCGGATTTTCAGCTGTACCAATCAACACATTCATATCGTTGCACTGGAGAGCTACATTATTACCGGTCAAAGATTCGGGCAACACCTTCATTACATCTTCAGCAGTAGCATTAACAATCAAAGTTGCGCCTTCTGCACTCGAAGAAATAATATCATTAGCCATCATTTTTAAAGTACTTCCTGTTTCCTTTTCAGGAACAAAAGGAGTAACTTTTGCAATTACATATTCGTTATCGTTATCCAACTGAGCATAATCCATCCAACTATTTTCGAATGTATTGCCACTTGCCATTTCTACGAAATCGAAAGTCTCATCTGTAATTGGTTGTACAGTTTTCGAACCAGAAATCGGATCACCTTCTTTCTGTTGGCAACTTACATCAATTAAAATACCTGTAGACTGAACAACTGAAGCAGCACTTACTACAGCAAGATTAGCTCTAAAAGTATTACCGGAAATTGCATAATTAACTGTAGTACCGACTTTAGGCATAAGTACAATATTGTTAGCAACATATTCGTCTTCTTCCCGCGTCGCAGCAACAAAGTCAACACCAGTAATCGTTACATCATCCGCAAAAACCGTAATAGCATTTTTTTGCCAATAACCAGTACCAACACTCTTATTTTCAATTTTCAGGTTTTTAATCGTCACACCCTCGGCATTCACAACAATACGTCCTACGAATGTATGTCCCTGTCCATCCAGAATGGCACCTTTTTCATTAATAACAAGGAAGCCATTAGTTATTGCGCAATCTGATGTTAACGTGTAGGTACGGTCAGTTCCAAATGTAAGAACACCTTTTGTGATGTTCTCTAACAATTTTTCTCCCGTAATCTCCACCGCATTCACATTGCAAAACAACGAGCCGCCCACCAGCAACCCCGCTGTCAAAAGTGTAGAAAACTTTTTGTTCATAATCATTTAAAAATTAATTGTTAATAAAATAGTGTGTAAAAAAATCCAACAACTAATTTCACGAAGGGAAGAACAACTTCCCGCGAATGATTATGTACGGGCACAAAAAAACGCGGGCTTGTTATCTATTATCAATCTAAAGGCATCTGGAATAGCCCGTGTAACAATAATAGAACAACAGCCCGCGCTTTATACGATATAATACAATCCACCCCTATAGGCAGACATACAATATACGTAAACAGCGCAAGCATTTACTGTCCATTATTCCGTTACACTCAAAATTTTCCAGATTTCTTAGATTGGAATAATCTTCGTAAAATGCTTACAATATGTAATCAATCCCACACGTTGTGAGCCGCTGCCCACTATGGAATCGTTGCAAAGGTAAATAGGTTTTCCGAATCAACAAGAAAAAACAGCCTTAATTTTCCAAAATATATGGGTTACAGGACAAAACAAGGTTGTTTAGGTTACATAACCCCAAGTTTAGGAGATAAAGATTCATATTCGAAGATGTTTTGGCGTAGATGAGGTGAAAATAATATGGTAGGAACCTTTTTAAGGAAGGAACCGGCTGTCTATAGTTCGTTTCACAGCTGTGTTCTTTGTGTATCACAACTGTGTTCCGTTTGTATCACAACTGTGTTTCTTTTGTTGTATAATATTTAATTGTTATATTTTTGCAAAAAGTACCAACATCAATGTGTGGAATAAGGCCGATCTTTTGTTAGTCAAAAAGACCGTGTGATATGTTTTGCCCCCACACTTTTA
>JAGBDR010000031.1 GCA_017937385.1 Parabacteroides sp.
GCAAGGGGCTGCGCAGTCAGCCCCGACGAGCTTACAGGAGTGAGATAATTGCATATTTATGCAAATTATCATTAACCGTATGCAGTTTTCTTATTATAGTTCATATCACAGCTGTGATACAGAAAATGGATGGCTACAAAACCAAAAGACCATCCGGGTGAAACGAACAATCTACCAGCAGAACAGTACGACAATCCTCAAACCGGGAATCGGGTTTCGGTGTTACAAAAATGATAAGAAGATACGATGTCCGAACATTTTCGCTAAATTTGCGCGATAATTGAATGAAAATGATTGATAAGACTGTTTTTGAGAACAAGATAGCCGCATACTATACTTTAGGATGCAAGTTAAACTTTGCCGAAACTTCAACCATAGGGAAAGTCCTCTCCGAACAAGGCGTACGTAAGGCTCGTCCGGGTGAAAAGGCTGATATTTGCGTGGTCAACACCTGTTCGGTAACAGAACTTGCCGACAAGAAATGCCGCCAGGCAATCCGCCGGATCGGCAAACAACATCCTGGAGCATTCATCGTCGTAACGGGCTGTTACGCCCAGTTAAAGCCAGAAGAGGTTTCCCGCATCGAAGGGGTTGACCTCGTTTTAGGTGCCGAACAGAAGCTGGACATACTCCAGTATTTGGATGACCTGAAAAAGAAAGAAGAAAGGGGAGCCGTAATCGCTTCCCCAACAAAAGATATCCGTACGTTCTCTCCCTCCTGCTCGGCAGACGATCGTACCCGCCATTTTCTGAAAGTGCAGGACGGATGCGACTATTTCTGTTCCTACTGTACAATTCCTTTTGCCCGCGGACGCAGCCGTAACGGGACGATCGCCAGCATGGTGAAGCAAGCGGAAGAGGTGGCTGCCCAAGGCGGAAAAGAGATCGTGCTGACGGGAGTCAACATCGGTGATTTCGGAAAAAGTACCGGAGAAACGTTTATCGATCTGATCCGGGCACTCGACGAAGTGGATGGAATCGTGCGCTACCGTATCTCCTCCATCGAACCGAATCTAATCACGGACGAGGCGATCGATTTCGTGGCACATAGCAAACGTTTCGCACCTCATTTCCATATCCCGTTGCAAAGCGGAAGCGACGATGTGCTGAAACTGATGCGTCGCCGATACGACACGGCCCTGTTCCGGCATAAGATCGAAAAGATCAAGGAGGTGATGCCAGATGCTTTCATCGGAGTGGACGTGATCGTCGGTACACGAGGCGAAACGGACGCTTATTTCGAAAACGCCCGTACCTTTATCGAAAGCCTGGACATCAGCCAACTGCACGTATTCAGCTATTCGGAGCGGCCGGGCACACAAGCCCTCAAGATCGATCATATCGTCGATCCGAAAACCAAACATGCCCGTAGCCAGCAACTGCTGGACATATCCGACCGCAAACTCCACACTTTCTACGAAGCCCATATCGGCCGAAAAGCGGAAGTATTGTTTGAACAAACACGTAAAGGAGGCATGATGCACGGTTTCACCGAGAATTACATAAAAGTAGAGATTCCCTATAACAGTTCACTGGTCAACGAAACCCGTCAGGTCACGTTGGGAGATTGGAATGAGGATAAGACAGCGTTGAAGATTTATGATTTTTGATTTATGATTTATAACCGGCACATAAGCATAATTCATAATCCAAAAATCATAAATCAAAAATCATAAATCAAATGTCACCAATCAACAATCCCCACCCCAAACGCCTTGCCGTCGTCATCCTGAACTGGAATGGCCGGGCACTACTCAAGGAGTTCCTGCCCTCCGTTATCGCTTGCACACCTGACGAATGGGCGGATGTAATTGTTGCCGACAACGGCTCTACAGACGATTCCATCGAAATATTGAAAACCCTGTTTCCAACGGTCGGCATCATCCGACTGGACAAGAACTATGGTTTTGCCGAAGGATATAACCAGGCATTGCGGCACATCGGACACGAATACACGGTCTTGCTCAACAGCGATGTCGAAGTCACTCCCGGATGGCTGGACGCCCCTGTCGCCGCGATGGATGCCGACAAAACCATAGCCGGAGTCCAACCCAAAATACGCGCCCAGCGGAACAAAGACTATTTCGAGTATGCCGGAGCTGCTGGAGGCTACATGGACCGATACGGTTATCCCTATTGCCGTGGCCGCGTCTTACACGTTGTAGAAAAAGACACCGGACAATACGACACGCCGGCTGATCTGCTCTGGACTACTGGTGCCTGCCTGTTTGTCCGTACGGCAGTCTACAAAGAGGTCGATGGACTTGATGCCGGTTTCTTTGCCCATCAGGAAGAGATCGATCTGTGTTGGCGGCTCCGTTCGCGCGGCTACCGGTTGGTCTGTACCCCGTCGTCGGTCGTGTATCACGTAGGAGGCGCAACCCTGAATGCTGAGAGCCCACGCAAGACGTTCCTCAACTTCCGCAACAATCTGCTGATGTTATACAAGAACTTGCCGGAAAAAGATCTGAAACACGTGATGCGTGCACGTTTCTGGCTGGACTATATCGCCGCGGTCAAATTCCTGCTGACCGGCCACTACCGGAACGCCCATGCCATATATGAGGCCCGGAAAGCGTTCTACGCGCTAAAACCCGCTTATGAGCCGGTCCGCCAGGAGAATCTTGCCCGAACAACCTGTTCCGATATCCCGGAACTACGAAAAGGAAGCTTGATCCTGGCATTCTACCTGCAAGGGAAAAAGAGATTTTCAGAACTATGACCGATCTTACCTCGACGAATCAGGCTTCAGAACGGGAAAGGTTTCGTCAAGAAGGATTGATGCGCTATGGACATCCCCACCGAATGGTGGATTTAACTTGGAGAGTTTCAAGCTAATAGCTGTCAGTTGCGGAAAGCATTCTTTCAAGGCATACAGAATCCGGCCTGCCGCATGTTCAATCAATTTGGAAGGGATGTCCATCTGCTCTTTCACAACCGCATAAACGGCGGCATAGTTGATCGTATCGTCCAGTTCATCACTTTTTACGGCCTGTTCCAACGGCGCAGTAAGGGTCAGATTCACGACAAAATGGTTTCCGACTTTCGTTTCCTGCGGCATAACCCCATGGTAGGCGTAAAATTTCATTGACTTCAGTTCTATTCTTGTTGTCATAATTCGGTGTTTTTACCTGTAAATGTAAGGGAAGTAAACCTTTCTACCAAAAAATAGTCTTATATTTGCAATATACGAGAAGGAGTGTCAAAAATACGAAATATGATGGGAATAAAACAAAAAGAAGAAAACACGAATGGCGGCCTGCATAATACCCTTGCCGCCGGTACGACCGTAAAAGGCAACATCGTGACGGAAGCTGATTTCCGCCTGGATGGGATAGTCGAAGGAGATATAAGTTGTAACGGTAAAATCGTAATCGGACCGAAAGGAAAAGTCACGGGAAATATCGTTTCCGAAAATGCCGAAATATTAGGAGAAGTGGAAGGTGCCATACAGGTCAGCGCCAAACTTGTCTTGAAAGCAACAGCCATCATCCAAGGAGATATTGTCACTCAAACCCTGGAAATCGAACCGAACGCCCGCTTCAACGGGGTTTGCAAGATGTCGGAAGGAAAATAACAATCTTGGGTAGAGACGTGGCGCACCACGTCTCTATCTATTTTCTTCCGGATTTATCAATCAGCTCTACAATCGTATTGTTCAGACTATCAGCTTGCATCAACCTTTCCAAAGAGATATGCATCCGGTATCGCCAATAATGGTTGGGGGCGGATGGGATGTTGATGCGTTCCGCTTCATACGCTTTCCGCTTAACGGAATCATCCATGGCAAACCAATCCTGCAAAGGGATAATCGTCAACATCGAGGCGGTTGCCAAATGATTAGCAATGATTTGCCGGGCTATATCAGCCGTACATTCCTCCGGTGCATCTCCCGTATGCCCCAATACCTGATTATAATAACGCTGAGTCTTGGCACGATCTTCTTTCCACCAACTGCGAAGTGGTGTCATATCATGAGTGGAAGTCGTACAGACCGAATGATAAGGCAAGTTGTGCAAGTCCGAAAATTCCCGCTGCGGTGTCTTAGGCATACGTTCTATTTCCAAACTGAATATCTGCAACTTGTTCATCACATCGGGCACTGATTCCGGAATCATCCCCAGATCTTCGCCACATACCAGCATATTCGTACTACTGACCAACGGTGTCAGACGACTAAAGGCCCGCGCTTTCCAGAATTCATTATGGCGGTGATAGAAAAAGTGCCAATACAACTGGTCGAATGCATACCGGTCGGAAGCGCCTAACTCGCGATACAAATAAGACTGGCTGGCCGAAATACGCGGATGGTATTTATCCGGTTCGCGCGGATCACGCAGGAACAGGACTTCATTGGCAATGGCAAACAACCCTTTCTTAATCCGCAAGGATATCTCGTCTGTCTTTCCGGCAAACAAAGCCTCAACCTTGCGTTGCGTATCACAGAACGGTTTCAATACGAAATGGCACGACGAGGATTGGGCCAAAAACGTGCCGGCAACCTCCTCCGCCTGATCACTAAATAATTCAGGAAGAAACACGCGGTTGATGTGCGGAGTCGTCATCCGGACCTCATCAAAACGCAAACCATACTGTTCGATCTCCTTCGGGGTAAGCGGCAAAGCCGGATTGAAATGCCCGCACAGTCCTTGTACATAGTCCAACGGAACTTCCCAAATACGGAAAAAGCCCAGGATATGATCGATACGGAAACAATCAAAATAGTCTTCCAACTTATGGAAACGCTTCTTCCACCAGGAGAAATGATCTTTCTCCATTGTGTCCCAATTATAGGTCGGAAATCCCCAGTTCTGGCCGTTCACGGAAAAATCGTCAGGTGGAGCACCAGCCTGTCCGTTCATATTGAAGTATTTCGGTTCCATCCATGCCTCGACACTCGTACGGTTCACCCCGATAGGCAAATCGCCTTTCAACACAATCCCGTTCTTGCGGGCATAATCGGAAACTTTTTTAAACTGGGTATGCAGGATGTATTGCAGGAAATAGAGAAAAGATATTTCCGGATATGCCTTGCCCGTCACAGAACAAAGCTTACGGATGTTGTTCTTATCGAATACGGAATTTTCTTTCCACCGTGTAAAGTCGGAAGTCCGATACGTATCCCGCAGATAACAATAGGCCGCATAAGCCATCAGCCAAGATTCGTTCTGCACGAAGAACTCCTGATATTCGGGAGTAGCCAAGATCGCTTTTCCCTCCTGCCTGAAGTATTCCCGGCAATATTCCAACTTATACCGAACCGCCTGCTCATAGTCCACAGCATCCCGTTCATTCAACTCGGCCTGTTTCCGGGCAAAAAAGGCTCTCTTTTCCGGGTCGGGCAGTTCTCCTAAATCGGACAGGCTGATATACATCGGATGAAGGGCATAAATCGAAATGGCGCTATAAGGATACGAATCCGCATAAGTATGCGTCGTTGTCGTATCATTCATCGGAAGCACCTGGATAACACGTTGATGCGTCTTCTTGACCCAGTCCACCAACATCCGGAGATCTCCCAAGTCACCAACACCGAAACTCTTTTCCGAACGCAAAGAAAAGACCGGAATCACCGAACCGGCACATCGCCACAAAGGAAGGTTGTCACGAAAATAAAGTCCCGAAACGATTACCGTCTCTCCCACTTGCTGGAAAGGCAAATTCAAGGCACGGTTCTCCCCCTCTTCCCAATATAAAGGTTGCTTCCGGTCATCACAAATCAAAAACTTATATTCCAACGGATAAGTAATCTCATCGGCATCCAAGTCTATGTACCAAACAGGGGTAGAGATACACGGCCGTGCGTCCCGGCTTAATAGAAGCGCCCTATCAGGATGCCAGTTACCCAAACATTCCTGATTACCGGCAATAGCCACACATTGGTTCTTTTCGACATGCGGGACGGAAATCTTTATCGTAAGCCGCTTGCCGCTTTTTACAACCCGTTCATACGTATTACACGGATGGGCAAACAGACTTTTAGTAAATGCAGAAGAATAGAAAGCCAGATGGGCAGGACGAACCTGCCAATAGTCATATAGCGTATATTGGTCTGCCTGGCCGGTAAAGAATACCTGATGGTTCTTTTCCCACTCTTCAAATATCTGCTTATCGTTGACACTCAGGAAATACCTGTATTCTATATCGTTGACAGGAGTAGTCACTTGCAACTCTAACTGCCAGTTCCCATCTCCCTTATAACTCATCTCTTTTGCCAAAGCCGGCTCCCAAGAGCCCAGCTCCGGAATCGACCCTACAACACATAACTTCTGCCCCCAAACGGTATGGAAGTTGATATTAAATGTGACTTTCATCAATTATCATGTATGATTCAGATTTATGATTTATCCTTTATGATTTCAGATTTATGATCTTCAGTATCAATGATAAATCATAAACCTGAAATCATAACTCCTTTTCATCCGCATCTCGAAGCGCCGCAATTGGTACAGATCAGGCAACCTTCCTGATAAACGAGCGTTTCATGGCCACAATTCGGGCATTTTTGTCCTTTGGCCTCCATACCGTTAGGTAAGTATTTCTTCAAGGCACGTTCCACTCCGTTTTTCCAGGTGTTGATAGACTCATTATTCAGTTCCATGCCTTGAACCAGTTTGATCACCTGGTCGATCGGCATACCATAGCGCAAGACACCGGAGATCAGCTTGGCATAGTTCCAGAATTCCGGATTGAACTTACCGTCCAGCCCTTCGATCGTCATCTTATAACCACGCTTGTTTTTGAACTGGAAGTCATAATGCTTCTTACCGTCTTCATCATAACTCTTGATAATGCTACCCTTCGAAACATTCTTCGGCAACATGATGCCTTCATCATCGTCGGCAAGACCGGTGAAAATCTCATACGGACGTCCATTCAGCAAACCGACAAATGCAATCCACTTCTCCCGGTTGTTCTGGAACTTCACCACGTCGGCCTCCAATTCGCGCGGACGGGTAGCCACGATAACCGGTGGTTCCATGCAATTGCAATCTTCCTTTTTCTTTTTCTTGTTATCCGTAGACAACAAGACACCGGAACGGGAACCGTCACGATAGACCGTGCATCCCTTGCAACCGCACTTCCATGCTTCTACATACAAAGTATTCACAAGATCTTCCGTCACATCTGCCGGCAAGTTGATCGTCACGCTGATGGAGTGGTCCACCCATTTCTGGATACGTCCCTGCATACGGACTTTCTGCAACCAATCGACATCATTTGATGTCGCCTTATAATAAGGAGACTTGGTTACCAACTCCTCTACTTCATCCTGCGTATATTTCTTGGAAGCGGAGAAACCGTTAGCCTGCATCCAGGTCACGAACTTATGGTGGAATACGATATACTCTTCGAACGCGTCACCTGTTTCATCCACAAAATCAACACGGGTTTCCGCATCGTTCGGGTTTACCTTACGGCGACGGCGGTATACGGGCAGGAATACCGGTTCGATGCCCGAAGTAGTCTGTGTCATCAAACTGGTCGTTCCGGTCGGTGCGATGGTCAGGCAGGCGATATTACGACGGCCATACTTCACCATGTCGTCATACAATTCAGGATCGGCTTCACGCAAACGGTTGATAAACGGATTCTTCTCTTCACGTGTCGCATCGTAGATCTCAAATGCACCACGTTCCTTGGCCATTTCTACTGAAGAACGATAAGCAGCCAGCGCCAATGTCTTCTGCACTTTTTCAGCAAAATCCGTCGCTTCTTCCGTACCGTAACGCAGTCCCAGAGCGGCAATCATATCGCCTTCGGCAGTGATACCCACACCGGTACGACGTCCCAGCAATGTCTTTTTCTGGATCTTTTCCCACAGATGGCGTTCACTCTGTTTGACTTCCAATGATTCGGGATCGGAATCAATCTTCTCCAGAATCTTTTCAATCTTCTCAGATTCCAGATCAATAATGTCATCCATGATACGTTGTGCTAAAATAACATGCTTTCGGAACAGATCGAAATCAAAATAGGCATCCTTTGTAAAAGGATTGGCAACATACGAATACAAGTTTATCGCCAACAAACGGCAGCTATCGTACGGACACAAAGGGATCTCACCGCAAGGATTGGTCGAAACTGTACGGAACCCGAGATCCGCATACGAATCGGGCACAGACTCTTTCAGGATCGTATCCCAGAAAAGTACCCCCGGCTCAGCCGACTTCCAGGCATTATGAATGATTTTCTTCCAAAGTTCGGCCGCATTGATTTCCTTCACATTGGTAGGTTCAGCCGAGTCGATCGGATATTGCTGCTGATAAGGAGTCCCATTGACTACCGCCTGCATAAATTCATCATCGATCTTCACAGAAACATTAGCTCCTGTTACCTTTCCTTCTGTCATTTTGGCATCGATAAACGATTCCGAATCCGGATGCTTGATGGAAACACTAAGCATCAAAGCACCGCGACGGCCGTCCTGCGCCACTTCGCGGGTTGAATTCGAATAACGTTCCATAAAAGGAACCAATCCCGTCGATGTCAACGCCGAGTTCTTGACTGGAGATCCTTTCGGACGAATATGTGATAAGTCGTGGCCCACACCGCCACGACGCTTCATCAACTGCACTTGTTCCTCATCAATTCGGATAATCGCACCATACGAATCGGCATCTCCATCCAATCCGATCACGAAACAGTTAGAGAGTGAGGCAATTTGAAAATCATTGCCAATTCCCGTCATCGGGCTACCCTGAGGCACAATGTAACGGAAATGATCAAACAGATAAAAGAGTTCCTCCGCCGAAAGCGGGTTCGGATACTTCTTTTCTACACGGGCTATCTCACTTGCCAGACGATGGTGCATATCGACAGGAGATTCCTCATAGATATTCCCGAATGCATCCTTCAAAGCATATTTATTTACCCATACTTTTGCGGCCAATTCGTCGCCGGTAAAGTAATTCAGTGAAGCTTTAAACGCTTCATCGAAAGTGTAAGTTTTACGATTCACAATTGTTTTAAGTTTAATGACGTGCAAGTTTAAGCATAGTTTATGGATTAGCCAAATTATTCAACAAAGAAAAACATACATTGTTGACAAGTTTCCACTTTTTCCATAAACCATATTATTTATCAACAGATTATCAATTTCGCCCATTCAAAAAGTTTTCCAAAAGGAAAACCTTGACTCCAACCGAGTTTTCCAAAACAGAAAAAAGGATGCACTTCCACAGTACATCCTTCCAATATGAATAATAGGTTTTAATCAAGCTTTGAGCAAAGCCTCAATCTCTTCAACCGAAGAACGGAAAGATTTATTGGTTTCGATCTGATCCCTTACCGTCTTGCAGGCGTGAAGAACGGTTGCATGATCACGTTTCCCGACAATCTTTCCGATATGGGAAAAAGAACTGTCGGTATACTTTTTCGCCAGGTACATCGTAACCTGACGGGCCTGTACGATCTCCCGCTTACGAGAATTGGTCTGGATGGCTGCCAATTCCAAATTATAATATTTGCAGACTATATCTTGAATAGACTCCACAGACACCTGTTTCTTTTCCAGTTTTACGACACGGCTCACCACCTGTTTGGTCAAAGGCAAGTCGATCATCCGGTTGAACGCCGTAGAATAAGCTAACAACGATGCAACAATACCTTCCACATCGCGTACGTTCTCCGTCACATTGCTTGCAATAAAATTGAACACATCATCCGGAATCACCACACCATCATGGCTGATCTTGTTTTTCAAGATCTTCTTGCGCAAATCCAAATCAGGACGATCCAACTCTGCCGTCAGCCCCCATTTCAAACGGGTGATCAAACGTTCCTCCATACCCTGCAAATCGACAGGCGCCTTATCGGAGGTCAGAATCAATTGCTTGCCCAACAGATGCAGGTGATTGAATATATGGAAAAATGTATTCTGTGTCTTATCCTTTCCTATCAGTTCCTGGATATCATCCAAAATCAGCACATCCACGCCCTGATAGAAATACATAAAGTCGTTTGTCGTATTTTTTCGGATTGCTTCCGTATATTGTATGGTAAAAAGATGGGCCGATATATACAACACCTTTTTTTCCGGATGAATCTCTTGAATGCGATTACCGATCGCATGGCACAAGTGGGTCTTTCCCACCCCAGAAGCTCCAAACACGAACATCGGGTTAAAGGTCTTTCCCGGCTCTTGGGCAATCGCCTCGCTTGAAGAGCGGACCAACCGGTTGCTTGTTCCTTCAAAATAATTATCGAAATTGTATTTGGGATTCAGATGCGAATCCCAATCCTGACGGGCTTTTGATTCGAATAGCGAAGGAATTTCCGCACTTTTCTTACCGGTACGGGGAGCGTCATTACCGGTAGGCAAAGTAATCATGCCATCATCTTTCACCTTATCAATGACCTTGATACGATAGTTCAATTTCGTACCCTGCCCTATCACACGATATAAGGTAACTTTCAATACGTTCACATACTTCTCTTCCAGATACTCATAAAAGAACTGGCTGGGTACCTGAATCGTAAATTCATGACCCTCGTACGATAACGGTATAATAGGCTGGAACCATGTGTTAAATGCGGCCTCAGGGACAATATCCTTGATGACAGCGAGGCATTTATTCCACAAAGTTTGATATTCAGTTTGCATGATTTTTTACACTCCCAACTATACTTACAACTTCAATTGTTATTTTTACGACTACAAAGTTTAGAAATTAATTCCGAAAAAAAAAGTAGCATTTTGTTTGGAACTTTTGATTGTTTAATATTCTATTTATTGTCAGACAGTTAATCACAAAACTTTGATTATCTTTGTTTTAAAACGCCCGATCCATGAAAATCCGCTACTCAAGGGCATTCCCTTTCTCCCGGACCCAACGGGGAACAAGCATACAAAAAGGCCTTCCGATCAAGTTATATATCTCTTTCTAAAGGCCTTATAAAAGTCATTCCTGTCGATTCCGCACTTTCCTGTTTAATTGGAATAATTCTAAACAAAGGTTTATACAAGAATTCTTATGCAATCTTAAAATACAGAAAAATGCACATATCTCTTAGGATTCTGCCTCAAATCGAGCAAAAGCTTGGAAGCATTATCCGCCGTGCCGTTCAAGTTGTCATAAAGAGCCCGGTCATTCAAGAGAAGCCCCATACTGTTATCCTTGGAATTCAACTTGCGCGTCATTTGCTCCACATTATCCAACGTTGCATTCACCGCATTCACTGTCGTTACCAGATCCAGTTTTTTCAAATCCGTGCTGACTTCAGCAAAATTTCCGGTAATCACTTTCAGATCATTCATAATGCCCGGCACATCCTGGTTCAACATCCGGTTAAGTTGACGGGAAGAGACCGCCAAGCTGTTGGTTGTCGCTTCTATATGGCTCAAAGACTGAGCCAATGCCGGATGATTCACCAATGTCTGCAAGCCCCCTAAAATCGAATCGATCTTCGGCAACAGAAGTTCCACCTGCGGAAGGATCTTTTCTTGCACGGATTGCATCATGTCCGACTCCATCCGTCCTTCGATCGTATCACCGGGTTTCAGATAATCGTCAACATACTTGTTCAAATGGATATGCAATTCACCGCCCCCCAGAAAACTATTCACAATCGTAATATAGCTGCCTTTGTTGATCTTCATGTGATCTTCCAGGCTAATGTCAATCGAAATCTTGTCAACGGAATCATAATCATATATGATCTCACGCACCAAACCGACCTTAAACCCTTCGACAAACACGGGACTTGAAACCGTCACACCTTTTACATTCGTACAAGCCACCACATAATGATTCGTAGGTTTAAACAAATTAATCCCCTTCAAGTAATTAATTCCTAAATATAGCAATGCCAGACTGACAATAGACACAAGTCCGATCTTCGCTTCTTTGGTGAATACATTTTTCATATTTTCTATAATATAAATTCTGTTATTATCAATATTTCACTTTCTTTCCATCTTTAAAGGCAACGATAAAAGCGTCTTTAAAATCTTTCGCCACCTGCCGGCGCAACTTACGGATGGAATCAAAGCTCGTTGTTTCGCCATAGATGTACTTATAAAGACCTTTCTCGACAAAGAAATCGACATTCTTATATCCTTTAAACAATTTAGACCCGGGAGAAAGTTTTTTATCCGAGGTAAGTATTTGTATTTTATAAACCGTTTGCCCTCCCTTAACCTGTTTCTCCGGTTTAACAGGAGCTACCGGTTCAGAGGAGATAACCGGTTTGGGCACGCGGTTCCGGTCGGCTTTCCGGACTTCGTTCCTTTGGCGAATATACTCTTCACTTCCCGGAGGGGCCGAAATCGGCTGAGACTCATCAGACTCATTGGAATCATCGGAAACATCCAATATAGGAGCCACACTCGCATTTCCCGCCAACGCCCCGCGCTTACGGTCATATTCCCATTTGTACTTTGTAAAGGCATTATAAATGGCAGCCGCCAATTTGTTTTGCCCTTCATTCGTTTTCATGAAGCGTTCTTCCGCCGGATTCGAAATATACCCCAGTTCCACAAGAATACTCGGCATACTCGTCTTACGCAGCACCAGGAAACCGGCCTGCCGCACTCCCCTGTTATTACGTTTGGCCGAAGTAAAGCATTTCTGTACCTCCGAAGCCAGACTGATGCTTTGCTCCATATGCTTATTCTGCATGAATTCAAAAATAATATACGATTCGGAAGAAGTCGGATCGAATCCTTCATACTTCTGCAAATAATTATCTTCCAAAAGGATCGCGGAATTCTCACGCATAGCCACTTCCAGATTCTCATCCGTACGGGCCAGACCTAACGTATAAGTTTCCGTTCCCGAAACCGAACTACCCCTTTTCACCGCATTCGTATGAATGGAAATAAACAGGTCGGCCTTATTCCGGTTGGCAATATTGGCCCGTTCATCCAATTCGATAAAAACGTCCGTTTTACGAGTATAAACAACCTTCACATCACCGTGCTTTTCCGATATCAAGTTGCCAAGCTTGAGAGCTACCGCCAGATTAATAGTCTTTTCATTGATGGACGAACCACGCGCGCCAGGGTCTTTACCCCCATGCCCGGCATCGATCACCACCGTAAACGTTTTTTCCTTTGCCTGCAACACAGGTAAAACAAAAAACAAAGCCATTATCCAATTGATATATAGAAAAGTTTTCCTTGCCACTTTAGAAAATTCTTGCAATCCGGGACAAATGTAATGCTTTTTGGCGAGTTAAACTGGACCGTTCTGAAATAAAAAAGGGCAATTCACAAGGAATCGCCCTTTTTATTCATATATCCGGTGAGATTATTCAGAAACTACTTCAAAAGGAATTTCTACCGATACTTCTTTATGAAGTTTCAGGATGGCTTTATAATTACCAACTTCCTTAACAGATTCCTTGATATAGATAATCTTACGATCTATTTCAAAACCAGCCTTAGCCAATGCATCGGCAACCTGGATGTTCGTTACAGAACCGAAGATTGTACCTGTAGAACTTGTCTTTGCACCGATTGTCAAGGCTACGCCTTCCAATTTAGCAGCCAGAGCCTGAGCATCTTCTTTGATCTTAGCCAATTTGTGAGCGCGCTGTTTCAAGTTTTCAGCCAACACTTTCTTTGCAGACTCAGATGCGATAACTGCTTTACCCGTGGGGATTAGAAAGTTACGTCCGTAACCGTCTTTAACTGTTACGACATCATCCTTGTAACCTAAGTTGATTACGTCTTCTTTCAAAATAACTTGCATATTCTGTCTCCTCTCTTTATATTATTTCATTAAATCGGTTACATAAGGAAGCAACGCCAAGTGACGAGCTCTTTTAACAGCCTGAGCGACACGACGCTGGAACTTCAAAGAGGTACCTGTGATACGACGCGGAAGAATCTTACCCTGTTCGTTCAGGAATTTCTTCAAGAATTCAGGATCTTTGTAATCGATATACTTGATACCGTTCTTTTTGAAACGGCAATATTTTTTCTTTTTAACGTCTACTGAAGGCGGAGTCAAATATCTGATTTCTGATTGAGTTGCTGCCATGATTAATTCTCCTTTACTGTTTCTTTAGATGATTTCAAACTTCTTCTCTTTGCTGCATATTCTGCCGCATATTTATCCTGGCGGAAAGTCAGGAAGCGAATCACACGTTCGTCACGACGGAAGTTGACTTCCAAAGTCGCGATCGTTTCCGGATTTGCCTTGAATTCAATCAACTGGTAGAAGCCTGTTGTTTTCTTGTCGATAGGATAAGCCAATTTGCGCAAACCCCAATTTTCTTCATTCACGATTTCAGCGCCCTGTTCTTTCAGGAGGTTCGTGAATTTCTCTACCGCTTCCTTCATCTGAGCGTCAGACAAAACGGGAGTCAAAATGAAAACGGTTTCGTAATTATTCATAAAACACTGTTTTGTTATTGTTATTACTATATTTTTTTGCGGTGCAAAGGTAAGAAGTTTTTTTGAACTGGCAAACCTAATCCCATGATTCTTTATTATTTTACATATCGACATCCATCCTCTTCACAAACTGTTCTCATTGCTATCCGGCCTTCCTCTTTGCTCTCAAGGCGTGTTGGGATTTCTTCTGTACTTTTATCAACAATGCCCATCCTAAGGTCGTTAGAATGGGCATCGTCAGGTTGCTTGAATGGGCATTGTAACGATCTTACAATGGGCATTCTTATCTCGGCTGGTCGGGAGGAAGGGAAATTACGGCCGTTTCGCGGTAAGATGCAACACGCATCCGCTATTTCCGGCCAAATCGAGCGTGACCTTGTTCCGGTCTTCCAGCTTGATATTCTTGATGTCGACAACATCTTTTTTCTTCTCGGAAGCCTGGTAGTAAAGGGTAGCGGCATATCCTTTTCCGTTGCCTAAGAAATCCAACGGGATGGAGACCGTCCGGCGGTCTCCCGCATTCAGGACGCTCACATACCAGTCCGTACCGGACCGGCGGGCAACGACCGCATACGAATCCATGTCGCCGTCGAAGAAACGGGTATCGTCCCATACCGTAGGAATGGAACAGTAGAAATCCGTCACGGCATCTCTGCGGATGACCGATTCGGTCGATCCGGCTCCCCCGGCACGGGCCGGTGCCTTCTCAGGACGGTCGTACCAATAGATGAACTGCCAGGGGCTATAAATCGCAACCCGTTTGGCCAACTGGGCGGCACGCCCTCCCATCTTCGAAGTGACCCGTTCGGCAAAATAACAGTTGGTATTATCGCCCGCACCACAGATCATGCGGTTGTACACCGTATAAACCGACTGGTTCAAGTTCGGGCTTTCTTCGTCTCCCCGGATGCCTTCTTGGGTAATCAGGTTCGGATAGGTACGGGAATAGCCGGTCGGACGATACTCGTCGTGGATATCCACCATCATTTCATATTTGGCGGCTTTGCGTACGGCCTGATGCAGCCAGGCGGTCGAATACTGGTCGCCGACATTCACAAAACCATATTTGATTCCCTTGATTCCCCATTTCTTGTACAACGGGAGGATTTCATCCAATTGCTTATGTAGCGCCTTCTTGTTTACATACACAATAATACCCACATCCTTGGAATTGGCATATTCGATCACTTTCGGCAAATCAAGTGGGCCTTTGGAGCGGGCCGGATCGACCGTCACGGTTGTCGCATCCGAAAGCGTATCTTCTTCCGCTCCATACCAGCCGGCATCAAACTCCACATAGGCGATCTTGTTTTCCGCCGCAAAATCGATCGTGGCAAAAGCGCCTGCGGTCGTCAAAGTCACCTCCCGGATCACCTCTCCCGGCTTGATCCATGCGGTATTCGCGATTTGGTTCGGCTCGTTCAGATTGAGGATGAAGTCATTGTTTTCAACCAACTTGCCCGGATGTCCGGCCACCATCACATACCGCCAAGGCGTTTGATAGCCTGCCAGATCCAGGTTGACTTTCCCCGACAGGACTGACTGTACCCCGAACCCGGTCTCACTTTTTCCCAGCTTCATGCGGGCGTAATCGACCAAAGCCGCTTCACCGATTGCGACAAACTTCCGGTCGTCCACCTGTATGACCTGCGGGCGGTCTCCCACCCCTTTCAACGCACTCAGTTTCGTCTTGAAATAGGCTCCCTGCGCACTACCAGTCACCCAGGTGTCGCAATCGCGGTCAAAAAGGAACTGCGTATTTTCGCCCGCCACCGTACAGTTCCAGAAATCCAACTTATCGAACGCATAGCGGAATGCCAGCCCTTCGTCGTAGAGGCGGACACACAACACCATCTCTTTCCGGTTTTCATCCGACTGAAGTTTCAACTCCACCTCGTTATACCGGTCAGTCACGACCGAGCGTTCGCCATACACGGGCTGCCAAGTCTGATCGACCGATTCCCGCTTCTGGTTGACCACCTGCCAGTTGCCTTTCTGGATATTCTCATCCAAAGAGAACTGCAAAGTCTTCACTCCGACCACCTTCTCGCCACCGGCAAACAAATCGATCTCCACATTCTTCCCCCCGACTTTGATATCGGCATTCATCTTTTCGGAAGGACTGACAAGCGGAAATACCCCTTGCGCCCCGGCAAACAAAGGCAGACAAAGGAAACCCAACAATACATTAATCTTATTCATGATATTAAACAATTAAAATAATTAGTCTGATAAATAGGGCAAATATAGGACAACTTAACCATTTTTCAACACATCCTGTTTATCCGGCGCATCCGGTTCCGGCGTGAAAGATGGATCGAAAGGATTAAAATAGTAAATACCCAATCGATCCAACCAAGAAAGATAAGAGGGCAATCTTTGCAAGAATTTTCCTGTATTTTTCTTGATCTTAGGTGTCCAGGCAGCTTCAGCAACCGCAAACAACCGGGGGAACGTCATAAAATCAAGCCGTTTTCCATCGGCGATACGTTCCGACCAAACCGAATATTGCATTCCCATGACCTGCGCTTCATATCCCTCAACCAAATTCAGGATCGGCTCGGGGAAACGATAGACATCTTCCAGCAAATTGAGTTGTTCATAACGCCCGACCTTGTGTGTGGGATATTGCACAAAATCACCATACATCGGCAAACGCGGTGTCAGAATAACCCTGTACCCCCGTTCCAATGCTTTCACCAATTGATATTTACGGTCGTGCCTCCACCACATGACAACCGCTTTTTCGGGCGAGACCTCCGCATCGACGATTTCATCCCAACCGATCATGATCCTGCCTTTCGAAGCGACGATATCGGCGGCACGACGCACAAAGTAATGCTCCAATCCGGTCTCATTGACCAAACGCTTTTCTTGGATGAAACGCTGGATATCGGGATCCTTGAACCAGTTCTGATTGCCATAATGCACCTCGTCGCCCCCTATGTGGATATAGGGAGACGGAAACAAGGCGATGATCTCATCCAGCACATTGCTGATAAATTCGAACGTTTCCTCCTTGCAAGGATGGAAGGTAAATCCGTCCCAACGTCCTTCCCCGCCACCGGAAAGTTCCGGATAGGCCCGGCAAGCCGAAGTCGCATGGCCCGGCATATCAAATTCCGGCACGACCATAATCTGGCGTTCAGCCGCATAGGCGACCACCTCCTTGATTTCTTCCTGCGTATAAAAGGCGGGTGCAGCTTTCGCATCGTGCCAATTGCCGGTTGCACCAATAGCGGTCAGTTTGGGATAATGCTTAATCTCGATACGCCATCCCGGTTCATCCGTCAAATGCCAATGAAAGACATTCAAACGCAAGGAAGCCATGATATCCAGATATTGCAAGACTTTTTCCTTTCCGAAGAAATGGCGGCTTTCATCCAACATAAATCCCCGCCATTCAAAACGCGGGTTGTCATGAATCCGGCAAGCGGCTATATGCCCCTTATTCGCCCGCGCCAACTGGAGCAACGCCTCTTTGCCATAAAACAATCCGGCTTCAGAAGAGGCCAGTACCTCAGCCGTATCTTTCGTTATCGTCAGTTCATATCCTTCCCGCGGCAAACCAGCCGCTGGGGATAGCTTGAACGCAACTGTTCCCGAACCGGCCTGCGCCAATTCCAGTGTCCCTAATTGCTTCCGGAACTGATTCCCGACCTTTTCGCCCGCACTTCCATCCGCTACAACCTTCCCGTTCTTTCCCAACACGAACGCACCGCTCCCCGCACCATACTCCGCCGGCGCCGGAAGCAAAACCGACTGCGCCCAAATCGAACAAGAGAATAACGACACAAGCAAACTGATAAAATCTCTCATAAGCTCTTAATCAAAAAAAGATGAGGGTATGCCAAAATACCTTTTTTGATACGCCCTCACCTTCTATTTATACTAAATCAATATCCCGGATTCTGAACCAATCCGCCTTCCTTGTTCGCTTCGATTTCAGAGTTGGGGATCGGAAGTTTGTTCAGGTGGTCATCCAAAGCATATCCTTGCAATTTGACCTGCGGATTATACATCTTCAGGTGATCGACCAACTTGTTGGTACGCATCAAAGTATTGATACGGAATTCCTCCATACACAATTCACGCGCACGTTCGTCCAAAATCAATTCGATATTGACATCACCTGCCGTTACCGGAGTTGCCTGTGCACGCCCGCGAACGACATTGATATCCTGGGCGGCAGCAGCCAAATCACCTTTGTTCATGTAGGCCTCGGCACGCAACAGATAGGTTTCAGGCAGACGCATGATGTACCAGTCCTTATAAGTACGACCATTGTCATGCCACTGACCACTCTCGGCATCTTGAAACTGATTATGAGGTATATCGGATACGAACTTCATCAACATAGGAGCCTGATAGTCCATCTCCGCAGGAGTCGCCATTGTTTCGGCCGTCATCGGCTGGCCATAAAAGCGGCCGTTAGGATTCGTCCAATAATGAACACGCTTGATGTTGTACTGGGAGTTACGCATATCCCGATCCCAGTCGCCTTTATATTCCCAAATCTGCGTGCCCATATAGTCGGTCGCGAATGCAGCCGCAGAAGGACGGCCACTCAAAAGCGATCTCATGTGGTTACGGTTTCCGTCCACGTCTTTCCGATTCCACCATGTCGGGCTGAACCAACGTTCCATCACCTGGTTTCCACCCCACTGGCCGACATTGCCGCCGCCATCGATTTGCCAATCAAACTGTACATTCCAAATACATTCCATATTGCCATCGACACGGTTGAAGTTGCCTTCGCGGAACAAATCCCACCAAACATCACCCCAAGGTTCTTCTTCACCCTGATAGTCATATCCCTGGAATTGGAAATCCTTCAATTTGCCAAAACGTTCGGTCATCAAGTGCATGGCCGGATTATTGATGACATCGGAAGCGGCTTTGATTGCCCCATCATAGTCTTTCAAACCAATCAGGATTTCAGAAAGCAAATGCGAAGCTGCCACTTTAGAAGCACGGCCGCCCTTTTGGTCATCGATATCGGGCATATACTGGATGGCAAACTCCAAATCTTCCTTACATTGTTTGTAAAGCTGTTCCTGCGTGGAGTTGGTATAATCAAAACGCGGATCTCTCGTCTCTTCCAAAACCAGCGGAGCCGTGCCCCACATATTCGCCAAGAAGCGATAAGCAAATGCACGCAAGAACTTCGCTTCCCCGACAATGGCATTCTTGTCCGCTTCGGAATTCCAGTGGGCGGCATCCGCATCCGCACGTTCAATGATCGCATTGCAACTGAAGATATACGAATAGAAACGCTGCCACCAGGTTTTAGACATGCCATTATCTCCATTCAACTGGTTCCAGTAATAATATTCGAAATAAGGTCCTCCCTTGTTCCAATGCTTCATATACAAATCGATATCCGTACCGGCCAACAAGGCATAGTTGTCAATCGCATCACTTTCGGCATAAAAATGATTCCGGATATCTTTATACACATTCCCCAAAGCCGCTTCAAAACCGGCCTTGGAAGTATAGGAATTATCGGGTGTAAGAAAATCTTTCGGCTCTTCCTCCAAGAGGTCATAGCAAGAGGTCAAAGAGCCGGAAAGTAATAACCCTAAACATAAATATTTAATTGTTTTCATTTCTCTATCTGAAATTTAGAAGTTGAACATCAATGTCATTTGATAAGTACGGATGGAAGGCAGTGCATTGTCTTTCAAACCTTGATCTGTTTCAGGATCCAGACCGTCCCAATGCGGAGCAATCGTAAACAAGTTATCTGCACTCACTGATAAAACCATATTGTTAAATCCGATAGGCTTTACAAAACGTGTCAAATCATAGCTCAAAGCCACCTTCTGCAACTTGATGAAACTGCGATCAATATATTTGGTACCCTGATGTGCCGAACGTGAATAATCCGGACGCGGGAATTTGGCATCCGTATTGGTCGGAGTCCAATAGTCATAAACCGGGTGGTTAATATTGGGGGCATTTGCATAACCATCTTTATAAGGTGTATTATTATTAGACAAATAATAACCGTTACCACCCCAAACCGAGTTAAAGTACAACATCAAAGAGAAGTCTTTATAGTTTAACGTATTGGTCAAACTCCAACGGAAATTCGGATTTTCATTTCCGATAAACTGACGGTCTTTGTCGGAAGAGATTGTACCATCACCATCCACATCTTCCAGTATATAGTCACCCGGACGCATACCTTCCATAATCGTTCCGTTATCCACATGGCTCTGCTGGTACATACTAATGATCTTATAATCATAGATCGTACCCAACGATTTACCGATAAAATATCCGGAACTAATCAAGTCATCTTCTTTACCGTCACCATCCAGGTCATCACCCAAAATAGAAACAACCCTGTTACGGTTCAGAGAGAATGCAAAATCAGATGTCCAGCTGAAATCACCATTCTTGATATTCAATGAATGCAAATTGATTTCCACACCCTTGTTCCGAATCTTACCTACGTTAGACAACATTTCTGTCTTACCGGAAATACCCGGCAAAGCAAGATTGAACAACAGGTCTGTTGTGTTCGTTACATACGAATCAATACTACCGGACAAGCGATCATTCAAAACAGAGAAGTCCAAACCGAAGTTGAAACCGGTCGTCGTTTCCCAGCCCAAGTTGTCCAAGGCAAAAGATTTGATATACTGGGTAATCGAATAGGAAGGATCGCCTGCATAAATATACTTGTCGGTCGCAACCTTTGCCAACGTGCTATACGGCTTGATGGACTGGTTACCGTTCGAACCGTAAGAGAGACGAAGCGCCAAGTTATCGACAAATTCAACCGGCTTCATGAAAGACTCTCTTGAAATATTCCAGTTTACACCGGCAGAAGCAAACGTACCCCATTTCTTGTTCTTGCTAAAACCGGAATAACCGTCACGACGCACCGTACCGGTAAGAGAATAGCGGCCGTCATACGTATAAGTCGCACGTCCCATCCAGCCAATCGCCCCACTCTCTCCGGCTGAAGTCGTGGTCTTCTGCGTTTTACCGTCCTGCAGGCCGTTGTCACCCAAAATCGTATTGTCGAACGTTTCCGCATAAGCCTTGGTTTCTTCCCAAGTCGTACGTTCACGTGAATACAGCAAGGTCACATCCACATTATGCTTGCCGGCAAACGTGTTGTTATACTTGATCATGTTGTCTAACAACATATTGTAATCATTGTTCAACTTGCGTTCACCTTTACCGCGTTTGCTCAAACCTTCCGTCGTAAACTCGTTGTCGAAATAATACTTCTGCGACCAACGCAAGTTATTGGAATAAACCAATGAATAAGAAAGGCCTTTCACCCAGGGTACCGAAATCGTTGCATCCAAGACGGCTCCCAAATTATTGTACTTTTCCGTATCGCTGGTATGCATACTCCAATAAGGGCTTTGGAAAGAAGTCGTTGTCTGCGGGAATTGCAGATAGTTTCCGCTTTCATCATAGATAGACGCCCACGGGCTGAAGTGCGTAGCCTGTTCCATGGAAGGCGCACTACCGGAATAGTCACGAATGCTATAATTGCTCTTCACCCCGATCTTCATCCAATCCGTCAGGTGTGTATCGATGTTCACACGACCGGAGAAGTTCTTATAATCATCGTTCATCAGCACCCCTTTCTGGTCCGTCATGTTGGCCGAAATATAATAGCTGGCCAGTTCCGAACTGTTTGAAATGCTGACATTCGCTTTCAGGTCGTATGCGTTCTGGCGGAACATATCGTAAGGATCTCTCAAAGTCGGACGATGGTCCGATGTCGCCTCATAGTTCCTCTTCTCTTCTTCTTCCAGATAATAGGGGATTTTGGAAGCATCCGCTTCCATACCATTCAAGGAACGGATATCCAACATACGTTGTAAATAACCCGGCGCATCATACACTTCCAGACGTTTCAACTCATTACTGATACCGTAAGACAGGTTCACGTTGAAATTCGGCTTGCCGCCCTCGCTCCGTCCACGTTTCGTCTGAATCAAGATAACACCGTTGGCAGAACGGCTACCATAAACAGCAGCTGCACTGGCATCTTTCAATACGGTAAACGATTCAATATCGTCAGAAGGAATATCACTCAACGAACCATGATAGATGGCGCCATCCAACACGACCAACGGCTGGTTGCCATTATCCTCAGCCGTATTACGAGTCGAATTCTGACCACGGATAGAGAAAGAAGGTGTACCGCCCGCCGTATTGGTACCGCCGACATTCAATCCCGGCATACTACCTTTGATTGTTTCGAGCACGTTGTTGGTCGGAACGATATTATACGTTTCCAATTTGGCCTTCGCAATAGAACCGGTAATCGCCTGCCGATTCTGCGTACCGTAACCGATCACGACCACCTCATCCAATGCCTGCGAATCTTCCGATAGCACAACTTTAAACGTGCTTTTTCCCTGCACGGCTATTTCCTGCGTATCGAAACCGATATAGGAAACGACTAATGTCGCATCAGATGCGACATCAAGGGAGAACCTCCCTTCCACATCGGTGATCGTACCGTTCGTGCCGGAACCTTTCTCCAAGATGTTGGCTCCGATCACAGGTTCGCCCTGCGCATCCACGACAACACCAGACACACGGCGTTTCTGACCGACCGTTTTGCTTTGGGCAACCTTTGCCGGGCGATAGATCGAGATCGTCCTGTTGGCAACATCGCATTTTACGTTCATACCGGCAAAGATCGTTTCTAATATACGGCTCAGATCCGTATCTTTCTGATTCACCGTAACTTTCTTACTCGTATCGATATCGTTGTCACGGACCAGGATCGAATATCCCGTCTTTTGTTCGATATCATCCAGCACCTTGCTGATCGACACATTTTTCTGTTGGATGCTCAACTTGACATCCTGCAGATAATCACTCCCCCATACGGAAGCCGTTGAGCCTGCACTCAACAATAAACTTAAAGCACCGATTTTCAATAAATCAGATTTCTTTTTCATACTTTTGTCAAAAGTTTGTTAGTTAACAACTAATTAAATTCAAAGTTCACGCTAAGATCGGAGGATGTCGCAACCATTCTCCGATTCTTTTATCTTCCTTCTCTTATCCTGTATTCATGGCATTTTGTTGATTATCAGTTTAACTACAATATAAATACTCTCTCTCGTATCCGTCCTTTTTGTATCCGATACAGTATTAGTACACATCTCGTCTCCGAAACATTTAGGTGAATGTGGATTTTTTTGAAAATATTTTTCTTCCGGCTATTCAAGTCTTCATCCAAGGCCAACTCACAAAAAAACAAACCCTATGTATCACACTCCGCAACACATAGGGTTTGACTTTACAAAACTATATCTTATTCACTGACAAGCTTCACTTGCCCTAATTTCAAGCCCTGATTTTCCGCTTTCACGACAATCTGTCCCGACTCGCCTTTTTTCGCTTTCACGATGACCAAGGCCAATCCGTTAAACGCACAACGGTCGTGGCTTTGGAACGGGGTGAAATCGATCGGGTTGCCATTGTCTGTCGAAACGATTTCTCCGGGACCTTCGATGGAGAAATGGATCTGCGGATGGGAACGCGGGACGACCTGCCCTTTCTTGTCGCGGACGGAAACCGTAATGAATGCCAATTCCGAACCGTCGGACGCGATCGCCGGTTTATCCGACTCCACAGACAAAGAAGACGCCTTACCCGTCGTACGGGTTTCCGCTTCCGACCAACGCCGGCCGTTCTTGTAGGCAATGACTTTGAGTGTTCCGGGTTCGTAGCGCACGCTGTCCCATACCAACCGGAAATCCTGCCCCTTCACCTTGGCTTTCCGGCCTTGGCTCTTCCCGTTCAGGAACAGTTCGGCTTCATCGCCTGAAGTATAGACATGAACCGGCGTCACCTGCCCTACCCTTTCCGGCCAGTTCCAATGCGGAAGGATATGCGTCATGGGAAGTTCCGGACGCCAATAGGACTGATACAGATAATACCGGTCTTTCGGGAATCCTGCCATATCGATGATGCCGAAGTAGCTGCTGCGAGAAGGCGGGTTCTTTTCTGCCAACTCCGCCAACTTGGCCGCCAGCTCCGCTTTCTTAGCCGGGTCGTTGCGGAAGTTCAACAGGTTGGTCGCATCCGAGTTGAAAGGAGTCGGTTCGCCCAAATAGTCGAAACCGGTCCATACATACTCGCCCAAGAGATGCGGGAACTTCTCCAAGATCCGGAATTGCGCGTCAGGCGTGCAGCCCCATCCCGGAGAATCCAAATCGTATGAAGTGATCTGCCAATCCTGGCGTTTCTCGCCGAAGAAATATTCCCCGCGTGAAGAGACGCAAGAAGAGGTCTCGCTTCCGATGGTAGGCATATCGGCATAACGCGGGTCCTGGTCCCATTCCGCCTGTCTCCCGAAGAAATAGTTCACGCCCATGAGGTCCAACGCGGCAGCGGCTCCTACCCGGCGTCCTCCGTCAGGGTTATTGTAACCGTTGGAAACGGGCCGGGTGGGATCGGCCTTGCGCATGATATCGGCCAAATGCTTGGTCCGCTCGATATTCTCCTGTTCCATCACCTCGTTTCCGATCGACCAGATGATTACGGACGGATGGTTACGGTCGCGACGGACCAACGCCAGGAGGTCTTTCTCGTGCCATTCGTCATACAACAGGTTATAGTCTTTCGCCCGCTTCCCGACTCTCCAAGCGTCAAACGCCTCGTCCCAGACGACAAGCCCCATCTTGTCCGCCAGCTCCAGCAATTCGGGGGCGGGAGGATTGTGGGACGTCCGTATCGAGTTGCATCCCATCTCCTGAAGCATCGTCAATTGCCTTTTCAGGGCGCTCTTGTTGAAAGCAGCTCCCAAGGAACCCAAATCGTGGTGGTTGCAAACCCCTTTGATCTTGACCGGACGCCCGTTCAAAACAAAACCCTCCTTTGCCGAGAAACGGATCGTCCGGATACCGAAAGGCGTATAGTAGGTATCCATCAACGTATCGCCGACAAAAACCTGTGTCTCGGCGACATAACGGTTCGGCGACATGATATCCCAACGCTTGGGCGCCCCGATAGTCTGTTCTTGCACAGCCGTTCCCGTAGCATTGGCATGGAGCGTCGCCCAGGTCGTCTGCGAGGCGACTTGTTTTCCCGGCACATCGTTGATGTCCAATTCATAATAGCCGGTGACCAACTTGGCTTTAACCGGCACCTGCTTGTAGTTTTCCAACGTGACCTCCATCCGGACCGTAGCCGATTGGTCGGACACCTCCAGCGTAGTCAGGTAGGTACCCCAGTGGGCCACGTGCACCGGCCGGCATTTGACCAGCCAGACATGGCGGTAGATACCGGCGCCGCTATACCAGCGGGATTCCCAGTTTTCCGTGTCGAGACGGACAGCCAGCACGTTCTGCTCGCCCGCCTTGATGAACGGCGTCAGGTCGAGCCGGAACGAATTGTAGCCATAGGGCCACGTCCCCACATATTTCCCGTTCAGCCAGACTTTCGCATTCGCCATCGCGCCGTCGAAGTCGATATAGGTCCGTTCCCCCGCCTTCTGTTCGGCGGTAAAGGTCTTGCGATACCAACCGATCCCCTGATACGGCAGTTTCCCGGTTTCGCCCGCCAAGTCGATTCGGAAAGGCCCGCTTATCGCCCAGTCGTGAGGCAAATCCAGTTGTTGCCATCCCGAATCATCCGCATCCAGCCGTTCCAGCCCGGAAGGCTCCGGCAAGGAGGTCCCGTCAGCCTGTAATCCATAACGCATGAAACGCCATCCCCCATCAAACGACCGGACATCAGCATTCCCCATCCGAACAAGCGAAGCCCGCTCCGTCTCGGAAGAAAAACCCTGTACGCTGAGCAAGAGCCCCAACAAGGTAAAAACGATACTTTTTAATCTTTTCATTCTTTTTATAGTGTTAAATCATTAGAATATACAGATTTGTTTATTCCAGCTCCAGGCTCACGGATTTCAACTTCTTGTCATCCGACGAGCCGCCATACAATATATAATATTTTCCACGACGGATTTCCATCGTCTGAGTTTTATCGTCAAACGAATAAAACGCTTCCGGCGGAAGCGTGATATCAACACGCCGTGATTTTCCAGCCTCTATACCTACCCGGACAAACCCTTTCAACGACTTGGCCGGTCCTTCCGGATCATTTGGATTCCTAATATAGACCTGCACCACTTCATCGCCATCCCGTTTACCGGCATTGGCAACCTCCAATGTCAAAGAGACCGGTTCGCCCCGTTTCACTTTCTTGCTCGACAATTCTGCCTTCTTATACACAAAATCAGTATAGCTCAAACCATGCCCGAACGGATAAAGAGGTGTTTCCGTCATATAACGATAAGTACGTCCTTTCATATCGTAATCTTCAAAATCAGGCAACTGACCAGTCGATTTATAGAATGTAACCGGCAGCCGTCCGGACGGGTTATAATCACCAAACAGGATATCAGCAACAGCCGTCCCTGCTTCCTGCCCGCCATACCAAGCATTCAAGATGGCATCAACATGAGCATCTTCCCAGCTCAAAGCCATGGCACTCCCGGAACAGAGCACGTAAACAACCGGCTTGCCCGTTCCTTTCAAAGCCTTTACCATCTCACGCTGGACTTTAGGAACTTCGATATCCGTACGGTCACCCTTTTTGAAGCCATCCAACCGGACCGGCATCTCTTCACCTTCCAATCGAGGGGAAATTCCACCCACAAAGATAATAATATCTGCGTCTTTTACCTTATCTGCAGTCCCGGAATAATCCACCGGCCGGTTCATGCCAAGCCGCATACTCAATTCGGCCTTTCCTCCACTAACCCGCTTATATTCCACTTTGACCGGATACTTTCTGCCTTTTTCCACGGGGAAACGATAGACTTGTTCCCCTCCTATTTTCTCCCATGTATCTATCACTTTCCGATTCCCGACAAATAAACGCACAGCATTATTAGCGGTGAATTTAAATTCGACCTCTCCTGTTTCCTGGACATTCAGTTCTCCGGAAAAACGAGCGGAGAAACGAGTACTTTGTACATGAGGCGCGATACGCAAATTCCTTCTGGATGCATAATCCAAGTGCCTGACCGTCTCACGGCAGACCGGTTCCCCATCCAGTTCCAGATTATTGAAATACTCCGCCTCAAAACCCTTTCCTTTGGGATTCGTTACATAGTCATACAAATCATACGATACGGTTTCAAACACATGGTCGCATCCCGATTCATAAATAACTTCCGCATCGGGCACCTTTTTCCGGATCCCCTCTAAAATCGTCACGGTATGCGTAGGATAGCCATTATAATTGGCCCACAACATAGCGGAATCGGCAGCGTTGGGACCGACAACGGCAATCTTCTTTATCCCCTTTCCAAGCGGTAAAGTCCGTTTTTCATTTTTCAACAAGACCATGCTCTTGCGTGCCATCTCAAGCGATTTCGCCACGTGTTCGGAACATTCTACCACCTCATAAGGGATTTTCGCATAAGGAACCCGCTCATCCGGATCGAACATCCCCAACTCAAAACGCCCTTTCAAGACACGACGAACCGACACATCAATCTCTTTCTCCTCAATCAGTCCCTCCTTGACAGCCTTGGTCAAAGAGCGGTAACTACCCCCTCCACATTCCAGATCCGTTCAACTCAACACAGCAGCCACCGAAGCACGTTCCGCGTCAGGATGTGTCTCATGGCGTGGGGTATTCTTATCACGTTCCCAAAAATCATTAATGGCTCCACAATCGGAAAGGATAATACCGTCATACCCCCAACCATTGCGCAAGATGTCGATCAACAACTTGTCATTTCCACAACAAGGTTTGCCTTCATAACGATTATAAGCACACATGACCTCCTGTACATGAGCCTCTTTCACCAATGCTTCGAAAGCAGGCAGATAAGTTTGCCACAAATCCCGTGGGCTGACTGCTACATCAAACTCGTGCCGGTTCCATTCCGGTCCGCTATGGACGGCATAATGTTTGGCACAAGCATGTGTCTTGAAATATTTCGGATCATCCCCCTGCAGACCTTTGACCACAGCAACTCCCATCCGTTCGGTCAAATAAGGATCCTCGCCGTAAGTTGGCTCATCTGCAAATTTCCGTGGCACGAAAAGTCATCCTCAACCAAAGATAGTACAAAGTCGGTATAAGAAAAACGGTATATCCGCAATTCCCCGCAGTTGCGCCCTAAAACCTTTAATCTTGGAATTAAGTGATTCA
>JAGBDR010000032.1 GCA_017937385.1 Parabacteroides sp.
ACCTATATAAGGAATCTCTTTTTAGGAGGAAAGGGGAAAGCGAATTTTTCAGAATGAAAAGGCAAAAAGGAGAAACGGACGTCTCCGTTTCTTGGAAAAACGGAGCATTTTCCGATTTCTTCCTTTTTCATAGCAAGGTCCATTTTCATAGTTAAGCCTTTGCTTTAATAATTTCTTCAAAGAAACGGTTTAATTTTGTCCTGTGCAACTTTTCGTGATACTTTTTATTGAAAAATCGCAATACTCATTTTTTTTTCATAAGTCGTATGGCTATTTTTCTTGTAACTGTTCTCTTTTTGAAAAGGTCTTATCCCGAACTCGGGTTAATAGAATTAGTTTGTTGATTGGATTGACGGATTGCGGATTTTAGGTTGTATTTTGCAATGAAAGTTAAAATGAAAGTTAAAGTGAAAGTTAAAGTGAAAGTTAATTTGATCATTAAAGATGGATTTATTTCTTCTTGGTAAGGATAATTATTTATTGAAAGAGAAGAAAAATGATTGTAGGTAAACTAATAAAATAGTGATATTAGGTTAAATATAGTCATGTCTTCTCAATAATTTCCGTACTTTTGTACTCCATTTTAATGCAAAAGTATGAGTTATACAATAAAATCTCCTGTTTCACTGAAGGCTTCCATCCAGCTTCCCGCATCCAAGAGTATCTCCAATCGTGCGTTGATACTCAATGCGCTGAGTTATAGTCCGTATGAGATTCGGAATTTGTCGGATTGCGATGATACGGAAGTGATGGTGAGGGCGTTGAATTCGAATGAACGCGACTTTGATATAAAGGCCGCGGGGACTGCGATGCGGTTCCTGACGGCTTTTTTGTCTAAGGTGGTGGGCGAGTGGACGATTACCGGGACGGAGCGGATGAAAAACCGCCCGATCAAGATCCTGGTGGATGCGCTCAATGCGCTGGGGGCACGGGTGGAATATATGGAGAAAGACGGTTTCCCGCCGCTCCGCATTTTCGGAAGCGCGTTGCAGGGAGGCGAGATTTCGCTTGCCGGAGGGGTCAGTTCGCAGTATATATCGGCGTTGCTGATGATTGCGCCTCTGATGGAGAACGGGTTGACGTTGCATCTGGAAGGGGCTGTCATTTCAAAGCCCTATATCAACCTGACCTTGCAACTGATGGAACAATACGGGGTGAAGGCGGAATGGAACGGGCCGGCCATCCGGGTAAGGCCGCAGGAGTATCGTCCGGTTCCCTTTACGGTCGAATCCGACTGGAGTGCCGCTTCCTACTGGTATGCCATGATGGCGTTGTCTGGAAATGCTGAGATCGAACTGTTGGGATTGTTCAAGAACAGTTTGCAGGGAGATGCCGCCGGCGCCGGACTGTTCGCGCAGTTGGGCGTAGGGACGGTTTTTACCGACCGGGGTGTTGTCCTGAAGCACAACGGGAACCGGACAAAGAAACTGAACTATAACTTCGTCAATGAGCCGGATCTGGCGCAAACCTTTGTCGTGGCCTGTGCGCTGCTGAATATCCCTTTCCGTTTCACCGGTTTGCAAAGCTTGAAGATAAAGGAAACCGACCGTATCGAAGCACTCAAGACGGAGCTGCGCAAGTTGGGGTATCTCTTGACAGACTGCAACGGAAGCATCCTGGAATGGAACGGCGAACGGTGCGAGCCGCAGGCGCATCCTGTGATCGCGACCTATGAAGACCACCGCATGGCAATGGCATTTGCACCCGCTGCGTTGGTACGGCCGGAAGGAATCGAGATCGCTGACCCGCAGGTGGTCAGCAAAAGCTATCCGCATTTTTGGGAAGACTTGCAAAAAGCGGGGCTTTTGGTAATGGACAATGGAGAATTGACAATGGACAATTAGGGGCCGTTGTCTGGAATTTCATTGTCAATTGTTCATTGTCAATTGTCAATTGTTATGTGGTATATTGTTTTAGGAATAGTCGTTTTGGGCATCGTTGCGGCCATCGCCGGTTATGTTCGGAATCGGAAATTGCAACGGATGCTGGAACGTGGGGAAATCGATGAGATCCCCGAAGGGGCGGTTCTCGAATCGTCCGCTGGTGACGAATGTTGCGGACAGCACGAAACCTGCGAACGCGATAGCCTGTTGGCTGCGGTCAGCAAGAAAATCGAGTATTATGACGATGAGGAGCTGGACCGTTTCCGGGGAGTTGAGGCGGATGCCTATGACGAGGAAGCCGTGGACGAGTTTCGCGATGTGCTTTACACCTTGCAGGAGATAGAGGTGGCCGGATGGTTGCGCAGCCTGCAACTGCGGGCGATTAATCTGCCGGATGAACTGAAAGACGAAGCGTTCCTGATTGTCGGCGAACGGCGCATACATTCAGTCCCATAATCATGAAACAAAAATCCCATGGGCATGGGACTGAAATCCCATCGGCATGGAACTCCCGTCCCATCGGCATGGGATCGGAGTCGCCTGCCGGAAAACCGGAAAATGGATATAAGGAGATAGAAAATGGATTTACTTCAATATGATTTTTTCCAACATGCCCTGTTGGGCAGTCTGTTGACCGCGATCGCTTGCGGAATTGTCGGGACCTATATCGTGTCGCGGCGGCTTGTTTTTATCAGCGGAGGGATCACGCACGCCTCTTTCGGGGGGCTGGGATTGGGCTTCTATTTAGGGATGAATCCGATCTGGATGGCGATGTTGTTTTCCGTGCTCTCTGCCTTCGGGGTGGAATGGATGAGCAAGACGCAGGACGTGCGTGAAGATTCAGCCATTGCCGGAGTCTGGTCGTTGGGGATGGCATTGGGGGTTATTTTCATTTTTCTGACGCCCGGATATGCTCCCAATCTTTCCGCCTATCTGTTTGGGAACATTCTGACGGTTTCGACGGCAGATATTGTCTATATTGCCGTTTTGGCGTTGTTGCTGGTTGTTTTTTTCTCCCTTTTCCTGCGGGAGATCGTTTATGTGGCGTTCGACCGGGATTTTGCGGTGACGCAAGGGCTGCCCGTCAAGGCGGTCGAGTATCTGATGATGGGCTGCATCGCCGTGACGATCGTCCTTTCGATCCGTTTGGTCGGGATCATGCTGTTGATGAGCTTGCTGACGTTGCCCCAGATCACGGTGAACCTATTTACGTCAGACTTCAAGAAGATCATGTTCGGAAGTATTGCCGTCGGTTTCTTCGGATGTGTGGCGGGGCTGGTCCTTTCCTATTTCCTGAATGTGCCTTCCGGCGCGTTTATCATTCTGGTCCTGGTCCTTTTCTTTTTGATAGTGAAAGCAATAAAAGCGGTTTTGCAGCGTTAAAGGGTAAATGAAGAAAGGTTTCTACTATATAATCGCACTATTGATTGTCTCCTTGTTCTGGTCTTGCAGTACGAAAAAGAACACCAAGGCGAGCCGTTTCTATCACGCATTCAACTCCCGCTATAATATCTACTTTAACGGAAAGACTTCGTTTGACGAAGCGTTGCTCTCCATGCAGAATGGCTATAAGGAAAGCTATTCCGACATGATCCTGATGCATCCGATCAGTGCGCAACCTAAGGAAAAACCTGAAACCGGCGGCCCTTTCGACCGGGCGATCGAGAAGAGCAACAAGGCGATCAAGCTCCACTCCATCAAGACAAAGCCGCCTAAGAAAGCGGGATGGCGCAACGATCCCAAGCAACGCGCCTGGCAGGAACAGGAGGAATACAACCCGTTCCTCAAGAAGTGCTGGTTGATGATGGGGCAGGCGCAGTTCTATAACGCCGATTTCTTACAGGCGTCCGCCACCTTCTCCTACATCGCCCGCCATTATGCCCAGGACGAGGAGGTGGTCGCCGAGGCCCGTCTTTGGCAGGCCCGTTGCTATTCCGAGATGGAATGGTTCTATGAGGCGGAAGATATCTTGGGGAAACTGAATACGAACGGCATTCCCCGCAGGAACCTGGACCAGTATGCGACGGTCTATGCCGACTACTTAGTGAAGAACAAGCAATATGAAGAGGCCGTCCCTTATTTCAAGACGGCGATCAAGGCCGAGAAGAACCGGCGCCAGCGTGCCCGGATGAAATACCTGTTGGGGCAGATCTATGCCGAACAGGACCAGAACGGACTTGCCTATCAGATGTTCGGGCAGGTGATCAAGGCTAATCCTCCCTACGAACTGGAGTTCGCGGCCCGCATCCGCCAGACTGAAGTGTTCACCGGCGGCAATTACCAGAAAGTGGTCAAGATGTTGCAGCGGATGGCGAAGAGCGATAAGAACAAGGACCTGCTCGACCAGGTCTACTATGCGTTGGGCAACGTCTACATGAGCCGTGAAGATACGGTGAATGCCATCAAGAACTACGAGTTAGGCGTGGAGAAAAGTACGCAGAACGGGCTGGACAAGGCGATCTGCCAGATCAAGTTGGGCGATCTTTATTTCCAGATGCGCGACTATGTCAAGGCGCAGCCGAACTTCAGCGGGGCGTTGGCTGGCATCCGGAAAGAATACAAGGACTATGAACGGGTCTCCAAACTATCTGCCATCCTGGACGAACTGGTCGTGCATGTGGAGGCGGTTCATCTGCAGGACAGTCTGCAAACCCTTGCCAAAATGCCGGAGGCGGAACGGCTTGCCGTGATCGACAAGATCATCGAGCGGGTGAAGAAGGAGGAAGAAGAGGCCAAGGCGCTCGCCGAGAAGGAATCCTATCTGGCGGAGCAGGAGGCGAAAGGAACCGGTATCGACCGTCCGGGCACGGAGACGGGAGGCATCACTTTGCCGACGACTTCCGGCGGGAGCGGGTTCTATTTCTACAACCCGCAGGCCGTGTCGCAGGGGAAGACCGCTTTCCAGCGGAAATGGGGACGGCGTGCGCTGGAAGACAACTGGCGCCGGCGTAAGAAAGAGATGTCTACCTTCAATGAGAACGGGATGGACGGGAATGAGGACGCAGCCGGCGAGGAAGCCGGTAGTCCGGGCGAGATGGTTGCCGATTCGCTGGAAGCCGGGTTGGAGCCTGTCGCTTCCGACGATCCGAAGACACGCGAGTATTACATCCAGCAACTTCCGTTGACGCCTGAAGACATCGAGGCTTCCAATATCATCATAGAGGACGGGCTTTACAACATGGCGATGATTTATAAGGACAAACTCGAAGATATCCCGTTGGCAACCGAAGCCTTTGAGGAACTGGAACGCCGCTTCCCGAACCACAACCACCTGTTGGAAAGCTATTACCAGGTCTACCTCATGGCGCTCCGTTCCGGAAACCAGACGCTTGCGGCTGCGTATAAGAACAAATTGCTCACGACTTTCCCCGAATCGGATTATGCCGTTGCGATTGCCGATCCGAACTACGAGTATAACATCCGGATGATGGATCGGGTACAGGATTCGATCTACCAGGCGACTTACGCAAGTTACTTGGCGGAAGATACCGTCACCGTCCGCCGCAATTACCGCGATGTCACGGCCAAATACCCGTTGGCGGATCTGTTGCCTAAGTTTATGTTCCTGGAGGCGCTGACATACGTGCAGGCGGGAGATGCCGAAGGATTCAAGAATGCGTTGAAGGCATTGGTCGAGAAATACCCGACGGCCGATGTGACGGAGCTGGCTGGTGAAATGCTGAAAGGTGTCCTGCGTGGGCGTATGATGGTGCAGGGCGGTATCAAGGGGATGACCTGGAACCTGCGTTTCGGTGTGGGCGACGATGGCACGTTGTCGGCTGCCGACTCGGCACGTGTCTTTACGGCCGAACCCAACACGCCTTACCGGATGTTGTTGCTGTTCCCGACCGGTACGCTCGACCGCAACCAGTTGCTTTTTGCCGTCGCTGCCTATAACTTTGCCAACTTTATGGTGAAAGAGTTTGACTTGAGCTTTGAGGAGGCAGGCCCGATGAGTATGCTGACGATCCGGGGCTTCTTCAATCTGGATGAAATTCTACATTATTATAAGATGATCTACGGGGTAGACGGCTATGCGGCTGCACTGGACAAGAATGTGGCGATTCTCCCGATCTCCGACGACAACTATGAGACGTTGATGAGGGGGAAGACGCTTGAGGAATACATTGAGTTCTTCCAGGAGAATTTCGGTGAGGCTGTCCCCGAATTGGCTGCCCGTTGGAAAGCCCGTATGACGGCTGAACAGATCAAAGAGGAAGAGGCAAAAGCTGAGGCGGAAAAGACAGAAGAGGCAGAAGAAATAAAAGAGACAGAGGAAGCAAAAGGAACAGAAGAGGTGCTGCCTGTTGTGAAAGATACGGTACCGGTTGAATTGCCTCTGATCGACACGACATCCGTCCGCAAAGCGGAACCGGTTCTTCCGGCAGATACCGTTCCTGCGAAGATTCTTGCCCCGGATACGGTTCCTGCGGCATCGCCCGATACCGTTCCCGCTGTTACGCCTCCTGTCGAACAGCCGAAGGAACTCACGTTGAAAGAGATCGAAGAACTCCGCAAGCGCGAAGCCGCCGAAGCTGAAGCCCGCAAGGAAGAAGCCCGCAAAGCTTTTGAAGCGGAGCAGAAAGCCGAACAGGAATTGCAGCAGAAGAAAGCCAAGGAAAACGAGGAACTGTTGAAGAAGCAAAAGGCCGAGGAAGAAGCTTTGCTGAAAGCCAAGGCCGACCGCGAAAAACAGCTTGAGCGTGACCGTAAGGCCAAGCAGCAACAGGTCGAAGCCGAACGCAAGGCGAAACTCAAGGCCCGCGAAGAACTGCGCAAGCAGAAAGAACGGGAGTACAAGGAACGCTTGAAGCAGAAGGAAAAAGAGCGCAAGCAGAAAGAACGTGCCTACAAAGAGAAGCTGAAAGCCAAAGAAAAAGCCCGCCGCGAAGCTCTAAAGGCCAAAGAGGCGGCGGCTAAGGCCAAAAGAAAGTGATTTGATGTTTGTGAGTAATGAATAGCCTTTAGAAACGGGCTGAAATTGTTCTCCTCTGTGAAAAGCAGAAGTCATAAATAAAACAAGGCGGTGTATCAAAGAGACTCTGTTCCTGTGTCAAGCACGGGAAGAAGAATCCGTTGATACACCGCCTTCGTAAAAGTTCCGGCCCTACGGCCTTGTGGGTGTTTAGAACCCGAAATATTCTTTTGCGTTATTGTAACTGATATCTTCGACCATCTTACCGATAAACGGCAGTTCGGAGGCCGGCAGCAAACCGTCTTCCACTTCGCGGCCTAAGAGGTTACACAGGATGCGGCGGAAGTATTCGTGGCGCGGATAAGACAGGAAGCTGCGGGAATCCGTCAGCATACCGACAAAGCGACTCAGCAATCCTAAGTCTGACAGTGCGTTCATCTGCTTTTCCATACCGTGGATCTGGTCTAAGAACCACCAGCCGGAGCCATACTGCATCTTGCCCGGAACCGTGCCGTCGTTGAAGCTGTAGATAGTTGTCATCAGCAACTCATTGTCGCGCGGGTTCAGGTTGTAGAAGATGGATTTTGCCAATACACCCTCTTCGTCCAAACGGCTCAGGAAGCGGGCCAGCGGAGTTGCGACTTCAGCATCTCCAATCGCATCGTAGCCGGTGTCAGGACCTAACAGCTTGAACATACGGGCGTTGTTGTTGCGGGTTGCACCGTAGTGGAACTGCTGTACCCAACCGCTTTTGGCATCCATGACGGCAAACTCGTACAACATGGCGGAGCGGAACTTGTCGATCTCTTCGCCTGTCAGTTCTTTCTTCATACGCGCTTTCAGGAAGATCGCCTCGATTTCTGCATCCGTGTAGGGTTCGGCATAGAAAGTGGTCAGACCGTGGTCGGACAGGCGGCAACCTTGTGAGGCAAAGAAATCGTGTCGTTTCTGCAAAGCATCGATCAAGTTCTTGAAGTTGAGGATCGGCATATCGGCAGCTGCTTCCAATTTGGTCAGATAGTCGTTATAGGTATCGACATTCTCGATAGCCATTGCCTTGTCCGGGCGCCAGGTGGGAAGAACTTGGGTCTTCAGGCTACTTTGGCGGATCCGGGTATGATCGTGCAGGTCATCGATCGGATCGTCGGTCGTACATACGACCTCCACGTTCATACGCTCCATGATAGCTTGGGCGCGGAATTCGGGCGTTTGCAATTTGGCTGTACATTCGTCGTATATCTCGCGGGCGGTAGACGGGTTCAGCACCTTGTCTACGCCGAAGATGCGGCTCAGTTCGAGATGGGTCCAATGATACAACGGGTTGCGCATGGCATGCTGCATCGTGTCTGCCCATTTCTCGAATTTCTCGTATGCCGGTTTATCTCCCGTGATGTAAGCTTCGGGCACGCCGTTGGCACGCATGGCACGCCATTTATAGTGGTCGCCGCCCAACCATATTTCCGTCAGGTCGGCAAACTGGTAGTTGTCGGCTATCTGTTGCGGGATCAAATGGCAATGGTAGTCGATGATGGGCATTTGGGCTGCATGTTCGTGATACAACTTTTGGGCTGTCTCGGACTGGAGCAGGAAATTGGAGTCTAAGAAGGCTTTCATGATTTATGATTTGAGATTTATGATTTATGAATTGAGGAAGGGGGGGGAGATTTATGATTTATAATTTATGATTTATCAATGACGCATAAATCATAAATCTCAAATCATAAATCTTCAACCCTCCATCCTTTAACGATATTTCTTGATAACGGCCAATGCGTCACGACAGAGAACCGAGATCGCTTCCCAATTGGCGGCTGCGATCATTTCTTTCGGGAACAGTTTGGAACCCATGCCTACGCAAGTCACGCCCGCCTTGAACCAAGCAGACAGGTTTTCTTCCGTCGGTTCAACGGCTCCTGTTGCCATGATCATGGACCAGGGCATCGGGGCTTTGATGTTCTTCACGAACGAAGGTCCGCCTACGTTTCCGGCCGGGAAGATCTTGCACAGGTCGCACCCTACTTCTTGGGCGAAGCCGATTTCAGAAACGGAACCGCAGCCCGGTGTGTAGGGCACTAAGCGACGGTTGCACACCTTCGCAATTTCCGGATTGAACAACGGGCCGACGATGAAGTTCGCACCCAATTGCAAATACAGGGAAGCTGTTCCGGCATCCACGATAGAGCCGACACCCAACACCAGTTCGGGACATTCTTTTGCGGCGAACTTGTTTAGTTCAGCAAATACTTCGTGTGCGAAGTCACCGCGGTTGGTAAATTCAAATGCGCGTACACCACCTTCGTAGCAGGCTTTGACAACCTGCTTGGCGATTTCCACATCTTTATGATAGTAAACAGGCACCATCCCTGTGCTGACGATCGCGTCGAGTACCTGCATTTTGTTGAATCTTGCCATGATAAGATTTATGATTTATAATTTATGATTTATGATTGAATTGTCAATTGTCAATTACCTCGACACTCGTCCTGAGGCGTCGCCGCTCATCAGTTTTTCGACTTCTTCGACGGTTACTTGGTTGAAGTCGCCGTAGATCGTGTGTTTCAGGCAAGAAGCGGCAACTGCGAAATCGAGTGCTTTCTGGTCGTCTGTCGTATAAGTCAACAGGCCGTAGATGAGACCGCCCATGAACGAGTCGCCACCGCCTACACGGTCCACAATGTGGGTAATGTCGTAACGACGGGACTGGTACAGTTTGCCGTCGGCATAGAGTACGCCGCCCCACGTATTGTGGTTTGCATTGATGGCACCGCGCAGTGTGATGATTACTTTCTTTGCACGTGGGAATTTAGCCATCAGTTGTGTACATACGGATTCGAATTCGGCCGCATTGACCTCGCCGTTTGTGGCTGTCACGTCGAAACCTTCCGGTTTGATACCGAAGACCTTTTCCGCATCCTCTTCATTACCTAAGATCACGTCGCAACCGGCAACCAATTCCTGCATCACTTCAGAGGCCGTCTTGCCATATTTCCATAAGTTCTTGCGGTAATTCAAGTCGCATGACACGGGGATACCCATACGGTTTGCCACTTGGATGGCTTCAAGGCAAGCATCAGCTGCGCCCTGTGAGATGGCTGGGGTAATACCTGTCCAGTGGAACCAGGAGGCATCCTTGAATACTTCTTCCCAGTTTACCATTCCCGGCTGGATTTCGGAGATAGCCGAGTGTGCACGGTCGTAAACCACCTTGCTGGCACGGGCTACCGCTCCCGTTTCCAAGAAATAGATTCCTAAACGATCGCCACCGTAAACGATGTGCGAAGTCCCTACACCATATTTACGCAAATCCATCACGCAAGCACGCGCAATGTCGTTTTTGGGTAAACGGGTTACAAACTCGGTCGCAATGCCATAGTTGGCAAGTGATACAGCTACATTCGCTTCACCGCCACCGAAGGTCGCATTCAATTTGTCACTCTGACAAAAACGGAGATAGTCTGGAGTAGCCAGCCTGAGCATGATCTCCCCAAAGGTTATTACTTTCTTATCCATGTCTATGGTTTATAATATGTTTAAGCCACAAAAGTAGAAGTTTATTTTTAAATAAACATATCGTGTGCGCGAAAACATATAGTAATAATGGAACTAATAACGGAAATTATGCCAGAAAGCGGAGGTGTCGTTTGTCCTTCTCTGCTCTTCGGTCATCTCTCCGTTTTTATGGTGTGATTAGGTAAATTACCCCTTTTTGTGTCTCGAATGTCGTTTGGAAATATTCTTTCCCGTTTGACTGGACCGGTTCGGATGTGGCTATAGCCTTGCCACCCGCTTTCACTGTGAAAGGCTGTCCGGCCCGGAGCGTGCAGCTTTTCCCCGACAGCGAACGGATATGGGCCTCTGCCAGTTTTCCTTCTTTCCAGTTCATCGCAACTTCGAAGTTCCCCCGTGCTTTCAGACCGGAAACAGAACCTTCCGCCCATACGTCGGGCAAGGCCGGCAGCAGATGGATATATCCGGCATGGCTTTGCAACAGGATTTCAACGACACCGGCCGCATAGCCGAAGTTACCGTCGATCTGGAAAGGCGGACAGGCATCCAGCATATTGCAATACAAACCTCCTCCGTTTCTCTTCTTGGGACCGAACTGGACAGGGTTGAACAGGTTCTGGATGATGGTGTAGGCATGGTTGCCATCTAACAGGCGTGCCCAGCAATTAATCTTCCAGCCCATTGACCAGCCGGTAGCGGCATCACCACGCAGGTTCAACGTCTGTTCTACCGCTTTGAACAAGTCCGGAGTTTGGTCGGGAGTGATTTGGTCACCCGGATAGAAACCATACAAATGGGACAAATGGCGATGTTGCGGATCTTGTTCTTTGAAATCATACATCCATTCCTGCAATTGTCCCCGGCTACCGATTTGATACGGAAGCAATCGGTTCAATTTCCCTTTTAGCTCGGCTCTCAGTTCTGCATCCAAGTCAAACATATCAGCTGTTTTAATGGTGCGTTCGAAAGTTTCACGTATGATAGCCATGTCCATGGTGGGGCCCATGCTTAACGCGGTTTTTTCCCCTTCGGGGGTTATAAACCAGTTTTCAGGAGAGACACCGACAGGTGTGACTAAATGTCCCTTGCCGTCGTCAATCAGCCAATCTGCATAGAATTCGGCAGCCCCTTTCATCAGTGGATAGGCTCTGTTTTTCAAGAATTCCTTGTCATCTGAATATAGATAGTGTTCCCACAGATGACTGCACAACCAACCTTGTACCATTGGCCAAAAAGAGGCAGAGGGGACATTGTCGTTTGGCAATGACTCACGCCAAAGCGATGTATTGTGGTGTGCCACCCAGCCACGTCTGCCGTACATGTTGCGGGCTGTTTCCGCCCCGGTTTCCGACAACTCTTTGATTAATGTGAATAACGGTTCCTGGCATTCCGGCAAGTTGGCGGATTCAGCCATCCAATAGTTCATTTCAAGATTGATATTCTGTGTATAGCCACAATTCCAAGGTGGAACGATTTCTTTGTTCCACATACCTTGCAGGTTCAAAGGCTGGCCACCCGGACGGGAGCCGCTGATCATCAGATAACGTCCATATTGGAACAACAGAGCGGCCAAATCCGGGTCGGCTTTTTCGGCAAAACGGATGATACGTTCATCGGTAGGCAAGGCTTTTTGTTCCGGTGCTGATGTCAACTTCAGTTGGACACGGTCGAACAGGTTGTGATAATCTGTCAGATGCCGTTTCTTAAGTTCTTCATATTGATAGGCTGTCGCCTTTTCTAAGATATGGGCTGCTTTCTGTGCCGGATCTATACCTTCCAGGCTGGGGCTTTTGTCGTATCCGTTGTAACTGGTGGCTAAGCTCATAACGAAATAGACTTCGTCCGTTTCGTTTACATGGATTCCGCTATCATTTATTTCGACCTTTCCCTTCGGGCAAATGGGTTTCAGTTGTGCTTCAAACAACATCCCTTTGTTTTCTATTTCATCACCGTACAAAACTCGTTTGTCGAATTTTCGGTTTCCCTTTTCATCGTAGAGTTCCGGGTGTTTATAATGATCGCCCCAGCTTTCTATCTGCTCGAACGTGCGGCGTTCCACATAGCCGGGTGCTTTTCCCTGTATGACCAGACGGTCTTTTTGACTTTTTTGTATAGCTGTCGGGTGTTCCGAGGTGAAGTCAAGCGTGATGTCGAGTCCTTTGGGGGTGTCGCTCTTCAAGTGGATGACAATCACGTTTTCCGGATGGGAAGCAAACACTTCACGTTCGTAGCGGATGCCGTTTTGTATATATTTCGTACTTGCAATGGCATCTGAAATGTTTAAGTCGCGTTTATATTCACTGACTTCACCGGTGCGGTTGTTTTTGATATGCAAATCGGCAAAGGGCTGGTAATATTGATGTAAACGTCCCAGCCAGTGTTTGCACACCAGGTCGCTTGCCTCCTTGTATTTTTCTTTCCGCATCAGTCCGACTACTTTGTCAAACATCTCCGGAGTCACCTTGATATCCTTGAAAAGGACGGAAGGTTCTCCACTGTACAAAGTGTTTTCATTCAATTGCAATTGCTCAGAATCGATACCTCCGAAGACCATGGCTCCTGAGTGCCCGTTTCCGATAGGAAGTGCTTCGTTCCAGTTCCGGGCAGGCTCGTCATACCATAAGGCGAGCGGTTCTTTTTGCGGTGTTCTCGCACACGCAACCAGTAGCAATAATGAGATCAGACAAGTGATAATGCGCATATACATGATATTTTAAGATGATACAAAAAAGTGTCCGGATGCAAAGATAGACAATTCATCCGGACACTTTGAAAGATTTAAAATGAATTAGTATCCCGGATTCTGTTCGATCGTGGCATAAATGTTCCGTTCGATTTCAGAAAAAGGAATCGGCCAGAGGTTATGATGATCTTGAATGGATTTGCCGGATATCGGGTTGTATTTCCGGACTCTGTCTACTAATTTCCCCATTCGTAAAAGAGTTAGAGAACGCGTCTCTTCTCCATATAGTTCGCGCAAGCGTTCATCCAACAGATAATCGATGTCCACTTCCTCTTCTGTTGCCGGTTCAGCATGTGCGCGGGAACGAATAACGTTGATGTCGTTTGTGGCATTTCCCTTATCTCCTTTCATCAGATAAGCTTCAGCCCGGAGCAGATAGGTTTCTGCCAAACGGAAGAAATATTCGTCTTTATACGAGTTGGCTGCACCATTAACCATCAAATGGTCTCCAAAAGCAGTCATCTGAGGGCTTCCATCACTGTTTTTCAGCCACAATTCTTCCGGAAAATTATTCACACGACTGAATTTGGTAATGATCGGATACCATTGGCGGATGGAATCTGCTTGCGTATAGAATCCGTCAGCAACAAACCATTTTCCGAAATTTTCCGATTTCGGATTATCGATTCTTACGTCTCGGATAATGTTGTATTGGGAATTTCGAATGTCATTTTCAGATCCTTTGCTCCAGATTTCATTGAAGAAATGCTTGGTGGGTTGTACCCAACCTACGCCACGTCCGCCTTTTCCATCTGTGATCCCGGCGAATGCATTGACTTTTGTTCCGTTCTCTTCAATTTGGATATTCTGATAGAATGGGATGATCGTCCAGGGCATATTGTAGTGGCTGGAAGAACCTGCATTCAGATAGTCATATTGGATGACCCATAATGCCTCTTTGTTCCCGCTCGTTCTGTTTTGATTGTCCAGGCGGAACAGGTCCCAATAGACATCGCCTTCCTCTGTTCGACGTGAACCGAAACGTTCGGTCATCAAGTGGAGTTCCGGATGATTGATTACAGCAGTGGCTGTTTGGATCGCTTCGTCATAGAGTTTCAGACAGATATTGATTTCTGTAAGCAAATGTTGGGCCAACTGTTTGTTTACTTTCCCATCGGCAACCGATTCGATGTTTGGTAACAAACCGATGGCTTCCTCCAAATCTCGTTTGATTTGTTTGTAAACTTCTTCACGACTTGCCCGTGTAAGGTCACGACGAGGTTCGCTGATTTCTTCCAGTACCAAGGGTACGCCTCCATACAGGTGTGCCAATGCCCGATAAGCATATCCACGGAAAAACAAGGCTTCACCTCGAATGACCTTTTTGTTGGCTTCATCTACTTTATCGGTCATTTCAATACGGTTTAGAATGACATTGGCATTGGTGATGATACTGTAATATTCTTTCCAGAAAGTCAATGCCGGCCCGAACGTGGGAACCATTGTGTTAGCATAGTCGTTTAACTTGGCCGGCTTGTAATAGTCGGTACTGTTATGCGCAAAATCGGTCGCATAATAAAACGTATAACGAGTGTCCGGATCAATATTGCAGATGATCTTTCGTGATTGATTGTACAAATAGTTTAATGAGGTCTGGAAGTGTTCGTTGGTAATCATGGAGTTTTCCGGTGAATAGAAATCCAACGGTTTTTCTTCCAAGAAATCATCGCAGCCGGAAAATGTTCCGAATGCGAGTAGGGCAAGTACGATATATTTGATTGTTTTCATGCTGTTTGATCTTTAAAATTCCACATTAAGTCCGATAGAATAACTTTTCATGACAGGATATTTATCTGTTACCAATCCGGTTCCTGTTTCGGGATCCCAGCCGTCCCAATCAGTGAATGTCAATAGGTTCTTGCCTGTAACATACAGTTTCAAGCGATTGATATTGAACTTCTTCAAGAATGATTGGGGGACATTGTATGATAACGTGACATCTTGCAAGCGGACGAAGCTTCGTTGGATATACGGAGAGAAACCATAGCCTCCCAAAGCCATCGGGTAATAACCGATCTGGCGATAACGGGCATTCGGGTTTTCCGGTGTCCAGTAATCGAAGTTGAACAGGTTGCTTTGGTAGATATTGTCCGGATTGGCCAGGCTGCTGCCCGGTTGTCCGTAATAATAGTCTTTGCCTCCCTGTATGGAATTGATCATGAATTTGAATTCCCAATCTTTGTAGCGGAAAGAATTTTGGATACTGAAACGATAGGCCGGATCTGTATATCCCAATATCTTCCGGTCTTGGTCGGCCGTGTATTTCCCGTCTCCGTTGATGTCTTCTACTTTATAGGTTCCATATTCGAATCCATCTGGAATCTTGCCTGCCAATTTATCTGCGATCTGCCACATACCGATGATATTGTAATCATAGCATACGCCGTATGAATGTCCGATAAAGATTTTATTGGCGATCAAATCGTCTTCACGCCCGTCTCCATCGGCATCGATTCCCAAAATGCTTTTTACTTTATTGCGGTTGCGGGAGAAGTTGAAGGTGATGTCCCAACTGAAATCTTTGGTCTCGACAGGAACACTGGTTACGGTCATTTCAAACCCGTGGTTCCCTAATTTGCCGATGTTGCTGGGGATTTTGTCTAATCCGTTTATTTGTGGGATGTTGATATTATACAATACGTTGTTTGTCGTAGACGTGTAGTATTCCAAAGAACCGAAGATCCGGCTGTTCAAAGCACTGAAGTCTGCGGCAACGTTGAATGTATTGGTTGTTTCCCATTTCAGATCGGAATTGGCAAGCGACTTGATCCATTGCATTTGTTCTGCGCTGGCTCCGTCTCCAAACAGATAACCGTTTCCACTTCCCATTTTTGCCAATGTCTCGTAGCGGCCTACGGTCCTGTTTCCGTTTTGTCCGTATGATAAGCGTAATTTCAGGTTGTCCATCCAATTGACATTCTCTTTGAAGAAGTCTTCTTCGCTGATACGCCAAGCGACTGCTGCTGATGGGAATACGCCGTATTTGTGGTTGCTTCCGAAGCCGGAGAACCCGTCACGACGGACAGTTCCTGTGAACATGTATTTACCGGCATACGTATAAGCGGCACGGAACATCATGTATAAGCTGGATTCTTCCCAAGCATCGGAGCTTACTTTATTCAGGTCTGCTTGACCGGATTCCAAAGAGTTATAGCCTAACGCGAAGTTACTGAAATGGGAAGATTCGGCTGTCGTTTTCTCATATTGGCGTTTTTCCAAACCATACACGAAGGTTGCGTTGATATTATGTTTGCCGAAAGTCCTTTTATAAGTCAAAATGTTGTCTACCGTATAATTATAGGTAGTGGCGTTCGCCTTGCTTGCTTTGCCAGTGAAGTTTTCACCCCATTCGTTGGAGTTGAACTCCTGGGCATGGATCAAATTCTGGGAAAAATTCAACCGGTAATTTAATCCTTTCAAAAAAGGAAAGTCGATGTCTGCAAAGAAGTTGGCGAATAGGTTGTACCGTCTGTTTACATCATCCTGGTCGACAGCCTGTAACGGGTTGTTGTAGTCTTTGTAGGGCTGTCTGATCAAATCTCCATTTTCGTTGTAAGGTTTGACAAGCGGTGGCATGCCCATGGCCGTACTGATGCTGGGAGCAGCACCGGAATAGTTGCTCATGGTAAAGAATGATTGTGTACCCACCTTTAGCCAATTAGTGATTTTGGTATCCAGATTTAGGCGAACATTGTATCGCTTATAAGTATCATTGATAATTAAGTTCTGCTGATCGGTGTATCCGACAGAGAAGAAGTAACCACTCAGTTCGCTTTTGCCTCGGACGCTTAAGTTGTGATTCTGGATGTAAGGATGGTCGTTGAGCAACAGATCCCACCAATTGGTATCTGTCCCGTTCATGTATCCTTCCAATGAATTGTTGTCCATCAAGTGCTTGGAGGGATCCCAGTTCGGATTCATCGTCAACATATCATCACCGATACGGCTTTCATCCAAATAACGGTCGGCGATTTTGCGCAAGAATCCTTCCCTGTTTTCCGGATACAGATCCTTGTTGGTCGGCGACTGGAAAGAGTACGAACCGCTATATTCGATCATCGGTTTGCTCATCACCTTCCCTTGTTTGGACGTGATCAGAATCACCCCATTGCTGGCTTCCGATCCGTAGATGGCGGCGGCGCTTGCGTCTTTCAGGATGTCGATAGATTCTACGTCGTTCATATTGATATCGACCATATCGCCACGGAAAATGATACCATCCAATACGATCAACGGGCTGTTGCCACCACTGATGGACGTACGGCCGCGGATAGACATTTCCGGATCTTTACCGGCTTCAGACACGGCTCCGACGTTCAAACCGGGAACGGTTCCCTGTAATGCCGAACCTAAACTGATGTTCGGTGATTCCTGCAAAGTCTCCAGATCGGCACGGACGACAGATCCGGCGAGGTCGCTTTTCTTGGCCGTACCGTAACCCACCACCACCACCTCTTCCAGCTTCTGGGCGTCTTCTGCCAGCTGTACGTTGATGTTTTTCTGGTTGCCGACTGTGATTTCTTTGGTTACATAGCCGATGTAGGAAAACTGGAGGACGGCTCCTTCTGAAACGGATAATGTGTAATTGCCGTCCATATCGGTGATGATTCCGTTGGTTGTGCCTTTTTCCACGACGTTTGCACCGACGATCGGGCCTAAGTTGTCACTGACCGTACCGGAAACCGTTACCTGTTTCTTCTGCTGTTGGACGGTTTGGGCGGAGATGATGATGTGGTTGTTCTTGATTACAAACGTACATCCGCTCTCTTTGAGGATCAGGGCAAGCGCTTCATTCAACGATTTGTTGTTGATAGAGGCGTTGACCCGTTTATTCAGGTTGATGACCGATTCGTCGTAGTCGACCGACATGCCCGTTTGCTTCTCTATTTCAGTGAAAGCATCCTTGATTGTGATGTTCTGGAATGGCAGCGTGATCGACTGGCTGTTGGCAACTGTCTGTTGCGCAAAAAAGAAAAGAAAAAACATTAATGAAACGCGGAACAAACAAATTAGCTTGTTCGGTTGTATTTTCAGGTTTAATTCCATATTTTTGTCAAGTTAGATATTTAAGTAAATACTATGCATGATTGTTATCCTGCCGGATAATGAGAAATGAATAATAGTGTTGCTCGATTTCAAACCGGGGAGATCTGATTGGCGTCATCTTCCCGGTTCTTTTTTTCATGGCTGTATCTCCTCTTGGTTTAGTTTATATACACTTTGTTTTCTTTTATTTTGTAATTCAGTCCTTTTATCATCTCTTTCATGACTTCCAGAACCTGTTCCAGATTTTCGTCGGGATTGAATTTCATGGTAAAGCTTCTGCCGGCGAAACGGCCTGTCTCATAGTTGACCGTTACGTCGAATTTGCGTTCGATAGTCTTTATGATCTGGTCGAACGAAGCTGTCTGGAATATCAGGTATCCGTCGGTCCATTGCATGACGCGCTCGGCATCGACGGTATTGAGTGACAGGGTTTCCTGGCGGTGATTGTAGATGATTTGTTCGTCGGGTGACAGGATCAGGCTTGTGTCGTTCTTCAAACAAGGATCGACCTGGATTTTCCCCTCTTCCAAGGTGGCGATCGTGACATCCTGGTCTGAATAGGCATTCAGATTGAACACGGTACCGAGTGCTTTGACCGTCATGTGGGCGGTTTTGACCAAGAAAGGTTTTGCCGGGTCCTTGGCGACTTGAAAACGGGCTTCCCCGTTGAGGAACAGGAGGCGTCTTTTTCCCTTGAACTGTTTGTCATAAACCAGTAAGGAACCGGAGTTCAACCAGACTTTCGTCCCATCGGGCAGTACTACCTGTTTCCGTTCTCCGTTGGCAACGAAGCATTCTTTCAGTTGGGTTTCTTCCATGACCGGATTTACTTTTGTCAAGTAATAGTAGGTCCCGAAAGCACCCAGTAATGGCAATAGTAATATGGCGGCAATTCTTCTAATGTACAAACCAATTGGTTTGTGAAGCGTCCGGCCGGACGCTTCAATCCGCTTATGTAGTTGAGATAATTCCCGGAAGGTAGATTCGTCGGCCTCGGCTGAAGCCTCTTCCCATAATGTGCCCATCGCCTTTTCCTTCTCTTCCTGAAACTTCCGGTCGAGTAGCCAGGCATGGAACATCTTTTGCACTTCCGGAGACAGCTCGTTCCCGAAAAATCGCTCTATTAATATATGTATGCTGTTTTTGCCCATTTTTCGTCTTTATATGATAGCAGACGGGTAAGTGGGGAAACACACACAGCCGGAATCCTATTTTTTTTAGAAAAAAAGCAATAAAGTGGAATATGCGATTTTCCGCAATTCGGCAAGGGCTTGTGTCAGATGGTTTTCTACCGTCCGTTTGCTGATGTTCAGCCGTTGGGCGATTTCTTCATTGCTCAAACCCTCTTTTCGGCTCATGTTAAATATGTTCCGGCGTTGAGACGGCATCTTTTCCACGGCTATGTCAATGAGCAGCGACAGCTCTTTGGCGTATAGTTCTTCCTCTATCAGGTCGTCATAGACCGGCCTGTTTTGTTCTTTTTGTTGGTAGTTCTCTTCGATCAGGCTGTGTTCGTAGTAATCATAGATCATGTTGCGGGCCATGCGGAAGAGATAGGCTTTGAAAGAATCTACTTTTGCAATCGTTTCCCGGTTCGTCCAGATTTTGTAGAAGATATCTTGCGTCATGTCGCTTGCTTCTTCCGGATTCTTGATGAAACCGGTCAAGAAGTGCTTCAGTCTGGGGCTGTATTGGATATAAAGCCCGTCGAAAGCCTTATGATCTCCCTTCCCAAGTCCTTCCAGATATGTTGATTCAAGGCTGATATCCATTTTGCTGCGTATTAAACTTTCTTTTCCTTTATTAAGAAAGACGAAAGTACGAAAAAGAATCGGAAGAACCAATGCTTTTCTGTGGGAATTTGAAAAAACATGCCTGTGGTGTGTGCGCCTCATATTCTCCATATATCTTCGAAAACGGATGATATTCGTAAGAATGTATAAGAAAATAGGGATAAAAGTTTCTGTTTATCTGGATGGGATCGCCTACTTTTGCCGTAAACAAAAAAATGAATCCATGAAGAAGAGTTCTTATATGATGGGCTTGCTGTTAGGGGCATTGGTTTCCTGTACAGCCCCGACGCCCACGCAGAAACTGGCGGATGAAATCAGCCATGATGTTTCGTTACAGGTCGTAGATAGTATGGCACGTGCCGTGATCCGCAGCGGTTTTAATGCCGGCAGCGGTTATTCGCAGATTTGGGCGCGTGATATGAATACCTTTATTGAGGTGGCTTGCGAAGAAAGCGATCCGACTGATTTACGGAATGCCATCCTGTTGTTTTTTGCCTTGCAGCAGCCGAATGATGAAATGATTGACGGTTATGTGCTGAAAGAGGATTTTACTTGGTATGACAACCATCCTTATTATTCGGATGCGGCACCGGATCATGTCGCTTTCAAGAATACGGTGGAAACCGATCAGGAATCGTCCCTGATCCAGATCGTGGGGAAATATATTCGCAAGACGGGTGACCGCAAGATCCTGAATGAGGTAATTGCCGGACGCACGGTGTTGGATCGCATGAATGGAATGGTCGATTACTTGATGCGCGAACGGTATGATGAAAAACATGGTTTGCTTTATGGCGCTATGACGGCTGACTGGGGCGATGTGCAGCCGAACGACGATTTCGGATGTGACATGAACGAATTGTCCGATAAGGCGATCGATGTGTATGACAATGCCATGTTTATCTTAGCTCTGGATGAACTGCAATCGCTCACAGACGATAATGCCTTGAAAACAAAATGGAAAGGCATCCGTGACGGGATTGCAGCGAACGTCCGCAAGCATCTTTGGGATGCAGAGCGCCAGAAATTTATTCCCCATCTCTATCCGGAAGAATCTCCGATACCCGAAGGTTTCGATGAAAATCAAATCCATTATCATGGCGGTACGACTATTGCCATGGAAGCCGGCCTGTTGTCCAAAGATGAAATCCGTACGGTCAATACCCAGATGTTGGAAAATGTGCGTCTTTCGGGAATGCCCAGTATCGGCTTGACATTCTATCCGGTTTATCCCGACGGCTTTTTCCGTGGAGGCATGGCCAAGCCCTACAATTATCAGAACGGAGGCGACTGGACCTGGTTCGGAGGCCGTACCATCCAGCAATTGATCGCCAACGGCATGGTGGAAGAGGCCTATGCCGAAGTCCGGCCGATGATCGACCGTGTCATTAAAAACGGCGGTTTCTATGAATGGTATGGACAAGGCGGAGTGCCGAGCGGTTCCGGCCAGTTTAAAGGTTCGGCCGGTGTATTGGCGAAAGCGATCGAAATGTTCCGTGATTGGAGCGAAGCGAATAAGTAGTTTCCCGGTTTTCTGCCTGAAAACTTGCGCGAGGAACGGGTACGGCAGATATAGAAATCGGTAGGGTTATTGTAAAATATTGTTTTATTAACAACGAAGCATATCCTTTAAGGATTGCTGTGAATTCCGGTTTTTCATGGGGGAGGAGGGAGATTCCGCTGTGAAGTGCGCAGTTTTTTGCCACGAAGACGGTCGTCATCGCCCTAAAGTCGGACTTCACAGACTTCGAAGTCGGACTTCGGAAGCCGTGAAGACGGTCGTCATGGCGATGAAGTCCCTCCTCATGGCAGAAAAGGCCTCTTTTTCTTTTGAGATATTCGGAGCGAGGGCAACTTTTGTTTTGCTACGGACGATTCTCCGGGAGTTCAGCTTTTCCACATTGTCAGTTTTGGGGGCTTTTCGGTGACAACAAGGGGCCTTTTTTTGATTTCCTGCCGTGTTCATTCAACCGGTTGTTTTTAAGTTTCCTTCTGAAATAGAAAAACGTCAGGTTGGAATCGTTCAGAATTTCCCGTGAAATAGAAAAACGCTCCCGATAGGGTTATTGTATTTTTTTGCTGAACCCAAAAGCCCTTGATGATTTTAATCGCCAAGTGGTGTGAATGTGTTACCGCCTCCTGATCTCTACCCGCGAAGTGAGCGGATAGCGCAGGCCTTCGGAGGATTTGTAATAGACTTCGGCGGCGCCGATTTTCAGTTTGGCTCGTATTTTGACCGGGATATGGTTTTCGTCGTCGCCGATCCAGATCTCGGCGGCTTCCTTGCTTTGGGTAAAAACATCGTCGTAGATGTCGATATAGAAATGGCGGGTCCTGTATTTCAATGTTTCGCCTCGTTCTACGATCTGTTGTCCGGTATAGCGGAAACTGATGTTGACGCGGTCGCGCCCGATCGCTACCTGAAAAGGGAAACTGTCGCCGCTGGTCATCTTGTCCCAATCCAGGGAACGCAGGTACATCGTTGCTCCCAACATATCGAATAGATAAGCATCTTCCGCCACGAGCATCGTGTCGATCTTCGTGCGGGTAGGCGTATAACGGTGGGAATGGGCGAGTACTTTCTTCTGTTCGTAGGAGAAACGGAGGTCGTCTATCAGATAGTAGCCGTTCTCGTTCGCCCGTTTCTCGCTCCGCAGAAGCAACATATCGGGCGTGAAGTGGCAATCGATCGTGTCCCGCATCTTGTAGACCTTCTCGAAAATGCCGGTGGTGCGGAAGAGAAGCCGGTAATGGCAGGAAGGCTTGCTTTCGTATTCCGTATCGCGGACGGAAAGGGTGGCGTGGCCTGCACGGGACATGAGAAGGCCCCATTTGAAGTACAGTTCATATTGCACCTCTTCGCCGGGGTTGAACCTGTTCCGGACCGGGATTTCCTGCGCTTTCGCACATACGGCCGATAGCAACAGTAAAAATGCCAGACACAGGCGGACGGCGTCAGAACGGCATTCCCATGTTGCCGCCGCGATTATTCCTTGACGATGATTGCTGGTTCTCATCTTTGTAGTTCCTTTTTTTCTTGGTTACTTCTTTCGGCTTGTTTTTCGTGATCTCAAGAGGCTTTTGCTTGGACAGCGGGGTGGAGTTGACATTCCAGGTCTCCTCGACCTGCCAGTTCTGCATGATCTCGTACATCTTGGGTGAATAATAAACGGTTTCGGGCTGCCGCTTTTCTGCATAATTGCCGGTGTCCCATACGCCGTTTCCGTTTGTGTCGATCACGATACGGGCATAATACTTATCGGGTTTCAGATCCATGAAGAGCGCTCCGCCATCTTTCACTTTCGCCTTGCGGACGGGAGCGTCTCCGGTGTTTAGCAATTCGACGAACGCAGTCGTGTCTACCCCGTTGATATTGAGGTAGAGGTGTCCGTATTCATCTTCTTGCTTGATCTTGAACTCACTGGAGAAGAGATCATTCCATTTCCCGTAGAAGCTGTAGATGACGGCTGAGTCTACTTCGATGCGATACTCTTCCCCATATTTCCACGGACGTTTGATGAAATAGTTCAAGCTGTTGGTCGAGTCGGGGAAGAAATCGAAATCTACGGCGTTCCAGACGGTATCGATCTTCTGGTCGAGGAAGAACATCTCTTTGCTGATGTCCGTTATCGGTTCGTTGAAAGTCACGGATATCGTGTCGAACAGGTCCATCGAACGGGGAGCGTCTATCTGCATGCCTAAGAACACGATCGGATCGGGTTCGTCTTTCTTTTTCTTCTTCTTTTCTACCGGACGGCGGCGCAACACCAATTGGACCGTGTCGGTCTGTGGGCGCAGGATATTCAGGGAGTCGCTCTTCGGATAGGAAACCTGCACTTGCAGGGTGTCCTGTTTCCAGACGGTCGAATCGGCAATCCAGTAGTTGACGGCCGCACCGCCTTCCGTCTGTTGTACGAAATACCACGTGCTGTCTTCCGGAGTGAAATTGAGGGGGACAGGCACGGGGAGCGTGTCCAGTGGGGCGTTGAAACGCAGGGTAAAGTATTTCTCGTCTGGGCGTTCGGGTTTCACCATGTACTGGCGTTCGAACTTTTCCTTGAACAGGCGGAGTTCGATGTTGTCCGGGAAGAAACGGGTGTAGCCGATCGTCCGGATCGTGTCGATCGTCAGGCTGTCTTTCCAGGTTGTATCTTGCCGGGTTGCCGGTTCGAAGGATGGGACGATGAGAGAATCCGAAAACGCGATATCTTCGCCCGATTGGTCGAACTTGTAGTCGCGGTTCACGTCGTTGAGGGCGAAAATGTGATAGCTTCCGGGGGCGATGTTCCGGATTGTGAACTGTCCTTTGTCGTTCGTCCGGGAAGTACGGTCGAACGGGAGCTTCACGAATGCGGAATCTTCCAGGTTCTTGTGCAGGCCGACCGTGATGCCGGGCATCGGTTCGAGGTTCTCGGCATTCAACAAGACGCCCGACACTTCAAGCGTGTCGATGATGTCTCCGGTAGAGAAAGCGAACGAGAAGTTCTCAAACACGTTCTTCTCATTATTGTCGACAATGGAATTGGTGAAGTCGATCGTATAGGTCGTGTTGGGCTTCAGCGTGTCTTTCAGCTCGATCACCGCTTTCTTTCCGGCAGAGCGGATCACCGGCATTTCCATTTGAGGGGGAGTGATGATCACATTCTCCGAAGGTTTCTCGATCTGGATCAGTTCGTCGAACAAGATTTCGATCTTCTTACCTGTATAATTCATCTGGTTCGGGAGTGGCGTACTGCTTACGAACTTGGGAGGCGTCTCGTCGTAGGGTCCTCCGTTCGGACTACCGATATTGGCGCACGAATACATGATAACCGACAACAGCACTCCATACAAGAGGCGGAATGAATTTCGTATATATGTATGATCCATCTATATCTATTTCGAATACATTTGACAAACACGCGCAAAAATAGGGAAAAATCCGGTGAAAATTAGTGATCTATAGCGTAATTAATCTATCTTTGCATCTATAAGAGACAAAATCAATAACATAAAAAGATATGCAGAACACGGCGACATGCAAAAACAAATATTCTGCCCAGGCTTTATCAGAAGAAGAAAGGGATAGAATTGAATTTGAGAGGGACTGGGAAAACGGATTGACTCCGGAAGAGTTTCGTAAGATGATGAAAGAAGAAATAAGAAAGCGTTATGCCAATTATAAACCAGGAAAGTAGTGTAATTGTTCCTGTAGTCATAAAATATTATCTTCTGGATTTAATCGATACCTTGCTGGAAAAAGAATATTTTTCTCTCATAGAATATGCAGAGGCTCTTGTAGATGATATACTTGATTATGTCTACACGATACCGGAAATACCTCACTACAGGCTTTCATCTGTCGCACAGAAACGATTCGGGCGTTATGGAAAGGACTTGCACTATGTCTTTTTCAAACGGAAGACAAGCAAAAATACAACTTGGTATATATTCTTTTCCCGTCAAAATGGCCGGTATATCATCCGATATATTACGAACAACCATAAAGACGGGAAATACATCCGAAACGGTTTTGACGGAAGGGAAGGATAGCGGACATTAGGTTTGTCGCTTCAACATTCGGAAACCGATCCGGCAATATAAACATTTCTTTTTTTCACAATATTCGCGTTTTAGTTGGATTAATGCCTGGCTGTCACCGGCGTGTCGGACAGCGATGCCGGCGTTGCGGAAAGTGGAGACGATGGTGTTCTTTTCCGGTGGAATGCTTTCTAAAAGGCGGATGGCACGTTCGCAATATTCGGGTTGTTTGTTGTACAGGCCGTAGGCAAAGAACATCGGGACAACCGTGTTTATCAGTAGGATGTTCAGGGCGTTTTCGCCGATGGCCTTTTCTTTCCGGGGGGAAGCGTACCGGAAATGATAATGCGTTTCCCAATAAGCGGACGGAGGAATCCTGAAATACTTTTTGAGCTCTCCGGTGCTTCCGGCTTCCAGGAGGGCAGAGAACAGGGTATCGTGTTGTACCCAAAGGGCGGCCAGTTGGGCCACTTTCAGGTAGGGAAAGTTGACCGGCCGTGTCCGTAGGCTCTTGAACACGAAATCGTCTATCGGCGAAAGGCCGAACTTATGGCGGAGAAAATCGTACTCCCGTTGCAGCAGGCGGTAATAGTGGTCATCGTTCTCCTCCGCCAGCATACCCGCTTGCCCGAAAAGCAACGCCTCTATCTGCGAATGGCTGCTCCGTTGCTTTTGGATGCAACGGAGCGGCAGGCTCTTTGCCAACCGTTCAAAAGCGTCGTTGTTCACCCCAAAACCGAAGTTCCGGGTTAACGTAATATAAAAGACTTCGTTCCAGTCCGTTCCATACGCATCCAAAAGGTGGAGGATGTCATGCGTTTTCCGTTCCAGCCGCTCGCTCAGCAATGCTTCCATCCAGCCGGCGATATGCAAGGGTTCGATTCCGGCTATATGGCCGAGACAGGGGAGAACCGTTTCCCGGTAGAGTAACCAGTCTATGCTCCGGAGGACATTTTCCGGAACGGCTAAGCACATTTGGGGGATCGGCTCCCCGTTTGTCCGGACGGGCTGAAAGTCGTCCATGCCTGTAATGTGGAGGATTACGCCGTCATACGCCTTGTCCGTCTCATGATGATGATGCAGCCAGTCGGAGGATTTATCATGGATTTCGACACTTCCCGCCCATAGCGTTCCATCTATTTTTATTTTCGCATTGAAGAAATCGGGACCTGCATCCGTATTCTGCGTTCCGGGGTCGATTACTTGGACGGGGCGTCCGTCTGTGGTTGCCAATGAGGTGGCTGCGTAAAGTTTGTATTTCCAAACATAATGTAATAAACGTTCCATCTTTTTTCAGAGTTGAGATTTATGCCCCAAATCTAATCATTATTCTTTATATTTGCAGCACATTATCAGTGGAAAGTTAAATATATAGATAATAAATATGAAGATTGCACTTATCGGTTATGGGAAGATGGGGAAGACCATCGAACAGATTGCGTTGGGAAGAGGACACCAGATCGTGTCTATTGTTGATATAAACAATCCGGAAGAGATACATTCCGACAACTTCAAAAGGGCTGATGTCGCGATCGAGTTTACGACTCCGGCAACGGCATTCGACAATTATATGCAATGTTTTGCGGCTGGCGTTCCGGTTGTTTCCGGCACGACCGGTTGGCTCGACAAGCTCGGACAGGTCAAGGAAATGTGTGAGAAAGAGGGGAAAACCTTCTTTTATGCCTCCAATTTCAGCATCGGTGTGAACCTGTTTTTCGCCCTCAACAAATACTTAGCAAAGATCATGAATAACTTTCCCGCCTACGATATCAAAATGATGGAAACCCATCATATCCACAAGTTGGACGCTCCCAGCGGAACCGCTATCACATTGGCGGAGGGAATCCTTGAAAATGTGGACCGAAAAGATCGCTGGACATTGGAGACGGCCGAGAAGGCGACCGATATTCCAATCCATGCCATTCGCGAAGGAGAAGTGCCGGGCATTCACGAAATCACCTACGAATCGGATGTCGACACGATCAGCATCAAGCATGATGCGAAGAGCCGTGCCGGATTTGCCTTGGGTGCCGTTATTGCCGCCGAATTTACCGTCGGAAAGAAAGGCTTCCTCGGGATGGACGATATGCTGAAATTCTAAAATGAGGATATAAAGACATGAAAAAGTTCACTAAAAAGCAATACATAAGGTTCAGTATAGCCGCTGTCCTTTACGGACTTTTCATCCTTTGGATGCAAAACGGATGGTTGACGCTCGGCTATATCCTGCTTGCCGATATATTCTTGACCCAATATATTCCTTGGGGAGCCTGGAAACGTTCTAAGAACCCGCAGATACGGAATATATTGGAATGGGTAGACGATATCCTCTTTGCGTTGGTTGCCGTCTATTTCATCAATATCTTTATCTTCCAGAACTACCAGATCCCCAGTTCCTCGTTGGAGAAGTCTTTGTTGGTAGGCGACTATCTGTTTGTCAGCAAGCTCAGTTACGGACCGCGCGTGCCGAACACGCCGATCGCTTTCCCATTGGTACAAAACACATTCCCGTTCCTCAATTGCAAGTCCTACCTGGACTGGCCCGAATGGGATTACAAACGGGTGAAAGGTTTCGGCCATGTGAAACGGGATGATATTGTCGTGTTCAACTTCCCGGCCGGCGATACGGTCGCTTTGAAGGTGCAGAACCCGGATTATTACCACTCCGTCGAACAATACGGACGGGAAGCCATCCTTCTGAATAAGGCGGAGTTCGGCGACGTGATCTACCGCCCTGTCGACAAACGTGAGAATTATGTCAAGCGGTGTATCGGTATGCCGGGCGATATGATTGAAATTCGTGACAACCAGGTCTATATCGATGGTGTTGCCGCTGAGAATCCGGAAAAGATGCAGCTCAATTATTTTGTCGAGACAGACGGTTCCATGTTGAGCGAAGAACAATTCCGCTTGCTGGAGGTCAGCAAGGCAGACCGGATGCTGATCGACGGGAGCTACAATTCCTCGTATATGTCGAAGTTGAATATTCAGACGAACGCCAACGGGCAGTATAATCCTATCTATCATTTCCCGTTGACGCAGAAGACATTGGAAAAGGCTAAAAAACTTCCGGTCGTGAAACAGGTGGTTCTTGAACCGGACCCCGTTGGTTCCGATTACTATTATCCGGTAGACTATCCGACCGGATGGAGCCGCGACAACTACGGTCCCTTATGGATTCCGAAAAAAGGGGCTACAATCCATTTGACGGAAGAGAATATCGGGTTGTATAAACGGTGCATTGTCAATTACGAGCACAACACGTTGGAAGTGAAAGACGGTAAGGCCTATATCAACGGTAAGCCGGCAACGGACTATACCTTTCAATACGATTATTACTGGATGATGGGTGATAACCGCCATAATAGTGCCGACAGCCGTTCTTGGGGATTCGTGCCGGAAGACCATATCGTAGGCAAGCCGATTATGATCTGGTTGTCGTTAGACAAAGATCGCAGCCTGTTCGATGGCGGTATCCGTTGGAACCGTATGTTCCGTTGGGTACATCCGGATTAAGGGATTTGATATGGGGGAAAACAATCATGATATGATGAATGGAGAGGGCGACCATGGAGGTCGCCCCTACATGGGATGGGTGGTAACGGTTGTTATCGCCTTTCTCATTGTTGTGCCTGTCCGCCGTTACTGTATCGAATCGTACCGGATCTCGACGAATGCGATGGAAGAGGCACTACATCAAGGCGATTATATCTTCGTGGATAAATTACCGCTTGAAGGGAATCCGGGTCGGAACAAGGTCGTGCTGTTTACCAGTCCGCTTCTGAAAGATACGGTGAGCAAGCCTTTGTTCTTGAGCCGTTGTATCGGTATGCCCGGAGATACGATCCTGGTGAGTGGCGATGGATACGAAGTGAACGGAAGACGGATCCCTCATTCCCCCCGTTCGCTTAACACCTGTTTCATCACTCAAAAGAGTGCTTCTGATTTTCTGAAAGCCTTGCAAAAGCTGAATATACCGGTGCGGAATTGGAAGAACGAAACTTTTGGCTTTTCTTTTTCCCTGACCGCTTTCGAAGAATATCAATTGCGTGAAGAACTGACGGAAGAGATGAACATCCATTTTATCCGGAACCAAGTTGCCCCCTATAAACTGGTCGTTCCCCGTAAAGACCGGGCGTACCGTTTGGATGAAGCGGCCCTTACCGCCTGTAAGGAGGCGATACTGACCGAATCTGGAGAAAAGGCTGTTTTTCGTGACGGAAAACTCTATTTGGACGGACGGGAAACTACGTTTTTCTTCTTCAAACAGGATTATTACTGGATGCTTTCCGACAATGTCGACGAATCGGTCGATTCCCGCCATCTGGGTTTTATCCCGCGTGAACATATCATCGGGAATGCCTGGTTCTGTTGGTTCAGCCGTGACAAACAACGAATCTTTAAACCCGTAAACTGATGCAACCTGTCTATCTTTCTACAACCTATCTGGGCCCTGTCCAGCAGTATTGCAAATTGTTCCAATATCCGGAAGTCCGTATCGAAACATCTGAAAACTACTTGAAACAGACGTATCGGAACCGTTGTACCATCGCTGCCGCCAACGGGCCGCTGGCCTTGTCGGTCCCTATCGTCAAACCGGACACGCTGAAGTGCCTGACCCGGGACATCCGTATCTCCGATCACGGAAACTGGCGCCACCTGCATTGGAATGCGCTGGTTTCGGCCTATAATATGAGTCCGTTTTTCGAATACTACGAAGAGGATTTCGCTCCTTTTTATGAAAAGAAGTATGAATTCCTGTTCGATTTTAATGAAGAGCTGCGCCAGTTGGTCTGCCAGCTGCTTGACCTACATCCGAATGTGATCTATACGAAAGAGTACCAGCCTGAAGTCCCCAACGATTTCCGCGAGAGCATTCGCCCGAAGCATGGAGGCGAGGATCCGGAATTTGTGCCTAAACCCTATTATCAGGTTTTTCAGAATAAACACGGTTTCCTTCCGAATATGAGTGTGGTGGACTTGTTGTTCAACATGGGACCGGAAGGGGTGTTGGTGTTGCGCGATTCGGTCAGGGGCGTATAACTCCGGCTACCACTTCTCAAGTTTGTAGCCATAGACCGTACCATCGGGTTTCTGATATTTCAGTTGCATTCGTTTGGAAGACAAATGGATGATTTCCAAAGAAAAGATTCCGGTGGGCAGATGGGTTTCCGGTAATGGCGCATATTTCCACGTCCCTTTGGGGTCGCTGTCGTCATGATAAATGAACTCCATCTGCAAGGTTTTCGGGTCTGTTTCTTTCCAGGTGCCGTAACAATCAGACGATTCGTGATGATCCAGGATCCGGATCATGGAAATGGCGGCAGACTGGAACTTCCACACGATATTGTCGTGATAGGCCGGGTCCGCCTCTCCGTTGATTGTCAGTTCGGATAATTTCCAAAGACCGAAATAGGGACCGATGTTTCCATTGTTTTGCGTACAACCGCTCAACATGAACAAGAGAATCAGAACCCAGCTTTTAGAAAATATAGGCTTCATGAGACTGTTATTTTTTAGTTAGAAATCCGTTATACATGACTTTTAGGAGTGCGCCGTACTGGTTCCCATATAGGTTCCCCCGGTCTATTCCGACTTGCAGGTTGACGCAAAGTCCTTTCAGATGAGGAACTTGCCAAGTCGTTTCAATCATCGCCGAGGTATCATGTACCGGTGATTTGCGCGGGACATATCCGGTTCCGAACCCTTCTCGGTAACTTACCAGTATCCTGTAGTCTAAACAGGCTGAAAGGCTACCCGATATACCCGTATGGAACCCACGGATGCGGTTGTCCACATACTGCATATATCCATCCAGATTATATAATGTAGAGGGAAAGAACGGACTGCCGATTCCCATGCCGTGATGCGTATATCCGTTGTATTGGTAATTGTTGTAATAATTGTCCGAACCGTCGGTGTGGATGGGCATGTTCGAGCCGGGGCTGTCTTCCGGGTCAAGGTGCATGGGACCGCTCTGGTTCATAAAAGTGAGAAACTCAATGACCGCACCGGACAGGAGCCCTTTTTCAGACTGATTCCATTCCAATCCCCATATTCCATCAAATCCGTTTAGTTTACCTATTCCGGAACCGTCATCCCAAGGCCATTGGAAATAGGCGGCGATTTTGCTTCCGGAGCGAAGCCTGTACACCGCTTTCATATCCCAGGCACCTAAATGATTGCCTTTATAATAGGTATCTTCCCCTTTGGTGATCAGCATATCCCACAGATCCCGCAATTGGAACTTTTGTTGTTTGGAGCTTGTCATTTGTCCTTTTTTGTAATAATAGATGTCTCCTTTGAATTGGGCGGCCGCCTGCATCCCGAATGTTACCGACAGGTTTTGTTCGGGTGAAGTCCGGAAATACAAACGTTTGTAGTGATACCAGGTATCGGCCGTGACGAAATAGTTATAGTAATTATAATGGTTTTTCAGCCAGTCCTTATCTGTCGATCTGCCGTATGCGATCTCTCCTTGTATTTGTAACATCCCCTTGGTGAACGGGATGTTTTGGAAATCGATAAACCCAATACGCAGTCCGGGGATAGGGCGGGCATTCCCGCTTTCGACATAATCCCCGCTGCCTAACGGATTGTTGAACAAGGCGCTTTCTTGTTCTTTCATCCCGACCATCAGGAAAACTTGTCTCCATTTCAATTCGGCATAAAGTTGTTGCAGCCAGATACTGGATGGCCTTTGCCGGTTCGTTTCCATCTGATTGGACGAAGCGTCATACCGTTGGTAATCGGTATATGTAGAAATCCCTGAAATGAAATCGGCACCGGCGCTCCACGAGAAACGTTTGTCGCGCTCCAAAGGCTTCCAGGCCGCGAAGCGGAGCTGTGCGCCTGCCTGTTGGGTAATGGTCCCATGTCGGTTGGATGCGATGTAGTAGGGGGCAAAATCTCCTTTCCCGGCATGAGCCGTCAATGAAGCGGCATAGGCGAGACCTACGGAATCGGTTTTGTCGCTCTGTTGAGCTTGGGCATGAACGTCGAATCCTTTTGCCAACGGCAGGCAAAATATCAGGATGACTCCCGTTAATCTATTTAATAAACTCATGTACGTATGCTTTACTGAAAAAACAAAGGTCGTAATTTTAAGTGAGTGTATAAAATTTGCCGGAATTTTTTTCAGATACTTGCTATCTGAGCCGTTCGTTTTTACAGTACAGCTCTTCATGGCTAACGAATAGGGTACTATTCTGTTGTTTCCTCAAACAGGGGAGGATGTTGTATAAATAACCTTGTTTTGTCCTGTAACCCATATATTTTGTAAAATTAAGGTCGTTTTTTCTTGTTGATTCGGAAAACCTATTTACCTTTGCAACGATTCCATAGTGGGCAGCGGCTCACAACGTGTGGGATTGATTACATATTGTAAGCATTTTACGAAGATTATTCCTAATTAGAAATCTGACAAATTTTGAATACACCGGAATAATGGACAGTGAATGCTTGCGCTGATTACGTTATAGTTTATCCACTTTCGGTGGGTGGAGTGTATTATATCGTATAAGCGCGGGCTGTTGTTCTATTATTGGTGTATGGGCTTTGTCAGAGCCTCTAATTAAATAATAGATAACAAGCCCGCGTTTTTTTATGCCCGTCATAATCATTTGCGGAGAGTTGTTTTCTCCTTCGTAAAATTAGTTGTTGGATTTTTTTACACACTATTTTATTAACAATTAATTTAAATGATTATGAACAAAAAGTTTTCTACGCTTGTAGCAACGTTATTACTTAGTGGTGCGTTGTTTACGTTGAATGCTGAGGAGGCTGTTACCCCTTCTGCTGTTTCGAAGTGGCCAGATAAAGTCACGGTGGTTGAGACAGGTGAAGAGGGCAGTAAGGTTGTGAAATCAATCACATTCGCAGGTGATGTGACTTTGGAAAGCGGACAGTATCTGCTTGTCAAAGACAACGATGTCGTTATTGACGGTGCAGGTAAGACATTAAATGGCTTTATTGTCATTACTGGTAACAATTGTACGGTTAAGAATTTGAAGATTAACCATGTGTCTCCTGTTGCAAAAGGTATCGGCCGTAGAGCGATTGATGTAATTGCTGAAGGTGTAACAATCACCGGGTGCGAAATCAATTGCGGAAATGATGAAAGTGAGAATTTGACTAACGGTATCGCAATAAATCCGACGGCTCAAAAAGAAGGTGCTGAAAAAGCAAAAATTACTATTACGGGCAATAAATTCAAAGGATTTGTTAAGACCACAGAAGATGGTGATAAGACTTGGTCTGCTACCGGTTTGATGATCGAAAGCAATGCAGCTATTGCGACAGATTATGCTGCACTTTGGACAGATGGGAAGTCTGCACCTACTGCTGCTGCCGATTTTGAAAATATAACGTTGACTATTTCCGGAAACACATTCGAGAATTGTATAGTGGATTATGTCTGCCAGATCTGGGATACAGACAATAGTACAATCGGCGAAGTGATAGGAGTTCAAATTTCTCCGTTGTATAATAATGATAAAACTGAAATCACAAATGGTGATGGAGTTACTGATTATGCTAAATTGGTAGCCGATGGGGTTATTGTTAAGTTTAACGGTTCCGCCGATGAATTGGCCAAGGCTTTGGAGTCAGTCAGCGATAAAGGTACTTCTCCAGTCCAAACCAAAGACGGCGTTGTTTCTACTGTCGCTCCGGCGGAGGAAGAGGTCGCTGGCTATATTTTAGCAACGAAGCCGGAAAGCGACGGTTATTATGTGCTGGCATTCACAAGTGGTGATAAGATTTATTATGTCAGCGACGCAAAAGGTTCAGTTACCGAATTGTCTGATGAAGCTGAAATCACTGAGACTGCTTTGTGGAAAATGGAGCCGACATTGGATAAAGATGGTGATTATACATTCATCTTCAAGAACAAGAAAGACGAAACATTGACGGTTGGCGGTAATGGCTTTTTGCAGTCTGCTGTAAAAGGAGTTCCTTATGGTGTTAACGGTGTGCCGTTTGCGTTGAAGGCTGAAGATGGCAAATTGGCTACAACCGATGATGCTATTGTAAACTTTGGTCTTTACAAAGCTGGTATTTATACATTGACAGCTAAAGATTTGTATTTCTTTGAAAAAACAGGTTTTACTATCACTATTGATGGTAAATTGGCTGGCGATCCGTTTACAGGCAACCGTTTGGCTCCGATGTCTTGGAATGGTACTGAATTTGTAAACGCTGCTGATAATGAAATTAATGTATCTCTCCGTTTCAAAAACGCAGACGATGAATATGAATATATCGTAGCTAAGAAGACGAATGCAGGAGGTACGGCAGTTAATCAGTATGTATATGCATTTACTACTGTTTCTGAAAAGGATTTGATCGCTGAACGTAAGAAGGAAGCGAAGAAGCGTACTATGTTTGACGTATTCACAGCCTTCCATAAACCGGTTAGCGCAAGTGATAACTTGGAAACATTGACGAGCATTGACAGTATCACTGTTCAGGTTTTGAACAAGGATGATATATTGGAAGCAGCTTCTGTTGGTTATTTCAAGTTGACAACTGATGGAACAAAGACTTTGGGTGCTTCTATTGATTATAAATTGTTCCCGATCACGATCAAAATGGGTAACAATGTTGTTGATCCGGCTGCTTTTTTACAGAAAAAATTCTTTACAATCACTCGCTTGGATGAAAAGAACGGTGATAGAATTTACGCTGTAAATGGTTGTGGCAATAGAGGCTGGGTAAAAGAAGCTGGAAACATTTTGGATACTCAGTGGGCTGTTACTTACGACGAAGAAGCTGCTGAATATACATTCACGAACCGTGAAAATAAAGCTGTTTCTTTCTCGATTGCTAAAAATCAACTGCGTGAAAATGGAGATAAGACAGATGATATTTACACAGACGGTGAAAAACTGTACAAGATTGTTGCTGTAGAAGGTGAAGTATCTGACGGTTACAACTGGTTAGGTGATGTAAAGAACCAGCGTTTCCATATCGCTCACTACTCTTCTGTTTATGAAAACAATGCTTGGATTTCTGCAGATAAGGATGGCAATGCAATTCTGAATCTTGATGAAGATGCAGCTGTTGAATTTGTTGCTAACAAAGGCAGATATAACTCTTATGACGTAGATACAGTATTTGTTGTAAGTAAATTAGGCTACTATGATGGCACTAAGTTTACGACAGAAGATAATACGTTGAAAGTTCCTGTTTATCGTTTCTTTAATGTCGCAGGTCAAGGATTCCAGTCATGGTTAAGGAATGATAAATATTCATTTGCTAATGTTAGTGATGATGCTGTTTATCCATTAGCTATCCGTGAAAATGGTGATGATAAATATAACTTACGTTCAGTTGGTGAAAATGAATCAGGTAAATTAGGATTGGTATGCCAGAAGATTTATGCAGGAACTTCTACAAACTTCTTGAGTAATTGCGGTATGTATGAAGTAAACAACAGCTTGTTCGTTATTGAACCTCTGGACCGTCCGGAATACCGTCGCTTGGGTGAAACGGTTGCTAACGATGGCTTCAAAGATTTGAACGTCAACTTGGCTAAGTTCTTCCGTACAAATGTTGAAAATACATTCTTGTATGAAAACAGCCTGAACCGCAATGCTAACAACGGCAACGGTATTGCTAAAGATAGCTTGAACTTCTTGGGTGAAGTGAACTTGGCTGACAAACCTGCTTCTGCAGCTCTGCCTCTGTTCGTTGATACTGCATTCGTCCGTAACGATGTAGCAACAGGTGAACCTACAACTAAACCGTTGTATATGTTGGCTGTACGCAACACCGATATGGAAGAAGATGAAATCGTTGTTGAACCTTGCGATGCTACTAACCACCAGCACATCACAGCTGACGGTGAAAAGACTGACGACGCAAGCAAGTGTGTACACGCTACAACGAAGAAAGTTCTTTCTCGCAAGGCTGAATATTTGGTAGCTTTGACAGATACGGCTTACAATACTTCTAACAAGCAGGCTTTGTATCAGTATAATGTTCGTTTGGCATTCGTACCGGCTACTCACTTCGAAAATGATACGTTGGTAATCGCAAGTTCAAGATACACCGGAACAAAAGATGCTGCTAAGGATACATTGAGCTTCGTAAACGAAAAGGGTGAACAGCAGATGAACGCTGCAACCTTCGCATTCCGCTTGGTTGATCCGGCTGCTGAAGATGGCGCATTCTATATTGAAGCTGAACCGAATGCTTATGGTTATACTCAGTATGTACGTATCCACAACAGTGTACCTGTATTGGTAACAAGTTTGGATCAGGCTGCTACATTCAACGTTGAAGCCACAGACGAAGCTGCTACTTCTAACGAAGGCATCGCTACTTCTGAAGTGAAAGTTATCGCCGGTGAAGGTCAAGTAACAATCGCTGGTGCTGCCGGCAAGAAGGTTGTGATCAGCAACATCCTGGGTCAGGTAGTCGCTAACACGGTTCTGGTTTCTGACAATGCTGTAATCGCTGCTCCTCAAGGTGTAGTTGTCGTAGCTGTCGAAGGCGAAGAAGCTGTGAAGGCTATCGTAAAATAAACATGAATTTATAATCAAATAATTCTAAAATGTTTGGCCGCGTGCCGTTCCCCCCGTAGAGACGCACGGCCGTGCGTCTCTACCTGGAACAACAGCAATTACCCTGCGACAGGCGAACAAGCGGTTAGATTTAATATTAATAATACTAAAGTATATTGAAATTAAAAGTTCTAATAGCCGTACCCCTGTGAAGGGCGAAAGCTATGCACAAAACAAGCCCCTGGGAGGTAGAGACATCATGTTATTGTGTCTCTGCTCTCGGGGGCTTCGTTTTGCTGGGGGGTGTCGTTTTCGTACTGATAAAGTTTTCGTCAAGGTTGTGTGGATGAAAATAAAAAACGTATCTTTACGGCAAAACCAAGGAGGAAACAAATTATGGTCATACAGATAGCTAATCCGATTTATGATTCCGTGTTCAAATACTTGATGGAAGACGAGCGGATCGCCAAAATAATCCTTTCTGCATTATTGAAGAAAGAAATCCTGAGTGTGGAGGCACGTCGCCATGAGTACACCAATGGGCAACGGGATAAAATATCCATGTTCCGTATAGATTTTGCCGCCCGGGTAAAGGAGGAAGATGGTTGTGACCGGTTGATTTTGATCGAACTTCAAAAGACATGGTTGGAAACGGAAACTTTGCGCTTCCGGCAATATTTGGGGGCACAGTATAACAATCCGGAGAATATGGTTGGTGAAGGAAAGCACAAAACGGAAGCTCTTCCTATGGTGGCGGTCTATCTGCTCGGTCATCGGGTGGGTGACATCGAGGAGCCAGTTTTGTATGTGAACCATAAATCCTACAACTATGCCGGAATGGAAGTGACGAAAGGACTTCCGGATCCGTTTGTAGAGAGTTTGGTTCATAACAGTATCATTGTGCAGATTCCTCTTCTCCGTGGACAAGTAAACAATCGTTTGGACAAAGTTCTCAGTGTCTTTGATCAAACGATGAAAGACAGATGTAACAATCAGGTCCTTCTGGTTGATGAAAATCGTTATGCCGGCGATCAGGATATGGAGTATATCCTTCACCGTCTTTTGACTGCCGCTGCCGATTCTAACCTGCGTCAAGATATGAATGTCGAAGATGAATACTTCAAAGCTATTGAAGAACGTGATACTGCAATCATGAATCGCGATAAAATGATTGCTGAAAAAGATCTGCAATTGGCTGAGAAGAATACGCAGCTTGCCGAGAAAGATACACAGCTTGCCGAAAAGGATACACAGCTTGCCGAGAGAGACACGCAGCTTGCCGAAAAGGAAAATCAGCTTGTTGAGAAGGATACGCAGCTTGCCGAAAAGGATATGCGGATCACTGTGATTGGTACGGAATTGGCAGAGCAAAAAGCCCAAATGTATTCCATGATCCGGAAAATGTATCAACAAGGAATGCCGGAGGAAAGTATTGCTCAGTTTACCGGATTACGTGTGGATGAAATACGGGAGTTATTAAGAAAAGATGAAATATGAAGAATAACGATTGGAAAGACCGTCTGGGTATTATGTATTCGACAAACCCAGATTTTCAATACAATACAGGAGAGTCAACCGAAGAAGAAACGCTGCCGAAAGAGAAACAGCAGTTGCGTGTTGCATTGGACAAGCGGAACCGGGGCGGTAAAGCCGTGACATTGGTAACCGGTTTCCGGGGGACGACCGGAGATTTGGAAGCACTTGGCAAACTCCTGAAAGTAAAATGTGGTGTCGGAGGATCGGCCAAAGACGGGGAAATCATCATACAAGGTGACCTGCGTGCGAAGGTTCTGGAACTATTGCAAAAAGAAGGCTATGGTAAAAGCCGTATAATCTGATTGTATGCTGACCGTTTATAGAGCTTCCGCCGGAGCAGGGAAAACGCACAAGTTGACAGGTGAATATCTGACCTTATTATTTACGGGGCCGGGTGCTTTTCGGCGTATTCTGGCTGTTACCTTTACGAACAAGGCGACGGACGAGATGAAAACCCGGATTGTCGATGAATTGTATAACTTGGCTTCCGGCAGGAAATCGGATTATGTGGAATTGCTGAAGTCCGCTTATGCGTTGACGGAGTCTCAGGTACGGAAGCAGGCGGCTAAAATATTGATTGATATCCTGCACGATTATTCCGCTTTCAATATCAGTACGATCGACCGCTTTTTCCAGCAGACCATGCGTGCCTTTACGCGCGAGATTGGTTTGCAGGGCGGTTATGGGATTGAGATGGACCAGGAACTGGTGCTCACGACAGCCATCGATAATCTGTTGTCGGATCTTGAAAAACCTGAAAGCAAGGAATTGCTGGGCTGGTTGCTCCGTTTTGCGGAAGATAAGATAGAAAACGGTGGGGAATGGAACCTCCGGAAAGATATTATGGCCTTGAGCCGGGAGGTATTCAAGGAAAGTTATAAGGCGTTCAGTGACGCGGTGGGCCGGGATATCGAAGATAAGAAAGCGTTGGAAGACTATAAGAACGTGTTGTATGGAATCATCCGTTCGGTGGAGGCCGCAGCCAAAGAGTTGGGCGAACGTGGTTTGACGATCCTGAATAAATACGGGCTCAAAGTTACCGACTTTAAAGGTGGCAGCCGTTCGCCCTTGACGCTTCTCGACCGTTTGGCACAGGGTGAGATGAAAGAACCGTCCGCTACTTTTATCGGCTTGGCAGATAATTTGGATGGTTGTTTTACGAAAACAGTTTCGCTCGGTACCCGGCAGATCATCGGATGTGCTTTTGAGGATGGTTTGAACGATTGTATCAAAGGAATTGTTTCTTTGTTTAATAATCTGACGGACTATCATACTGCCCGTGAAATTGTCCGTTATTATTATACATTGGGGATTCTGACCGATGTGTCCCGTCAGATAGCCGCCTACCGGGAAGAAAAGAATGTAATGTTGATTGCTGACACGACCGAATTGCTGAATAAGGTGATCGGAGGCAGTGACGCGCCTTTCATTTACGAGAAGACCGGTACGCATGTCGATCATTATATGATAGACGAGTTTCAGGACACGAGCGGAATGCAATGGAACAATTTCCGTCCGCTGATCGAGGAGAGCCTTGCGCACGGCCGGGATAATCTGATCGTTGGGGATGTGAAGCAAAGCATTTACCGTTTCCGTAACTCGGATTGGAAGTTGTTGGACGAACAAGTACAATCCGATTTCTCTCCCGAAGAGGTACGTGAAGAAACGCTGAAAGACAACTGGCGCAGTTGCCGGAATATTGTTGAGTTCAACAATGCTTTGTTTACGACGCTTCCGGGTGTCCTTCAGGCGTTTTATAACGAAGCGTTGTCGGCCTCTTCCCTCAATGAAAAGCAACGTGCGGCTTTTTACACCAAGATCATGTCTGCCTATACTAAAAGTTTTCAACAAGTTCCTTCTCCTTTCCGGCAGAAAGACGGGCATGTGCGGATCGAATTTCTTTCCGGCGATGACGATAGGGATTGGAAAGCGGAAGCGCTTGGACGTTTGCCCGGCGTGCTGGAGATGTTGCAGGATAACGGATATGCGCTGAAAGACATTGCGATCCTTGTCCGTACCAACCAGGAGGGAGCGCAAGTGGCAGATACTTTGCTGACCTATAAGGAAACGCATCCATCCGACCGTTACAACTACGATATTATATCGGATGAGGCACTGTTTGTCAGCGGTTCGGCGGCTGTCCGTTTCATGGTGTCCTTGTTGCGTTACTTGAAAAATCCGGAAGACCGGACGAACGGACAGATCGCTTTGTATTCGTATCAGGTGTTGAAAGGAATATTTGGCGTTGAGACTCCGGCCTTTCCGCCGGAAATAGCCTCGGCCCTGCAAATGCTTTCCCGTCAATCCCTCTATGAAATAACGGAAGGGCTGTTTCGCCTTTTTGCGGCCGATTTTCCGGAAAACGAACAGGTTTTTGTCCAGGCGTTCTTGGATATGGTGTCCGAATATGCCCAGAAGGAAAGCGCGGATTTGAACCGTTTTCTGAAGTGGTGGAACGAAACGGGCTGTCGGAAAACAATTGCTACGCCGGACGGACAGAACGCGATCCGCATCCTTACGGTTCATAAGTCGAAAGGACTGGGCTTTAAGGTCGTGCTTATTCCTTTTGGCGACTGGGAGATCGACCACAAACCGACGAAGCCCGTGATCCTCTGGTGTCACCCGAAAGAGAAACCGTTCGACCGCCTGCATCTGGTTCCTGTGCGTTATGGCCAGTCGCTTGGAAAGACGATTTTTGCCGGTGACTACTTCCAAGAGCGCTTGCATGCCTTTATCGATAACTTGAATACATTATATGTAGCTTTTACCCGTTCGAAAGAAGAACTGATCGTGTTCTCTCCGCGTCCGAAAAAGCTGAAGGAAGAAACCGGTGAAGTGGAAAAGATATCGACTTTGACCGATGCTTTATGGGCCGGCTTGCGTATGGACATTCCTGATACGCGTGAGGGAGAGAAATTGATTTCGTTGCCTGCCGCTTTCGATACCGCGACCGGTGTTTTCGAGTTGGGCGACTGGTGGCATCCGGTAGCAAAGGAGGTGAACCGGGAGGTTCTGGAGATCGGGATGGCGCGTCTTTGTTCTATCTCTCCCGATGACCGCTTGCAATTGCGCCTGCATGGCAAAGGTTATTTCTTTGATAATGCCCGCCGGAAACATGGGGCTTTGATGCACGAAGTGTTGAGCCGTATCCGTACCCGTAACGATATTCCGCGGTCGGTCGAGCGGTATCGCCAGGAAGGAGTTATCGACAGGGAAGAGGCGGTGGCACTTGCCGCACGCCTTGAGGAGTTGTTGAGCCTGCCGGAGGCAGCTGCCTGGTATGACGGTGCGGCACGGGTGTTGAACGAGGTCGATATCCTGTTCGGCAAAGGGATGTCCAAACGCCCGGATCGCGTGATGATTACCGGGAGCCGGGTTGTCGTGGTGGACTATAAGTTTGGAGAACACACGGACCAGCGTTATCACAGCCAAGTACGGAACTATCTGAAATTGATCCGGCAAATGGGCTATGACGAGGTCGAGGGTTTCCTTTGGTATGTTGAATTAAACAAAATAGAAGCCGTGAAAGGGTGATATATTTCAGGGCAACCGCACCAAAATGTTTCAAAAGACAGCCATCCATAGTATCTTTGCAGAATGAATACATTTCCTTATTTTTCATCAGTGACAGATCCTCGTGTGACGGGTCGTTGTCTTCATTTATTGTCAGATATATTATTG
>JAGBDR010000102.1 GCA_017937385.1 Parabacteroides sp.
AGACCACAGTAATAACTTAATCAACCTGTTTTATGACAATGAAAAGAGAACCAAGTATCAGTGAGCAGCAGGCTCGTGAAATCGTGGAAAGAATGGGACGCAGGGAATCCCGCAGTGAGAAGTCTATGGACGACTTCTACAAGAACATCGGTCCGGATCCGGGACAGCTGGCATAACCCGGCAAGACTGTCACGAAAAAAGCGGAAACTGTTACTGCGGATGAACCGTCAGGCGGAACGCCCGAAGATATGGCAATGCCACAGAAGCGTGTCAGCAGCAAACAACGCAGGCTGTCGCTGGACGAGTACCGTACCGCTTACCTGCGAGTACCCAAGATAACCGACCGCAAGCCTGTGTTTGTCAGCGGTGAGGTGCGTGACCAGCTGGATGGGATTGTCCGCCGTCTCGGCGGGCGTGGCATGAGCGCATCGGGACTTATCGAGAACCTCGCCCGCCTGCACCTTGAAACCTACCGGGAGGATATCGAGCAGTGGCGCAAACTCTGAGCGGATTACGGTAAAACCGGTCAAGTCAGTGGATACACTCCATCGGCTTGACTGATATTCCAAATGAGTTATTATACTCACAGACCAATCCGACAGGCAGAGGATTCTTGTGTCCTCAAAGACACAGCAAGATATATTTTCAGTTACCCGAATAATTCTAAGTAACTGAAAATCCTTGCACCGCCGTGGGCAGAATTATCCTCCGCAGTCGGATAATTTCGGGGGTCTTTAATCGGAGATTAGACAATGGATAAACCATAAAATTGAAAGAATAAGCATGAAAAAGAAGAGCAAGTACGGGAGAAATCCCAAATTGAACCCAAAGACGCACTGCGTGATGGTGCGCTTCGACGATGTGGAATGGAACAGGTTCCTGACGATGTACGAAGAATCGAACGTGTATGCGAAAGCCGTCTTTCTCAAGGCGCATTTCTTCGGACAGAAGTTCAAGGTGCTGAAGATGAACAAGACGCTGGTGGACTACTACACCAAACTGTCGGACTTCCACGCCCAGTTCCGTGCCATCGGTACGAACTACAATCAGGTCGTGAAAGAGTTGCGCATCCACTTTTCGGAGAAGAAGGCGATGGCGTTACTCTACAAGTTGGAGAAACATACCATCGACCTTGTGAAACTGAGCCGGGAGATTGTGGAACTTTCAAGGGAAATGTATGCTAAATGGGAACAACAGAAAGGATAAATTCCATCGTACACCTAAAAAATACGGTAGATACACAATCCTGTGAAATAACGCGAAACGCCGAGAATTCCATAGGGTCAGGCATGTCATCATCGGGCGTTCGGAACTATATGCGAAAGATGGGAATCGACCGAAAGGATTGAAAATATAATTCTTATCATAGAAACGACTTTGTCATTATGCGCAGTCGTTTCTATGTTTCATTTACCTCTTTTTACTTCGTAACCAGCACAAAATTACTACTTTTGTAAAATGATTCAAGAGGAGTTCAAATTTTACCAGGGCAACCGCACCAAAATGTTTCAAAAGACAGCCATCCATAGTATCTTTGCAGAATGAATACATTTCCTTATTTTTCATCAGTGACAGATCCTCGTGTGACGGGTCGTTGTCTTCATTTATTGTCAGATATATTATTG
>JAGBDR010000033.1 GCA_017937385.1 Parabacteroides sp.
GGCGCCGATGCCTTCCACGCTCTCCATTCCATTGCCGACACTGCCTGGAAAAACGGGCAATCCCCTCTTGATGCCATCCTTGCTCTCGTCTGATAAAGGCGAGCCATTCCGGCATACCGGTTCTTTGGCTGAATAGTTACAGGTAGGCTCGAAAGATATAATTATTGCAAAATATGTTGCAGTTATTACAACATTTTGTAACTTTGGGCAATATCTCAATTCATTGAATTACTAATTTAATAATATCATGAAAAACAGAAAATTAAGAATGGGAATGGTTGGCGGAGGTAGCGACGCTTTTATTGGGGCGATTCACCGCCGCGCAGCATTTATGGACAACCAGATTGAATTAGTTTGCGGATGTTTCAGCGTAGACCCTGCGATATCCAAAAGTTCCGGTTTATCCTACTTCTTGCCGGAAGACCGCATTTACAGTACCTATCAGGAAATGTTCGAACACGAAATGACCTTGCCGGAAGATGAACGGATGGATTTCGTCACGATCGTGACTCCTAACCGTTGGCATTTCGAACCAGCCATGATGGCACTTGAAAGAGGATTCCATGTAGTCGTGGACAAACCAATGACGTTTTCGCTCGAAGAGGCCAAACAACTACAGAAAAAGGTGGAAGAGACCGGACTCGTATTGGCTTTGACCCATGTATACTCGGCTTATCCGGCCGTCAAAGAAGCAAAAGCCCGTATCGCCAAAGGCGAACTTGGAAAACTGCGACGCGTATATGTAGAGTATACACAGGGATGGCTTTCCGAACGGATCGAATTGTTGGGAGGCAACAATGCCGGATGGCGTACAGACCCGAAACGTTCCGGTAAAGCAGGCTGCATAGGGGACATCGGAACACATGCCTGGCACCTGAGTGAATATATTACCGGACTGAAAGTCCAGGAACTCTGTGCTGACCTGAAAGCATTTGTTCCCGGACGTCCGATCGACGACGACGGAGCGGCATTCCTGCGCTACGAAAACGATGTGACAGGGGTCCTGACCGCAACCCAGATCGGAACTGGAGAAGCCAATAACATCCGCATCCGTGTTTATGGAGAAAAAGGCGGACTGGAATGGCGCCAGATGGAGCCGAACACGCTGACCTTGAGATGGAGAGATCGCCCGACCGAGGTATTGAATATCGGCAACAACGGCTATCTGACTCCCGAAGCCCTGTGGAATACTCGGACTCCGGCAGGACATCCGGAAGGTTTCATCGAAGCTTTTGCCAATATCTACCGCAATTTCTCGCTCACCGTCAGAGCCATTAAAAATGGCGAAACGCCCAGCGGAGATTGCCTGGACTTCCCGACCGTGTATGATGGCGTAAGAGGTATGCAATTCATTGAAACAATGGTTGAAGCCGGCTATAACGATCAAGTAAAATGGCAAAAATGGATTGATTGAAATCCTAAACAATCACAAATACATAACATCTTATGAAACTAAACGTACTTGCTTGCTGCTTGTCCCTGATCGGGACAGCAGCTTTTGCTCAAAAAAACGAGTGGAGGGATCCCAACATAAACGAAATCAACAGGGCTCCCATGCACACCCACTATTTCGCGTATAAAAATGAAAATAGTGCTTTAAAAGGATGTAAGGAATCATCCGAGAATTTTATGACTTTAAACGGCAACTGGAAATTCTTCTGGGTAAAGAACGCAGATATGCGCCCGACTGATTTTTATCAGGTAAATTTCAATGACAAAGGATGGGATGATTTGAAAGTGCCCGGATTATGGGAATTGAACGGCTATGGCGATCCGATCTACGTCAATGTAGGATATCCTTGGAGAAGCCAGTTCAAAAATAATCCGCCTGAAGTTCCTACGGAGAACAACCACGTAGGTTCCTACCGCAAAGAAATTACGATTCCGGCAGACTGGAAAGGGAAAGAGGTTTTTGCTCATTTCGGATCTGTCACTTCCAATATGTATTTATGGGTAAACGGACAGTTTGTCGGCTATAGCGAAGACAGCAAACTGGAAGCCGAATTCAACCTGACCAAATACCTGAAACCCGGAAAGAACCTGATCGCATTCCAGGTATTCCGCTGGTGCGACGGTACCTATCTGGAAGACCAGGATTTCCTTCGCTTCTCCGGTGTAGGCCGCGATTGCTACCTATATGCCCGCACCCCGAAATACATTCAGGACATCCGCGTGACACCGGATCTGGATGCACAATATAAAGACGGTACTTTGAACGTTGCCCTAAACCTGAAAGGCAGCGGAACTGTCGATTTGAAACTGTTGGACAAAACAGGTAAAGAGGTCGCCGCTTCGTCGGTCAAAGGTTCCGGAAAAATCGCCACCGACATGGCTGTAAGCAATCCGGAAAAGTGGTCGGCCGAAACGCCGGTTCTTTATACGTTGATCGCAACCTTGAAAGACGGGAACAATACCGCCGAAGTCATTCCTGTAAAAGTTGGTTTCCGCAAGATCGAACTGAAAAATTCCCAGATCTTAGTCAACGGACAACCGGTCTTGTTCAAGGGAGCCGATCGCCACGAACTGGACCCGGACGGCGGCTATGTCGTCTCACGGGAACGCATGATCCAGGACATCAAGATCATGAAAGAATATAACATCAATGCCGTACGCACTTGCCACTATCCGGACAACAACCTGTGGTATGACTTGTGTGACGAATATGGCATCTACATGGTCGCCGAAGCGAATATCGAATCGCACGGGATGGGCTACGGAGACAAAACGCTTGCCAAAAACCCGCTGTTCGCCAAAGCGCACTTGGAACGCAACCAACGTAACGTACAACGCGGCTACAACCACCCGGCCATCATTTTCTGGTCATTAGGAAACGAAGCCGGCATGGGATCCAACTTCGAGGCTTGCTATACGTGGATCAAGAATGAAGACAAATCGCGTGCCGTGCAATATGAACAAGCACGGACAAGCGAATTTACCGATATCTATTGCCCGATGTATTTAGGCTATGACAGAGGGGATGAATATTGCAAGGGAAACATCGACAAACCGTTGATCCAGTGTGAATACGCACATGCAATGGGGAACTCGCAAGGAGGATTCAAGGAGTATTGGGACCAAATCCGTAAATACCCGAAATACCAGGGTGGTTTCATCTGGGACTTCGTAGACCAGTCCTTGCATTGGAAAACAAAAGACGGTGTTCCTTTCTATGCGTATGGTGGCGACTGGAATAAATATGATGCTTCTGACAACAACTTTATGGATAATGGCTTGATAAGCCCGGACCGCAAACCGAATCCGCACATGCACGAAGTCGGACACATCTACCAGTCCATTTGGGCAACTCCATCCGATTTGACAAACGGTGTCATAAATGTATATAATGAAAACTTCTTCCGTACGTTGGACAACTATTATGCCGAATGGGAATTGCTGGCAAACGGCGAAGTGGTTCAGACGGGTATGATCAAAGACCTGGAAGTAGCTCCGCAACAGACCAAGTCCATCAAACTGAATTATAACACGGACGGTATCTGCAAATGCAAAGAACTCTTGCTGAATGTGGCCTTCAAACTGAAAAAAGCGGAACCTCTGTTGCCTGCCGGTTATACGGTAGCCAAAAACCAGTTGACGATCCGCCCGTATAGCGCTCCGAAATTGGATTTGCAGAATGTACATCAAGTGAACATCACTACCGTTATCCCGACCATCAAAGATAACGATTTCAATTATCTGATCGTTGAAGGAGAAAACTTCCGTATGGATTTCGACAAACATGACGGATTCCTGTGTAGATACGATGTTAATGGCATGACGATGCTGAAAGAAGACGGCAAATTGACTCCGAACTTCTGGCGTGCTCCGACCGACAACGACATGGGAGCCAACCTGCAAAACAAATATGCCGCTTGGAAAGAACCGGGATTGAAGTTGGTCGCTTTGACAAACAAAATCGAAAACGACATGGCTACTGTCCATGCCGAATACACGATGGACGCCGTAAAAGCGAAATTGTATCTGACATATACGATCAATAATGAAGGTGCCGTGAAAGTCACACAGAAAATGGTAGCCGACAAATCGGCCGAAGTTTCCGATTTATTCCGTTTCGGTATGCAAATGCAGATGCCGAAGTGCCTGGATCAGATCAACTATTACGGCAGAGGCCCGATTGAAAACTATTCCGACCGTAACAACGTCACCGACTTAGGAAATTACAGACAGACCGTAGCAGAACAGTTCTACTCTTATATCCGCCCGCAGGAAACAGGAACAAAAACAGATATCCGGTGGTGGAAACAGACCAATAAAGGTGGAAACGGACTTATGTTCATTTCGGAAGCCCCGTTCTCAGCTTCTGCTCTGAACTATTCGATCGAATCGCTGGACGACGGAGTACGGAAAGAGCAAAGACACTCCGAACTTGTACCGCAAATCAATTACACCAATATGTGTATCGACAAGGTACAAATGGGATTGGGTTGCGTCAACAGTTGGGGAGCGCTTCCATTAGAACAATACCGTATCCATTACGGAGATTATGAATTCTCTTTCATTATGAAACCGATCCAATCTAACTTATAAACAATACGAAGAAACCTGTCCCTGCATTTCTATCCAAGGAGCAAGGGCAGGTTTCCCCTTTTACAAAAATTGGTAAAAAAACATAATCGCCATGCATATTTCGTTAAATAGCGCGGACAAACTTTTACTTTATATAGAAAAAGACTACTTTTATTGCCGATTTTTAAATCTAATTCAAGACTAATTGTAAAATCGTTTACCATAAAAAAATGGCTACAAATAATAACTCGAATCGCTATCCTTCCGAAAGAAAAGGAAGGTTTGTCAAAGGAAAGACGTTCTTTCTTTTGATCGGATTACTACTTGGGGCAGGCATCATGGTTGCCGTATATAAAACGTCCGTATACTTCTCTTCCGATGAATCCTGCATGATGTGTCATGTTCATCCGCATGCAGAAGACAGTTGGAAGCTCTCCAAACACGTAAATAATGGGAGCGGTGTCAAAACCCATTGTGTGGCTTGCCACCTTCCACCTCAAAGTGACACCTGGAACCATTATACAGCCAAAGCCAAATTAGGCTTAAAAGATGTTTGGTCTTTCATGACTAAAGACAGTGCGGATTTCGACTGGAACACAAAGTCGGAACTGGAACATGCCGTCAAATACATTCCAAACGAATCCTGTAAGGAATGCCACCAAAACCTGTTCCCGGAAGGGATCTCACAAAATGGCATCACGTCCCACCTTTATTATGACGAAAACGAAAAGAAATTAGATTTGCAGTGTATCGGTTGCCATCTTGACGCCGGCCACTACAATCCGGACTATAAACACGGCCAATTAACAGGCATTCCCGGTGCCGCCACAGCAACGGTTGACACCAGCCTTTATTTTAAAACGGCGACATCCGTCACTTCTTTTACCGACTATACGGAACAGATTCCGGGAACAGCCGTTTCCTTTAAGATGGTTGCTATTCCGGGTGGTACATTCAAAATGGGTAGTACCGATAAAGAACCGTTCCACAAAGAAGATGAAGCTCCGATCCGGAACGTTACCGTTAATCCGTTCTTTATGGCAGAAGTGGAAGTAACATGGGATCAATATTGGGCGTTCTACGGACAAACCATGAGCGAAGGACGTACTCCTCCTGAAACCGTATATGCAAACAACAGCAATCCGGATGTCGATGCCATTTCTGGCCCGACTCCTCCGTTCGGATTCCCCGATCAAGGATGGGGTGGCGGTGACCGTCCGGCCATCACGATGACACACTATGCTGCAGAAACATTCTGTCAGTGGCTGTCCAAAAAAACAGGAAAGAAATATCGTCTGCCGACCGAAGCGGAGTGGGAATATGCAGCCCGTGGCGGAACGGAAACTCCCTATTTTTTCACTGGGAACCCGAAAGATTTTTCAGATCAAGGATTCTGGCGTAAGTTCTTCGATGCTAAAACAGACAGCATCAGTTCATTCGTAATTTACGCAAAGAACAGCAAGAACAGGACCCAGGAGCCGGGCGAAGTGAAAGCGAATCCGTTCGGTTTGAAAAATATGCTGGGTAACGTAATGGAATATTGTGCTGACAAATATGATCCGCAGGCTTACAGCAAAGGAGGTGAAAACGTGACTAATCCATTCGTCACAGAAGGAGAAGAATGGGTGGTACGTGGGGGAAACTACACTTCCGACGCAGCAGATGTCCGTTCTGCAGCCCGCGATTATACCAAGCACGATGCCTGGTTGAAGACAGACCCGCAGCAACCGAAGAGTATCTGGTGGTATTCAGATATCCGGGGTATCGGTTTCCGTGTGGTTTGCGAACCGGACCCAACAATTGGAGCGAAATAACAAATGTTTAATTGATACCTAAAAATTACGATATCATGAAGAAAGAAAACAGTATTAGCAGAAGATCGTTTTTAAAAAGTACAGCTATGGCCGGTGCATTAGGCGCAATCGGTACAGGCAGTGCAAGTGTATTAACTTCATGTGCAGGCGGTGGTGAAACAGCGGCTGCCAACAAACCGTTGAAAGAACCCGGAACCTATTATATTCCGGAATTACCCGACAAGGCTACTGACGGAAAAGAACTGAAAGCCGGTGTTATCGGTTGTGGCGGACGTGGTTCCGGTGCGGCAGAAAACTTCTTGGACGCAGCTAACGGTGTAACGATCGTAGCTGTTGCCGATACATTCAAAGACCGTGCTGACGCTTTAGCCGAAAAGCTGAAAGCCAAAGGGTGCAACATTCCTGAAGACAAACGTTTCGTCGGTCTGGACGCCTACAAACAATTGATCGACAGTGGCGTTGATGTTGTCATTGTTGCCACTCCTCCCGTATTCCGTCCGATACATTTCCAGTATGCAGTTGAAAAAGGCAAACATTGCTTCCTGGAAAAACCGATCTGTGTAGACCCGGTAGGTTATCGTACGATTATGGCTACAGCTAAACAGGCTCAGGCCAAGAACCTGTGTGTCGTAACAGGTACACAACGTCACCACCAGCGTAACTACGTTGAATCATACAAGAAGATCATGGAAGGTGCTATCGGTGAAATCACAGGCGGTGCCGTTTATTGGAATCAGAGCATGTTGTGGTTCCGCGAACGCCAGAAAGAATGGAACGATTGTGAATATATGATCAAAGACTGGGTAAACTGGAAATGGTTATCTGGGGACCACATCGTTGAACAGCACGTTCACAATATTGATGTATTCACTTGGTTCAGCGGTTTGAAACCGGTTAAAGCTGTAGGTTTCGGTTCTCGCCATCGCCGTATCACAGGTGACCAATACGATAATTTCAGTATTGATTTCACCATGGAAAACGGTATCCACATGCACAGTATGTGCCGCCAGATCGATGGTTGCGCCAATAACGTAAGTGAGTTCATCCAGGGAACAAAAGGTTCATGGTCTACCGCTAACGGTGAAACTGTAATCAAAGACAATACCGGCAATGTGGTTTGGAAATATGACTCTGAAGCAGAAAAGGCCCAATACAAACAGACCAATCCGTACGTATTGGAACATGTAAACTGGGTAAACTGCATCCGTGCAGGCAAACCTATCGAACAAGCATCTGAAACAGCTGTTGCCAATATGGCAGCCATCATGGGACGTGAATCGGCATACACCGGTGCGGAAACGACATGGGACGCAATGACCGCTTCTCCTATAGACTATACTCCGAAAGACCTGAACTTAGGTAAGATGGATATGAGTGGATTTACAGTTCCGGTTCCGGGCAAACCTCGTGATGAAAAGAAATAACAAATGACACTGAACAGAAGAAATTTTCTAAAAACGACTCTGGCAAGTGCGGCTGTTGCTGCCGGTAGTTCAGCCTTAACCGCCTGTGGCGGCAAGGCTGCCTATGCAGAAGGTTGTAAAGCCGGACATGAGGCATGCGCCAACAGCAAAGCCGAGTTGAAGATCTCTTTCCAGGAAGGGACCGCTCCAGGTGCCAACCTCAACGAAAAGTTTGACTACATGGAAAAACTGGGCGTTGTCGGTTTCGAGCCGGGTGGACGTGGCCTAAAAGACCGTGTAAAAGAGATCAAAGACGCATTGAACGGGCGCGACATCAAAGTAAGTGCGATCTGCGCAGGTTTCCAGGGGTTCATCCTCTCGACAGATCCGGAGATCCGCAAGCAGTGCATGGACACGATGAAAGAGATCATTGCCCCTGCCGGCGAACTGGGTTCCACTGGTGTAATTATTGTTCCGGCTTTCAACAGCCAGACACCGGTCATGCCGCATACGCAGGAAACACGTGACTTCTTGTGCGAACAATTCAACGAAATGGGTAACTTCGCAAAAGAGCACGGGACAACGGTCATCTTTGAACCGCTCAACAGAAAAGAGGCATTCTATCTCCGCCAAGTAGCGGATGCCGCTTCTATCTGCCGCGACATCAATAATCCGGGTGTACGCTGTATGGGTGACTTCTGGCACATGACGTGGGAAGAGACTTCCGATATGGGAGCGTTCCTTTCTGCAGGTGAATATCTGCAACATGTACACGTTGCCAGCCGCAAACGTCGCAGCATGCCGGGTGAAGACGGAGAAGCAGATAACTATGTCAACGGCTTCAAAGGCTTGAAGATGTTGGGATACGACAAATACGTAAGTTTCGAATGCGGATGCCAGGGAGACCGGAACGTGGTGGTTCCTGCCGCAGTCGAATTACTACGCAAACAATGGGAAGAAGCCTAAAATATGCCATTAGTATATCCTAATATGCAAATGAGTGAGGTGGTGGAAGAGCACCCCTCACTCATTCCTGTTATCAACCGTTTTGGCATCCACTTGGGGTTAGGCGACAAGTCGGTAAAAGCCATTTGTGAAGAATACCGGTTGGATTGCGACTTCCTTCTGACGGTAATCAACACGTTCCTCAACGAAGAATATTTTCCGGAAAAGAAACTGCAAACGTTCCACACATCACAAATCATCGACTATCTGACGAAAACCAACCAATATTACCAACGCTACCAGATCCCGAATATCGAGAGGCATCTCGGTTCATTCATATCGATGAGTACACCGGGCAACAATACCCTCAACCTGATCGGCAAGTTTTTCTCCTCCTTCAAAGAAGAGTTGACCTCACGGATCGAAAAGGACGACCGATCCTGGTTTCCCTATTGCCTGTCGTTAAGCGAAAAGCTGAAAGGCTATCCCTCTTCCGGGCAGTTCGAGGCGTTGCACCTTGGAACAGAACAGCGGTTGGAAGACCCGATAGAGGCGTTGTTGGCAGATCTGAAAAGCATCATGATCAAGCATCTTTCCGGCGACTATAACGAGAATTTATGTTATGCCGTCATCTTTGCCATCAGCAGCCTGGAAAAAGATATCAAACAACACAACCGCATCCGCTACCGGATCCTGACCCCGATGGTTTCGGCTATGGAAAAGTTGTGCATTTAACAAACAGCCGAATGCACCGCAACAAGCAAATAGCAATCATACTGCCCGACACGCTGCAAAGCATCGGCCTGCAAAGTATGCTGGCCGACTATTTTCCTCCGGTAGAAATCAGCCGTTACTCCACATTCGAGGCACTATCGACTTCCGGCAACGATACATTCGACTACTATTTCACAAATGCCTCCCTCTTCGTTCTCTATGCAGACTTTTTCCTTCCCCGTCGGAGCAAGACAATGGTCCTGATTGACAATCCCGAAGGGGGAAACGGATTACCGGCTACGAATCACATCCCGGTCAAGGCATCACAGGAAGTCATCATCGAACAACTGGAACAACTCTTTACAGGAGACGGCAACGGCATTTCCAGCGAAAACAACAAGGAACTGTCCACACGCGAAACGGATGTCCTCCAACTGATCGTCAAAGGCAGTACCAACAAAGAAATAGCCGACAAACTGAACATCAGCCTCAACACCGTCCTCAGCCACCGCAAGAACATCACCACCAAGCTCGGTATCAAAACCGTATCGGGACTCACCTTTTATGCCATCATGAACGGCATTATCTCCGGTGACGACATCGAACTTTAAAATCACTACATATAGTGATTGACTCCCATGCTTCTTTACCGTTCCTTTGCAACCGTAAAACAAGAACAAATTATAATTAACACGATGAATCAACGCTATCTGTATATCCTTACAGCAAGCATACTTATGTGTTTGCAACCGGTCAGAGCCGAACGGGTGAATGAACATGTGAACGACACGATCAAAACCTATAACATAGGAGAAGTGATCGTCACCTCCTCCACTAAAGAGACGAATGACCTCCATTCGCTTCCCGGAGCCGTTTCCATCCTCTCGACCCAGGCGATAGCCACCCGGCAGATAGATGCCCTCAAGGATATCAGTGCATTCGTTCCCAACCTGTATATGCCGGACTACGGTTCGAAAATGACCTCGGCCATTTACATACGCGGAATCGGTGCCCGTAGCAGCGGACAATCCATCGGACTATATGTCGACAACGTCCCCTATCTGGACAAAAGCGCTTTCGACTTCGAGCTGAACGACATCCAGCGCATCGAAGTCCTGCGAGGTCCGCAGGGAACCCTCTACGGACGCAACGCGATGGGCGGCATCGTCAACATCTACACCCTCTCCCCTTTCAATTACCAAGGGACCAAGCTGTCTTTTTCCGGTGGAAACCACGGCGCGATCAAGGCAAAGGCCTCCCACTACAACCGCATCGGCGACCGGGTCGGGATCGCAGTAAGCGGATACTACGACCGTAACAACGGCTTTTTCACCAATGAATACGACGGGACAAAAGCCGACAAGGAAGAATCGGCAGGCGGCCGGTTCAAGCTGGACTGGCACATCACTGAACAGCTGAAAGCCCAATACACGTTCAACTACGACTATGTGACCCAACAAGCGTTCCCTTACGGACAATACGACCCGCAAACCGGTATCGTGCAGCCCATCCGCATCAACGACCCAAGCAGCTATTGGCGCCGTATGCTGAACAACAGCCTATACCTGGAATGGAAAACAAACCGCTTCCTCCTCTCCTCCACCACGGCCTACCAACACCTGAACGACGACATGAAAATGGATCAGGACTATACCGAACGTTCCATCTTCACCCTCAACCAAAAGCAGAAGCAATACGCCTGGAGCGAAGAGCTGGCGATCAAATCCAACACCTCCAGCCACTACCAGTGGAGTTTCGGCGCCTACGCCTTCTACAACAGCCTGAACACGGACGGCCCTGTCGTCTTCAAGAAAGACGGCCTCAGCGGCATCCTGCAAAAAGCATTCGACAATATCGTGGCAAACAATCCCAAAGCACCGAAGCTGACCGTACAGGGAGATGCGCTCGGCCAGATCTATTTTCCCGGCAACTTCGACACACCGACCCACGGATTCGCAGCCTTTCACCAATCGACCTACAACGACCTTTTCACCGAAGGCCTTTCCATCACCGCCGGTATCCGTCTGGACTACGAAAAGGCCAGCTTAGACTATCATTCGGCCGTAGACAGCATGAAAATCGGTGTCCAAATGGGACCGATGAAAATGACACTCCCGGTCACAACCGCCATGAACGGCAACATCTCGCAAGATTTCCTGCAAGTCCTGCCGAAAGTATCCCTCCGCTACCAATGCGAACCCGGAACATTCACATACGCCTCAGTCTCCAAAGGATATAAAACGGGAGGATACAACGTCCAGATGTTCGGCGACCTGGTTCAGGCGCAAGCCCAATACGACCTGATGTCCAAATTCGCCCCCGACAAGGCCGAACAGCCGGGCGAAGTAAAAGATGTCGCTTCCTACAAACCGGAACATAGCTGGAACTACGAAGCCGGCATCCGCAGTGAACTGATCCGGGGCCGGTTGAACGCGGAACTGACCCTCTTCTACATGGACATCCGCGACATCCAACTGACCAGCTTCGCCGAAAACGGCAGCGGACGCCTGATCACTAACGGAGGAAAAGCCAGTAGCTACGGCGTAGAGCTGAGCCTGCGCACATGGATCACAGACGGACTGACAGCCGACCTCAACTATGGTTTCACACGTGCCACATTCCGCGACTACATCTTCACCGACAAGGACGCGGACAACCGGATCGTGAAAACGGACTGTAAAGGGAACTTCATCCCCTACACGCCCCGCCACACCGTCAGCCTCGGCTTGCAATACACCAAACTGCTCCACCGGAAAATGATCGACCAGTTCACCGCCTCCGCCCAGTTCACCGGAGCCGGCCAAATCTTCTGGACGGAGAAGAACGACATCAGCCAGCCATTCTACGGCCTTGTCAATGCCAAAGTGGGCGTCCGCAAGGGAATCGTCAGCCTGAACCTGTGGAGCCGCAACCTCACCAATACGGACTACCAGGCGTTCTATTTCGAATCGTTCAACCAGTCGTTCATCCAGAAAGGCAAACCGCTCCAGATCGGGGGGGAAATCAGTGTTACCTTTTAATCACATTCCTACCTTTATTACAATGCCCATCCTAAGGTTGTTAGAATGGGCATTGTTGAATGGTTAGAATGGGCATTGTAACGACCTTATAATGCCCATTCTTATCTCTGCCAATCGGGAGATAGCCAAGTCTTCCACATTTCATCCTTTTATCGTAACTTTGTTCGCGGGAATCATCACTTTTAGAAATGTACACCATGGCACGCAGAAAAATTACAAACAGTCAAGCCGCATGTATCACACTTTTGTGGGGCATCCTTTGCTACACGATGCTTGCATACAGCGAAAAGATCACCTTCGACATCCTCTTCGCCCTGATAGCGTCGGCTATCATCGTGTTCGTCCCTATCTATAAGAGCAGAAGAAGGAGAGATGAGTGACATTTCGCTACTTTTACCCGATTAAAATACCGAAATGATATTTTTATCGCATTTTATCTTTCAAATATTTGTTCGTATAAAATTTTAGCTTACCTTTGCGATGCCGTTAAAAAAACGGCGGACGACTAACAAACGGATCGTTTACATATAACATTCTAAATAAAATCAGTCTTATGAAGGCAAGCGAAGTTTTAGACAACTTAAAGAGAAGATTTCCGAATGAACCGGAATATCATCAGGCAGTTTCAGAAGTATTAGGAACAATCGAAGAGGCTTACAACGAACATCCCGAATTTGAAAAGAGCAATTTGATCGAACGTCTTTGTATCCCCGATCGTATTTTCTCCTTCCGCGTGACTTGGATGGATGACAAAGGACAGATCCAGACCAACATGGGTTACCGCATCCAGCATAACAACGCAATCGGCCCGTACAAAGGGGGAATCCGTTTCCACGCTTCCGTAAACCAGTCGATCCTTAAGTTCTTAGCTTTCGAACAGACTTTCAAGAACTCGCTGACAACCCTGCCGATGGGCGGTGGCAAAGGGGGTTCGGACTTCAGCCCGCGCGGTAAGTCGAACGCCGAAATCATGCGTTTCTGCCAGGCTTTCGTCTTGGAACTGTGGCGCCATATCGGCCCGGACACGGATGTTCCCGCAGGCGACATAGGCGTAGGCGGACGCGAAGTGGCTTACATGTATGGTATGTATAAGAAATTGGCACACGAAAACACCGGTACATTCACTGGCAAAGGCATCGAATTCGGCGGTTCCTTGATCCGTCCCGAAGCAACCGGTTACGGTAACGTCTATTTCCTGTTGGAAATGCTGAAGACAAGAGGAATCGACATCAAGGGGAAAACGGTTTGTGTTTCCGGTTCCGGTAATGTAGCGCAATACACCGTTGAAAAACTGATCAACTTAGGAGCCAAAGTCGTGACCATGTCCGACTCGGATGGTTACATCTACGATCCGGACGGTATCGACCGCGCCAAACTGGATTACATCATGGAACTGAAGAACCTCTATCGGGGTCGTATCCGTGAATATGCCGAAGAATATGGTTGCAAATATGTAGCCGGTGCCCGTCCGTGGGGAGAAAAATGCGACATCGCCATGCCGAGCGCAACCCAGAACGAGCTGAACGGCGAAGATGCCAAGACATTGCTTGCCAACGGCTGTATCGCCGTATCAGAAGGAGCAAACATGCCTTCAACTCCCGAAGCCATCAATGCCTTCCTCGAAGCCAAGATCCTGTATGCCCCGGGCAAGGCGGCCAATGCCGGCGGTGTATCCGTTTCCGGTCTGGAAATGACCCAGAACGCCCAGAAACTGAGCTGGAGCAGCGAAGAGGTGGATGCCAAATTGAGAAGCATCATGCAGAACATCCACGAACAGTGCGTCAAATACGGCAAACAGGAAGACGGTTACACCAACTACGTAAAGGGTGCAAACGTAGCCGGCTTCATGAAGGTGGCCAAGGCGATGATGGCACAGGGCATCCTTTAATCAATTGACAATTGATAATTGACAATTAAAAAGAGACAGACATAATAGGAGATTAATGGTCATGAAAAGAAGGCGGGCATCCGGGGACAACGGGATGTCCGCCTTTTGCTTTCTCTAAAAATTGTCAATTGTCAATTGTCAATTGTCAATTGTTTACTACATTAGTGCCGCAAAAGAAAAAGAGATGATTACGGACGAATTAAAACGACTCTACCAAAAACACACCGGAGCAACGGCAACCGATATTACCGAGTTATCTGCCGCCGGCTCCAACCGTCGTTATTTCAGGCTGTCGGGACCTGTTTCCCTGATTGGCGTAAGCGGCACTTCGCAAGAGGAGAACCATAGCTTTATCTATATGGCAACGCATTTCCGGGAAAAGGGATTGCCAGTTCCGCAGGTATTCATCCAATCGGACGACCAGTCGTGCTATCTCCAGGAAGATTTGGGAGATACCCTGCTCTTTCAAGCCATTGAAAAAGGACGGGAAAGCGGCAGCTTCGATGAGACGGAGAAGACATTGCTCCGCAAGACCATCCGGCTCCTGCCTACCCTGCAATTCAAAGGGGCGGAAGGATTCGACTTCAACCAATGTCATCCCCAGCCGGAATTCAATGAACGTTCGGTCCTTTGGGATTTGAACTATTTCAAATACTGTTTCCTGAAAGCGACCGGCATGGAGTTTCAGGAGAATTGCCTGGAAGATGATTTCCGGAAGATGAGCGAAGTGCTGTTGCAAGACCATACACCGACATTCATGTACCGGGATTTCCAGTCGCGCAACGTGATGGTGAAAGCGGGCGAACCTTGGTTTATCGACTTCCAGGGAGGGCGCAAAGGGCCAATCTATTACGATGTCGCCTCCTTCCTATGGCAGGCGAAAGCCAAATTTCCGGCCGAACTGCGCCAAGAATTGATTACGGACTATTTAGAAGCACTACGCGCCTATACAACGGTAGACGAAACGCATTTCTACAAACAATTGCGCCATTTCGTCCTCTTCCGGACCCTACAGGTCTTAGGAGCCTACGGCTTCCGGGGATATTTCGAGCGGAAGCCTCACTTTATCCAAAGCGTCCCTTTTGCCATCGACAACCTCCGGCAGCTTTTACAAGAAGACTATCCGGAGTATCCCTATCTATGTGCCCTGTTGCGGGACTTGACGAACCTGCCTCAATTCAGCAACAACCTCCGGAAAGACCGGCTCACCGTCCGGATCGCCAGCTTTTCCTACAAGCAAGGAATCCCCGACGATCCGAGCGACAACGGCGGAGGATTCGTCTTCGATTGCCGGGCCATCCACAATCCAGGCAAGTACGAACGCTACAAACCGCTTACCGGGCTGGACGAACCGGTGATCCGCTTCCTTGAAGAAGACGGCGAGATCACCCGCTTCCTGGAACATGTCTACGAAATCGTGGACGCTTCCGTCAAACGCTATATGGAACGAGGGTTTACCCATCTGATGATCAGTTTCGGTTGTACGGGCGGCCAGCACCGTTCGGTCTACTCCGCCCAGCATACAGCGGAACATATTCATTCCAAATTCGGTGTCCGGGTAGAACTCGTGCACCGGGAACAAAACATCGAACAACTCTTTAACGCAACAATATGAAAGCTATGATTTTCGCGGCAGGCTTGGGAACACGCCTCAAACCGCTGACCGACAACACCCCCAAAGCATTGATTCCCGTCAACGGGAAACCGATGCTCGAACACGTCATCCTGAAATTGAAAGATGCCGGCTTCCACCAGATCGTCATCAACATTCACCATCTGGGACAACAAATCATCGACTTCTTGGAAACCAACAACCATTTCGGCCTCCAGATCCATATCTCTGACGAACGGGATTACCTACTCGATACCGGTGGAGGCATCAAACATGCCGCCCAATTCTTGCAAGGCGACGAACCGTTTCTGGTACATAATGTGGACATCCTGTCCGACATCGACCTCCGGGCGCTCTACGAGCACCACGTAGAGACCCATCCACTGGCGACCTTATTAGTCAGCAAACGAAAAACCTCCCGCTATCTGCTTTTCAACAAAGAGAACAGACTATGCGGTTGGCGCAACCGGGAAACAGGCGAAATCAAATCATTCTACCCCTACTTCGACCCGGAACAGTATGACGAATATGCCTTCAGCGGAATCCACGTACTGTCTCCTCAAATATTCGACTGGATGGAAGAATGGACCGGCAAGTTCTCAATCATCAATTTCTACCTTTCCATCTGCGCCCGTACCAATATCCATGCCCATGCAGCCGAAAACCTCCGGCTGATAGATGTAGGCAAACCGGAAACATTGGCGATGGCGGAAGAGTGGATGAAAGGGAATTTAAAGAAGGACAAGTAAGATCGGCAAATAATCCTTCAACTCCACCCGAAGCAACTTCAAGGCCTGCTGGATGCGATAATCGACCGTCTTGGAAGAGACCTCCAGACGGGCCGCGATTTCACTATAGGTCAGACGTTGGAACCGGTTCAATTCGAATGCTTCCCGATAACTGTCGGGAAGACGTTGCAGCGCTTCTTCTATCTTACGGCTCAGCTCTTCCACGATATAGAAGTCGGGATCTTCCATCCATTTCCGGTCGGCATACAACCGGTCGAGGACCCGCTGTCGGACCTCATAGTGAGCGTTCAAGGTCAGACAGCGGTTCTTCACAGCCTTGAACAAATAGCTTTTCAAAGAAATGTCGGCAATGTGCATCTCACGGTTCTCCCACAGCCAGACCATCACATCCTGCACAATCTCCTGCCCGTCTTCATATTCCACGAATTGACGCGCATACGCACATAAAGAAGAGTAATAACGAAGAAACAGACTGTCAAAAGCCTTCTCTTCCCCATTTTGAAGCCGGAGGAAAAGAATCTCATCTTTTTCTTTGTCTATATCCTTATTTATCATCTAAAATTGACGTAGTTCCTGATGGACTATGGTTGTTATTTCGCAAAAGTACTAAAATTTAATCATATATAAAACATCGTAAATCAGGACCGTTGCCTAAATTTACCGCACAAAGTTATATAATATGTAGCTGACAAACATTACAATGCCGTTGGCAATGACTGAATGTCAATAATTCTCTCTTTATAAAAGATTTTTTGGAAAGAAGACAATACACTACTGTCAATCCATTTAGAATGTGAAGCAAAAAAAGTATCGGCAACCTTGATATATTCTTTGGGAGCTTCACATTTTCTCAATGAATTGGAAATTAACTTCATCCCTTTAAGTTTAGACTTAAAGAATCTATTTTTTAATCCATTGCGATACAGAAAATCAAAATAGACCTCTGCATCGGCAATGTTGAGATTTGCCAATTCAGTCTGAAGCTCTTTCCAGTAGTAGTTCGTCATTTCTGACGATAAAATAACCACTAACAAACTCCGTCCTTGCAAGGGGATTATTTGAAATTCTTTATTTTCCATTTTACCAATTATTACATATATTATTAATAATAACAAGGCAGTCCTTAATAATGTTTACGGCTTCATCGTATTCAAGGGTTCTACTTGTTTCCACATTAAAACTATCCACATGGAATGTCGAGTGTCTATGTTGATTGAAGAATGAATATCCTCGTTCCAAAGCCTGCTTCAAATGTAGATTGTTGTCATACGTTCCGATACCACTTTTAAAGCAATACGCACCACTATTATTTTTCTGAAAATATGTCCCGTATTCGTCAAAATCAGGCGCATCTTCCAAAAGACGAGTGCGCAATACCGCATCTAACGCTTTCAAAATGCCAAAAGTATAACATCCATAGTCATCCACCTTAACCGCAGAGTTAGCCAAATTGATTGAAGTCTTGATAAAATTTTCTATCACACTTCCATCAATATGCTCTTTGTTTCCAATATACTTGCTAAGGTCGTTGTCTAATGCATAGCCAGCACGTGCTTGGATTGCAAACACTTCTTCTATAGCTTCGGAAGGAATGGAAGATATAGCTTGCAACACTTCGGTTATAAATTCCACATAAAATGATGTGATACATCCTTGTACCATTAATGTTCCGTTATTATAAAAGATAACAGAAACCTTAGCATCGTATTTCCCTTTCAGATGATATTGGTTCCGGATGTTCGGACTCTTATCCGTGCTTACTTCGGAAACAACAACATTATTATATTCTTTTACCGCTGAAATCAATGTATCAAAATCATCGCTCCTTACACCTTTCAATTTGAAGCATTTTTGATCCATATCCGGTATCGCAGTTTGTTCCACAATATATTCCCAACAAACCTTGCAAATTCCATTCAAAGTTCCATTTTTGCCTTGTATATTATGAGAAACTTGTCCACCTGTAATAAAACAATTTAATGTGCTTTTTTCCTGATTTTTTATATTGATAATCTCTATCTGCTTTTGCTTTCCTTGGTTACATTCCTTTATGTGAAGCGTATAAGCAGGGCGAGCAGCAATAAATTCTTTTGCTACTTCATCTATTTTCTCAATAGCCAGAGAATATTTTTTAGTCGCCATTACATTCAAATTGGTCTGCAAAGTTATACATTTTATTTATATTACAATGTAGATCAGTATATTATTAACTATATTATTAATTTGCAAGAGAACTACATGGTTGCTTTTTAACAATTGTGCTTAAAAGTGTAACCACATCAAAATAGAACACTCAAGAACATATCCAGCCTCCATATAAGGTCTGTTTTGCTCCTATAACCGTTACTTTAAAGGAAGAAACCGACAGTATAGTTCATTTCACAGTTGTGTTCTTTGTGTATCACAACTGTGTTCCGTCTGTATCACAACTGTGTTTCTTTTGTTGTATAATATTTAATTGTTATATTTTTGCAAAAAGTACCAACATCAATGTGTGGAATAAGGCCGATCTTTTGTTAGTCAAAAAGACCGTGTGATATGTTTTGCCCCCACACTTTTA
>JAGBDR010000034.1 GCA_017937385.1 Parabacteroides sp.
ATTTAACCGTCAAGGCCATAATTATGGTTTTGGTGATTCAAAGGTCTCGTTTATTTTCTTACCACACAAATTTTTTCCTCACTTTTTCTGATATTCTGTTACAGAACATATTTTGAACGATATTTTGGTGCGGTTGCCCTGGATATATTTTTGTTATTCGGCAAAAATGAATATTTTTGCAAATTCATACGATAAATATTCGATTAGATTAAAGAATGAAAGTACATAAAGAAGGAACAGGTCTATTATTGACGCTTTTCACGATATTCTTTGTCGTGGATGTTGCGCTGTATCATACTGTCGGTAGAAGTTGGGTGTTCTATACCACGACTTTCGTCACCACAGCCCTGTTCTTGTTGGTACTTAACTTCTTCCGTAGTCCGTTCCGGCGTTTCCCGTTTGATTCGGAAGGTTTGGTGATCGCTCCTGCCGATGGAACGATCGTGGCGATCGAAGAGGTGATGGAGAATGAAATCCTGCATAGGGAATGTTTGCAGATTTCCATCTTTATGTCTGTTTTCAATGTACATGCCAACTGGTTCCCGGTGAACGGGACAGTTAAGCATGTGTCGCACCAGAAAGGGCGTTTTATGGCTGCCTACCTGCCGAAGAGCAGCACGGAGAATGAGCGTTCGGCCGTCGTGATCACGACTCGCAACGGTGTGGATGTGTTGGCACGCCAGATTGCCGGTGCGATGGCACGGCGGATTGTGACTTATGCCAAAGTGGGTGATAAATGCCATGTAGACGAGCAGATGGGTTTCATCAAGTTTGGTTCGCGTGTAGATGTATACCTGCCTGTCGGGACGGAAGTCCTGGTCGAAATGGATCAGAAGGTTACCGGAAACCAGACTCCGATAGCCCGTTTGGGAAAATAAGAAAAGTAAATGAGCATCAAGAATAGTATACCTAATTTTGTTACCTGTTGCAGTTTGATATCAGGTTGTATCGCTTGTATTATGGCGTTGAGGGGAAACCTGCCGATGGCGACTCTGTGGATTGTCATTGCGTCTGTTTTCGATTTCGGTGACGGTTTCGCCGCACGTTCTCTGCACGCCTATTCTCCGATGGGGAAGGAGTTGGATTCCCTTTCCGATATGGTAAGTTTCGGAGTTGCTCCTGGAATGATTGTCTATGGGTTGTTGGAGCGGGCGTGCATGACAGCTTCTGTTTTGGGAGATGCGGCCGGCTATGTCCCCTATATGGCGTTGGTGATACCGGTCTTTTCCGGATTGCGGCTTGCCAAGTTCAATATCGACGAAAGGCAGACAACCTCTTTCATCGGTATGCCTGTACCGGCTCATGCTCTTTTCTGGGCGTCTATCGGCTATGCGTTCCATTCAGCCGTTCCGGTAGACAGCATCGGGTTCATTGCCGGAACGATAGCGGTGGCACTCCTGTTCTCGTTTTTGCTGGTGTCTGAAGTTCCGATGTTTTCATTGAAAGTAAAGTCGTTGGCATGGAAAGGAAATGAATTCCGCTATATTTTGGTGGCAGGAGCGGTGATCTTTGTGGCAATCTTTGGTGTTCTGGGCATTGCCGGAACAATTATTCTCTATATAACCTTGTCTTTTTTTAACAAAAGAAGATAAACAAGAGTTCGTATCTTTGTGTTTGTCTAATGAACTAACTAAGTGACGGAATATGTTTAAGTTTTTGTTTGTTATGTTCTTCTTCTTTATCCTGTTGGTTTTTCTGATGGGATTCTCTATTTTGCGGACCTTTAAAAATATCCTGTTTGGAAACGGAAACAGCAAGAAGTGCGAACAGCGCCGTCAAACAAGCGGTTACTCTTCCAACACGCGCAGCAACAGTTCTGCCCGTGACGAATATGCTTCACAAAGTTCCCGTAAAAAAATCTTTGCAAAAGACGAGGGAGAATATGTGGACTATGAAGAGGTGAAGTAAGTTGTTCAACGCTTGCGCTGGAAGAATTTGCGCATTTCTTCGGCACATTCGTTTTCGAGTACACCTTTCCGGACGGTCGCTTTTGGATGTAAGGCTTTCGGTGCATATTGCTGGAAGCCTCTTTTTTCGTCTGTTGCCCCGTAGACGACCTTACTCAGTTGAGCCCATCCGATCGCTCCGGCACACATCACGCAGGGCTCTACCGTCACGTAAAGGCTGCATCCGGTCAGATATTTGGCTCCTAAGACATTGACAGCCGCCGTTATGGTCAGCATCTCGGCATGGGCGGTCGGATCGTTCAGGCGTTCCGTCTGGTTGTGTGCACGGGCTATGATCCGGTTGTCGCATACGATAACGGCACCGACGGGAACTTCTCCTTCGTCGGCTGCGGCACGGGCTTCAATGAGCGCCTGTTTCATGAAATATTCGTCGTTGAATGGATCGATCATCTTCTCATTTCGTTTTCATTGAAGAGAGTCGGATAGTCCTCTTCCAGGGTTTTGAGTATGTGAGACAGGATTGTCTCGCGGTACCAACGGGATTTGTTGATAATCTTGTATTTGGCAAGATAACGCTTCACCGCTTTATGCTCGTCGTCGTTGAGCATAAAAGTAACCTTGTGCACACGTGGGTGATTCGGCTGTGGAGATGAATATTTACGTTTCTGTACCATTATTCTGCAAATGTAAGGGGGAAAGCGCAAATAAAAAAGAAAAACAGTATATTTGTGCAAATTACATGAAATGGGAGAACGGAATGAAACGGGAAAAGACGGGGAATCGGTTGCACGTGCCTTTTTGGAAAGGCGGGGTTACCGGATTACCCATACGAATTGGCATTGGCATCATTATGAACTGGATATCGTCGCAATCAAAGATGCCTGGCTGGTCGTAGTCGAAGTAAAGACACGTTCGGTAGATTACCTGTTGGCACCTGAAGAAGCGGTTGATGCGCCCAAAATCCGCCGTATTGTGGCGGCAGCCGATGCGTATGTCCGTTTTTTCAACCTCGAACTGCCGGTCCGTTTCGACATCATAACTGTAATCAAGAAAGGAGAGGAGTTTGAAATCGATCATATAGAAGATGCTTTCTATGCTCCTTGCCGTTAATAAACCAAATTGTAGAGCCGTATGAATATAGAAGAAGTCCGGGAATATTGTCTGTCGCTGAAGAACGTGACGGAATGTTTTCCTTTTGATGATGTCTCGCTGGTGTTCAAAGTGGAGGGAAAGATGTTCCTGCTCCTGCCTCTGGATGCCGCAGAACCGTCTGTTTCACTGAAATGCAGTACCGAGTATACGGAAGAGCTGCGTGAACGCTATGCAGCCGTGGAAGGGGCTTATCATTTTAACAAGAAATATTGGAACACGATCTATCTCGGCCGGGATATGCCGGACAGTGAGATCAAACACTGGATCCATCATTCTTATCGCGAGGTGATCGCCAAGTTACCGAAGAAAATAAGAGAAACCTACGAAAATGAATAGTAAAAACGAAACACCGCAGATCATCCGGCTTGCCGAGACCGATTCGACCAACAACTATCTGCGGGAACAATGTGCGAAAGTCCGGTTGCCGGAGGGTAGCCTCGTCATCGCCGATTTTCAGACAGCCGGTAAAGGCCAAGTCGGAAACTCGTGGGAATCGGAGGCCGGGAAAAACCTGATGTTCAGCCTTCTCCTGTATCCGGATTTCCTCCCGGCAAACCGCCAGTTCCTGATCTCCCAGATCGCCTCCTTGAGCGTGAAAGAGACGTTGGAGGAATATACGGATGCCATCACGGTGAAATGGCCGAACGATATTTACTGGAAAGACCGTAAGATTTGCGGAATGCTGATCGAGAATGATCTGTCCGGGCAGCTTCTCTATTGTTCGGTAATCGGTATCGGACTGAATATCAACCAGAAGATATTCCGCAGCGATGCGCCCAATCCCGTATCTTTGGCTCAGATCACGGGCAAGACGTATGACCGGGAAGAAATCTTGGCCCGCTTCCTGCATATTTTCTTTCATTATTATTCCCTCTTGTTACAAGAGAAAGAGGAGGAAATCCGCGCTTCCTATATGGCGGCCCTATATCATGGAGACGGCTATTATTCCTATACGGATGAAACCGGTCCCTTTGAGGCCTGTATTCACGCGATCGAACCGACCGGCCACCTGATCCTCCGGCTTCGTAGCGGTGAGCGGAGAAGATATGCTTTCAAGGAGGTGATAACCGTGGTTCCCCGATCGGAAGATATGTGAAATAAAATGGGGAAAGAAAGAGGAACAAACCGGATTTATATATATCTTTATCGGCGATTTGATTCTAATATGTATGAAAGGTGAATCCGAGATATATTCTTTTAATCAGTTGTTTTCTGACTATAAGAACCGTTTTGTCCATTTTGCCAACACGTATGTGGGCGACAGTATGGTCGCAGAAGATATTGCGATCGAAAGCCTGATGTATTATTGGGAGAATAGGGGAAAACTTGTACCCGGCTCGAATGTTCCGGCCTATGTCCTGACCGTTATCAAGCACAAATGTTTGAATTACCTGCAACGTTTGCGTACGCAGGAGGAAATAGTCGAGTATCTGAAAGACTGTGACACGTGGGAACTGAACGTACGCATCGCCACCCTTGAAGCCTGTAATCCCGAAAAACTGTTTTCCGACGAATTGCAGGAACTGGTCGATAAGGCGTTGGAAACATTGCCCGAACAGACGCGTAACATTTTTGTCAGCAGCCGCTATGACAACCAAAGCCATAAGGAAATTGCGGCAGCTCTGGGCGTCTCGACGAAAACAGTGGAGTTCCATATCACCAAAGCCTTGAAGGTCTTGCGCGTAGCCTTAAAGGATTATTTCCCTTTGTTGGCATTCTTTCCTAAGTTCTTCTGCTGATAATTGCCTGCCGACAATTGTCGTCAAGCCTGCTCACATATGTCGGCAAGCCTGCCCACAGTTGTCGACAGGCCTGCTGACAATTGTCGACAGGCAGCTTCCTGCGGAGAAAAATTCCGATACTTCGAAAAAAAGTTTCCTTTTTCGTTAGGGATGTTTTCTTCTTATTTGCTTTATAAACAGAAACGGAAAAAATGGAAAAGGAAATACTCTATAAATTCTTTGACGGAAAAGCTTCTGACGAGGAGAAAGAAGCGGTCCGTATCTGGTTGGAATCCTCTCCTGAGAACGAACGAACGCTTTTCAGGGAACGTGAGTTTTTCGATGCGATGATACTGTCGGGCGGCGTGAAGGTTGCCAAGGCTGGAAAGAAATCCCGGCCTTTGTTTCGGACCGTCTTGTTTGAAGCCATAAAGATTGCTGCCGTATTTGCTCTTACCGTCGCTTGCGGAACCTATTTCTATCAGTCGGAAATCCGGAAGATCAGCGAGGCTATGAATACGATCACAGTCCCTGCCGGACAGCGGGTAAACCTGACTTTGCCGGACGGCACGAATGTTTGGTTGAATGCCCGTTCCGAACTGCGTTACCCGGCCGCCTTTACGGGCAACAAGCGGGAGATCACGCTGGATGGCGAGGCCTATTTTGAAGTGACTCGCAATGAAGGCAAGCCTTTTGTTGTCCGGACAGACAAATGCAATGTCGAGGTATTAGGGACGAAGTTCAACGTGGAAGCCTACGGCGACTCGGATGATTTCTGTACTTCGCTGATGGAGGGTGCTGTGAAGATCGTGAACCGATCCGCTTCTTCTGTTCCGGTTGTTTTGAAACCCAATCAGGAGGCGCGTTTGCAAAATGGCTCTTTGTCGGTCTCGGCTATCGGAAATTATGACCGCTTTCGTTGGCGGGACGGATTAGTCTGTTTCAACAACATTGCGTTCAAGGATTTGATGGTCCGCTTCGAGAAATGTTTCGGCGTATCTGTCATCGTTGAAAACGAGAGCCTGAAGGAATATTCGTGTAGCGGTAAGTTCCGCATTTCGGATGGTGTGGATAACGCGCTTCGCATTTTGCAACGGAATGCCCGGTATGTGATTGAAAAAAGTGAAGACGGTTCAGTGATCTATATTAAATAAGTCTAATAATAAAAACGGAATAGCCTATGGAGAAGGATCAGTAAACTCATTATAAATGAAATGCCGGTAAGAGTCCCCACACTTACCGGCGGCCATTAACACAATTAAAAATAACTGTATTAACCATTTACAATTACAAAGGTATGAATAAAAAATTCTTATCGCGGGTTTTTTGTATAAAAAACCAACGGTGTAAACACTTTTTTAGAATTATGAAGTTAACCTCTCTTTTACTGTTTGTATTGATCTATTGCTTGCATGCGGAAAATACCAATTCGCAGAACCTTCGGATTACAGTGAAGCAGAGTAATGTCGAGCTGCAGAATGTTCTAAGTATCATAGAGAAACAAACGGAATATTTGTTCGTGTACGACAAGTATGTAAATGTGAATCGGAAAGTTTCCGTCGATCTGAAAGACCGTCCTTTGGAGGAAGTCTTGGGAAACTTGTTCAAAGGGACAGACGTCAAATTTGCGATAGATGGAAATTACGTCATTCTGTCTCCGCGGCAGAAATCCGATAAAACAGAATCAGCTGTTGTTGCACAAAGGAAGCGCGTAGTCACCGGTATCGTGAAAGATGTCACTGGTGAACCGGTCGTAGGGGCGAATGTTGTGGAGAAAGGAACGACAAACGGAACGATCACGGATCAAGACGGTCGTTTCTCTTTGGAAGTCCAGCCTAATGCCTCTATCATGATTACGTATATCGGTTTTGAGACACAGACGCATGTCGTGACCGGCAATGTGCTGAATGTTGTGATGTCGGAAGACAGCCAGGCGCTGAACGAAGTGGTGGTGGTCGGCTATGGCACGCGCAAAGCCGGGGAGATAACAGGTGCTGTTTCTACCGTGAAAGCGGATGAAATCCGGAAACTGGCGATCACGAGTGCGGGTGATGCTCTTAAAAATGTGGCGGGTGTGACCACGTTGCAGTCGAATACGCCGGGTTCAGAACCGACCATTTTGATTCGAGGTATCGGTACGATCAATGACAGTCGTCCGCTCTGGATTGTAGATGGTGTACCTGATGGAAAAGTCAATCCGAACAATATCGAGACAATCACGGTCTTGAAAGATGCTGCTTCACAGGCCATTTACGGAACAAGAGCCGCCAACGGTGTCATTCTGGTTACGACGAAAAGCGGTAAGAAGAACGAGAAGGCGCGTGTCTCTGTCAATTTGCGTTCCGGTTTTGTGCAGAACACCAACCATTACAAAATGTTGAACACCCGTGAATACGGTGAAATGCTTTGGTTGCAGGCCAAGAATGAAGGCATTACCAATTATTCCCATCCTTTGTACGGCTCTGGAGCGACTCCGGACATTCCGGATTATATTTATCCGAACAGGGGCGTGAATGTGGATGAAAGCCTGTATGACGACAAGATGATCAATCAGGACGGAACCGATACTTACCTGATCACGAAAGCCAACAAACAGGGAACGGATTGGGCGAAGGAAATCGAACGTACGGCACAGTATCATGACATCTCGGTAGATGTGAGCGGAGGTAGCGAAACTACGATGTATGCTTTCCAGTCCGGTTATCTGAAACAGGAAGGTGTCTTGAAATGGACCGGCATGGACCGTTATAATTTGCAGTCCAATATCACTTCGGATGTGACGAAATGGTTGCAGGTCGGTGAAAACTTGGGCGTTACCTATTCGGAGATTTATGGTAATATGGTTAATAATTCGCAGAGTGCCGTCATTTCGCAAGCCTATCGTATGCAGCCGATCATTCCGGTATATGACATCGGTGGCAATTTTGCCGGAACAAGAGTCGGAGGAGATACCGGTAATGCAAGAAACCCGGTAGGATTGTTGTATAACGACCGATTTGACAAGCGGAAGACGCTGGCTGTCAATGGAAATGCATTTGCCAAAATTTCTCCGATTTCGGGGTTGAATCTTAAATCTCTTTTCGGTTTTACCTATTCCTATACCGATTATAAGGATATTGAATATGTGGATCTCAGTTGGGCGGAGAGACAGTCTGTAGATCAACTGACTCGTGAAGAATCTTACACGAAGCAGTGGAACTGGACGAACACGGCTGATTATTCGAAGAGAATCGGCGCTCACGATTTCACAGTCCTGGTCGGTACGGAAGCCGTTGCCAACATCTATACATTCGTGACAGCCAGCCGTTCTGACTATATGTTCAAGGATCCGCTTTATATCGAACTGAATACGGGTTCTTCCGGTCGGACGAACTATGGCAATATTTCCGAATGGAGTTTGTTCTCTGTGTTCGGTCGTGTGAATTATTCGTATGATGACAAATACCTTTTCGAAGGTGTGATCAGACGTGACGGTTCTTCCCGTTTCGGCGGAAACAACAAATATGGTACATTCCCTGCCTTTTCTTTGGGTTGGCGCGTTTCGAATGAAGAGTTCATGAAGCCGACACGTAATTGGCTGACTTCTCTGAAACTCCGTGGCGGATATGGTGTGACGGGTAATGACCGGATCGGCAACTACAATAGTTTCTCTCAATTCGGTATGAACAACTGGGGCTCTTATTATGATATAACCGGAGCGAATAGCACGGAAGGACAGTTCGGATTTTATCAGACGACATTTGGAAACATGAATGTGAAGTGGGAAACGACACATACGTCCAACTTCGGTCTTGACGCGACTTTGTTCGAACATTTGTCTGTCGGATTGGATATCTGGAAACGGAATACGAAAGATATGCTTTTCCCGAAAGCGATACCGATGGTAATGGGTGATATTTCGGCTCCTTATGTAAATGTCGGAAAGATGAAGAACAAAGGTATCGACCTTGAAATCGGTTACAACGGTACGGCTTTGGGGAATGAGCTGCGGTATAGTTTGAATGCCACGATCTCTCATTACAAGAACAAGATCGTTGACCTGTCGGGAGAAGAGAATGAAACTTTGAACGGAGGCGGCTTTGAAAACCAATTCTATACACGTGCTGAAAAAGGGACTTCGTTCCCGGAATTTTACGGTTATATAGTGGATGGCATTTTCCAGACGGCGGAAGAGGCGGCTGCTTGGCCTACGGCTTTCGGTGGCAATGGCTCTTATAATAAGCCCGGACATTACAAATATCGGGATATCAGCGGGCCGGACGGAACTCCGGATGGTGTGATCAATGAGTACGACAGAACTTATATCGGTTCTCCTCATCCTAAATTTGTAGGAGGTCTGAACTTCACGATCGAGTACAAAGGGTTTGACCTGAGCGGACAGTTCTATGGAAGCTATGGAAACAAAGCGGTGAATTTCCTGAAACGTTTTACGGATTATTCCTTGTTCAGTGGTGGACGCAGCTATGACCGCCTGTATAATTCATGGGGTAGCCCTTATCTGTCTGACAACTCGAAAGCGAAGCTGCCGATTGCAGAATCGAACGACACGGAAAGCCAAGCTCCCTCTACTGCATTTATCGAAGATGCTTCTTTCTTACGTTTGCGCAACTTGATGTTGGGATATGATTTCGCCCGTTTGTTGAAACAACCCGGAATTACGAACTTGCGTGTGTTTGCTCAAGTTTCCAATCTGTTTACGCTGACGAAGTATTCCGGATTGGATCCGGAAATCAATATGAAGGGGACCGGAATAGATGCTGCGAAGAATTGGGGTATCGATTCAGGTGCTTGTCCGACCCCGCGACAGGTGTTGTTCGGTGTAAGTTTAGGATTTTAGTAGGTTCACTTATTCAAAGTATGAGATATAAAGTATGAAAAATATAGTTGCATCAATCAAATTAGGGTTATTAACGGGATGTATGACACTGTCATGTTCCTGCAGTGATTTTCTGGACAAGCAACCGCCGGCTTCAACTGCCGGGGCTGCGCTGGAAAGCGAACAGGGAGTAGAGGCAATTTTGATCGGCGCTTATGCCGATTTGGATGGCATCGATCGCTTTGGTGGAGCGTTGGGCGCAGACTGGGTTTTCGGCAGTTGTGCTTCGGACGAGTGTTATAAAGGTTCGGAACCGGGTGATAATATGGCGATGAATGCTGTCGAACAGTACATGACGATGCCGGACAATGAATGTGTGACAGAAAGGTGGCGTTCGTGTTATGATGGCGTTTCCCGTGCCAATCAGGTGTTGCAGTTCCTGCATGGAGCACAGGACGGCAATTATCCGTTGAAGAAGGATCGTGCCAGACAGGTGGAAGGAGAAGCGAAATTCTTGAGAGCGTGGTATCATTTCCAGGCCAATAAGGTATTCAGAAACATACCGTATATAAAAGCGCAGTATGAGGTCGATTTTGATCCGGTCAATACACCCAACAAAGATGCCGGCTGGAATGAAATCGAGGCGGATTTGCAGTTTGCAATCGACAATTTGCCGGAATCATTCCCGGGCGAACCGGGCCGTGCGACCAAGTATGCCGCGATGGTGACCAAGGCACACGCGCACCTGTTCCAGGGAGAGTATGCGGAAGCGAAAACGTTGCTGGATCAGATCATCAATAGCGGACGGTTCAGATTGGTAGAGAATTTCTTCGATAACTTTGATGAACGGACGGAAAATAACGAAGAGTCCATCTTCGAGTTCCAGGCTTCTTCCGGTGGGTCAAGTGCCATTACGTTAGGGATGCAGGGACCTTGTATGCACCAAAAAGGCCCGGCTTCCGGAGGATGGGGATTCTTCCAGCCTTCCCAATCGCTGGTGGATGCGTTTCAGGTTACCTCTGAAGGACTGCCTTATTTGGACATTGCGAACAGGCCGACATTGAAAAACGATATGGGCATATCCAGTACGGAGGACTATACTCCGAGCGAACAGGAGGTTGATTTGCGCTTGGACTGGACGGTTTCCCGCAGAGGCGTCGATTATCTCGGATGGGGTATCCATCCGGGAGCGGAATGGATCCGTTCCCAGTCGTTCGCCGGTCCTTATATGACGAAAAAGTATATGCATTTCGAAGCGACAAAAGACCAACAGTTGTGGAATGGGTTCAATAACAACCGGAATTACAGGATATATCGTTATTCTCATGTGATTTTGTGGAGAGCGGAATGTGCTGTGGTCGATGGTGATTTGGAGAAGGCCCGCGAATTGGTGAATATGATCCGTAACCGTGTCAAGACAAGTACTCCGGTCATGGGACGTTGCCTGTCCACTAATTTTGCCGAAGGTACCGAGCTGGTTGTGGATTGGGATAAGCCGGCGGCTAACTACAAGACGGAGCCGTATCCTGCCGGCCATATCGCCTTTTCTTCTCAGGAACAGGCTTGGAAAGCGGTCCGGACAGAGATTCAGTTGGAGTTTGCTACGGAAGGCCATCGGTTCTTTGACCTGCGTCGCTGGAATATTGATAAGGAGGTGTTGGACGACTTCATCGTGCGTGATTCGAAATTCCGCGATTTCATGCAGGGAGTGACCTATTCAACCAACAGGCGGTATTGGCCGTTGCCACAGACGCAGATTGATATTCAGGAAGGCGTTTTGTCGCAAGATCCGGATTATATGTAATTTTATGGGTATGTGATGACTGTGTGTCAGAACTTGTCCCCGCGCCTGACGCTGGGCCGCAGAGAGCAGTTCTGACACACTTCATGTTTCAGATCATTGATTTATAAATATATTAGGTGTATGGATACGAATTATAAACGTTTGGAGTCGCTTGATGTTTTGCGGGGCTTCGATTTGTTTTGCCTGGTGGCATTGTCTGGGATCTTGCATTTGCTGAGACCGGTTGTCGCAACTTCTTGGTATGATTCTTTTTTGTGGAACTTCTCGCATGTGGCGTGGGAAGGTTTTTCTCCTTGGGATTTGGTCATGCCGCTTTTCATGTTCATGGCAGGTGTTTCGATGCCGTTTTCGTTGTCGCGCTATAAAGAGGATCCGGACAAATGGGCGGTCTATCGGCGTATGCTCAAACGTGTACTTTTGCTTTGGATTTTCGGGATGATGTGCCAAGGGAATCTGTTAGGGTTGGACCCGAATCGGATTTATCTGTATTCAAATACGTTGCAGTCGATCGCGACAGGCTATTTGGTTTCTGCTCTGCTGTTTCTCCATGTGCGGCCGTCTGTGCAGGTTCTGACGGCGTTCGGCCTGTTGATCACGTATTGGTTGGTGATGCAGTTTGTCTCCGTTGATGGTTATGGCGCTGGCGATTATACGAAGGAGGCGAATATGGCGGAATGGATAGACCGGGCGGTTTTGGGACGTTTTCGCGATGGAGCGATTGTTGAGAACGGGCAAGTCGTGTTTTCCGACATTTACCGGTACACCTGGATTCTGAGCAGCCTGAATTTTGTTGTGACGGTCTTGACCGGGGCTTTTGCCGGCCAGATTTTAAAGAGCGGGCTGGACCAGAAGCGTAAATGGCAGTGGTTGTTGGGGATCGGTGCCGTCATGGTCGCTTTGGGCTGGCTGTGGGGGTTGCAATTGCCGGTTATCAAGAAGATCTGGACGAGTTCGATGGTTTTGGTCAGTAGCGGTTATTGCTTCCTTTTGATGGGACTGTTCTATTATTGGATCGATTATAAAGGGCACAGGAAACATCTGACTTGGCTGAAAGTGTATGGCATGAATTCGATTGTGGCTTATATGCTGGCCAACGTGGTTGATTTCAGTAGTATCGGCCGGTCTCTTTTCCGGGGTATGGAACAATATCTGGGAGAAGGATATCCTTGCTTGATCAAGCTGTCGTCGGTCTTGATTATTTATGGGATCTTGTGGTTGCTTTATAAGCATAAAATATTTTTGAAAGTATAGGAACAGTTTGATTGGATTATAAGTATGCGGATGCATTTCAAAAAGGATCTGTTTATAGGGTTGTTTCTGTCTCTTTCTTGTCTGGTACAGGGGCAAGAGGAGGTGACGAATGCTTTTGACGACTTGAAGAGACAAGGGACAGTCGTAGATGAGGAGAATTGCGAGATGCGCCAGAAGGCATCTCCTGAGGCTGTGGAAGCCTTGATACGGGAAAATCCGGCTTCCGGTTATTTCTGTTTTACGGAAGACCGGATGTACGATATCCGGATGGCGGATGCTCTTCCTCAACGGTGGACGGATCGTCCGGCGGCCTTGAGGACCCAGTTGAGTGGCGATTGCCATCCCGGTGAGTTCTATACGTGGCAGGTCGGGGTATTCGCACCTTATAAAACATTGTCTGATGTTTCGGTCTCTTTTTCCGATTGGAGAAATGAAAGAGGCGGGAAGATACCGGCTTCGGCATTCCGGTGTTTTAATTTGGGAGGAACGGACACGAAAGGCAGATCGTTCCGAAAACAGGTGAATGTAAACAAAGGGGAGGTGCAGGCCTTGTGGATGGGTGCCGATATCCCGGCTGATGCGTCGGGGGTGTACAAAGGCACCGTCGTCATACGCCCCGCTCATGCCCGGCCGGTCGAGATCGTATGTGAACTGCAAGTGAAAGGCCGGCCGCTGGATGATGGAGGCGACGCCGAGGGGTGGAGGAAGTCGCGCCTGCGTTGGCTGGATTCATCCATTGGAAATCTGTCGGAACCGACTGCTCCTTATGTTCCGGTCCGGATGGAAAAGCACGCCATCTTTTGGCTGGGAGGGACGATGTCTTTGTCGGAAGCCGGATTGCCCCGGTCTATTTCTACGCATTATGATTCCGATAACCGGTTGTCCGCCCAAGCCGATAATGCCTTGTTGGCGAAAGAAATGGTGTTTGTGGTGGAAACGCAACAGGGGCAGGAAAAATGGAAGACCGGAACAACCCGGATCACGGAGCGGAATCGGGCTTCCGTCAGTTGGACAGTCAATAGCAGAAGCCGTAATTTTCAACTGGTTTGTACCGGAAGTTTCGGTTTTGACGGCCTGGCAAGTTATCAGATAGAGGTAAAAGCCTTGCAGGATGTGCAGGTAAAAGATATCCGTCTGGAAGTTCCTTACACCTCTTATGCTGCCAAGTACATGATGGGATTGGGACACAAAGGCGGGTTTCGGCCGGACTCCTTGATCCGCTGGCGATGGGATGCGGATCTTCATCAGGATAAAATCTGGATGGGAAACGTGAATGCCGGTTTGAACTTTTGCTTTAAGGACGAGAATTATGTCCGGCCGTTGGTGAATATCTATTATGCTTTGGGAAAATTGAATTTGCCGGAATCTTGGGGCAATTCGAACAAAGGGGGAATCGATATTCTTCCGGAAGCGGACGGTTGTGTCCGGTTGAACGCATACAGTGGCGAACGCCTGATGCGGAAAGGGGAAACCTTGCATTATCATTTCAATATGTTGGTGACACCGGTAAAACCGCTTAATCTGAAAGAACTGGCGGAAAAGCATTTTTATCATTCCAACAGCGATGTCAGTGCCGGATATATCCCGGCAGCTCTGAAGGCGGGGGCGAATATGATCAATGTCCACCATAAGAAAGACATTTATCCGTTTATCAACTATCCGTATCATGACGATGCTGTACCTGATCTGAAACGATTTATCGCGCAGGCACATCAGCAGGATTTGGATGTCCGGTTGTATTATACGACTCGTGAATTGACGGTGAAGATTCCTGAGTTGTGGGCTTTGCGCAGTTTGGGAACGGAAGTGATTCATGACGGCCCGGGACGGGATGCGCGGACGTTGATTCATCGGAATGGTCCGCATGAATGGTTGAACAAGAATTTGGCCACTCATTTTATCCCGGCATGGTATAATGCGTTCAAGGAGGGCAAATATGCCGGCGATATGGATATTTCGGTTATCACGACTCCGGATTCCCGTTGGAACAATTATTACCTGGAAGGGTTGGACTGGATGATTAAGAACTTGGGGCTGGATGGCATCTATATAGACGACAGCGCGTTGGATCATCAGACCATGCAGCGGGCACGTCGCATCCTGGATGCGGATGGAAAGCGGCGTCTGGTCGATATGCATTCGTGGAACCACATGAACCAGTGGGCCGGCTATGCCAATTCGATGCATCTGTATCTGGAGTTGTTGCCTTATGTGGACCGTATGTGGATCGGCGAAGGGTTCGGATTTTACAATACTCCTGATTTCTGGCTGGTTGAGATGTCCGGCATTCCTTTCGGACTGATGAGCGAAACGTTGGATGCCCGCAATGTGTTCCGGGGAATGGTGTATGGGATGCTTCCTCGCTTGCCGTGGAGCGGCAATCCGGTTCCTCTGTGGAAACTGTGGGATGAATTTGGAATAAAGGACGCCTGGATGCGGGGTTACTGGGATGAACGGTGTCCGGTAAAGACCGGCAATGAAGATATCGTGGCCACCGCTTATGTCAAAGAGGATAAAGCGTTGGTTGTGTTGGCCAATTGGACGGATTTCCCTCAAACGGCTCATCTTTCATGGGATGAGGAATTGCTCGGGTTCAAACCCTCTTCTTGTTCGCTTCCGGAGATCCGCGAGGTGCAATGGGGAGGAAGTTTCTCTTTCCAGAAACCTTGCGAGATCATGGGTAGGGGAGGATTGATCCTGTTGTTGGAGAAATAGTCGTATGTTTAATGTTAAATGGAAGATTGGAATGAATTCACATTCGAGAAGAAAGTTTCTGAATCATATATGGAAGGGTTGTTTAGGTATGGGCATGGCTGGTACGTTGCCCTCTTGTGTAGGGGATCGTACCGCTGCAATGCCTGATCTGCCGGTGGTCGATGAGGTGGATATCTGTGTACTCGGAGGAAGTTGTACGGGAGTGTTTGCGGCGGTAAGGGCGGCCCGTTTGGGGGCTACGGTCGCGATTGTTGAAATGCAGAATGCTTTTGGCGGGGTGGCGACTAATTCTTTGGTGAACGTCTGGCATTCCTTGTATGATGTAGGAAAGACACAACGGATCATTGCCGGTTTGACGCAAGAGGTCATCGACCGTCTGAGCAAACGCGATGCGGTCGAGCGCAACGCAAATCCGAGTTCGGCTTATCGGCTCAATTCGCAGGAGTTGAAAATCGAGTTGGACGAATTGGTCTTGGAATCCGGCATTCATCCTTATCTTCACACCCTGTTTTCCGAACCTTGTCTGGATAGCGACGGGAAGCTTGTGGGAGTGGTTGTGGATGGAAAATCGGGAAGAGGGATCATCAAGGCGAAGTATTTTATCGATGCAACCGGTGATGGGGATTTGTGCTATCGTTTGGGGCTCAATACCTATACCTTTGATTTGCTGCAACCCCCGACGGCTTGTGCGCATCTGGAAGGACTGGATTTGGGGGCGTACGAGAGTGTGTTGAAAGAACATGGTGCGGAGTTTGATATCCCGTCCGGAACGGCTTGGGGAGTGTATTTGCCGAATACTCATGCTTTCATGTTTGCCGGAACCCGGGTTTATGGTGCGGACTGTTCGGATGCCGGAAACCTGACAAAGGCGGAAATGGAAGGGCGGAGGCAGGTTCGTGCCATTATGGATATGATGCGGAAATATGGGCCGGATGGGAATATACCGCGTCTGGTGACGTTGCCTTCCTATATCGGGGTGCGGGAGACGAGGCATGTCGAGTGTCTTTATCAGGTGAGCGATGAAGATGCACTGTATGGGAAACGTTTTGAGGATGCCATTGCCAATGGCAGTTATGTCTTTGACCTGCATCATCAGGACAAGCCGGGATTGACGTTCCGGCATTTGGATGGTACGGAAATTTATAGCAGACCGGGTTTCCCTGACCAGGTTGGAAGATGGAGAGAAGAAACGGAGGTGAATCCGACCTTCTATCAGGTGCCTCTTCGTTCTTTGATACCGAAGAAGCATGATAATCTGATGCTTGCCGGCCGAATGCTCGATGCTTCGATTGTGGCTTATTCGGGTATACGGGTTATGGTTAATCTGAACCAGATCGGGGAAGCGGCGGGAGTCGCCTCATATCTGGCATGGAAACAGAAAGAAAAGATAAAGAACGTTGCTGCCAAAGAAGTACGGGAAGTACTTAGAAAAGGCGGATCGATCATTCTCTGAGAAGTAGCAGTTGTGTTTATTTTAATATATGACTTTTTGTTAACGAGGTAGAATTGAGAAGAAAGAGAGTGTGAAACCATCTGGATCACACTCTCTTGTTTTTGTTTATGGAAGTGTCACCTTATGGCACTTCTGGTTACGGCCTGTCCGTATCTGGAGTATATGGACTCCGGATGCATTCGGAACCGGTATCTCCTGCGAGCCTTGTCCTATTTTCTTTTGAAGCAAACATTGTCCCAGCATATTGACGATTCGGATGTAACCGGCTTCCGGAATGTTATGCAGATGGAGTTGTCCGTCTTTTATATAGAACCGGACATGTTCGGCATCGGGGTTTTTGATGCCTGTGCTTTGTCGGGCGGGATGCGGTTCGGTCCGGCTTTTGCTTAAAGGGATGTTTGTGGGGATTATGTTTGTCGCTTTTGTGGGTATACTGTTAGATGAGATTCTTAATTCGGTCGGTGAAGAGGCTTTTACGAAGAATGCGGCGAAAGGTGGAACGGCATAGCGGCTGTTGAGGGAATAGGTCTTATATCCGTTTCCGTCATATACATAAATGTTCCCGTCCAAAGCCTCGTTCTTCTCTATTCGGGTTAAGGAGAGCGGGGCAGGGAACGGATTGCCGCACAAATACCAGCCGTAATTCTCTTGATTGTCGGATGTCATATCGGTTCCCAAAGGGATTGTGATTGTTCCTGTGTTGGCAAACTCTTCCGGAAGGTCTCCGGGGCGGGACGAGAAAGACAAAGTCCGGCTGGTCGCTTTCTCATCCAAGGCGATCAGATATCCTTTGTTCTTTTCGAATAAAGGTGTGTTGCCCGTACGGACTGGCAGGACTTCCCAGTTTCCTGCAGATTGGTTGGCGGATGCCCGTTTGTCGCCGTTGTAGGATTGGACATAAAAATAGTCGCCGCCGTCGTTCGGCGTATCATCCTTTTGTACAAAGCCGGGAGTGATATCGGTCGGGTAGACGTCGAAAGGGAATGAGATAAAATACCATTGGCCGGATTCTTCAAATGTTTTATGAAAGGTGATCCGGTCGGAAAGATGTATGGTCCCTTCCGAATAGAGGAAAGCTTGGTTTTCGTGCAGGTCCAGGTTTTGTAGAATAAGCCGGTTCCCGGAATGAATCTTCAAGGTTCCGGAATGGATGGCGATGTCTTGGCAATATGTGTCAGTCGTTATGCTTGCCTCCCCTTTTATGAGCGCGTTCCTGTGGCGGAGTGGAGGAAGATGCGACCAAAGGGTGGTGTCGTTCCAGTTTCCGCTACCTGAGAAAAGGGAATAGGAGGGAATGTTGCCGTAAGCAAAAGCATATTGCAGGCAGTAATACCCCTTTGTGTTGGAAGAGGCGGAGGAGGAATAGATATCTAATCTTAAAGGTGTTTTTGTTATAGATAGTAAATCATATTCACAAAAATCGGCAGCGCCTGGTGAGAAGAGGGAATGAACAGTACTTTCATTTTCCCGATAAATGCGAATATTCAACTCGTCCCCTCCTTTTAGATAGCGTCCTCCATAGAATATTTCAGCTTGGACCTCCGTGTATAAATCCGGAGTATATGGCATGAAGTTGATTCTACTACCTAAAGACATCCATAATCCCATTTTCCCTCCTAATCTATCGATATTGACGGAAGATACATCTAAGATTTGTGTAGTACCGCTGGTCGTATATTCCCAATTATCCCATTCCGAATCCCCGAACGTCTGTAACCGGAACGTGTCGGAAACAAGTGTATTGGCATTACTGCCGACAAAACTTTCCCACGAAGAGGGGTTGGATACTTGTGCGTGGAGCGGGTAGACGGCACCGAAGAACAGCATCTTGACAAGTGCACACCGGACAAAGCGTATGACTTCTTTTTTCATAGTTAATACTATTTTGAGTTGATATTACGGGGACAAATATACAAAAAAAGGTAGACAAAAGGGCAAAAGAACAAAATATGTTTCTTATGTTCTTGTGTCCATATACACAAATAATTGAATTTACTATCTTTGTCGCATGAAAGAATTTATTATATCTGAAGCACAAACAGAAAAAGCTGTTCTTGTCGGGTTGATTACGCCTGAACAGAATGAACAGAAAGTAAAAGAATACCTGGATGAATTGGCTTTTCTGGCCGATACGGCAGGTGTTGAGGCCGTGAAGCGCTTTTACCAGAAGCTGGATTATCCGAACTCCGTGACCTTTGTCGGTTCCGGCAAGTTGCAGGAGATAAAGGAATATGTGGTGGAGAATGAGATCGGGTTGGTGATATTCGATGACGAACTCTCTGCCAAACAACTGCGTAACATCGAGAAAGAGTTGCAGGTGAAGATTCTGGATCGTACGAACCTGATTCTGGATATCTTCGCCCGGCGTGCACAGACGGCTCATGCAAAGACGCAGGTGGAGTTGGCTCAATATAAATATATGCTGCCTCGCCTGACCCGTTTGTGGACACACTTGGAACGCCAGCGTGGCGGTGTCGGTATGCGTGGTCCGGGTGAAACGCAGCTGGAGACGGATAAGCGTATCATCCTGGATAAGATTTCCAAGTTGAAACGCGACTTAGTTGAGATCGATAAACAGAAAAGCGTACAACGAAAGAATCGTGGAAAGATGGTTCGTGTGGCACTGGTCGGTTATACCAATGTCGGGAAGTCCACGTTGATGAACCAGCTTAGCAAGAGCGATGTGTTTGCCGAAAACAAATTGTTTGCAACCCTCGATACGACCGTCCGCAAGGTAATAGTCGATAACCTGCCTTTCCTCTTGTCCGACACGGTCGGTTTTATCCGTAAGTTGCCGACCGAGCTGGTCGAGTCTTTCAAGTCTACTCTGGATGAGGTGCGTGAGGCGGATTTGTTGGTGCATGTTGTTGATATCTCCCATCCGACGTTTGAAGAACAAATTGAGGTCGTGAACCGGACCTTGTCGGAAATCGACAAGACGGAGAAGCCGATGATTATGGTCTTCAATAAGATCGACGCCTTTACTTTCGTACCGAAAGATGAAGATGACCTGACTCCGCGCACACGTGAGAATATCGGCCTGGACGAACTGAAGCATACCTGGATGAACAAGATGCAGGATAATTGCATCTTCATCTCGGCTAAGGAGCGGACGAATATCGATGCCCTCAAAGCCCTCTTGTACGAGCGGGTAAAACAGATTCATATTACCCGTTTCCCCTATAATGATTTCCTTTTCCAACAGTATGACGAAGAGTAAATACCTTCGGTAAAGGCTGGAACGCAGGACGTTCCGGCCTTTTTACTTCTTGGGCAGATTGCGTGGATGGTGTTCCAGTATCTCTTTCCGTAGGAACTGACGGTCTATATGGGTATAGATTTCGGTGGTAGTGATTTTCTCGTGCCCTAACATCTCTTGGATCGCGAGCAGGTTGGCGCCTCCCTCCAACAGGTGGGTGGCGAAAGAGTGGCGGAAAGTATGCGGGCTCACGTTCTTTTGGATGCCGGCCATTTCCGCCTGTTGCTTGATGATATGGAAAACCATGATCCGCGAGAGCGCCGTCCCTCTCCGGCTCAGGAACAGGATGTCTTCGAATCCCTTTTTTACCGTGACCTGGTTACGGTCATAGAGGTAGTTCTGGATCTCCTTGATGGCTGTCCTTGAGATGGGAACTAAACGTTGTTTGTTCCCTTTGCCTTCCACCTTGATAAACCCTTCGTCGAAATAGACATCCGTGAAACGTAGCGAGACCAGTTCCGAAACGCGCAGGCCGCAGCTATACAGGACCTCGAGCATAGCCCGGTTCCGCTGTCCCTCCGGAAGCGTCAGGTCGATTGTGTCCAGGATGCTGTTTATCTCGTTGACTGTTAACACTTCCGGCAGCTTCAATCCGATCTTGGGTGATTCCAACAATTCGGTCGGGTCGGTTGTTATATATTCGTCCAGGAACAGGAATCGGTAGAACGATTTGATCCCGGATATGATCCTTGCCTGTGAACGCGGGTGGATACCGATGTCGCGCAAGCGGGCGATGAACTGTTGCAGGTCGTCATACGTGACATCCTCATACTTCTTGCCTTCGCTTTCGATAAAGTTCGTCAGTTTGTCGAGATCGGTCAGGTAAGCGTCGATCGAGTTGGAAGAAAGCGCTTTTTCTAAGCGGAGATAAGTTTTGTACCGGTCTATTTTGTCATTCTTTTGGTGCATGTTTGGATTTATGATTTGTGATTTATGATTTATGGTGGGAGAAATATGAGGCGTTTTGTTTCAGTCCGGTAAAATAGCTTATGTAAAGAGTTTTACCCGAACGACTTAGCTCCAATTCATAATTCATAAATCATAAATCATAAATCTTTATTATCTTTGTCGAACATTTTCAGCCCGTTCAAGGGCAGTGCAAAGGTAATAAATTACGGCAAAATGAAGAAAATTCAGATTATTAACGGCCCTAATCTTAATCTGTTAGGCAAGCGTGAACCGACGGTCTACGGAAATGCTTCGTTTGAAGGTTATTTGAGTGAATTACGTGCCCGGTATCCGCAATGTGAAATTGCTTATTTTCAGAGTAATGTGGAAGGCGAGATGATTAACAAGATCCATGAAGTCGGCTTCGATTACGACGGGATCATTATGAATGCTGGTGCTTATACGCATACATCCATTGCGCTCCACGATGCCATAAAAGCTGTGACGGCTCCGGTGGTGGAGGTGCATATTTCAAACGTGCATGCCCGCGAGCCTTTCCGCCATGTCTCCATGATTTCCGCCGCTTGCAAAGGGGTAATCTTAGGATTCGGACTGGATTCATACCGGTTGGCGTTGGAAGCGGTGATGTCAATTGACAATTGATAATTGATAATTGACAATTAAAGAAAAGAAGGTATTTGTTTAGGTAAAAAGAGGTTTAATAAAGGTTAGGCGATTGAGGTTTGGCATTGGCAGTTCCCAAATTGTCAATTGTCCATTCTCAATTGTCCATTAAAAAAGGGGTTATATGTTAAAGCATACGAAGATTGTTGCTACAGTTTCCGACCAGCGTTGCGAGGTCGAGTTTATTGATGCCTTGTATAAGGCGGGAATGAATGTCGTGCGCCTCAATACGGCTCACATGGCGGAAGAAGGTTTGACCAGAGTCGTTAATAATGTCCGTGCTGTTTCCAACCGTATCGGTATTCTGATGGATACGAAAGGACCGGAAGTGCGTACGACGATTGCACAGGCTCCCATCGAATTCAAAACCGGCGAAAGGGTGAAGATCATGGGGAAACCGGAAGGGGAGACTTCGCATGATTGTATTTGTGTTTCGTATCGGAATTTTGTCAATGACCTGGGTATCGGCAGTGATATCCTGATCGATGACGGAGATTTGGAGCTGAAAGTCGTAGAAAAGAAAGAAGATTATTTGGTTTGCGAGGTTGAAAACGATGCAACCTTGGGAAGCCGCAAGAGTGTGAATGTGCCGGGCGTGCGTATCAACTTGCCTTCACTGACCGAGAAAGACCGTAAGAATATCCTGTGGGCAATCGACAACGATCTGGATTTCATCGCCCACTCATTCGTTCGTAACAAACAGGATGTCATGGATATCCAGCGTATCTTGGACGAACATAACAGCCCGATCAAGATTATCGCGAAGATCGAGAACCAGGAAGGTGTCGACAATGTCGATGAGATCCTGGAAGTCGCTTACGGGATCATGATCGCCCGCGGTGACTTGGGCATCGAAGTGCCCGCTGAAAAAATACCGGGTATCCAGCGTGTGCTGATTCGGAAATGCGTGGAGGTGAAGAAGCCGGTGATCGTGGCTACCCAGATGCTCCACTCCATGATTAACAACCCGCGTCCTACACGTGCCGAAGTGACGGATATCGCCAATGCGATCTATTACCGTACGGATGCTCTGATGCTGAGTGGTGAAACGGCCTACGGAAAATATCCGGTCGAAGCGGTCCAGACCATGACGAAGGTGGTCCGCGAAGCGGAAAAGACGAAACTTGCCGCCAATGATATCCGCGTCCCGATCGAAGGAAACGACCTGGATGTCACCTCTTTCTTGGCAAAACAGGCAGTAAAATCATCCTCTAAACTGCACGTGAAAGCCATTATCACGGATAGCTACACCGGACGTACAGCCCGCTACCTGGCCGCTTTCCGGGGCACTTCTACGGTTTTTGCCATCTGCTACAATCCGCGTGTCATGCGTATGTTGTCGCTTTCTTACGGGGTCTGGGCTGTTCATCAGCCTTACAACGACAGCCGTCGCGGGTATTTCTACGATGCGCTGAGCCAGTTGATAAACAGCGGACGTATCACCCGTAACGACATGGTGGCTTACCTGAGCGGCAGCTTCGGCGAAGGTGGCGGCACCAGCTTCCTTGAGATTAACAATGTAGGGAAGGTGCTGGATGCCGGAGGCGTTTATCAGTTACCGACGTTTAGGGAAAATTGACAATGGACAATGGACAATTGACAATTGATGCGTACATCCTTTCTCATAGCGACGAAGAAGGTGCGCTGCTTTCGGCTCTCAACCGGGATGCGAACGTGAACCTGCTTCGTCCGCGTATGTTGTCGGGACACTTGCAAGGGCGGATATTGAAGATGTTCTGCCGCTTGCTGCGTCCCCGCTGTGTGCTTGAAATCGGTACGTATACGGGATATGCGACTCTTTGCATGGCGGAAGGGCTGGAAGATGGCGCGTTGATTCATACGCTGGAGATCAATGACGAGATGGAGGATTTCATCATGAAATATCTGAGACAGTCGCCCCATCAGGACAAGATACGGGTCCACTTCGGCGATGCCCTCGAAATTATCCCGACGTTGGATGAAACCTTCGACCTGGTTTTCATCGATGCCGACAAACGGCTGTATTCGGAATACTTCGACCTTGTTTTCCCGATGGTGCGTCCCGGTGGGTTGATTCTGGCCGACAACACGTTGTGGGACGGACATGTGGTGGAAGAACATCCGACGGATAAACAGACACTCGGCATTCTCCGTTTTAATGATAAGATCAAAGAAGATACGCGTATTGAAAAAGTTATCTTACCTTTGCGTGACGGCCTCACGATGATCTGGAAAAAATAAAAAAGCAAGAAATTATGGAAAGTACAAGACTAAGTAAAATCGAACGTCTCCTGCAAAAGGAGCTGAGTGATATCTTTCAGAAACAGACGCAGGCGATGCACGGCCTGTTGATTTCTGTCAGCGTGGTGCGCGTAAGTCCTGACCTGAGTGTGGCACGCGCTTACCTGAGTATCTTCCCGTCCGACAGGTCGAAAGAAATGCTTGAGAATATCCGGGCGAACACGAAAGCCATCCGCTATGACCTCGGACAGCGTATCCGGCAACAGGTCCGCAAGATTCCCGAACTGACTTTCTTTATCGACGACTCGCTGGATTATATCGAGAATATTGATAATCTGTTGAAAAAGTAAAAGCCTACCGCGTGAACTTCCCGTTTTATATAGCCCGGCGTTATCTCTTCTCGAAGAAATCCCACAATGCCATCAATATCATTTCGATGGTATCGGTCTGTGGAGTGGTTGTCGCCACGATCGCCTTGGTCTGTGCGCTGTCTGTATTGAACGGGTTTGTCGGGCTGGTCTCTTCCATGCTCGGCAACTTCGATCCGGAGTTGAAGATCCAGCCGGTGCATGGTAAGGTCTTCGACCCGACTCTTCCGGCTGTCTGCGAAGTGAAGAAGCTGCCCGAAGTCGCCCTGTTTTGCGAAGTGCTCCAAGATAACGCGCAGGTCCGCTATCGGGACCGCCAGGTTACCGCTATGGTCAAAGGGGTGGACGATACGTTCGGCCACCTGACGCGGATAGACAGTATCTTGGTCGATAGCCGGGATGGCAAGTTCGTCTTGTCCGATGAAGTCGCCAACTATGCCAACCTCGGCGTCGGGACGGCTTTTTCTTTGGGCGTGCGTCCCAATTATGCCGATCCGTTGGAAGTCTACGCTCCCAAGCGGAACGAGAAAGTCAACCTCGCCAACCCGGTCGCCTCCCTGAATCTGGAGTATGCTTTCGTGGGCGGTGTCTATGCCACCAACCAGCAGATGTATGACGAGAACTTCATCCTGTTGCCATTGTCGATGGTCCGCTCTCTGTTCGACTACGAAAAGGAGGTCTCGGCGATTGAGTTGTCATTGGTTCCCGGTGCGGATATCCAGGCAGTCAAAAGCCGCATAAAAGCGATTTTGGGCGACGGCTTTTCGGTCAAGGACCGCTATGAACAGCAGGAGGCCTCTTTCCGGATGATGCAGGGAGAGAAATGGATGATCTTCCTGATCCTGTGTTTCATCCTGATTCTGGCGTTGTTTAACGTGATCGGTTCGCTCTCCATGCTGATGATCGAGAAGAAAGCGGACGTCCGTACGTTACGGAATATGGGTGCGGACGACCGGCTGATTCGCCGTATCTTCCTCTTCGAAGGTTGGATGATTTCCGGGCTCGGTGCTCTGATCGGCATCGTGATCGGCTTAGTGCTTTGCCTTTTGCAGCAAGAACTGGGCATTATCAAGTTAGGCCAGGCAGCCGGTTCCTTTATCATCGACGCCTATCCCGTCCGCGTCGAAGCCGGCGACATCCTTATGGTCCTGGTCACAGTCCTCTCCATCGGCTTCCTCGCCGCCTGGTATCCGGTCCACTATCTGGGGAAGAAGTGGCTGGGGTTCGGTTCTTGTTGATATTTCCCTAATTCCGAGATACTCAATGTCTTTTCTATTGCGTAGCCAATTTCCAATAACTGCAGTTGGATCATCACTTTTGTACTTTGCGATGTCTGTTAAGTTGATATAGTTATTTTCATTGACAGGTATAATAGTGACGCTTGTCTTCAAAATGGAGATTGTGCTCAAAAAGAAGTCCGTATTTTCTTCTGTTCAGCCGGTAGCTTGTTTGCTTCACCCGGATGGTCTTCTGATTTTATAGCCATCCATTTTCTGTATCACAGCTGTGATACAAAAGAAACACAGCTGTGATATACAAGGAACACAGTTGTGAAACAAAAAGAACACAACTGTGAGATGAACTATACTGTTGGTTTCTTTCTTAAAAATAACGGTTGCTTTCTCGTTTTCTCTTTCTTCTTTGGTTTTGCTTTTTGTTTATTATAATGTACGTGCGTACATTAATAATAAATATATGGAGCTCAATAGCCAATCAGTAGGAACCGTTTTTTGTTATGAGGCTATTTTGCTTTACATCGGTGGCTCATCCTCTGTTACCTCATAATCGAATGAAACCTTTATCTTCTTTTTTCAGGGTTTGTTTTGTAAATCGGTGTTTTCGTACAGCTTTATTTATGTTATTGATAAGAAAGAACATAGAAAAAGAAAAATATTCAAGAAAAGGATTGTCAGTTTAAAAGTTATGCGTATTTTTGCCAAAAGAAAATCGTACGCAAGTGTATTTGATTATAGATTAAGGAAGACGTACGGGTTATTTGATTGATTTTTTTACACTTTAGTATTAATATTAAATTATTTGATTATGAACAAGAGATTTTCTACTCTTTTGGCTGCCGCCCTGGTAGCCGGTGGTGTCTCCGCTTCTGCACAGACAAAGGCTGTTACAGCTAATGACATTTTGGCAAATGCGAAGTCGGGAGATTACGTTACCTTAGTGGATGGAGATGGTAATTTCCTGAATGTTAAACTTGACGAAGGGAAAGCTACTAATGAACTCACAACAAATGGAACTCCTACTGATTGGACATCTGTTACCATGCAGGATGCATTTAACTCAATGTGGAAGATTGAGATTATTGCTCCGACAAATGCGGCTGGTATTCCTACTTACAAATTTGTCAATAAACTGACTCAACAGTCTTTGGCTGTCGATTTGGTGACTAATGGAGAAGACGGAGTTTCTACAACGGAAGTGGAATTGAACGAATACGGAAATGATGAATGGGCGTTTAATTCAGCTTTAGGTCTTTACGCTGTTAAAGGAGACTCTACATTTTATTTTAAGGCAGTTGATGATATCGCTGTTTTGGCTGCAGTTAAGGGAGGTGTAAGAGAAGCTATTGCAGCACTTGGTGATCCTTTTGTTGTTACTCCGACTGCAATCGATGAAACTGCAACAATTGCTTTGACTCCTGCCGGTTTCAATTTATTGTCTGGTGGCAACAAGTTGACATTTGCTAATAATAAGGATGTTAAGAATCCGAGCGTTACTCCGGGTAATATTCTGACGGCTAATGCTTGGGTGGCACGTAGTGCTTCTGCTACTCTTGATTCATTAACTTCTACTGACCTGTTCCTGACTCAGAAAGGAAAGTTGACAACAGTGGGTAATCCGTATATGTTGATGACAGATACTTTGTTTTATAACATTACAACTACAGCAACGGAACAGTTGAGCAAGTTAATTTGTGATACGTTGGGAACAAAACCGACTTGGGAACAAGGAGAAGCTGATAAGGGTAAATTCTTGGGAACAATAGATGTGAATGGTTCGAAAGTAACCCGTGGTACAGGTACTGCTGCTAAAGAAGTTGCTTTGCGCCCCAGTGCCCCTGCTGTTTTTACCGGTGAGTATTATGTAGCAAAAGACTCAATCGTTCTGTTTGCAAAATACAAAGCTGCTAAACCGACAACAGATAAAGTGATCACATCAACTGAAAATACAGGAAAAGGTCAGTTGGCATTGAAAGTTTTGGATGCAAACAAGATCGTTTTGACTCCGGCTACTGTTGCTCTTACTGATGAAGCAACTGCTACTGACAACGATTATATCCTTCCGTTGATCCAAGCAGGTGTTACGGCTGCTGCTGACGAAGACCGTGTGACTGTTAGCGATAACCTGTATAAGATTAAGGATGTTGAAAGCAATAAATATTTAGCTGTTGCTATCAATTATACTGACTCTGTTGCAAGATGGACAGAAGTGGATGCAGACTTCCAGTCTTTGGATCACATGCCGGCTTATCAGTGGGTTGTATTACAGAACAGAAAAGGTCAGGCAACTTCTGCTGTTACGATTACAAACCGTGAGTATCCGAAGAATACTCAGTCTATCCAGTTGATGAGAGATGAAGATGGAAAGATGTATTTCAACAATGGTACAGCTGATATTTATGTAGCATTTGAAGAAGTTGCCGCTGCTGCTAAATCTGACACATTGTTAGGTTACAGAAACTTCGACAAGGATTCTTTGAAAGTTATTACTTATACATTCAACCACTTCAGCCCGTATGACGATTCTCACTTTATCGGTGTGATGGCTGATGATGATTCTACATTGACAGTAAAAGATTACGAAAGTTCATTTAAATTGGCTCAGAAATCAGACAAAGCCGTAAAATATGGTTACGATGTGACAGCTGCTGTTGCAGAGAGAATCCCGGGCTTGAAGAATCTGTATCGTAATGTTTATACGGCTGCCGTTCGTGATGGTTCTGCAAACAATGGTAAGAAGATCTTCCGTAACGCAGATGGTAAGTTTGCTGTAGATGAAACTGCTACTGCAATGGACTTCTACTTCAAAGAAAACAACTGCGACGAAGGCAAGCACTATTATGCTTTGATTGCTTTGTCAACTGACACAACGAAGGCTGGTGTTGCTGAAAACACAAAGAAAGCTGTATTGAAAGCTGAAAACATGGCAAACATCAATACTTCTGTATTTGCAATCGAAATGTTCAACGCTCCTCTGTACCGTCGTTTCAACACTGAACTGGAAGGTGTACAGGATGGTAAGGATGTTCCTTTGTTCTTGAACTTCAAGGAATACTATCGTGGTGAATACCTGATGGATGAAAGCAACGAAAACTTCAAGGATGAAAATGTAAACTACTTGGGTATTTGGTCGGAAGACAAGGCTAAAGGTCTGTCATTCCATGTTGATACAGCTTGGGTGAACCGTGGTCTGGGTTATATCAAACCGCAATATCTGATCTCTGTTGATCGTCACGTGGTTCCGGCTGTTCCGGCTGCTCCTTGTACTTTGGATCACGACCACTTGAACGGTATTACAGAATGGACTTGTCCTCACGCTACACAGGCTAAGGCTGGTTTCACAGTTGCTAAGTTCTTGGTTAACTTCAAGGATTCTGCAAATGCTGTTGCAGCACGCGATCCGAAAGCAGAGAATCCGTATATGTTCGGTAAATACTATCGTGCAGGTTTCGAAAAAGCAATGTTGATCGGTGATAGCTTGATCTTCTTGGTTAACGGTTTCGAAAACGTGGCTCCTGAAAAGCTGGATTCTGCAATAATCATTGATGCTTACAAGAAGGCTGAGATCGATGGTACATACATCAAGGATCTGGCTGCAATCAACGACAAGCATCAGACTTACACTTGGTCATTCCGTTATATCAAACCGGAAGAAGCTGCTGCTGCAACATCTGAAAAAGAAGTTCCGTTCTTGATCGAATCTATGGCAGAAGAAGCAATCCAGCCGACAAACGCAGCTTGGTTGAAGAGCCAGGATGGTTGCTTGGTATTGTCAGACTATTCAGCTTCATTCGCAGATGCTAAGACAGGCGGAGACGCAGCTCTGATCTTCAACATCGAAATGGGTTCTGAAGATAATATGGCAACAGACAACGAAACCATCGCCACATCTGAAATCGCCGTTATCGCTGGCGAAGGCAATGTAACGATTGCTAACGCTGCCGGCAAGAAGGTTGTTATCTCTAACATCTTGGGTCAGGTAGTTGCCAACACAGTTCTGACTTCTGACAATGCTGTAATCGCTGCTCCTCAGGGTGTAGTTGTTGTAGCTGTTGAAGGCGAAGAAGCTGTGAAAGCGATCGTAAAATAATTCATTCGAATTGAAATAAAGAACCGGCTCCTCTTCTCGCGGGAAAAGAGGGCCGACTAACAAATAAGCCTTTCCGATAGAAATATCGGAGAGGCTTTTTGTGTGAATAGGGAGTGCGGAAATAAAATAATTCGTGGAAAGTTTGTGCGGTATGATTGGATTTTGTTTCTTTGCTATTATTAATAATCAAAAACCTGATATTATGGGGAAATTTGTAAATCCGTTTACCGATATAGGCTTTAAAGTGATTGTCGGTTCAGAATTGAGTAAGGATGTGTTGATCCAATTGTTGAATGCCTGGCTTGAGGGAGAACATCATATTGAAGATTTGGTGTTTTTGGACAAGGAGAATCATAACGACAACATCCATGACAGAGGTATAGTCTACGATCTTTATTGCCGGACTTCCAGTGGTGAGCATATTATCGTGGAGATGCAGAATCGGTGGCATAGTTGTTTTTTGGATCGTACGTTGTATTATGTGTGCCGCAGTATCAGCCGCCAGCTGCAACTTCCGCCGGAACATGTGGATGAAATGGCGGTAGGACTGTTGTCTGAAGATTCGGAGGAGGTGTGTGGTACGAAAACCAATCCTCGCTCTTTCGGTAAACGGTATAAGTTGGCAACTGTCTATGGCATCTTCTTGATGAATTTTAAGGAGAGTGGTTTGGAAGAGAAGTTCAGGACGGATGCGGCAGTCATGGATTGCGAAACAGGGAGAATGGTTAATCCCCATTTGAGGCAGATTTATTTGCAGTTCCCTTATTTTACAAAAGAATTGTCTGAATGTGAAACATTATGCGATAAACTCATGTACACGCTAAAGAATATGGATAAATGGGACAGGATGCCCGGTGCTTTGAAAGAACAGGTGTTCCAACGGCTTGAGCAATTGGCTGCGGTGGCTAATTTGTCGGAAGCGGACCGTATTGCTTATGATAAGGCTGTGGATGCCTATCGCATAAGTCGGACGGTTGAGGCGGATTGCTATGAAAGGGGAATGCAGGACGGATTTGATAAAGGAATTAAGGAAGGCGCAAGGAACATTGCGTTACGAATGAAAAAACAAGGCCTATCGGATGAAGATATAGCCGGGTTGACCGGTTTGCCGTTAAAGGAAATCAACGGTTTGTAGAGACCTGTTGATAACTTTTTATTACTTTTCCTTTCTGTTTCTTGGCGGTTCCATTAGGAAATGTGTACTTTTACCAGCTGATAGAGGGGATGTGTGTGCTAATCAACCAACTACAACCCCTGATTTTAAGGAAAAGTTTAACATGAAGTAGCGAGGAAATGGAAGAAAAAGAGGTCTGTTATCATGTGCCGGTGATGCTTCGTGAAAGTTTGGAAGGGCTGGAAATTCAACCCTCCGGAGTGTATGTCGATGTGACTTTCGGGGGAGGAGGACATTCCAAGGAGATTCTGAACCGTTTGGGAAGCGAAGGGGTGTTGTATGGATTTGATCAGGATGCCGATGCCGAGAAAAACATTCCGGATGATCCCCGTTTTACATTTGTCCGCAGTAATTTCCGTTACTTATACAACTTCATGCGCTATCATGGCGTAGCGGGTGAGGTGGATGGACTGTTGGCTGACTTGGGAGTTTCGTCCCATCATTTTGATGACAAGGACCGCGGTTTTTCTTTCCGTTTCGACGGAGCGTTGGATATGCGGATGAATACCCGGGCGGGCCAAACGGCTGCGGATATTGTCAATACCTATACGGAAGAACAGTTGGCCGACCTGTTCTACCTGTACGGCGAACTGAAAGTGGCACGCAAGCTGGCCTCCGTATTGGTGCGTAGCCGGGAGGCAAAGAAGATAGAGACGATCGCCGACTTTCTGGAGGTGATCAAGCCCTTTACGGGAAAAGACAAGGAAAAGAAATTCCTGGCCCAGGTATTTCAGGCGTTGCGTATCGAGGTCAACGATGAGATGCGTGCCTTGCGCGAAATGTTGCAGCAAACGCTGGAGGTGTTGAAGCCCGGAGGCCGTCTGGTTGTCATCACCTACCATTCGTTGGAAGACCGGTTGGTGAAGAACTTTCTGAAGACCGGGAATTTCGAGGGAAAAGCGGAACAGGACTTCTTTGGCAATGTCAAGTCGCCGTTCCGGTTGGTGAACAACAAGGTGATTGTCCCGTCGGACGAGGAGATCGAACGGAATCCCCGTTCCCGGAGTGCGAAATTGAGGATTGCGGAGTTGGATAATGGACAATTGACAATGGACAATTGACAATTATGGATGGGGAAATGAAACAGAAGAAAAGGAAAAAGGAAAACCGTTTTTCTTTTTTGTACATATTAGGCGGTGGAATCTTGAAAGAAGATTTCATTGTCAGGCATACGAAGATGATCGTACTTGTTGTCGTGCTGATATTCATATTTATCGGTAACCGTTATGTCTGTATGCAACGGCTGCGCGAAATCGACCGTCTGCAACAGCAATTGCGGGATGTGCGCTTCGAGGCTCTGTCTATTTCTTCGGAATTGACAGGCAACAGCCGGCAGTCGCAGATCGAACTATTGATAGAAGAGCAGGGAATAGAATTGGAAGCGGCAAAGAATCCGCCCTACGAATTGTATAAGTAAAAGAAATGGCTGAAGAGATCGAATCAAAAGAACAAGCTCCTAAGAGTAACCGGATTTTATTCTGTTACTTCTTTATCGTACTGTTGCTCGGTTTGGTGGCAATCGGCATCTTGGTGCGTGCTTGTAATACGGCTTTTGTGGAAAGGGAGACTTGGATGAAAGTGGCGGAAAGCCAGAAACGCCCGAACCGCTTGGTCTATCCCAGCCGTGGCAATATCTATTCTTCCGACGGCAAGTTGATGGCGACCAGTGTGCCTTGCTTTTATTTGTATATCGATTTCAATGCGGATTGTTATACCCATCCGACCAAGGCGTGGAATAGCCTGGACACGCTTCTGAAGAGTAAACGTAACGGGATCGATTCCCTTTCCGTTTATCTTTCCCGTAAGTTGAAGGACCGGACACCTGCCGGATATAAGAATTATCTGTTGAATGGATTGAAAAGGAAAAATCGCCAGTTCCCGGTTTTCAGTGGTAAAGTATCCTATTCGGATTTGAAAGAAATAAAGAAGTTCCCGTTCTTCCGTTTGGGACGGTTCAAGAGCGGTTTCTATACGCGGGAGATGGTCGAGCGGCAGAAACCGTTCGGCACGTTGGCTTCCCGTACGATTGGCGACACGTTCCGCGACATCGATCCGAAGACCGGGTTGACGAAAGGAAAGAACGGCCTGGAGTTGCAGTATGACACGTTGCTGCACGGGGTAGCCGGCCTGAATTCCGTGCGCCGTCTCGGGGGAGGCTGGACGAACGTCGTAGAGGTCGAGCCGGTGGAGGGAATGGATATCCGCACGACAATCGACATCAATATCCAGGATATTGCCGAGAAGTCGTTGCTCGATATGCTGAAAAAGATCGATGCCGCTTCGGGTACGGCTGTCGTCATGGAAGTCAAGACGGGCGAGGTGAAAGCCATTACCAATATGGGACGCATCCGGGAAGGGGTCTATGGCGAGGACACCAACCATGCCGTGGCAGACGAGACGGAGCCCGGTTCGACTTTCAAGGTCGCCTCCATCATGGTGGCGCTTGAAGACGGTGTCTGCCAGCCCGGCGATACGGTCGATGTCGGCAACGGTATTTATATGTATAAGGGCTCTCGCATGACGGACCATAACAATCATAAAGGCGGTTACCATCGTATCTCGGTGGAACAGTCTATTTGGTATTCTTCCAATATCGGGGTTGCCAAAACGATCCTGAAAGGATATGAGAAGAATCCGACTAAATATGTGGAGGGACTTTACCGGCTGGGGCTGAATGAAGACCTGCATCTGGAAATCCCCGGGGCGGGGCGGGCTAAAATCCGTCGGCCGGACGATACGGCACGCTACTGGTCGAAAACGACTCTGCCGTGGATGTCTTTCGGATATGAGACCCAGATCCCGCCGATCTATACGTTGGCTTTCTATAATGCGATCGCCAATGACGGCAAGATGGTACGTCCGATCTTTACGAAAGAGATCATGCACAACGGCAAGACCGTACAGAGCTTTTCTACCGAAGTGATACGGGAGTCCATCTGTTCGGAACGCACGTTGAAGATCGTCCGGGATATGTTGTTAGGCGTAGTGGAGAATGGCACCGGCAAGGCGGTCCATTCCGATTTCGTCCGCATTGCCGGTAAGACCGGTACGGCCCAGATCGCATCGGGCGGAGTGTACCGCCAGGCTGGCCACCAGGTCGCTTTCTGCGGTTATTTCCCGGCCGACGAACCGAAATATTCTTGTATTGTCGTGATCCGCCAACCGCGTAACGGCTATCCTTCGGGAGGGTCGATGTCCGGTGGTGTGGTAAAGGCGATTGCCGAAAAGGTATATGCCAGCCACATGCTGGTTGACATCCGTGATATGGAGAAAGATTCGTTGGCCGTCACCTTGCCGTTGCCGAAAGCCGGTGACCGGGAGGCGTTGGAATATGTGTTGGACAAACTTGATATAGATGTCGATACCGATAGCACCGATACCCGATGGGTCGTTGCCGGACGGAAAGAAGAAAAGGAAGTGGTGAAGTTGAAAGATATTACGATCCGGGAAGGACTGGTGCCGAATGTGGTAGGTATGGGAGCGAAGGATGCCGTCTATCTGTTGGAGAGCGCCGGACTTCGGGTGGCGCTGAGCGGAGTGGGGCGTGTCTCTTCTCAATCCATCTCTCCGGGTGCACGTGTTTCGAAAGGACAAACCGTTTCATTAACATTAAAATAGGCTATGGAACTAAAAGAACTGATTCATTCGTTGGAAGTACTTGAGGTCATGGGAGACAGGAATGTCGAGATCTCAGGTGTCCAGTCTGATTCCCGTAAAGTGGAAAAAGGCTTTTTGTTTGTGGCGGTCCGGGGTACGGTCGTGGATGGCCATGCTTATATCCGGAATGCGGTCGACCAAGGAGCGGCTGCAATCGTCTGCGAGGAAATTCCTGCCCCTTGGGGTGAAAACATACAAACCTCCGAAAGCACGCCGGTGTTCATCCGGGTGAAAGATTCGGCGGATGTTTTAGGCAAGTTGCTCTCCGCCTGGTATGAGCATCCATCGGACAATCTGATACTGGTGGGTGTGACCGGTACGAACGGAAAGACAACGATCGCTACGCTCCTGTACGAGATGTTCCGGAAGATGGGGCATAAGGTCGGACTGCTCTCCACCGTCTGCAACTATATCGATGGCGAGGCGATCCCGACCGACCATACGACGCCTGACCCGGTCACGCTCCACAGCCTGATGGCGCGGATGGTAGACGCCGGCTGCGAGTATGCCTTTATGGAGGTCAGTTCGCATTCGATCGACCAGAAGCGTATCAGCGGTCTGTCGTTCAACGGGGGAATCTTTACCAACCTGACGCGCGACCACTTGGATTATCATAAGACCGTCGAGAATTATCTGAAAGCCAAGAAGAAATTCTTCGATGACCTGCCCGCTTCAGCCTTTGCGCTTACGAATGCGGACGATAAAGCCGGTCTTGTCATGTTGCAGAACACGGCTGCCCGAAAACTGACCTATTCGCTCCGCACGTTGGCTGATTTCAAAGGAAAGATCCTGGAATCCCATTTCGAAGGGACTGAAATGCTGGTGAACGGGCGCGAGGTGACGACACGCTTTGTCGGCCGTTTCAATGCCTACAACCTGTTGGCGGTGTATGGTGCCGCCGTTTCTTTGGGCAAAGATCCGGAAGAGGTGCTGGTCGTGTTGAGTGACCTGCATTCGGTTTCCGGCCGTTTCCAGACCATCCAGTCTCCGGCAGGATATACGGCGATCGTCGATTATGCCCATACGCCGGACGCTCTGACAAATGTGCTCAACAGCATCCATGAGGTGCTGGACGGTAACGGACGTGTGATCACGGTTGTAGGTTGCGGCGGTAACCGCGACAAGGGAAAACGCCCGATCATGGCGAAAGAGGCGGCCAAGTTGAGCGACCAGCTGATTCTGACCTCCGACAATCCCCGTTTCGAGGAACCGGACGCGATCATCCAGGATATGGTGGCCGGTCTGAATGCTACCGATATGGAACATACGCTCTGTATCACAGACCGTGCGCAGGCAATCAAAACCGCCACCCTGTTGGCCCGGAAAGGCGACGTGATCTTAGTTGCCGGTAAAGGCCACGAAGATTATCAGGAAGTGAAAGGCGTCAAGCATCATTTTGATGATCGAGAACAAATTTGTCAATTGTCAATTTAAAAAACGCAGTTTTTTATGTTATATTATTTGTTTAATTATCTGGATCAACTCGATTTGCCGGGAGCGGGAATGTTCAAGTATGTATCGTTTCGCTCAGCCTTGGCACTGATCCTGTCATTGTTTATCTCGACGGCTATCGGACGCCGTATCATCGACAAGCTGCAATTGTTACAGATCGGTGAGACGGTGCGCAACCTCGGCTTAGAGGGGCAGATGAGCAAGAAAGGGACGCCGACGATGGGAGGTATCATCATCATCATTGCGATTGTGCTGCCCGTTTTGTTTTGTGCGAAGTTGACCAATATCTATGTGATTCTGATGCTGGTGACGACCCTTTGGCTGGGAACGTTGGGGTTTGCCGATGACTATATCAAAGTGTTCCGGAAGAACAAGGAGGGAATGCACGGCAAGTCCAAGGTGATCGGGCAAGTCGGTTTGGGACTGATTGTCGGCCTGGTACTGTTCATGAGCCCGGATGTCGTGATCAGGGAAAATATGGAGGTCCGGCAGGGCGACACGATCGAGGAGGTCCGTTTCCATGATGTGGAGAAGAAGTCGACCAAGACGACGATCCCGTTTGTGAAGAACAACAATTTCGATTATGCGCAGCTGGTCAACTGGGCAGGCGAATATAAGGAAGAGGCTGCCTGGCTGGTCTTCGTCCTGATGGTGATTTTCGTGGTGACGGCCGTGTCGAACGGGGCGAACCTGACAGACGGGCTGGACGGCTTGGCTGCGGGAAGCTCGGCGATTATCGGGGTGGCGCTTGGAATATTGGCCTATATGTCGTCGCACTTCGAGTTTGCCTCTTTCCTCAATATCATGTTCATTCCGGGAGCGGAAGAACTGGTGGTGTTTGCGGCCGCCTTTATCGGGGCAACGGTCGGATTCCTGTGGTATAACGCTTATCCGGCGCAAGTGTTCATGGGAGATACCGGCAGCTTGACGTTAGGCGGGATCATCGCCGTGTTTGCGATCATTATCCGGAAAGAATTACTGATCCCGATCTTGTGCGGCATCTTCCTGGTAGAGAACCTGTCGGTCCTGATGCAGACGTGCTATTTCAAGTATACGAAGAAGAAATACGGTGAGGGACGGCGCATCTTCAAGATGGCTCCCCTTCATCATCATTTCCAGAAGCCGGGCAATGCGGGCATACAGGCTTTGATACAGAAACCGTTCAACGTAGTGCCCGAATCGAAGATCGTGGTCCGCTTCTGGTTGATCGGTATCATCCTGGCGGTTATTACGATTGTGACATTGAAGATGCGATAAAGTGATTTATGATTTATAATTTATGATTTATTATCGACGCATAAATCATAAATCATAAATCATAAATGAATAAAGAAATCATAAATCAAATGAAGAAAAGGATTGTTATCTTAGGGGCCGGTGAGAGCGGTGCAGGGGCCGCCGTGCTGGCAAAGGCGAAAGGATTCGATGTGTTCGTTTCCGATTTCTCGTCTATCAAACCCAAATATAAGGAGATGCTGGATGCCCGTGGAATCCGTTGGGAAGAGGGCGGGCATACCGAAGCCGACATCCTGAATGCCGACGAAATCATCAAGAGTCCGGGGATTCCCGACAAGGCTCCCATTATAAAGAAACTGAAAGAGAAAGGCACGCCGATCATCTCCGAGATAGAATTTGCCGGATGTTATACGGATGCCAAGATGATCTGCATTACCGGAAGCAACGGCAAGACGACGACGACCATGCTGACTTACCACATCCTCCGGCAGGCAGGAGTGGACGTCGGGTTGGCCGGCAACGTCGGGAACAGCCTCGCCCTCCAGGTGGCGGAAGAGCCTCACGCCGTCTACGTGATCGAACTGAGTAGTTTCCAGCTCGACAACATGTATGACTTCAAGGCGGACATTGCCATCTTGCTGAATATAACGCCCGACCATCTGGACCGTTATAATTACGAGATGCAGAACTATGTGGATGCCAAATTCCGCATCCTCCAGAATCAGACGGCCGAAGATGCTTTCATATTCTGGAACGATGATCCCATTATCGCCCGCGAGATCGCCCGGCGCCATCCGCAGGCAACTCTCTACCCCTTCGCCGAAACCCATGAAGACGGCGTGAAGGGCTATACGGAAGATAAAAAGATAGTAATTGAAACTTCAAACGGAATGTTTACCATGGAAGAAGACTTATTGGCTTTATCGGGAACGCATAATCTGTATAATTCGCTGGCTTCTGGCATCGCATCCAAACTGGTGGATATCCACGACGAGAACCTGCGGGCTTCGCTGAGCGACTTTACCGGAGTGGAACACCGCCTTGAGAAAGTGGCGCGTGTACGCGGAGTCGATTATATCAACGACTCGAAAGCTACGAATGTGAACTCCTGTTGGTACGCCTTGCAGAGCATGACCACTCCGTTGGTCCTGATACTCGGCGGAACGGACAAGGGCAATGATTATTCCGAAATTGAAGAACTGGTGAAGAAAAAGGTGCACGCCCTGATTTTCCTCGGTGTGGACAATGCCAAGTTGCACGGGTTCTTCGACGGGAAAGTGCCTGTGATCGAAGAGGCCCGCTCGATGGAGGAAGCCGTGTCGAAAGCCTACCGGCTGGCCGCCAAGGGAGATACCGTCCTGTTGTCGCCCTGTTGCGCCAGCTTCGACCTCTTCAAGAGCTATGAGGACCGCGGCGACCAGTTCAAGGCATGTGTGCGTAACCTGTAAAGAAAGGCAAGAGAGATGGATTTGGCAAGCAAACTATTCAAGGGCGACCGGGTGATCTGGGTCATCTTCATGTTCCTGTGTCTGATTTCGGCGGTAGAAGTGTTCAGTGCCACCAGTACGATCGCTTATAAGAGCGTGACACATTGGGAACCGATTGCCCGTCATGCGTCGTTCATGCTGGGTGGTTTCGTGCTCGTCTTGTTGATGCACAATCTGCCGTGTCGGTTTTACACGCTGTTGAGCGTCGCGCTTCCTGTCTCGGTATTTTTGTTGATCCTTACGTTTATTATCGGGGTTGAAATAAATGGGGAAAAACGTTGGCTAAATATATTTGGGGTCACTTTCCAACCGTCCGAGATTGCTAAGATAACCCTGATCGGCTATACCGCTTTCATTATGAGCAAAAGAAACTGGTTTACGGACAAACAGATGTTTTGGTGGATTCAAGGTGCTACGGCTGTGGTTTGCGGTCTGATCTTTTTCACGAACGGATCAACGGCTGTTCTTCTCTTCTCCATTGTGCAGATGATGATGTTTTTCGGTCAGATTTCGATTGCCCGCCTGGCGAAATGTTGGGGAATATTGATTGCTGTTGTCGTCCTGATGGTGCTATTGTTGTGGAAGATGCCTGATGGCGTGATGGAACACATGCCGGAGCGCGTGCATACATGGAAAGCCCGTATCGAGCGTTTCTTTGATCCGGCTCCTCCAGTGAAGATAGAACCGGGAAAGGCGGTCCATATTGATGGTGATGACTACCAGGTTGTCCATGCCAAGATCGCCTTGGCACGCGGAGGAATCTGGGGCAAGTTTCCCGGCCACGGCCAGCAACGCGATTTCCTGCCGCAGGCCTATTCCGATTTTATCTATGCCATTATTATCGAGGAACTGGGGATCGCGGGAGGGATCTTTGTCCTCTTCCTCTATATTGCCCTGCTCGTCAGGGTGGGGATGATCGCCCGAAGGTGCGACAAACTGTTCCCCAAATTTCTGGTCTTGGGATGCGGGCTGTTGATTGTCGCCCAGGCGCTGATCAATATGGCGGTGGCGGTCGACCTGATACCGGTTACCGGACAGCCGTTGCCGTTGGTGAGCCGAGGCGGGACATCGACTGTGATCTCTTGTGCCTATATCGGGATCATCCTTAGCGTAAGCCGTTTTAGTGCCGGCATGGGGAACGAGGACGAATCGGACGAACCGGCATCGGATGAAAATCCGATGGGCATGGAACCGGAGACGGATGGGCATGGAACGGAAAACGGACCGGCATCCGTCGGTGGCGATACGCCGGTTTTAGACGGGACGTACGAAGTGGAAAAAACGAACCCGCTCGAAGCCGTTGCCGAACCGGAAGAAAAAACAATAACAGAAACAAAAATATGAAACAGTACCGAATCATCATAAGCGGCGGTGGGACCGGCGGACATATCTTCCCGGCCATCTCAATCGCCAATACGTTCCGGAAACGTTTCCCGGAGGCGGAAATCTTGTTTGTGGGAGCGGAAGACCGGATGGAAATGGAGAAGGTGCCGGCTGCCGGTTATCGCATCGTGGGGTTGCCGGTGAGCGGTTTCGACCGTGCCCATCTGGCCAACAACATCCGGGTCGTAGGCCGCCTGTTCAAAAGCCTTCGGCTTGCCAAAAAGACGATACGCGAGTTCAAGCCCGATATCGCCGTGGGCGTAGGCGGGTATGCCAGCGGACCGACGCTTTGGGTGGCTGCCTCTCTGGGGATTCCGACCCTGATACAGGAACAGAACTCCTACGCCGGTGTCACGAATAAACTTTTGGCGAAGAAAACCAACAAGATCTGCGTGGCCTATGAGGGGATGGAGAAGTTCTTCCCGGCAGACCGTATCGTTGTGACCGGCAATCCGGTCCGTCAGGATCTGGAAGAGGCGTTGGACAAGCGCGAGGAGGCCTTGAAATTCTTCGGTCTCTCGCCGGACAAGAAGACTATCTTGGTGGTCGGCGGTAGCTTGGGTGCCCGGACGATCAACCGCAGTATACAGGGCGACCTGGACAAACTCTTCGCTTCGGATGTCGATGTGCAGGTGATCTGGCAGACCGGACGCTACTACCACGAAGAGGCGTTGAAGCATCTGAAGGCTTACCGGGGAATGCCCGTCTGGTGCTCGGATTTCATCACCCGCATGGATTATGCCTATGCGGCGGCCGATCTGATTATCTCCCGTGCAGGTGCCAGCTCCATTTCCGAACTCTGCCTGTTGAAGAAACCGGTGATCCTGGTCCCTTCCCCCAATGTGGCGGAAGACCATCAGACGAAGAATGCGTTGGCCTTGGTCGACAAAGAGGCCGCTATCTTAGTTGCCGACAAAGAGGCCGAACAGCAATTGGTGCCGAAAGCCCTGGAGGTCATCCACGACGACGAACGCCTCCGCACCTTGAGCCGCAACATCGCGACTTTGGCCCATCACCAGAGCGCGGAGCGTATCGTGGACGAGATCGTCAAGATTATCGAAAAGGGAAAACGATGACTTCTTGCCGGAAAAACGACGTTCTTTTTGAAAGAAGAAACCGTTCTTTTCTGGCATATACAATCGGAAGATCGTATCTTTGTAACAATGTATCGTAACGAATAAGAGAATATGGACATAAACAACATAACGGCAGTCTATTTTGTCGGAGCCGGCGGGATCGGGATGAGCGCCCTGATCCGCTATTTCCTTTCGAAAGGGAAAAAGGTGGCAGGCTACGACAAGACGCCTTCCGGCCTGACGGAACAGTTGAACCGGGAAGGGGCCGCCATCCATTATGAAGACAATATAGGCCTGATCCCTGCCGACTGCACCGATCCGGCAACGACGCTGGTCGTCTATACCCCTGCCGTCCCGGAAACCCATTCGGAGCTTTGCTATTTCCGGGAGAAGGGTTTCGAGGTGATGAAGCGTGCCCGCGTGTTGGGCGAGATCACCGGATGCAACCGCGGATTGTGTGTCGCCGGTACGCATGGCAAAACGACGACTTCCTCGATGGTCGCCCACCTCTTGAAACAATCTCATGTGGATTGCAATGCGTTCTTGGGCGGTATCTTGAAGAACTACGACAGTAACCTGATGCTTTCAGACAAGAGTGACCTGACCGTGATCGAGGCGGACGAGTTCGATCGCTCTTTCCACTGGCTGAAGCCCTATATGGCGGTTATCACGGCAGCCGATCCCGATCATCTGGACATCTACGGGACGCCGGAAGCCTACCGCGAGAGTTTCGAACATTTCACCTCGCTGATCCGTCCGGGCGGTTGCTTGCTTATGAAGCAAGGTATCAACGTCACCCCTCGCCTGCAAGCGGGCGTGAAACTCTACACCTACACCGGAGAACTCCCCGCCAATTGTCCATTGTCCATTGTCAATTGTCAATTTTACGCCGAAAACGTCCGGATCGGCAATGGCGAAATCTTCTTCGACTTCGTCGGTCCCGATATCCGCATCCCCGATATCCAGTTGGGCGTGCCTGTGAAAGTAAACATCGAGAACGGGGTCGCCGCCATCGCCCTTGCCTGGCTGAACGGAGCGACACCGGAGGAGATCAAGCGCGGGATGGCGACCTTTGCCGGTCCGCGCCGCCGCTTCGACTTCCATCTGAAGAAAGAGAACGTCGTCCTGATCGACGATTATGCCCATCATCCTGCCGAGCTGAAAGCGAGTATCCTCTCCGTGAAGGAACTGTATGCCGGACGCAAGGTGACCGGTATCTTCCAGCCGCACCTCTACACCCGCACGCGCGACTTTGCCGCCGACTTTGCCGCCAGCCTTTCGCTCTTGGATGAACTGATACTCCTGGATATCTATCCGGCACGCGAGGAACCGATACCGGGTGTTACCTCGCAGATCATCTTCGACGCCGTGACTCTCGCCGACAAACGGCTGATCCGCAAGGAGGAACTGCTGGACGTGGTGGCGGCGGAAGCCGATACGCTCGAAGTCGTCCTGATGGTCGGAGCCGGCAATATCGAATTGCTGGTAGAACCGGTGAAACAAATATTGGATAAAAAAGAATAAATCGTGGTCCGTATCGTATCCATAGTCGTTGCAACACTGTTGTTCTGTTACATCGTGTTTGTTTCCTTTTTCTTTCGGGAAAATAGGCAGCAAGGGGTGTGCCGTGAGCTGCAGGTAGTGGTTGCGGACAGTCTCGACAAGCATTTCGTGAGCGAAAGCGACTTGGTGTATATCCTCCGGAAAGCCGGTTTGGACCCGGTCAAGAAGCCGATGGACGAGATCAACACCGACCGGATTGAGAACGAGTTGCTGGAAAACGAAATGATTGCCCGCGTGGAGGCTTATAAGACACCTTCCGGCATGATTAAATTGGAAGTGATGCAGAAAATGCCTATCTTGCGTGTGATAAGTGCGCGGGGCAACTATTATGTGGATAACTCGGGAAGCACAATGCCTGTCAGCCGCCGCTACGTGGCACACGTTCCGGTTGTGAGCGGATATGTGGAAAAAGAGTTGGCGGTAACCGACTTATACAAATTTGCATTATTTTTGCAGGAGAATGATTTCTGGAATGACCAGATAGAACAGATTTACGTTCATCCTGATAACGAGGTCGAGCTGATCCCCCGGGTCGGCAACCATCGTATTGTGTTGGGTTCCTTTGCCGATTTCGAGGAGAAGCTGGATAACTTGCGGCTTTTCTATGAGAAAGCGATTCCCAAGGTAGGGTGGGACAAATACCGCATTATCAGTTTAAAATATAAGGATCAGATTGTTTGTACTAAAAGATAAGAATATGGCATACACAGACTTTATAGCAGCCATCGACCTTGGCTCTTCTCACATGGTCGGGATGGTAGGCACGAAAAGCCCTGCAGGGACGCTTTCCATTATTGCCTACGAAGTGGAGAACTCCGATACTTGTATACGAAGAGGATGTGTATATAATATAAAAGATACGGCCGGCAAGATTGTCCGGCTGATCCGCAAATTGGAAAACAAATTGGGCGGTTCCCGCATCGCGAAAGTCTATGTCGGGGTGGGAGGCCAGTCGCTCCGTTCGGTCAATCATGTCGTGTCGAGAGTGCTCGGAAGCGGTATGGTGACCAAAGAGGTGTTGATGGAGCTGGAGCAGGAATGCCGGATGTATTGTCCCGATAAGCAGGACGTGCTGGAGGTCGCGACCCCCGTCTATTACCTCGACAACCAGCCGGAGATGCATCCGGCGGGAATGACCTGTTCCCGTATCGAGGCGCATTATAAATTGCTTGTCGGGCGTCCGTCTCTCCGTCTTGCCGTAACAGTGAATATGTCGGAGCATACCAAGCTTGATGTGGCTGGTATTGTTGTCGCTCCGCTGGCCTTGGCCGACTTGATCTTGACGGAGCAGGAGAAACTGGATGGTTGCGCATTGATTGATTTCGGCGCAGGCGTCACCTCTGTCACGATGTATAAAGGAGGTAGCTTGGCAGGTCTGTATGTCATCCCCTTGGGCAGCCACCTGATCACCCGCGACCTGATGTCCTTGGGTATGCCGGAGAAAGAAGCGGAACGGATCAAACGCACGTATGGCAACGCCATCTGGGAAAAAGACAAGGAACAACAGATGATTACGATAGACCAGGCGGATGGGCAGCATACCGGTGAGGTCAAACTTTCGGATATCAACATGGTTGTGGAAGCCCGTAGCCGTGAGATCATCGAAAACCTATATGCCCGCATGGAAGAAACGGGAGTGGTGAAAGAACCGGGTTACAGCCTCGTGATTGCCGGCAACGGTGCCGCCCTGAAGAATATGCGCGAAGCCCTCAGCGAACGCTTCAAGATGGATGTCCGCTATGCCTCCGTCCGTAAGAACCTGATTGCCGACGGTGAGATGATCGCCAACAACCCCGAATACACGACCGCAGCCGCCCTGTTGCTGAAAGGTACGGAGAATTGTGCGCTCTATATCGCTCCCGAACCGGTAAAACCGAGAGTGGCGGAACCGAAAGCGGAACCGAAAGTCGAGCCGAAAGAAGAACCCGTAGTTGTTGGAATAGAAGAAAAGCCGGAAGAGCTGCATGAAGAACCGCCCGTTGAAAAACAAGTAGCGGCTTCAGCTACGGCGCCCAAGAACCATCATTCCGGAGCCAAGAAAGAGGTAGAGAAGAAGAAAGGCAAGACCTGGGGACTCTTCGACCTTTTCGATAAGGCTGTGGATAGAGCGGCCGGTAAGGTGGACGATATATTAAAAGAGGAATAATCGGTAACAATAAAAAGACAGACGACAATGGACGATAATACATACGATTTCGATTTGGCAAAAGCGCCTCAGACGATCATCAAAGTGATCGGTGTCGGTGGCGGTGGTGGTAACGCAGTCAGCAACATGTACCGCGAAGGTATCCGGGATGTCTCTTTCGTATTGTGCAATACCGATAATCAGGCGTTGCAGAAGTCGGAAGTGCCCGACAAACTTTTGATCGGACGGAACACGACGAACGGCCTCGGTTCCGGAAATGTCCCGGAAATCGGAGAAAAAGCCGCCTTGGAGAGTGAAGAAGATATTTATCGGATGTTGGATGACGGTACCCGCATGGCCTTTGTCACGGCAGGTATGGGAGGGGGAACCGGTACGGGTGCCGGTCCGATCGTTGCCAAGATTTCCAAAGATATGGGAATCCTTACCGTCGGTATCGTCACGATCCCTTTCGTCTTTGAAGGCCGTCCGAAGATTGTGAAAGCCTTGAAAGGGGTGAGGAAGATGGCGCAGAACGTCGATTCCTTGCTTGTTATCAACAACGAACGGTTGAGGAATTTTGCCGATATGCCGGTCCCGCAAGCGAACCGCAAGGCGGATGAGACCCTGACGATTGCAGCCAAGAGCATCGCCGAGATTGTCACGACCAACCTCGAACAGAACGTCGACTTCGCCGATGTCGACACGACGATGCGCAACAGTGGCGTCGCCCTGATCAGTATCGGTTTCGGAGAGGGTGAAGGGCGTCTGCACCAGGCCATCAAAGAGGCGTTGGAAAACACGCTGGTGAACGATGTCAACAATATTTTCAATGCCAAACGAGTTGCGTTTGTCATCTATTACAGTCATGAAGACGAGCTTCGCATCAGCGAGATGACGGATATTCACAACTTCATGGCTCAGTTCAAGACCGAATACGAGGTCAAGTGGGGGCATGGCTATGACGATAGTTTAGGACACAAGATCAAGATCACGATCTTGGTGACCGGTTTCGGGTTGGAAGACATCCTGTCGCCTGGTGATCAACATGCGCTTGAAGATGATGATGCAGATGCAATACGTCGGAAGATCGAAGATAACAGGCGGAGAGAAGAGGACAATGCATTAATAACTCGATATTATGGGGGTTATATCAACTCACGCCCCAATGCCGAAATCGTTGTCTTTACCGTCGAAGAACTGGACGACGACACCCTGATCTCTTTTGTGGAGGAGACGCCAGCTTACAAGCGGACTGCCAAAGAGATACAACAGGTACGTCGGAAAGGAGAGGAGCCGGTCCGGACGCGATCGAGCCTGTCGTTTAGCGCTACGTCTGCCTCTCCGGTCGCCGGCCAGAACAAGAAGTCCAAGTCGGGCACGACAAGAATCAGCTTCCGATAAAATAATTTATAATTCATAATTCATAACTCATAATTCAAAAGATGGATTTGTTCGAAAAAGTCAGCGAAGACATTAAAAACGCAATGAAGGCGAAAGACAAAGTAGCCCTTGAAACACTGAGAAACGTGAAGAAGTTCTTCCTTGAAGCAAAGACCGCTCCGGGGGCCAACGATACATTGACGGATGCCGATGCGTTGAAGATCATGCAGAAACTGGTCAAGCAAGGCAAGGACTCCGCCTCTATCTACGTGCAGCAAGGCCGCCAGGACCTGGCCGATGCCGAACTGGCGCAGGTAGCCGTGATCGAAAAGTACCTGCCGAAACAGATGTCGGCCGAAGAACTGGAAACCGAGCTGAAAGCCATCATCGCACAGGTGGGAGCCGCCGGCCCGAAAGACATGGGCAAGGTGATGGGCGTCGCCTCCAAGGCATTGGCCGGAAAAGCCGAGGGACGCATGATCTCGGAAGTCGTTAAAAGATTGCTGGCATGATCACTTTTGTCTGTTGTCTGCTCGCACTTGTCGTAGGTTATTTCGTTTACGGCAAATTCATCGAACGGGTTTTCGGCATAGACGTCCAACGTCAGACGCCGGCCTATACGCTCCGGGACGGTGTGGATTACATTCCGATGCCCACCTGGAAAGTCTTCATGATCCAGTTCCTGAACATCGCCGGGCTGGGCCCCATCTTCGGGGCCATCATGGGAGCGAAGTTCGGGACGGCCTCTTTCCTGTGGATCGTGCTGGGAAGTATCTTTGCCGGTTCGGTACACGATTATCTGGCCGCGATGCTCTCCCTACGCCATAACGGGGAGAGCCTTCCGGAGATCATCGGCCGTTACTTGGGCGTGAACTTCAAGCAGTTCATGCGCGGGTTCACGGTGGTCCTGATGGTGCTGGTCGGTGCCGTGTTTGTGGCAGGTCCTGCGGGATTGCTGGCAAGCCTGACACCGGAACATCTGGATGCTACGTTCTGGATCATCGTCGTGTTCCTCTATTACGTGCTGGCTACTTTGTTGCCGGTCGATAAGATTATCGGGAAGGTGTATCCCCTGTTTGCCATCGCCTTACTGTTTATGGCGGTCGGTATCTTGGTGATGCTGTTCGTCCATCATCCCGCGTTGCCGGAGATCACGGACGGGATGCCTAACACCCATCCGGCCCATCTGCCCATCTTCCCGATCATGTTCGTCAGTATCGCCTGCGGTGCCATTTCCGGTTTCCATGCGACACAAAGCCCGCTGATGGCGCGTTGCATCAAGAACGAGAAGTACGGTCGTCCGATTTTCTTCGGTTCCATGATTACGGAAGGGATCGTGGCACTGATCTGGGCGGCAGCCGCTACCTATTTCTATCACAATAACGGTATGGCCGAAAACAATGCCGCCGTTGTGGTCGACAGCATTACGAAAGAATGGCTCGGCACGGTAGGCGGCATATTGGCTGTCTTGGGCGTGATCGCCGCTCCGATTACCTCCGGCGATACCGCTTTCCGCTCGGCCCGCCTGATCGTGGCGGACTTCCTGCATCTCGAACAGCGCAGTATCTCCAAGCGGCTCATGATCTGCATTCCCCTGTTTCTGGTGGCGATCGCCCTGTTGCTTTACAGCCAGCAAGACAAGGATGGTTTCGACATGATCTGGCGTTATTTTGCCTGGAGCAACCAGACGCTTGCCGTGTTCACCTTATGGGCGTTGACCGTCTGCCTGGTGATTGCGAAGAAGCCCTATCTCGTTATGCTGCTCCCCGCCCTGTTCATGACGACCGTCTGTGCGACCTATATTTTCGTCGCGCCTGAGGGGCTGGGTATGGGAACCGCTGTTTCGCAACTGATCGGTGTTGCCGTGACAATCGTCGTCTGGGCCTTCTTCCTGGCTTGGAAAAAGAAGCTCGGCAAGCTGTCATAGACATCAGTATAAGCGATAAGAGGGCGTGTCGGAACGTGCGTCTCCCCGCGGCAAGAATGGGGGCAAGGCCGTTTCGACACGCCTTCCTGCGTCCGGTAAACGCCCTCCCTTTTGAAATACCCGCCAATATTACCAGAAATCAAAGGAAAAATGTCAGAACTGTAAACCAAGGCTTGCTGAATATCCCTTACCTTTATCCGCTGTAAACATATAAAGATGACCAGCATGAAAAAACTGATAAGTTTAGTGAGCCTCTTTTGCCTGGCAGCCTTCCTGCCCCTGTCTGTTGTGGGAGAACCGATCGACCGGGAATCCGTTGTCAAGCGGCATCGCGTGTGTACGACCGGGACACTCCTGAAAAGTCCCGCTCAAGTAGGAAACGGCAAGTTCGCCTTCGGGATGGATATAACCGGGTTGCAGACATTCGTCCCTTTCAACACCCTGTCCGACTGGAGTTGGCATAGTTTCCCGCTTCCCCAAGGGATGAAAACCGAAGATTACCGTCCGGTTGTCGTGGAGACACACGGCAAGAAGATCGCTTACCAGCTTCGCGATCCCAATCAGCCCGAACTGTCTGAATGGCTGACCAAGAACCCACATCGCTATAATCTGGGCCGTATCGGTTTCCGCCTGTTGCGCGAAGACGGCACGGAAGCGCGGGAAATCGACCTGGGCAACCCCCGCCAGGAGATCGACTTGTGGACGGGGGTCGTCTACAGCCGTTTCGAACTGAACCGTAAGGAGGTGAAAGTGCGCACCGTCTGCCATCCCGATAAAGACATGATCGGGGTCAGCATCGAGTCTGAATTGCTGAACGACGGCAAGATGAGCATCTGCCTCGACTTCCCCTATCCCGACGGGCGCTATTTCAAACATTATATAGGACGCTACGACACGGTCGCCGCCCACACTACCGCTTTCGAACAACCGGCTCCGAACTCGGTCCGTATCGCCCGCACGATGGACGATACGCGCTACTATGCCGCCCTCGACTGGAGCGGTCCCGCTACGTTCGGCCGTGAATCGGAGAAAGCGCATACGTTCATCCTCCAGCCCCGGCAGACTTCGGTTTTCTCCTTTACTTGCTGTTTCTCTCCGGAACCGGTCGGCGATGTGACCGAACCGATTGCCGACATCGAACGGAAGAGTGCCGCCGGTTGGGAAAAATACTGGCGTTCGGGAGCCGCCGTCGATTTCTCCGGAAGCCGGGACCCGCGCTGGCTGGAACTGGAGCGCCGCGTCGTCCTCTCGCAATACCTGATGCGTGCGAATGAATGCGGCTTGTTGCCCCCTCAGGAATCCGGATTGGTGAACAACGGGTGGTATGGTCGTTTCCACTTCGAGATGATCTGGTGGCACGGCGTGCACTACGGGCTGTGGAACCGGATGGCATGTTTCGACAGCTACCTGAATGTCTATCGGGACTTCATGCCGGCCGCCCTTGAACGCGCCAAGAGCGAGGGCCGTAGCGGTGCGCGTTGGCCGAAATGTACCGGCAACTTCAATCGGGAATGGCCTGGTGATACTCATGCTTATCTGATTTGGCACGAGCCTCATCCGATCTACTTCGCCGAGATGCAATACCGGCAGGAACCGGCGCCCGAAACCTTGGAGAAATGGAAAGACATCGTGCTGAACACGGCCGATTACATGGCGGATTACCTGTTCTACGACAAAAAGGCGAAACAGTATGTCTTAGGCCCTCCTGTCACTGTCGTTTCCGAGAATACAAAGCCGTTGCAGACGATCAATCCGATTTTCGAGTTAGGCTATTTCCGCTACGGCCTGCGCACGGCGTTGGAATGGGCGGACCGGTTGGGCCTGCCGGAAAAGAGGACGAAGAAATGGAAAGAGGTACTTTCGCACATGGCGCCTCTCCCCGTAGCCGAAGGAGTCTATACCACATACGAGGGAATCCCCGATATGTGGACGAAATACACCTACGAACATCCGGCGTTGACCGGTGTCTACGGCATGTTGCCCGGTGACGGGGTAGACCTGCCGACGTTCAAGCGCACGCTGGAGAAAGTCAGCAAGGAATGGCAGTTCAACCGCATCTGGGGCTGGGACTTCCCGATGTTGGCAATGGCCGCCGCTCGCACGGGACAACCGGCGTTGGCTGTCGATATGCTGATGCACCCCTCTGCCGGATTCCAGTTCGACGAACACGGCTTGGCGACAGGCGGTCCTTTCCCTTATTTCCCCTCCAACGGAGCCTTGCTGACGGCAGTCGCCATGATGTGCGGTGGTTGGGATGGCTCGGCGGGAGAAGCCCCCGGTTTTCCGAAAGACGGAAGCTGGACGGTTCGCTACGAAGGGTTTGTGCCGATGCAGTAAGAAACAGGGCATATATCGGAAAAACTGTCAAAACTGTCAAAACTTCGCCCCCTATAAAAAGAGGGTACCATTTATATGGTGTAAAAGTTTAGTTATTGATTATCAGTTAATTGATGCTGTTTTTTCGGATTTTTCCACTCTTTTTTAGCTTTCTGGGAGTGCCTTTCGTGGACGTTTTGGCGAGAACACGTTGGGAGTATATGGCTTGGCGTGGGTTGAGAGGTCGTAGATGGGCGAGTATGTCCGTCAAAGTGTGGAAAAATTTGCAGAATAGTAGCTTTGAAAATTGAAAAATAGTCTATTAAGATATTGTTTAATAGGTTGTTATGCGGATTTCCGGAAATTTTGAAACGAATGTGATACTCAAAAAATGGGGGGCGAAGTTTTGACAGTTTTGACAGTTTTTGGACTACAAATCGGGTAAGTCCCCCAAAACGGATCAATAGGCATCGGAACCCAAACGAATGAGCATTCCTCTGAAACGCAGTAGGCATCAAGGTTTTCTCCGAAAAACACCGCTTACTGAACCGAAACGGTAGGACTGTGCCTCAAAAACAGTCTTTCTTGAAGTAAATGATTGGCAGTCAGAAGAGTGGTATACAAAAAATGACTAAGGAAAACGATCGTTTTCCTTAGTCATTTTCCCGAGACAAAAATACGCATTCCTTTTTAAACCGCAACTCTTTTCATTAAAAAAAATCATGTTGCTATATTCTTTCTTATCAATTAGATAGCAATCCAAGTACAAAAAACCATCTTTCCCATACAAACCCTAAAGATCGTCAAAAAAAATGACTAAAAAAAACGATCGTTTTTCCTATTCAAAATAGAAAAACAGACGCGCGTACATTAAATATGCGTGTACATATATATAGAACTGACATTTCAATTAACTGTATTATTAATATTAAAATTTAGATTATGAACAAGAGATTTTCTACTCTTTTGGCAAGCGCTCTGCTTGCAGTGGGTTCATTTTCGGCAAGTGCAACAGTGGGTACTGCTGTTGGTTCGTTGGCTATAGGCAACAACGAAGGAAAGCTTTATCAGTTGGTAACGGCTGGTGACTCTGTACTTGCTATCCAAAATGACTCTTTGAAGTTGATGCCGGTTGCTAATGCTAATGCATCTATCCTGAACACATTGTGGTGTGTAAACGTTGAACGTTACAATCAAGGTCAGGCTATTAAGTTTGAATTTAGAAACAAGGCTACAGGCCAGTTGTTGGAAGTTTCTGAAGACTATTTGACTGGATTACCTGCCGGTGCTACTACAGCAGATTTGGAAGTTGGTGGTGCAATTGGTGGTTGGGCTTTCTCTAATGCCTTGAAGCCGTTGCAACAGGCCAGATCTCTTTATTACTATTTCAATGGAGATTCTGTTGTAACTTTGGATAAATCGGCAGCAGGAGTTGACATAGCAGGTAATGCTTACTTAGCATTGACAAAACGTGAAGCAAAAGAGGATAACGATTATGTATCTGACAATGCAACTGCATTTACATTGGTTGAAGCTGATGCTATCACATTGACAGCTGAACAAATCAACACTGTTTTGGGTACTCAGGAGGCAACGGCTGGTGTGAAACTGAAATTCCATGAAGACAAGAACAAAGTTAGTCAGAAAAACTATTTTACTGATGATGCCAAGTTCTTTGCTTCTGAAGTGGAAAATGAAGATTGGGTTCGCATTATAACAGGAAAGAAAGAAGACAGTACATTTGTCTATGTTGATACAACTTATACAAATGCTAACGGCGTGATGTTCTTGGATTTCGCAACTCAACAGTTGAAACATGCTAAGCTTAGCAAAAACACGACTGGTCATACGACTGTCGCTGATTCTTTGGGTATGTTGGATGATCAGGCAAAGTTCTTGTTCACTTACTGGCCTTCAATCGATAGCTTGGTTATTCAGGTTAAGCAAATTACAAACTTGAATGGTAAGGCGAATTTTGCTGCAGCTTATGTAGCTGGAGATACAGCTAATATCGCAACAGGTAATGATGATCCGAGAAACTATGTAACTGTTCAAGACTTGGTTGAGGCAGATGATATTCGTATTGTAACTATCTACGACAAGAAAGAAACTGAAATCAGCTTCGGTATCTCTGGTTGTGGCGAATATGTTGGCAATAAGACAACTTTGGACGAAGGACTGTATCTGATTAAGAATAAAGAAAACAAATACTTGGCTGTGCCTATCCATGAAGATTCTATTCCTCAGTGGGTTTCTTTGGAAGACAACGTAGAACCGTGGGATATGCCTTCATTCCAGTGGGTTGTTGAAAAGAAACGTAAGAACAGTGATGTTTCTGCTCTTAAGATTACAAACCGTGAATTTGAAAAGGTTGTTGTTGCAGACGGTTTGCAACTTTACAACGACGCCGATGCTACAATCCTCGGTGCTGCTGTTGAAGTAGAAAAAGGTTTTGATAAGGCTTCTGCCGAAGTGATGGCTGATGCTCACAGAGGTTATCGTTTCTTGAACAATGACTCTCTGAAGGTTACAGCTTACAAGTTGCAGTATTGGACTGCTTTCGCTTCCGATGATCTGTATATGGGTGCGATGAAGAGTGGCGACTCTGTTATCTATGTAGGTGCAAAAGACAACTATGTATTGGCTCCGACAGGTACAGAAGCAAACTTCGGTTACAAGGGTGCTGTAGAAGGTCTGGCACAGTTGAAACGTCAGGCTTATACAATGAAGTCAAGAGGAACTAACAAGATGGTTGTAGAAGCCGGCGAAAACAGAATCGCTGTTTCGGATGCCGCTGCCGCTGATACTGCTAAGTTCTTCTTCAAGGCTAACAACAACGTAAACGGCAAGATCTACTATGCTCTGATCGACACAGCATTCAAACAGGCTCCGGATTCTCTGCGCAAAGTAGGTGTTGATGAAAACAACAAGTATCTGAAGAGACAGATCATGACTGAAACCCGTACTTCCGCATTCTCTGTAGAAGTAGACAACACGCCGGTTTACCGTCGCTTCGACTCTTTCAAACTGGAAGGCAATGAAGGTGATGCTGCCGATACACTGCGCTTCGTAGAAAAATATCGTGGCGAGTTCTTGCAGATGGAAGCTAACCAGCACTTCATGGTGGATGGTATCGACTTCTTAGGTATCGATGCTGTCAACAAGGGCGAAGGCAAATCATTCTATGTAGACACTGCATGGGTGAACCGTGGCTTGGGTTACATCAAACCGCAGTATTTGGTATCGATCGACCGTGTTCCGGCTGAAGATGTTGTGATCCGCAAGAAATGTCCGCTGTGCGCAGAAATGGGCGACGCTGCTCCTGACCACTGTATCCATGACGAGTACATCACAGAAGAAGGCTTCGAAAGAGGCAAGTACTTGGTTAACTTCGTAGATTCTGTTGCCAACAAGGATTATGCATGGGGCAAATACAGCCGTGTCGGTTTCGTAGACGCTTTGCATATCGGTGACAGCTTGTATCTGTTGCTTGACCAGTTCGCAGGTCTGGATACGAAAGACATCGACATCGTGGCAATCGAAAAGGCTGATAGCACATATCAGGCAAATGTAGGCAAAGACGGAAACAACAACGGCCGTTACATCAAGAACCTGAAGGGTGACGAACATAAGGCCTACACTTGGTCATTCCGTTTCGTAGACCTTGAAAATTCAGCTGTAGAAGAAGAACCGAACCGTGCATTCTTGTTCGAATCTCTGCCTAAGGATGCTGCTGATAAGATCCAGCCTCAGTATGCTTCTTGGTTGAAGATGCAGAACGGTTGCCTGGTAATGTCTGATCCGAACGAATCTACATTCAACGAAATCACGACAGGTGGTGACGACGCTTTGATCTTCAATATCGAAGAAGGTTCTAAAGACGATGTTGCTACTGACAACGAAGTTATCGCTACTTCTGAAGTAACCGTTATCGCTGGTGAAGGTCAGGTAACAATCGCTGGTGCTGCCGGCAAGAAAGTTGTTATCACAAACATCCTGGGCCAGACTGTTGCTAACACAGTTCTTTCTTCTGACAACGCTACAATCGCTGCTCCTGCAGGTGTAGTCGTAGTAGCTGTTGAGGGCGAAGAGGCTGTTAAAGCGATCGTTAAATAAGATTTTAAGAAAATTATAATCAAATAATTGAATCGCGTGCCACCCGCGCGCGTAGAGACGCACGGCCGTGCGTCTCTACCACCGAAATGGCAATTACCCTGCGACAGGCGAACAAGCGACACATATTAATACTAAAAAAATAATGAAATTAAAGAAGTCATCTGCATTCCCTCTGTGAAGATCGAGGCAGGCAAAAAACAATCCCCTGTAATCATTGATTGCGGGGGATTCGTTTTTATGTAGATTTGTTTTATCTTTGTCGTAAGTTGAACTGTATTGGGATAGCCATGAAGTTTTTCCGCCATGAATGCATGTTTCTCTTGAAGAAGTTCAGTTTTTAATTCTATAAGTAATTACGCAAAATGAAACGTATTGTTTTTTTGGATTATGTACGCGTGTTCGCCTGTTTCCTTGTCATACTTGTCCACGCCAGTGAAAATTTTTATGGTGCTCCCGGCTCTACGGACATGGCAGGGCCGCAGTCTTTTTTGGCCAATGAAACAGACCGGTTGTGGGTGTCGGTGTATGACGGCTTTTCACGTATGGCTGTGCCCTTGTTTATCGTTGTTTCCGCCTTTTTGCTTGCGCCGATGAAAGAGGGGCAGACCATCTGGCAGTTCTATCGCCGGCGGTGCATCCGCATCCTGCCGCCGTTTTTCATTTTCATGATACTTTACAGTACGCTTCCGATGCTGTGGGGGCAGATCGATGGGGCGACTTCGCTTAAGGACCTGTCGCGGATCTTCCTGAACTTCCCGACGCTGGCGGGCCACCTCTGGTTCATGTACCCGCTGATCAGCATTTACCTGTTCATCCCGATTGTCTCGCCCTGGTTGAGCAAGGCGACGGCCCAGGAGGAACGTTTCTTTATCGGGTTGTTTTTGCTGTCGACTTGCATACCGTATCTGAACCGTTGGTTCGGCGAGGTGTGGGGACAATGCTTCTGGAACGAATACCACATGCTGTGGTACTTTTCCGGTTACTTAGGCTATCTCGTGCTTGCCCATTATATACACGTCCATCTGGACTGGAGCCGTGCCAAGCGTTTCGTTGTCGGGGCTGTTCTGATGCTTGTCGGGGCGTTTTTGACCATCTATTCGTTTTATGTGCAGGCCATACCCGGAGAAATCCATTCCACACCTGTATTGGAGATCGGATGGGCTTTCTGTACAATCAATTGCGTGCTTCTTACGGCAGGTGCATTCCTGCTGTTCACGTGCATCGAACTTCCAGAAACGCCGCGTCCCATATTGGAAATCTCGAAACTCAGCTATGGCATGTATCTGATGCACATCTTCTGGCTCGGGCTGTGGGTTACGGTGTTCAAGTCCGTCTTTCCGTTACCAACCGTCGCCGCTATTCCGGTCATTGCCGTATGCACGTTCGTCTGCTGCGTCGTGGCGACCAAGATTATTTCGCTTATTCCGGGCGGAAAGTGGATTGTCGGATAAGAAACTGTATAATTCTTTATCCCGCCTAACCGGATGGGCGGGATATCTGTTTACTTTTGCACCCGCATTTAATAGTGAATAGGCAAAAAGCATGGAAAGAGAGATTTTGACAGACCGGGAGGTCTTGTTATTGCGGAGAAAACTGGACCTGTTGCTCCGTACGGGCAAGCTGCTGTTGGAGAGCGCGGCCGATACGAACCGCATTGAGCGCAACATGAAGCGCGTGGCGGCTTTTATGGGGATTCCGGAAGAAAAGCTTCATCTGGATATCCGGTGGACGATGATCATGGTGAATGTGAGCGACGAGACGCATTCCTTTTCCAAGTTCCAGAAGTGCGAGCAGCATGGCATCGACATGACGACCATTACGGAGGTCAGCCATCTGTCGTGGAGGGCGATCGAGCAGGACTATTCATTGGACCAGTATGAGGAGGAGCTGGACCGGATCGCGCACAAGCCGCGCAACTATGTGCCCTATTTGGTGGCGGTCGGTGCCGGGTTTGCCTGTGGCGGTTTCTGCAAGCTGTTCGGGGGTGACTGGATCGCGTTTTTGTTTGCTTCGCTTTGTGCTTTCATCGGGTTTCGGGTCCGGGCGCGTTGTGTCGAGTTCGGGATCAATGTGTATATGAGTATGGCGATCGCGGCGTTTGTGTCGACCTGCCTGGCGTATGCCTCCTCGTTTTCGGGGCTTTCGTCCACGCCCTATCACCCGTTGCTGGCTTGTGCCCTGTTTATCGTGCCGGGCGTGCCGCTGATCAATTTCGTGGACGACATGATCGACAACCACCTGCTTGTCGGGATCACGCGGGCGGCCAATACGATGATGATGGTCGGGGCGATGACATTCGGGATTGCCTTTGCCATGCGGGTGTTGGTGATGAACGATATCGAGATCGACCATAAGTTCAGCGAGCTGAGCATGGTGCCGCATGATCCCTATTATGTCTATGCCGTTGCCGCGGCGATCTCGGCCATGGGTTTCTCGATGATATTCAATATCCAGCGCCGCCTGTTGTGGGTGGTGGCCTTGGGAGGGATCATCGCGGTTTGTACGCGTAATTTCGTGAACTTCGAGTTGGGGTATGGGCCGGTGATCGGTTCGTTTATGGGGAGTTTTGTCGTGAGTCTGATTGCGGTCAAGGCGGTCCATTGGTTCGATGTGCCGAACCACGTGCTGACGATCCCGTCTGTCATTCCGATGATTCCGGGTGTGCTGATGTACCGTTCGCTGTTTGCCTTCATCAACCTGCACGGGGTGATCGGCGAGGTGACCAATGCCTTTGCCAACGGGGTCAATTCGGCCCTGATCATCCTGTGTATCTCTTTGGGAGTTGCCGTCCCCAACATCTTCGCCCGCCGCTACATCGCCAAGGACCGCCAGCGCTATCTGGAGGCGGAATTGGAAAAACGGCGGCAGCGCGGGAAATTTATTGAATGGTAAGAAGATTGATGGGATAACTTTTTCATAGGAAAATTCGATTGTCTATTTTTGTAGGATAAAATAAATAGTACAATGAGGAAAAAGAAACCGATAATGCTCGATTTGTTTGGCGAGAAGAGCGAAGAGATTTGTCCAGTGATCAATAAAGGCCGTCAGAAACTGTCGGCCGCACAGTCGGAGTTCAACCGGTTGAACAAGAAAATTGTGGCATTAAGGGACGATATACGCGAATTGCCGGAAAGGGAACAAATCATCAAGACCTTTTTTGACGAACAGGCGGCTTCTCTTTTCGACGAGGAAAGGGATTTGACACTCCGGTTGCTGGAACGCTTGGATGCGGCCTATGAGGGCGGTATGAAGTTGACAAAGAAGGAGAAAAACATCTTGCCGGAACTTCTTTTAAAGGAAATGGAGTATGTAGATGACTTCAATCTGTCGGAGGAACAGCAGCAACGTGTGGATGAACTAAGTGATAAATACCAGGATATCGCTTCCGGGATGACACGGGAGGAACGTGAGAAAGAGGCGGTGGAAGCGGCGATGGCATTTTGTTCCATGATGGGGGTAAAGCCGAATGCCAAGATGAAAAAGGCCAAGACAACAGCTGAATTTGAAGAGGCTTTAGAAGATCACCTGATGAAGGAATGGGAAAAGAAAATGGAAAAAGCGGAGGACCGTGGGACAAAGAAAGCCTCTTCCGGTTTTAAAGAGAAAAAACTTTCCAAGAGGGAACTGAAACAAAAATTGCAGGAAGAACAGACGATGAAATCGATCCGCGGAATCTACATCGAATTGGTGAAGGCGCTTCATCCGGATAAGGAATTGGACGAGAAGATGCGCCAGCTGAAGGAGGAGCGGATGAAGCAATTGACAAAGGCTTACCAAGCCAAAGATCTCGCTTCGTTGTTGAGGATGCAGATTGAATGGCTGGAAGAATCATCCGTCTCTCCCGAAACGCAGACGGATGACGTATTGAAACGCTATAACAAATTGCTTCGGTCGCAGTTGCAACGCTTGGAAGAAGAATACGAACTGATGTGCAAGGCTCCTTTCCCCGGTGTCCTGGGCACTTATGGCGGGTTCAGGATCTATAGGGTGAAGGATTTGAAAAAGAAATTGTCAGATATGCTGGACGTGCATATCAACGAATTGGATAAAATTAAAGAATACGTAGAGCTTGCCTCGATAAATGCAGGGTTGAAAGCCATTTTGAAAGAGTTCGCCTTGAAGCGGAAAGAGGAGGACGATTTTGCCGATTTCCTTGACTTTTTCATGAAATGACAGTTTGCTTTTGTTCTTCTTTGCTACTTGTTTAGAAGACGGAACGATCTAATTGCAGGCAAATTGTTTTATGGGCTTTCAGCGAGGCCTGGACGTCGATCAGGCGTTGGTTGCTGCTGCCGCGGAAGAGGAGGCTCTCGTCGCGTAGGGCCTGTTCGAACCGGCCGTCTACCAGCACGTCGATGTATGGGAGTAGCGCGGCCTGTTTCGGGTTCTCCAGGATGCGTTCGAAGGTATAGCCGGTATAACACCAGATGTTTTTCCGGCTTTTTTCTTTGATTGCCCGTGCCAGTTCGGTGAAGCCTTCCGGTTGGAACATGGGGTCGCCGCCGCTGAACGTCACATTGGCGAAGTCGTCGGCCAGGACCGTTTCCAGGATCTCTTCCGTCGAGACCTGTTTCCCCTTCTTTATGTCCCACGACTCAGGATTGTGGCAGCCCGGACAGGCATTCGGGCAACCCGCCGCATAGATCGCGGTCCGGAATCCCGGACCGTCGACCGTCGTATCTTCGATTATATCAAGAATGGAGAGCACTTGGGAAATTTATGATTTATGATTTGTGGGGTGTGCTAATTGTCAATTGTCAATTGTCCATTGTCAATTGTGTACGACTCTGTCGTTCAGCTCTGCCAGCTTTGCTTTGTTCCAGCGGTCTGTTGTGCCGACCAGATAGCCGGTGATGCGTTGGAGCTTGTCGAGATGGGTGCTGCCACATTTCGGACATTTCTCCAGATGGGCTTCCGCGTTTTCGTAGCCGCAGTCGAGACAGCGGTTGCGGTTGTGGTTGACGGAGCCGTAACCGATGTTGTAGCGGTCCATCATGTCGACGACCTGCATGATCGCTTCCGGGTTGTGGGTCGCATCGCCATCCATTTCGACATAGAAGATGTGGCCTCCGCGTGTCATCTCGTGATAGGGAGCTTCCACTTCCGCTTTGTGGCGGGCGCTACATTTGTAGTAGACCGGGACATGATTGGAGTTCGTATAGTAGTCGCGGTCCGTGATGCCGGGCAGCGAACCGAACTTCTCGCGGTCGCGACGGGTAAACTTGCCGGACAGCCCTTCGGCCGGTGTTGCCAGTATGCTATAATTGTGCTGGTATTCTTCGGAGAACTGGTTGGCCCGGGCGCGCATATAGCTGACGATCTTCAGGCCCAGCTCCTGCGAAGCGGCGTCTTCGCCGTGGTGCTTGCCGGTGAGGGCGACCAGGCATTCCGCCAGGCCGATAAAGCCGATACCCAATGTGCCCTGGTTGATGACAGGGGCGATCGTGTCGTTCGGCTTCAACTTCTCGCATCCCAACCAGAGCGACGACATCAGCAACGGGAATTGTTTGGCATAGGCCGTCTTCTGAAATTCCATGCGTTCGTGCAGCTGGCGGGCGGTTATATCCAGCATGTGGTCAAGTTTGGCAAAGAACCGGGCGATCCGTTCTTCCTTGTTGGCGATAGGCATACATTCGATGGCGAGGCGCACGATGTTGATCGTCGAGAAAGAGAGGTTGCCGCGGCCGATGGATGTTTTCGGTCCGAAACGGTTCTCGAATACGCGGGTACGGCAGCCCATCGTGGCCACTTCATGTATATAACGTTGCGGGTCGTCGGCACGCCAGTCTTCGCTCTGGTTGAACGTCGCGTCGAGGTTGAGGAAGTTCGGGAAGAAACGGCGGGCCGTCACCTTGCAGGCCAGTTGGTAAAGATCGTAGTTGCGGTCTTCCGGCAGATAGCTCACGCCGCGTTTCTTTTTCCATATCTGGATCGGGAAGATGGCCGTCTCGCCATTGCCGACCCCGCGGTAGGTACTTTTCAGGATCTCGCGGATGATGCAGCGTCCCTCGGCCGAAGTGTCCGTCCCGTAGTTGATGGAACTGAAAACGACCTGGTTGCCGCCGCGTGAATGGATGGTGTTCATGTTGTGGATGAAGGCCTCCATCGACTGGTGCACACGGCTGACGGTCCGGTTGACGGCGTGCTGGACCACCCGTTCGTCACCGCTCAATCCTTCGAGCGGACGGTTTATATAGTCGTCCAATTCCTGTTGGTAGAGGTGCGAATAGTCCTGCCCGTTCAACTCTTCCAGGTTCTTGATCTCCTCGATGAAACTGTTGCGCACGTAGGGAGCTAAGTAGAAATCGAATGCCGGGATCGCCTGGCCGCCGTGCATCTCGTTCTGGGCCGTTTCCAATGAGATGCAACCTAAGATGCTGGCCGTCTCGATACGCTTTGCCGGGCGTGACTCGCCGTGTCCGGCCGAGAAGCCATATTTCAAGATCCGGTCCAACGGATGCTGTACGCACGTAAGGCTCTTGGTCGGATAGTAGTCTTTATCATGGATATGCAGGTAGTTGTTGGCCACTGCATCTTTGATCTCCTCGCTCAAGAGGTAGTCGTCGACGAACGGCTTGGTCGTTTCGCTGGAGAACTTCATCATCATGCCGGCGGGCGTGTCGGCATTCATGTTGGCGTTCTCGCGGGTGATGTCGTTGGATTTGATGTTGATGATCTCCAGAAACACATCGCGCGTTTTGGCTTTGCGGGCGATACTGCGCTGGTTGCGGTAGGCGATGTATTTCTGCGCTACGTCCTTGCGGCTACTGTTCATCAGTTCCAGTTCGACGGCGTCCTGAATGGCTTCGACTGTCATTTGCGAGTCGCCTTTGAAAGAAATATGGTCGGTGATCTGGCGGACCAGTTCCCGGTCTTCCCCGTTTTCTGTGTGCAACATCGCTTTGCGGATAGCGGTTGCTATTTTCTCTTCATTAAATCCGACGATACGTCCGTCCCGTTTGATAACTGTCTGAATCATGATAAAGCTATTCTTGAATTTGTTCGTTTTTGTAGCCACAAAAGTATATAGTATAATCGTATGGTAAACTTTTTGGAAAACTTTTGTGTAGTTAAAATTTGTCAATCAATTAGTAATCAGTCGTAGTTTTGAGAAAAATGGAAAACTTTTGAATTTTGAATACAAATAGAGTTACCCAAAACTGTATAGTTTCATAACTCTCTGTGTATAATGTCGGAAATTTATTCAAGCCGGTGTCCGGCTTGTCTTTTATGCCTGTCCCATTTATATTCCATGCCCATCCGTTTTTGATTGCATGGGCATGGAACGGATAACGGATGGGCATGGAATGGTAACTGAAAATTTACAACCGAAACGTTGAATGCATGCGAAAATTCGCAACCAAACCGTTGAATGCAAGCGAAAATTCTCCTCCATCAAAACAAAGGAAAGGAAAGAAAAGGATAGAAAAGAAATAATACTCTTCCTCCTCCTTCATGCGCGTGAGCGGTGCAAGCCATAGAAACGGTAGGAAACCGAACTTCTTGTCGGCAAGAATCGGCAGGTTTCCGTACCGTTCCGGTTGCTTGATATAGGAAAATACAACTTGCTACCTGTTTTGACACATAAGTCAACACTATGGGATGCGAACTGCATACCTTTGCAACCGGTAATTGGCAATTCATTTTTCAACTTTCAATCTGAAAAACAGATGATACGGATTAAAAAGAAATCATTTTCACTGTCCTCCCATGATGTCCAGCAACTCGTTGGTGATGGCCTGTTGACGGGTTTTGTTGTATTGCAGGGTCAGCTTCTGGATCAGGTCGTTGGCATTGTCGTTGGCCGTTTGCATGGCCATCATGCGGGCGGCATGTTCGGATGTCGTCGTGTCGAGCAATGTCGTGTAGACCGTCAGGTTGAGCAATTTCGGGAAAAGCAATGCTTGCAGGCTTTCCGGCGACGGTTCCAGGATGTAATCGGTTGCCGGGTCGGTGTTCCCGGCCGAAGCCTGCGGCAAGGTGACCGGCAGGTAGACGTTGTGGGTCAATACCTGTGTCGCCATATTCTTGAAATGATGGTAGAGCAGTTCCACCTGGTCCGCTTGGCCCGAAGCGAAGAGTTCCATCAGTTTTTCGGCGAGTCGGACCGCCTTTTCGTATGAAGGCTTTTCTTCTAAATGCAAGAAATCGTCCTCGGTCGCGTAGCCGGCTTTGTGCAGTTCGTCGGCAATCTTTTTCCCGATCGGGTAGAGGCGGACAGCGATGTGTTGCGCCTCTAATTCCTGCAGGCGGGCAGCAAGTCCTTTCCATACGTTGGCATTGAACGTGCCGCACAACCCGTTACTGGATGAGAAGACGGCGATAACGACCTGTTTCACCTCCCGTTTTTCCGTGTAAGGCGATTTCAGGTCACAATCCGCACTTACAAGGCCGTTTAAGATGGCGGACAGTTTGTTTGCATAAAGGAGCGTGTGTTCAGTCTGCGTCTGGGTATGATGGAGCTTTGCCGAAGAGACCATTTTCATGGCTGCGGTGATCTTCTGCGTGCTCCGGATAGACGCGATCCTGACTTTTATTTCTTTCAGTGATGCCATAACCCTCTTTTTAAATTGATAATTGACAATTGACAATTGGATGTCGCTTGTCGTAATTGTCAATTGTCAATTGTCCATTGTCAATTGTTTAGCTGTTTCTTCCAGTTTGGTCCGGATATCGTCGTTGATGGTTCCGGTTTTCAGGATGTCCAGTACGTCGCGTTGATGGGATGTGTGAAGTTCCTGCAGGAATTCCTTTTCGAAATCATGCACTTTGTCTAACGGGACATTCTTCAGCAATCCTTGTGTACAACAGTACAGGATGGCGATCTGCTCTTCGACCGGCATCGGGCTGTATTGAGGTTGTATCAGCAATTGCGTGTTCTTTTGTCCTTTGTCGATAGTGAAAGCTGTCACGGCATCCATCTCGCCGCCGAACTTGGAGAACGATTCCAGTTCGCGGAACTGTGCCTGGTCGATCTTCAGTGTCCCCGCCACTTTCTTCATCGCTTTCAGCTGGGCGTTGCCACCTACGCGGGAAACGGAGATCCCGACGTTGATAGCCGGACGGTTCCCCTGGTTGAAGAGGTCGGTTTCGAGGAAGATCTGTCCGTCGGTAATGGAGATGACGTTTGTCGGGATATAGGCCGACACGTCCCCCGCCTGGGTCTCTATAATCGGCAGGGCAGTCAGGGAACCACCACCTTTCACTTTGTCTTTCATGCTGTCCGGCAGGTCGTTCATCTGGCGGGCCACTTCGGGCTGGTTGATGATCTTGGCTGCCCGTTCGAGCAAGCGGGAATGCAGGTAAAAGATATCGCCCGGATAGGCCTCGCGTCCGGAGGGGCGGCGCAGGATCAGAGATACCTCACGATAGGCGACCGCCTGTTTCGACAGGTCGTCGTAGACCACCAGCGCATGACGTCCGCTGTCACGGAAATATTCGCCGATGGCAGCACCTGCGAAAGGCGCGAAATATTGCATGGCTGCCGGATCGGATGCTGTTGCGCTGACAACGATCGTATAGTCCATCGCACCTTTTTCCTGCAACGTGTTGACAAGCGAGGCGACGGTAGAACCCTTTTGCCCGATTGCCACATAGATGCAGTAGACCGGATTGCCGGCCTCGTAGTTGCTGCGCTGGTTGATGATCGTGTCGATGGCAATCGCGGTCTTTCCGGTCTGGCGGTCCCCGATGATCAGTTCGCGCTGCCCGCGTCCGATCGGGATCATCGCATCGACAGCCTTGATACCGGTCTGCAACGGTTCGTTGACCGGCTGGCGGAAGATAACACCCGGTGCCTTGCGTTCGAGCGGCATCTCGCAGGTCTCTCCGATGATTTCCCCTTTTCCGTCGATCGGGTTTCCGAGCGGGTCGATTACCCGTCCGATCATCCCCTCGCTGACATCGATGGAGGCGATGCGCCCGGTCCGTTTGACGGTGTCGCCCTCTTTGATCTGGTCTGTCGGTCCCAACAGGACGGCTCCCACATTGTCTTCTTCGAGGTTCATCACGATCGCTTCCATCCCGTTGTCGAACTGCAGGAGTTCATTCGCTTCGGCATTGTCGAGGCCGTAGATACGGGCCACACCGTCGCTCACCTGGAGCACCGTGCCCACTTCTTCCGTCCGGATGCCGGTACTGATCCCTTCCAACTGCTGGTGCAGGATGGCGGAAACTTCACTCACTTTTATCTGATCTGTCATACTTCTTTCTTTTTATCTGTTTTCAAGTAGCCGGCTATGGATCTCCCGTAGTTGTGTCGCATAGCTGGCATCTATCCGGTTGTTCCCGATCCGCAGGCGGAAACCGCCGAGCAACTCCGGCTGCACAAGGCCGGAAAATTCGATGGTGTTGCCTGTCTCTTCCTTTAACTTGTTCTGAAGATGCTCTTTCACTTCCTCGCTTACCGGAACAGCCGTATCAAACTGCACACGGGTGATCCGTTTGTCCTTCCGGTACAGCTGGATATAGGTGTGCGCCATGAAGAGCAAGAGGCTTTCCCGTTTATGTTTCACGACAAGTTGCATGAAACGTCCATACAGCTCCGAAACCTCTATACCGCCTGCCGCCGTCAGCAACTTGAGCTTTTCCTCCGCCGGAAGGAGCGGATTGCCGAGGGCAACCCGAAGCTCCGGTTCGAGCGAGAAGCTGTCTGCCAGCATCTTCATATCATCGTAGACCCGCGTCTCCTGTCCTTTCTCCTTGGCAAGGGAGAAAAGGGCTTTCGCATACCGGGAAGAGATTGTTCCTATGTCCATACGTTACGATTTACAAAACGATACCTCATCCAACAGCCGGTCGATGATTTGTTGTTGTTCCTTGTCGCGGCTGATCTTTTCTTTCATCACCTTTTCGGCTATGGCGATCGAAAGGTCGGCAATCTCGGAACGGACTTCGCGGATCGCCTTCTCTTTCTCCTCGCGGATGCGCCGGGCAGCCTCTTCCACCTGCAAACGGGTTTCGGCGGCAGCTTTCCGGTGAGCTTCGTCGATGATTTGTTCTTTTTCGGCAAGGGCCTCTTTCAGGATGGCATTCTGCCTTTCCTTGGCTTCGGCCAGTATCCGGTCGCTTTCGGCCTGGATATGGGCAAGCTGTTCATTTGCCTGGCGAGCCGTTTCCAAAGAATGGTCGATGTAGGCTTTCCGTTCTTCCACCGCCTTGATGATGACCGGGAATCCATATTTGGAAAGGATGACAAAGACCAGCCCGAATGAAACGATCATCCAGAACAGAAGTCCCGAATCCGGTGTAAACAGTGACATGGCTTGTTGGTTTTTATTGGAACAAAGCCACGAAACATACTACGATGGCAAACAAGGCCACACCTTCGATCAAGGCTCCCATGATCAACATGGAAGTACGGATCTCGCTGGATGCGGAAGGCTGGCGCCCGATCGACTCGACTGCACTTTTACCGATGATGCCGATACCGACACCGGCTCCGATGGCTGCTAATGCTGCACCGACTGTTGCTCCTACTTTTGCCAGTGATACTCCGGCTGCTGCTTGTAATAAAATTGCTGATAACATATTCTTTAATTTTTAGTTGTTAGTATTCCTTTCTTATTTGTGTGTCGCTTTGGACTGCCCGATGAAATTGGCCGAGAGCATGGTGAATATATAAGCTTGCAAGAAAGCCACCAATATTTCCATACCGTTCATGAACGTGCAAAAGAAGACGGAAAGGACCGTCATGCCCGCGTTGATGGCGATTCCCATAGAGGCCGTGATGAAAATCAGGCAAGTTAATGCCAGAATGATGGAATGTCCGGCCATGATATTGGCAAACAGACGGATCATCAGGGCGATGGGCTTGGTGAAGATCCCGAGAAATTCGGCAAACGGCATAATGGGAACCGGCAGTTTCAAGTAGACGGGCGTATCGGGCCAGAAGATATCTTTCCAATACGCTTTGCCGGCAAACAGATTGATAGCAATAAACGTACATCCTGCCAAAACCGCCGTCACGGTGATATTCCCCGTGACGTTGGCTCCACCCGGAAAGACCGGGATGATGCCGATCAGGTTGTTCAACAAGATGAAGAAAAAGGCCGTCAACAAGAACGAGGAGTAACTCCGGTAATGCGTTTCGCCGATCGAAGTCTTGATCACCTCTTCCTGGATATACATGATGGCCGCTTCCATCATTCCCGTAAAGCCATCCGGCACTTCCCCGGCATGTCGGGCATACCAGTTGGCCGTTCGCAATACGATGAAGACCAAAAGGCCGCAACTGATCAGGATCGCACACACATTTTTAGTCAACGACAGGTCGAGCGGGCGTATCTCTTCGCCGGATTGGCTGCGCTCCACCACTTTCCCCTGATAGGGACCTTCTTGCGCAATGGAGTATGTCAGGTAGGATTTCCCCTCGTGAAGGTGGGCAGAAGAAAATACCGCCCAGCCCTGTTCCCGGCTCCGCACGATGATGGGCAACGGGATGGAAATCTCTTTCCCGTTCCATTCGGTGATATGCCACGTATAGGCATCCTGGATGTGGGAAAAGACGATCTCCTGCACGTCGACGGCCGGTTGCTCTCCGGTTGCTGCAAAGGCCGGGCCTGTGCATAAGAGAAGCAACAACAATCCGATCCACTTCCATTTCAATTTCAATTTCAATAAACCTGTCATAATGCAATGAAATTTTCGATACAGGCGGATATCGAGTCGTTTTTCACTTCCACAAATCCGTCCTTCACTTCTATTTCTTGGATGGTCCCGTCGCCGGTTTCATACCGGATATTCCCTTTCCGCAAGGCCGTTATCAAGGGAGCATGATGGGGCAACACCTCAAACGAACCGGCCATGCCTGGAAAAGATACCTGATTGACTTCTCCTTTGAACAAGACACCGTCCGGTGATACAATCTCCAGTTCCATATCCGCTTAGTTTGCTTGTTCGGTCAATCGTTTTGCTTTTTCCATCACCTCCTCGATCGTCCCTACGTTCAGGAAAGCCTGTTCGGGGATGTCGTCTGTCTCTCCGTCCATGATCATCTTGAACCCGCGGATCGTATCTTCGATGGGGACCATGACGCCCGGTACGCCGGTGAACTGTTCTGCAACGGAGAACGGCTGTGAGAGGAAACGCTGTACGCGGCGGGCACGGTTGACGGTCAGACGGTCTTCGTCGGAAAGCTCTTCCATGCCGAGGATCGAGATGATGTCCTGCAACTCCTTGTTGCGCTGAAGGATTTGCTTCACGCGCTGGGCCGTTTCGTAGTGCTCGTTGCCCACGATCAGCGGGTCCAGGATACGCGACGTGGATTCCAGCGGATCGACAGCCGGATAGATACCCAGCTCGGTGATCTTACGGCTCAATACCGTGGTGGCATCCAAGTGCGTGAAAGTCGTAGCCGGAGCCGGGTCAGTCAAGTCGTCGGCCGGTACATAGACCGCCTGGACAGACGTGATGGAGCCTTTCTTGGTGGAGGTGATACGTTCCTGCATGGCTCCCATCTCGGTAGCCAACGTCGGCTGGTAACCGACGGCAGACGGCATACGTCCCAACAGGGCGGATACCTCCGAACCGGCTTGCGTGAACCGGAAGATGTTGTCGATGAAGAAAAGGATGTCTTTCGTCTCCCCTTCAGCCGCCAGGTCGCGGAAAGACTCGGCAATCGTCAGTCCCGAAAGGGCTACCGAAGAGCGGGCTCCCGGTGGTTCGTTCATCTGCCCGAACACTAATGTCGCCTGCGATTTACCCAGTTCGTCGTAGTCGATCTTGGACAGGTCCCAATGCCCTTCCTCCATGCTCTTCTTGAATGCTTCGCCATAGCGGATAACGCCCGACTGAATCATCTCGCGCAACAGGTCGTTCCCTTCACGTGTACGCTCGCCCACGCCGGCAAAGACGGAGAATCCGTTGTTCTTCTTGGCAATATTGTTGATCAGCTCCATGATCAGAACCGTTTTCCCTACGCCGGCCCCGCCGAACAGGCCGATCTTGCCTCCTTTGGAATAAGGTTCGAGCAGGTCGATCACCTTGATGCCGGTGTACAAGACTTCGCGGTTGGTGGTCAAGTCCTCGAACTTGGGCGGTTCGCGGTGGATCGGAAGCGCCCCATTCTTGTCGAGCTCGCTCATCCCGTCGATGGGATTTCCCGTTACGTTCATCAAACGCCCTTTTACCTGGTCGCCGACCGGCATCGTGATGGGCGAACCGTATGAAACGGCTTCCATCCCTCTCCTTAGTCCGTCGGTCGTGTCCATCGCTACGGTGCGGACCGTGTTTTCCCCAATATGTTGCTGGACTTCCACAATCAGGATTTTCCCGTTGGGGCGCCTGATCTCCATCGCGTCGTGGATGCGGGGAAGCGTTGTCTGTTCTTCCTTGTCATTATTGAAATGGATGTCCACAACCGGACCGATAACCTGTGAGATATACCCTTTTATTTCTCCCATACAATCTCTATTTTTCCTTGATCCTACTTCTAATCTTCGGTTGCAATATTACGAATTATGAATTTCCGAAAAACGGAAATATAACTTTTTGAACCTTTTTGCACTTAGTTAAATATTCGTCGAATCCCGGTAAATTCCAAAGAGAACAATGCAGTTCGCAAATGGACCAATCGGCCGGGAACGTGTTATTTTTAACGTGCAAGCATCCAGCTTTTTATAGGAAATAACCCGTTGGAGGCGGAAAATGTTTTGTATTGTTAATGAAAAATTCCCCCTATCTGCAGTGCCGGTATGGGCCGTTCAAAAGGGGTTCACGGAAAACCGGTTAAAAATATATAATGTTTCCTTCCGGTTTTAACGCAAAAACGGCCGTATAAGGGCCAGTGAAGGGCCAGTGATCCTCCAGTGAAGGTCCAGTGATCCTCCACTTCCTATGGATTGGCGTTAATTTTTTAACAAAGCAGCCCTTTTCCGGGGGACAAATGTGAATACGATTTTAACACTGTTTTTTCGGGCGTTGTTATAAGGAGTGTAGGCGTAGTGTGAGGGGACGGGAAGCTTGTTGACTTTACAATCAGAAATGCGGTCTGTTTGTTTTTTTATTATCTTTGCCGCCGGATTATGGTGTAACCGTTTTTGCTTCCGCAAGCGGTTAGTAAAAGGGAATCCGGTGCAAGTCCGGAACTGTACCCGTAGCTGTAAGTTCTGTAAACCTCGGCAAATCTTGTTGCCACTGACGGAGCAATTGACAATTGACAATGGATAATTGACAATTGACAATTAAATCGTTGGGAAGGCTGCCATAGTAGGAAATTTTCAATTGTCAATTGAAAAAAGGGTGGAACGAGTCAGAAAACCTGCCATGATCATGGATATGCAATCTCTCGGGTAAAGGGGTTGGTAAAACGAATGGATTATGCAGACTATTTTTACAAAACGATTGCCGGGCTTGCTATGCGCCTGGCTGTTTCCGTTCGTCGCTTTGTATGCGCAGGTAGACACGACGATCTATCGCCAGCTTTCGGGCGTGGAGGTGGTCGGCAAGGCACGCCCTTCCGTTACGCGCGAGAGTACGCCGCTTCAGGTGATGGACAAGACGGGGATCGAGCGGCTTGGCGTGCAGGACCTCTCGGAAGCCGTCAAGCGTTTCTCCGGTGTGACCGTGCAGGACTACGGAGGTATAGGCGGCCTGAAAACCGTTTCCGTCCGCAGCCTCGGTGCCAAACATACGGCGGTCAGCTACGACGGGGTGACGGTCACCGACGCGCAGAGCGGGCAGGTGGACATCAGCCGTTTCTCGCTCGACAATGTGGATATGATTTCCCTCTCGATCGGGCAGGCGGATGACATCTTCCAGACGGCACGGATGTATGCGTCGGCGGGGGCGTTGAGCATAAAGACGGCAATACCCGATTTTGAACAAAAAACGGCACGTTTAGGCGTACAAGTTAAAGGCGGTTCGTTTGGGTTCGTGAATCCTTCTATCCGTTATGAACAGAAATTGGGAACAAAATATGCCGCTACTTTGAATCTGGATTATCAATATGCCGATGGCCAATATCCCTTTACATTCACCAATGGTAATATTGTGACTAAGGAAAAAAGACATAACAGTGATATAGACAGTTATCATGGTGAAATGAATTTCTTTGCCGATTGGGGAAATGCCGGGAAAATGCAGTCGAAGGGATATTGGTTTGATTCCGAACGTGGACTACCCGGTTCTGTTGTATTGTATAACGATTATCACAAGGAACGTTTGGAAAACAGGAATGGTTTTGTACAAGCAAATTATGAGAATCGTCTGAATCCTGTTTTTGCTTTTAAAGTATTGGGAAAATTTGATTACGCTTGGACCCGTTATCGGGATTTCCATAGCCAATATGAAAATGGACAGCAAAAAGATGTCTATACACAACGGGAAATATATGGTTCGGCCGCTTTTCTGTATACACCTAAGGAATACTGGTCTTTTTCGTTGGCGGAAGATGTTTTTTACAATACGTTGGACGCGACCACCCCTAAATGTCCTTTCCCGGAGCGATTGACCTCTTTGACTGCTATTGCGGCCCAATATAAAAATCCCCGCTTTACGGCAACAGCGAGTTTGCTGGGTACGTTTATAACAGAAACATTGAAAATTGGTGAAGCGGCTCCTGACCGTTCGAAATTGTCGCCGGCGGCAAGCCTTTCTTATCGTCTGTTCCCTGAACAGAATTTGCGTATCAGGGCTTCGTATAAACATTCCTATCGTATACCGACGTTTAATGATTTATATTATGACCGTCTCGGTAATCGCAGTCTTAATCCGGAAAAAGCCATGCAATATAACATAGGAATGACTTGGAGCGGGACTTTTTCTGATCTCTCACTTGATTATGCCAGCCTGTCCGTTGACGGCTATTATAATAAAGTGAGAGATAAGATTGTCGCTTTGCCGACGATGTTTATCTGGAAAATGATGAATATGGGAAAGGTGAATATCGGCGGTTTGGATATGAATGCTTCTGCCCGGTTCCGTTTGCCGGCGGCCTTTTCGGTTTTATTGGATGGTTCCTATACTTGGCAACATGCGGTAGATCGTACGACAAAAGGTTCTAAAATTTATGGAGATCAAATTCCTTATACACCGGAACATGCAGGAACCGTTTCTGTAGGGGTGGAGCATCCCTGGTTGAATGCAACTTGGACGTTGATGGCTGTCGGGGATCGCTACTCCTTGCAACAAAATATTCCGGAGAACTTAATTAATGGATATGTTGAACAGCAACTCTCTTTTAACAGGACATTTCCGTTATGGCGTTGTTCGCTTCGTTTACAGGTGGAAATTCTGAATATCGGAAATGTCACGTATGATGTGATTCGCTATTATCCGATGCCCGGACGGTCTTTTCGGGCAAGTGTTAGATTTGTATATTAACAATTAAATAATGAAGAAAATGAATTTCAAAAAGTATGCAATTGTGTTGGGAGCCATCGCTTTGTGCACCGGCTTCTATTCATGTGACGATGACGAAATCGAAGACATCGACAAGCCGGCGGACACCGTCATTACATCTGATTTCTATGTTCTGAATCGTGGAAATGATGGGGCGAACAATGCCTCTATCGCCTATTACAATGCTACGTCTGGTATGTTGAATGATAAGTTTTATGAAGATGCCAATGGTAGCGGGTTAGGGGATTCGGCTGAAGATATGTTGGTTTATGGTTCTAAAATGTATGTAAGTGTGACGAGTTCCAACCGTTTGGCAGTTATGGATATGTCAGGCAAATTGATGAAAGCGATTGAACCGGAAAACGAAGGAGGAGAACCTTTGAGACCGAGATATTTGGCAGCTGATAAAGGTAAAATTTATATGTCTTATTTTTATGGCCACTCTGTTGCAGTGTTGGATACTGCTTCTTTGGAAGTGGAAAAGGTCATACCGGTAGGACGTTATCCGGAGCAAATCGTTGTTTCAAATAATAAGTTATACGTTGCTAACTCTGGTGGTAATGACTATCCGAACTATGGAAAAACAGTTTCTGTCCTTGATTTGTCTTCTTTGGAAGTGGAAAAAGAGATAGAAGTTGTTATAAATCCTTGTCGTCTTGAAGCGAATAACAATGGTGATGTTTATGTTATATCAATGGGAAATTATGGTGACATTCCTAATACGTTGCAATGTATCGATGGTAAAACAGGTGCGGTTAAGACGTTGGGAAATGGTAGTCGTATGGATCTTCGTGATGGGTTTTTATACGTATTATATGCTCAGTGGGGACAAGAAGAATCGATTCATGTATCTAAATATGACGCTTTGACGGGTGAACTTGTGAATGATAATTTAGTACCAGATATTAATAAGGTATCAACATTGAGTAGTATCAATGTCGATGCATCGGGTAATATTTACATTACGGATGCCCCTTATACGGAAACTGGTTCGGTTTATGTCTTTAATAAGGATGGAAAAGGTGTTTCTGGATCTCCTGTTGATTCAAAAGGTTATGGCCCAAATACTGTTTGGGTAAAAGGAAACTAATATTATAGATGAACAGACTGTTTCTATATATAATTTTTTTGCTTTGTTTCATCTGGCCTTCTTGCCAGGTGAAGCAAAGCCCTCATTCTGAAGATTCCTTCTCTTCCGACACCATCCGCTACGCCCAAGGTTTCACCGTCCATCATTTTGATGGTTATACCTCCGTTGAGGTGCGTGACCCGTGGGACAGTACGCGCCTGTTGCAACGCTATCTGTTGGTAGATCGGGAACGGCCTGTTCCCGGGAACCTCCCGAAAGGAACCCTGGTGCCTGTTCCGGTCCGGAATGTCGTGGTCTATACCTCTGTGCATGCGGCGATGATTGACCAGTTGGGAGAGACCGGGCGGATCATCGGTGTTTGTGAACCGCGCTATATGGATACGCCTGCCATCCAGGAGGGGTTGAAAGCCGGACGGATTGCGGATATGGGAGAGGCCACCGCTCCTAATGTGGAGATGATGATTGAGAAAGGAGCCGAGCTTGTGATCGTTTCCCCTTTCCAGAACAGTGGCTATGGGCCGGTCGAGAAGTTGGGAATCCCCATTATCGAAGGGGCCGATTATATGGAGTCGTTGCCGTTGGGGCGTACCGAATGGATTCGTTTCTACGGGCTGCTGTTCGGCAAGGAGGCTTTGGCCGATTCTATTTTCAGGCTGACGGAAAAGGACTATCTCGACCTGAAGCAATTGATAACAGCCGAGATGTCTCGCCCGAGCGTTATCTCCGAGAAGAAGTTCGGCGCGTCCTGGTTTGTGCCGGCAGGAGAAAGCTATGTCGCCAATATCTATGCCGATGCCGGAGCCGATTATGTCTTCAAGGAACTTTCCGGAGCCGGAAGTACGCCTTTGGCTTTCGAGACGGTGCTCGACCGGGCGATCCATGCCGATCTGTGGTTGGTCAAATACAACCGGTCTGAAGAGATGACCTATGATGACCTGCGTGCCGAATACACCCCCTATGAAAACTTTGATGCTTTTAAGAACCGTCGTATTTATACCTGCAACACGGGGATTGTCCCTTATTACGAGGAATTTCCCCTGCATCCCGATTACTTGCTGAAAGACCTGATCTGGGTGTTCCATCCTGAATTGCAGCCCGGCTACACGCCCCGCTATTATCGGAAGATGGGGGAATAGGTTATGTCCATAACTTTATGCCTCCTGCGAAAACTATGAGTTAGCCCTCGTAGCCCATAGCTTTAGTGATCGTAATCCATAGGGGTAGGGCACGTGATGCGGTTTGTGGTGGAAGTCAGGAAGTTAAATTTTTTGCAAAAGGTAGGCAAATCGTTGGATAATAATTATATATGTGTATATTTACGCTTTGTTACTTAATTCGATAAATTGTATAAGATGAAAAGATGTAAACCGTTATTGCTTGCCAATAACATGCTGGCTATGGGAGTATGGGCTCTGCTTTCCATGATGGGATTATTCGGTTGCAAGCAACCGGAAGTAGCCGAGACGCTCATCGCTTTTGACCCAAAGGCGAATTATCCGGAGAAGGAATTGGTGGTTCAAGACTTTATGGATGTGGAATACATTCTGTTGGAAACGAACGATGAGTTTATTACTCAAGGCAGTGTCAAGGCAATAGGGGAACGATATCTGTTGGTAACCAATTATATCAACGATGGCAATATCTTTGTTTTTGACCGGAAGACGGGCAAAGGTATCCGGGTGATAAACCGAATGGGACAAGGAGCCGAAGAGTATGCGTTTGTCAATGGAATTATCTTGGACGAGGCAAAAGAGGAAATGATTGTCAATTGTTGCCGTACAAGAAAAATGTTTGTGTATGATTTGCAGGGTAATTTCAAACGGAGTTTTCCTCATACACAGGATGCGGAATATTTTGAAGTGTTTGATTATGACAAAGACAACTTGATTTGCTATGATATGACAAGTTGTTATAAGGACGAGGAGAAAAGGGACAAGGCGTTTTACCATGCGCTCATATCGAAACAAGATGGAAGCGTTACCCAAGGAATCCCACTTCTTTTCGACCTTATCAAAGCACCGTTCGTGCGGGAGGGTGAGGCTGTTGTCGTCGCTCAAGCACGTGCCATTGCTCCCGGTCGGGGGGATTGGTTGCTTGCCGATACCTCTACCGATACGGTGTACCGGTATACTTCCACAAACAAGCTGACCCCTTTCTTGGTGAAAAAGCCTGCGGAAAACCCTGAAATGTTCTTGGTAATGGGAGTTTGTACCGATCGTTTTTATTTCATGAAAACCATTGAGAAGAAGTTTAATTTTGAGAAAATGAGAGGATTTCCCTCGTCTGAATGGATGTACGACAAACAGGAAAAAGCGTTTTTCAAGCCGGTTTTGTTGAATGCCGATCAAACCACCCGGCAATGGATCGATATGGTTGACCGGCTTGTCGATGGTAAAGTAGCGGCTTATCAGGAACTGACTGCCGAAAGTCTGGTCGAAGCTTATCAGAAAAACGAACTGAAAGGTGAACTGAAAGAGATCGCAGCCGGTCTGGATGAAGAATCGAATCCGGTATTGATGTTGGTCAAACATAGAAAATAAAAAATACCCCCGTACTCTTACAAGTGAGCCGGGGGGCATTTTTAGTTTGGCATTTTTATTATAGGGAGTTGTTGAGTTTTTCAAGCCCAGCCATTCAACATGCCGTAGAAATACATGGGTTTCAGGAAATAGACCTTCAACAGCCATGCGGCCCATTGTTCTTTCGATGTGTCTAACATCGTGAATGGGAACGAAACCTGCGGCTCTTTATTGTAATCAAATTCACACAACAGGACGTGGCCGTAGTCTGTCACAATCGGACAAGCGGCGTATCCGTCGTATTTCTCTTCCGGTGCTTTCCCCTCCATCAAGGAAATCAGATTCTTGGCAGCGATCGGCACCTGTTTGCGTATGGCGGCGGATGTTTTGCTGGTCGGGATGCCGGCTACGTCTCCTAAAGAAATGATATTCGGATAGGTCTTGTGCACCAGCGTCTCTTTGTCTACCATCACCCAAGCGTCAGCAGCCAGTTTGCCTTCCGTCCAGCCCAATCCGGCTTCTCTTACGAAATCGGGAGCCGACATCGGCGGAGTGAAATGCAGGAAATCATAATCTTCCACAAACGGAGTGTAGGTCTTTTGGTCGCCTACGGTTTCGATTCTTTCAAAGTGAACCTGTTTGGCAGCCGTGTCTACACCTTTCACCCGTACATTCAGGTTGATAGGAATATTGCGCTCTTTGTAGATCTCCAACAGACGGGGGGTAAAATAGGGTACGTCATAAAGCTGTTTGGAGGCCGTGTAGAAATTCAGGTCCACTTGTCCGCGTGTACCCTGTTTGCGGGTATAATGTTCGGTCAATAAGCAGATCTTTTTGGGAGCACCCCCGCATTTATGTTTGGTATACGTATCTGTGTAGATCCCGCGTCCGCCTGTTTTGGAAAATTCCTGCATGGCTTTCCAGGTCTTTTGTGCGCCTTCGAAATCATAGATACTATGGGCGTTTCCTTGTCCCAATGTCGCTTGCGTGATTCCTTCCACCTTCTCCCAGTTGATCTGGAGTCCCGGAGTCAGGACCAGGAAGTCGTAAGCGATTTTTCCGTTGTTTTTAGTGGTTACCTGATTCCATACAGGATCGACAGCAGCGACAGAATCTTTGATCCATTTAATGCCGCTGGGCATACAGTCTTCCTGCTTTTTCCAGACATCTTCCGGTTTGTACACACCCGATGCGATCAGGGTGAAACCCGGTTGATAAAACTGACGGTCACTGGGATCGATCAATGTGATATCCGGCTCGTCTAACCAATTTTTTAGACGGGCAGCCATACTGATACCGGCAGCACCCCCGCCGATAATGACGATCTTGCCTTTGGCTTTGCTTGAAAATGCTTTCGCCTTTTGCGTACTTGCAGTGGTCAGTAAACCGGCCATTGCCATCAGTTTGAAAAAGTGACGGCGATCGATACCATGCTTTTCAAACGCTTTCATTTGATCTTCCAGTTCGTGTTTCATCATGTCTGAAAATTAGATTTTGCGAACAAAGGTAAAGAATAATCCGAAGGAGCGTACAAAGAAAGGACTACAACATGGCTTGCACAGGTAGTTTGAGCGGGTGGAAAAAATACTACATTACTTTCTCACGCTTTTTCAATCTGTATATAATAAATTGATATATAATAATATACAAAATGTATGCTTTTGAGAAAATATTTTCAGAAACTCATTAGGAAATCGACGAGATTCGTGTCTCCTTCCAGCTCCAAACGCTTTCTCAGGCGGTATCGCCGTAGCTCTATCGCCCGTATGGAAACGTTCATGAGGGAGGCGATTTCCTTGGTCGAAAGGTTCATGCGGAGCAGGCAGCAGATGCGAAGATCGCCTGTTGTAAGATCGCTGTATCGTTGTCGGAGGCGGTCTGTGAAATCCTGGTGTGTACTGTTGAAATAGCTCTCAAACAAGATCCAATCCGCCTGGTCGTTCAAGGTCTCTTCCATCAGACTTTTCATGCGGGTGTAGAGTCTGTTCGGATAACGTTCGCCCAGTGCCTCCTTTTGTTTCTCCAGTTCCTCCAGCAGACTTTGGACGGCTTGGTTACGTTTGATAAGAGCGGTTGTCTGTAACGTCAGTTCGTTGTTCTTGTTCTTCAATTCCACCTCGAGCATCTGGTTTTTCAGGATTTGCATCTGTTGCTGTTCGGCCTGCCGTTCGGCTTCAGCTTTCTCCTGTTCTTCCTGGTGCAGGTTTTTCAGGTTATAGCGGAGTACGGCTTGTACGAGGATCCAGACAAGTACGATATAGGCCAACCAGGCCCATACGGTGTTGTACCAGGGAGGACGGACTTCGATGGACAAGGTCAGTTCGGGATAAGGCCCCTTGATGACATATTTGCGGACTTTCAATTCATACTTCCCTTCCGGCAATTGAAGGAACGTGATTTTCCCGTCGTGTTGCCAGGCGGACCAGTCAGAAGAGACCCCTTCGATCTGGTAGCTGATCTGGTGGTTGGTCGTGAATATCGTGGTCCCTGTCCAGATATTGAACTCCCGGAAGTCGTGCGGAAGAGATATGTGCTGCGTGTTGACCGGCAGGCGATGGATACCGGAGGCATCGGCATATTCGAGTCCTGAAACGTTTAAGGGGGTGCTGCCGAGGCTGTTCCCGATCACTTCCCGGATGTTGAGTAAGATAGTCCCTTGCATGGCGGAAACCAAAGCTAAGGAATCGTTTAGCGGGATAATCCGTTTTCCCCTTGTCACGAGGTTCATATTGTAATTGTCGAAGAGCAGGCGGCATTTCAATGTCCCGATACCGTCTGTCATGTAAAATAGTCCGGCTTCGTTTCCGACAGAGAGCCAATAATGGTCGTTCCCGGCCGGGTAGACGTGTTTGGCTTGGGCGAATATCCCTAAAGCTTCCGTGTTTTGGAATAGTTGCCGGATATCCGGTGCAGGCGTGTCGTCGATCTTGAGACAAGGTCGGGCTTCGGCTTCCGTAGCGGGGACAAAAGGGCTTGCGGTTCCTAATGAACGTTTGAAATAGCCGAGGTTGGTTTGGATATACAACATCTCACCGTCCAGTCCGGCATTCATCAGTTTGCCGATCGTGCTTCGTTTCCCCAACAAGGTGATCGGAGGATCGAATGCGATTTGGGAGAGTCCGTTGTCAAGCGCTATCCAGATTTGCCGGGCGTCCTGTACGCAGATATAGCGGACGATGTTGTCCTGCAGTTGGTTCTGCATCGACAGGTGTTGCAGGATCGTACCGTCGGCATCCGTGATATATAAGCCTTGTGTCAAGGTGCCGATGAAGAAGAGCGCGCCATTGGTCGCGAAAGCGCTCGGTTGTGCCTCCTGTATCTCTTCCGGCAAAGGAAAGGGTATTTCTATGGGCGGCGGGGTGAAACGGATTTCCGGCGGGACCGTCTTCAACGGATGGTAGTGGAGAAGGCCGGCCTCGTCATGGGTCCAACAGCCTAACTGGTTCTCGTTACGGGTGTAGATCGTGTCGTTGTAGTTCGTTACGCCGGTCACCTCTTCCTGCCCCGGCAGCGGAAGTAGTTTCCAGGTATTGCCGTCGAAAGCAAGCAAGCCGGAATTGTTGGCGACATACAACAAGCCGTCCGGCGTCAGTGAAAGACTCCAGTTCTGGCAGCTCGCCTTATAGTCTTCAACCGTATAGTTTTTTACAAACACGTATGGAATGGCTACTGACGCACGTCCGGCATGTGTCGTGAACAGGAAAGAAAGGAACAGGATCAGTAGTCTATACATCGCTTGAGAATTAATTTGAAAAAGTAGAGGGCGTATCAAAATGCTCCATGGGTGTTTGGCATGTCCTTAACGGGCATGACCGGTATGCATTTTGATACGCCCCTACGGATATTGGGCTACAAATATAGCGAATTTCTCACTTATTTATACTCTTGCCAGCTCTTGATCTGGATGTCTTTTTCATCCATATTGCAGAAAGCGCTGATAAAGGCGCTTGCCAAACGGGCGTTGGTGATCAATGGGATGTTATGATCGATCGCCGCGCGACGGATCTTGTAGCCGTTGGTCAGCTCGCGTTTGCTATGGTCTTTCGGGATGTTGACAACCAGTTCAAACACATGCTGGCTGAACATCTCCATGATGTTCAGGTCGCCCTTTTCGTCCGGCCAGCAGACGGCGGTTGCCGGGATGCCGTTTTCGTTCAGGAATTTGGCTGTCCCTGCCGTACCGTAGATGTTGTACCCTTTAGCGGCCAACATGTGGCATGGTTCCAGTAGTTCTGCCTTGCTCTTGGCGGCACCGGAAGAAACCAGCACATTCTTCTTCGGGATGTTGTTGCCGACGGCGATCATGGCTGAAAGCAGTGCTTCGTCGAAATCATCGCCGATACAACCGACTTCCCCCGTCGAACTCATGTCCACGCCCAATACGGGGTCTGCCTTGTGCAGACGGGCGAAAGAGAACTGGGAGGCCTTTACGCCGATCCAGTCGATATCGAAGGCACTCTTGTCCGGCTTGGTGTAAGGCGCGTCGAGCATGATGCGGGTCGCCGTCTCGATGAAGTTGCGTTTCAGCACTTTCGACACGAACGGGAAGCTGCGTGATGCACGCAGGTTGCACTCGATCACTTTCACCTCGTTGTTCTTCGCCAAGAACTGGATGTTGAACGGACCACTGATGTTCAATTCTTTGGCAATCATCTTGCTGACCTTCTTGATGCGGCGGGCGGTCTCGAAGTATATCTTCTGGGCCGGGAATACCAGTGTCGCGTCACCGGAGTGGACACCGGCAAACTCGATATGCTCGGAGATGGCATATTCGACCACTTCGCCGTTCATGGCTACCGCGTCGAACTCGATCTCTTTGGCTCCCTGCAGGAATTCGGAAACAACCACCGGATATTCTTTGGACACCTTGGCGGCTAAGTTCAGGAACTCGATCATCTGCTCCTTGCTGTGGCATACGTTCATGGCGGCTCCTGAAAGCACGTAGGACGGACGGATCAGGATCGGGAAGCCTACCTTGGCGATGAAGTCGTCTATCTCCTCCATGCTGGTCAGCTCGCCCCATCGCGGCTGGTCGATACCTAACGTATCCAGCATCGCGGAGAACTTATGCCGGTTCTCGGCACGGTCAATGGAAAGCGGTGAAGTCCCCAGGATGGGCACGTTCTGGCGGTGCAGCTTCATGGCGAGGTTATTAGGGATCTGTCCGCCAACCGACACGACGACCCCTTTCGGCAATTCCAGGTCGATCACGTCAAGCACGCGCTCGAACGACAGCTCGTCGAAGTACAGGCGGTCGCACATATCATAGTCGGTCGAAACCGTCTCCGGATTGTAGTTAATCATGATGGACTTATAGCCCAACTTGCGGGCGGTCTGTGCCGCATTGACCGAACACCAGTCGAACTCTACCGACGAGCCGATGCGATAAGCGCCCGACCCCAAAATCACGACGCTCTTGTCGTTCGGATAGTACGAGATGTCATGCTGGCTACCGTCGTAGGTCATATACAGGTAGTTCGTCAGTTCGGGATGTTCCGAAGCGACTGTATTGATACGTTTGACGCTCGGCAGGATACCGAACTTCTTACGCAGATTGCGCACGCGGATGTTTTCCTTTTCCATGTTGCCTTCCGGATGTTCCACGTAGCGGGCGATCTGGAAGTCCGAGAATCCCAAGCGTTTCGCCTCTCTCAACACCTCTTCCGGCAGCTCTTCGATCTTATGGTAGGCAGACAATACCTTCGTATAGTCTACGATGTTCTTCAGTTTCTCCAGGAACCACGGTGTGATCTTGGACAGTTCATAGATGCGGTCGACCGTGTAGCCCTCTTCCAAAGCCTTGGCAATGGCGAAGATACGCAAGTCTGTCGGATTGGCCAGCGCGTCGTCTAAGTTGTCGAACTCCAGGTCGTTGTTGCCGACGAAACCGTGCATGCCTTGTCCGATCATACGCAAGCCTTTCTGCATGATTTCCTCGAAACTCTTGCCGATCGACATGATCTCGCCGACCGACTTCATGCTCGAACCGATCTGACGGCTCACGCCGACAAACTTGGTTAAGTCCCAACGCGGAATCTTTACAATCATATAATCCACATCCGGTGCCTTATAGGCCGAGTTGGGCGTTCCCATCTCGCCGATCTGGTCGAGGCTGTAGCCTAAGGCCAACTTGGCGGCCACGAATGCCAACGGATAACCGCTCGCTTTGGAGGCCAATGCGGAAGAGCGGCTCAGGCGGGCGTTTACTTCGATCACGCGGTAATCACACGTCTCGGAGTTGAAAGCGTATTGGATGTTACATTCACCGACAATACCCAAGTGGCGGATCGTCTTGATCGACAACTCTTGCAGCAGTGCCAGCTCCTGGTCCGTCAGCGAACAGGTAGGAGCGACTACGATGCTCTCGCCCGTATGCACGCCTAACGGGTCCACATTCTCCATGCTTACGACCGTGAAGCAATGGTCGTTCTTGTCGCGGATGACCTCAAATTCGATTTCCTTCCAGCCCTTCAGCGATTCTTCCACCAGGATCTGGGGAGAATAGGCGAAAGCGCTTTCCGCCAGCGTGCGCAGTTCGGCTTCGTCCTTGCAGATACCGCTACCCATACCGCCCAGTGCGTATGCCGAACGGATCATGATCGGGAACCCGATTTCGCGAGCGGCCTTCACGGCATCTTCCAGGTTTTCGACCGCATGGCTGACCGGCGTCTTTACTTCTATCTCGTCAAGTTTCTTCACAAACAGGTCGCGGTCTTCGGTGTACATGATCGCTTCGACCGAAGTCCCCAGTACCTTGACACCATATTTGTCCAGTGTCCCGCTGGTGTACAGCTCGGTCCCGCAGTTCAAGGCCGTCTGTCCGCCGAAAGCCAGCAGGATGCCGTCCGGCTGTTCTTTTTTGATCACTTCTTCGACAAAATAAGGAGTGATCGGCAGGAAATACACCTTGTCGGCTACCCCTTCGGATGTTTGGATGGTTGCAATGTTCGGATTGAGCAATACGGTGCTGATCCCTTCTTCCCTCAGCGCCTTCAATGCTTGTGAACCGGAGTAGTCAAACTCTCCGGCCTGTCCGATCTTCAAGGCTCCGGAGCCCAGGACAATCACCTTTTTGATACCACTTTTCGACATAGTAAATTGGGTTGTTTAGTTTATTGATTTTATAGAATGTTATAATTGTCTTGCGGGATTATAGGGTACAAAAAAAATGCGTTAGTAAAAATAACTAACGCATCCTATATAACCAAATGATAATCCTTGAAAATGAAAAAATGAGTTTCGTTGTCCGACATATAACCGGAAAAGTACGCTGGATAATCCGTATGTGCTTTCTGTGTCATGAAACTCTACCTTCAAAATTTCGGCAAAGATAAGCAGAAATATTCAAACGGGCAATAGTTTGTCAGAAAATGAATTATTGAAAAAAGTTTGTTGTGAGAACGACATTCCGGGTTTGGATTTGCTGCCTTTAATAAGATGTATAGTATTTCTTTCGCTATTCATAAGAAAATCTGTTTTCCCCTTAAGGAAAAAGATACTTGGATAACCTATAATACTGTAATCGGCGACGCTGATTATAAAATCAGCGCCAGCGATTATAAAATCACCGACGTTGATTATAAAATCACCGACGCTGATTACAAAATGGTAGGGCATCTGGTGAAGAATTATTGGCTATGGGGTCCATTTTTTATTAGGGGTGCTTTTTTTACTTTACGATGGGGAGAATCTCCTTAGTTTCTGTAGGACTACGGTGTTTTTTCTTCCGATTTTACCATTGGTCTTCTCTGACAAGAAAAATTTTTTTAAACCACACAAACACATTCCTGTCTGAAAACGGGCGCAATTTACGAAAAAATTTACAATCACAAGATAATTTTACGATTTTAATGAAATTATTTTTATGTTTTCGCACCCAAAGAGAAAACTTTTTGACATAAAACGCGATTTCAAGTATTCTAAAAGGTAAAAATAGCAACTCTTATCTTTCTATTTGGCATTTCAGACAAAACCCGGATTAGGAGTAAATGTATATTCTTTTTAACATTCCCCGCTTATGCATACCGACCGGCAGTACCTATTCCCGAAAGGAGGTGTGTCGAAAGGCGCTGTAGGCGCCTCGCATAATAGCCCCAGGTTTCAACCTGGGGGGGGGGGAAGTGTATCCCTCCCGTTGCGTTTGCACCCTGTAAGGGTGCCGCTATATATATGGATATAAATAGTTTACGTATAGCTGTGCCATTACAGGGCACCAACAAGATGAGAGAACATAACTCCCGGGGTTGAAACCCCGGGCTATTATGCGAAGCGCCTACAGCGCTTTTCGACACAGTACCGTAGTCCTACAGAGACTACGGTCGTGCAGGTGCAATTTGGTTTTAGTCTAACTAACAATAGATGTATTATGGTGAAAAGGTTAATTTTTATTTGCATGTTCCTTTTAATAGGAATGAGTATGATTGTCGCCCAGACTACGCGAGTAAAGGGCACAGTTACTTCGGCCGAAGACGGCCTTCCGGTTATCGGGGCGTCCGTATTGGTGGTTGGGACAACCGTCGGTATGGTGACTGATATGGATGGTAATTTTGAGATTGACAATGTACCGGCTTCCAGCAAGACTTTGATGGTCTCTTTTATCGGTATGAAAACGCAAGAGGTGGCCATAAAGTCGGGCAATATGGCTATCGTCCTGCAGCCCGACACGGAAGTGCTGGAAGAGGTCGTGGTGACGGCGCAGGGATTGAGCCGTAAGGAAAAGTCGTTAGGCTATTCAACTCAGAAGGTGGCAGCCGAGAAGCTGACCGTCGCCCGTCAGACGGATTTGGGCAATGCCATGGCCGGTAAGATTGCCGGTGCCCGTTTCTTCGGCAAATCCGGTGCGACGTTTGATGCCGGTAAGATCGTGTTGCGCGGTTCTTCCGACTTTACCAGCCCGGCCGGTAGCGAACCGATCTATGTGATCGACGGTTCGATTGCCAACAAGAACGCGATCAACATGGATGATGTGGAGAGCATCAATGTGCTGAAAGGTGCGGCCGCTACGGCTTTGTACGGCTCGCAGGGCGGAAATGGTGCCGTTATTATCACGACGAAGTCTGCCAAAGGTGACGGCAAGGGCTACATTGAAGTCAGCCATACGCTTTCTTTTGACACCTATTACAACCATTTCGATATGCAGAAGCAGTACGGTGGCGGTAGCTTCAGCGACTATGCCGAACGAAATGCCGCTTCGATTATTGAAAAGAATGGCAATGCCGATCCCATGAGCCCGCAGTTCCTCTACGGCGAGTACGGCGGGATGCAGAACGCTGACGGTTCCTATTATCTGGATTTCGGTTCGGATGAGAGCTGGGGTGCCCGTTACGACAAGAATGTCATGATGGCGAATGCCAATTATTATGACCCGACAAGCGCACAGTATATGAAGGCCAAACCGTTTGTACACGGCCTGAACCTGAGAGACCTGTTCCAGACGGCTTTGTCCAATACGACCAACGTGGCTTTCTCCAAGACGGGGAAGGACTACAGCACGCGCGTCTCTTTCACGAACAGCCAGCGCGACGGTATCCAGCAGAATTCAGATGCCGTACGCCGTTTCCTGGGTATCAAGAGCATGTTCAAGCCGGCTGAATGGCTGAACGTTTCGATGGACTATAAATATACCTACCGTCGTGACCACAACGGCGCGGCTGAAGGTTATGGTGCGACCGGAAACGCCCTGCATTCCTACCTGCAATGGGGGCATACGGAGGTTGACCTGAACGATTTCAAGGATTACAAACGGCCGGACGGTACCTGGAGAACTTGGAATATCATCGATCCGACCAACCTTAAAGCAAACTTCCATGACAATCCGTATGCTACGTTTGACAACATCAACAATTACAGCACGTACCGCTGGAATGTGTTTACGGGTGATGCCGAAGCCCTGCTTCCTTATAACTTGAAGCTCGGTATGCGGGTTATCGGTAACATGCGGAACTATAATGCCGAGAACAAGCGTAACGAAGGGTCCATTAATTTCACCTCTTATTATTCCGAAGAGCAAAACCACGTCAGCGACCTGACGCTCCAGGGACGTCTGACTTGGGGAGACCGTTTCATCGACGACCGGCTGACTGTGGATGCCGCCGCATTCATTGAACAGCGCAACTACAACTACGGCACGATGTCGTCCAACACGACCGACGGCCTGATCATGGACGGCTATTTCAACTTGGCAGGTTCCAACGGGTATGTGAAGGCGATCAACTCGGAACAGCATTATAAGACCCGGAGTATCTTCGCTACGGCTACGGTTGGTTTCGACGATACTTATTTCTTGGACGGTTCGATCCGTAACGACTGGGATTCCAAACTGCCGGTGGCGAACAACCATTTCCTTTATGGCGGCCTTTCGGCAAGCGTCATGTTGAACCAGTTCATCAAGGACCAGGCTCCGTGGTTGAACTACTGGAAGCTGCGTGCCTCTTTGGCTCAGGTTGGCTCTACGCTGAATGTCTACAATACGGTTATGCAGTACAACTATACGGACTCCAACAATGCGAACTTCAAGTACAACTCCCTGACCTCTCTGTATCCGAGTGCCACACAACTGAACCCGAATATCAAGCCGACTATCTCTACGTCATACGAGGTCGGTACGGAAGTAAAGGCGCTGAACAACCGGGTATGGGCAGATGTGAACTTCTATAGTCGTGACACGAAAAATCAGATCCTGAACATGACGGTCGCTCCGCAGTCGGGCTTCTCTTCCCGCCAGCTGAACTCCGGTCTGGTCCGGAACCGCGGTGTTGAGTTGAGCTTCGGTGGTACGCCTGTCCTGACGAAGGACTTCCAGTGGGATATCGACGCCAACTTTGCGAAGAACAATAATAAGTTAGTGCGCCTGAACGAAAATATCAAGACGTATATGTTGGAAGGAAACAGCTTCTACTATTATTGGTATCTGAAGGCAATCGAGGGTAAGCCGCTGGGCGAACTCACGACGATGGCCCGCTGGGCACGCAACGAAGAGGGCAAGCTGATCCTCAACCCGTCTACTTCTGCTGCTTGGGGCGGCGGCTATTCGCCTACATACGAGTTCAATGAAGAGAAAGAGGTCGGTAATTTCCAGCCGGATTGGACCGGTGGCTTCTCGACTCGTTTCCGTTTCAAGAATGTGAGCCTTGCCGCCAACTTCGACTTCATGATCGGGGGCAAGATGGTTTCCTGGACCAATATGTGGTCTACGGGTTCCGGTACAAACGCAGCTTCTGCCCGGATAAACGACAAGGGTGTCAACGAACGTGAGCCGATCGTGAACGGTGGTGGTGTGAAAGTCGAGGGCGTTGATAAGGAGGGCAATCCGGTCTCTTGCTACATGAATGCCTATACGTATTATCACTACAAGGCCTATTATGACCTGGATTCTTGGGTGTTCAGCCGCTCTTATCTGAAGATGCGCGAACTGTCGGTCAACTATGAATTCCCGAAGGCGCTGCTGGCAAAGGCAAAGATCGGCCTGAGCAATGCGAGCGTTTCATTCGTGGCAAGTAATCCGTGGCTGATCTATTCGGCTTGTCCGAATGTCGATCCTTCGGAAACGGGTGACAACTGGCTGGAAGGTGGCCAGGCGGCTTCTACACGTTCTTTCGGGTTTACAGTTAAATTGGGTTTCTAACAAATTAATATAAAAAGGAGACATTTGAATATGAGATATATGAAAGGATTAGCGATAGCTTCTGTCGCGCTGGCTACCGTACTGACAAGTTGCGACATGGGGGATTTCGATGATTTGAACGTGAGCCCGAACAAGCCGGGCGAGGCGTACACATCCATGTTGTTCACCTATTCGGCAAGAAACGTGCGTAGTTTCACGATGAACTCATACGACTACGATCCCTGGATCCAGTTGCGTACGGGGTATCTTTCGGAAGCGAAGAACAACCAGTATGGCGGTATGACGACCACGACCTCTTACGGGACGTCCAATTATTACCGGTATATCATCAAGAACCTGAACACCATCATCGAGATGAACGAAGATGAAACGAGCAAAAGCCAGGTGGCGGTCGTTTCGTTTGGCGACAACGCCAACCAGATCGCGGTGGCGAAAACGTTAAGGGCGTTTTTCTTCATGACGCTGACCGACATCTTGGGACCGTTGCCCTATTCGGAAGCGTTCAAAGGGGAGAGCGATGATATTTGGGAACCGAAGTTCGATTCGCAGGAGGATATTTATGCCGCTTTGGATGCGGACCTGCAGGATGCGTTCGGACGGTTTGACGTCTCCAAGTCGTTGAGCAATGCGGATATCCTGTATAACGGGGATGTCTCGAAGTGGAAGAAGTTCAACGCGACGCTCCGCATGATGATGGCTATCAAGATGGCTGATGTGGATCCGGCCAACGGAAAGGCCCGTTTTGCCAGAGCTTACCAGGATGGCGGTATTGAACAGGTAGAAGATGGTTTCCATTATAAGTTCGACAGCAACAGTAGCGCGTATGCGTGGATGTATTACGTCGGCAACCTGAGCTATTCGGGACGCGGACTGAACTTCGTGCCGAACAAGGTCATCGTGGATGCGTTGAAGGAATATAAGGACCCGCGTATGTTCTCCTATTTTACGCTGAGCGGCTACCGGGGAACGGTTGAGGGAGATCCGGCAGACTTTGAGGCGTATCAGGGTGTCCCGTTCGGCTTGCCTACGAATGATGCGGTTGTATCGGCTGCGAAAGGTTGTTGCAGTGTGGCGGCAAGCTATTGCGAACCGCAGGCGACTTATGGGGTGATTACCGCTGCGCGTACGTTGTTGGTCGAGGCGGAAGCGGCCGAGATGGGATGGATCGAAGCAGATCCGAAGGCTTTGTACGAGGCCGGTATCCGGGCTTCATTCGCCTTCCAGGCAACTTACCATACGGCAGTTTCCGGTATAGAGGAATACTTGGCTTCCGACAAGGTGAAGCTTTCTTCCGATAAGGAGACGGCGATCAAGCAGATCGTGATGCAGCGTTTCCTTTCCGGTTTCCTGACCGACGGTATCGAGTCGTGGTCGGATTGGCGCCGCTTCAATATCCCGGTATTGCCGATTTATGAAGGACAGTCAGACAATGGCGTGGAGGTTTATCCGTACCGTTTATCCTATTCCGATACCGACAAGCAGTATAATGTCGCTAATTCGGATGAAGCGATCAAGAAATATCTCAACGGCCAAGACAGCATGTGGGAACGTGTATGGTGGGATGTAAAAGACAATAAATAGACACGGATACTTTGTTGACTTCGTTACTGGCAGAGAAAACTATTTTACACGAACTGTGAGAAGACATGGGGTACTGTTCCGAAAGGAATGTACTCCATGTTTGTTTTTACAGGCAAGTCATCTTGCGCATTTGTTGTTGCGTCAGGCTTTCTTGTCTTGTCTTCTCAACGTGAAAATCGGCAGATAAAGGAAAATTCCCAAGATGGACATGACTAATCCGCCGATGGTTCCGGCGGCAAGCGGGAACCAGAACGCTTCTTTGTCCGGGCCCAACATGAACGGGATGAAGCCTAAAATAGTCGAGACGACCGTCAGGAAAATGGGGGTGATCTTGGCATTCCAGGCTTTCATGTAGGCTTTGTAGGGCGGCATCAGCGGTTTGCGCAGCCGGATTTGGTTATACTCGTTCAGAATGTAGATGCTTGCGTTGACGGTTATACCGCACAGCAGGACGAATGAGGCGAATCCGCCCTGGTCGAAGTTCAGTTTGAACCAGTAGAACGTGAGGAATACGCCGATGTAGGAGATCGGTATCACGAAGATAACGGCCAGCGGCTGTTTCAGCGAATTGAAGAGGATGCTGGTGGTGAAAAAGATAATGACGATGATCAACAGCAGCAACAGGTATTGCCGGTTGTCCTTTTTGTCCCAGTACCAGTAGGCTCTTTCCGATTTGGCCGTATAGCCCATCGGCAGTATGGCGTTGATCTCTTCCAGGTCACGTTCCTGTAGCTTGTTTCCCTGGTTGGAGGCCCCGATATATTCGTATTGCAGGCAGAGGCGGTATTGCTGGTTTACCTTGCAGACTTTCTGTGGCATCTGTCCTCTCTCGACGCTTGCCAGTTCAGCCAGTTTGTAGGACTTCTTGCCGATAGTCTGCGGGATGTACTGCATGCTCCACACGTCATATTCGTGCGACTGGCGGGAGGAGAGTTTCAGTTTCTCCGTCTCTTCGTCCACGACGATCGTTCCGGCGTAGATGTCTTTTCCGAAAACGGGGTTGATGGAGGAGAAGAGCTCAATCGGCTGTATGTTTTCCTGGGCCAGTCGGGCTTTGTTGAGGTTGAAATAGAACTCCTGGTAGTCGTCTTTCCACCACGAGAATTCCGAGTTGATCAGTACCTCCTTGATGCGGCGGTGGGTGAGCAGCTTGGCTTTCAACCGTTCGGCCCATTCGTAGAGTTCGTCATAATTGTAGCCGTACATCTCGATGCGGAAAGAGCCGGCCCCTTCACGCACGTCGTTGCTGAATCCCTGGTCCTGCAAGCCGTAGACTTGCCAGCTTCCGCCTCCTAATTCGAGTGCCTTGCTGATGATTTTGCTTTTCAAGACGTAGGGGAAACCGCTCCGTTCGCTCTCTTTCGTGAAGTAGATACGGATTCCGGCCTGGCGGGCACTGTAGACGTTGGTCTGGAATTGACGTATCTCTTTGAAGGTGCTCAGGTAGGCTTCCATCCGGCTCATCAGGTTGTTCATCTGTGGCAGGGTCGTCCCGTTGGGCAATGACGCGCTGACCGAGAGGACGGTCTCTTCGTTGCGGGTGAAGTAGCTGCCTTCGTAGACTTTCTGGACGAAAAGGCGTAAGGTACCGCCCAACGCCTTTTCGACGATGGGTTTGATTTTCTCCTTATACGTTTCGTTGGAGGCGAATTTATTGTACTTCTCGATCAGCAAGGAGTCGGTAGCCGTGTAGACCTTCTTTTTGTCCTTTGTGTCGTATTCTATCTTTTCCGGCAACAGGAAAACCGGGATGCCGAAAGCTAACAGCAGTAGGAAGCAGGCCAGCTTCTTCCATCTGCACAGGAAGCGGATCTGCCGTTGGTAATACCGGTTGTAATGGACCGGAAAACGTTTGAGGAACCGGCTGACCCCTCTTCTGATCCGGCTGGCCCGTGTCTGCCGTACCGTTTTTCCGGCGTTTTTCTTTTTCCCGCTTTTCTTCCATTCTAAGTTCATCTTGTCGATCAGGGCGGGAACTAAGAAGAGCGCAATCAACAGGGAAACCCCTAAGTTGATGATGACGACCGCCGCAAAGTCTTGCAGGTTGAGGCGTATCTTTTCGTCCAAGAAGAAGATGATGACCAGTGCGCCCATCGTAGTCAGCGTGGCTGTCAGGATGGAGAGGATGGCTTTCCGGTCGTGGCGGTTCCGGATGTGTTCCGTCATGACGATCGTGTTGTCGATCACGAGGCTGAGCGAGATCGTGATACCGGCCAGCGAGTAAAGTTGCATTTCCAGCCCTAACAGATAGTAGAGGATGACCGCTATGCAGAGGTTGATCGAGAGGCTGATGATGATCAGCAACAGGTATTTTAGCTCGCGCGTGATCAGTAGGACGAAAACCAGCAGGATCAGGACGGTCAGCCCTGTACGGACATAGATCTTGTTCAGCTCGTCCTGGATGAATTCGGTCGCGTCATAGCTGGTATGTATTTCATAGCCGGACGGAAGCAGGGTGCGGATGTGTTCCATTTCTGCTTTTACCCGTTTGGCAAGCTCCAGCTGGTTTGCCGTCTCTTCGGCGCGGATGGATAGGTAGATGGAGTTCAGCCCGTTGATACGGTAGTAGCTTTGGGGCGCCTCCTCCTGGCGGGTGACTTTGAGTAGTTGGTCTAAGCGGATCAGCTTGCCGTCTTTGTTCTGGACGGTGATGAGCGACGGGTTGAATCCGTTTTGCTCGTTTTCGGGGATTAGGGCGAGGCGTATCCATTGGCTGCATTGTTCTCCTTGGCGTGAGGTCGCCAACTGGGTTTCCACGTTGCCGGTCCCTAAGAATTCTTTTTGATAATGCTGGCTGATTGCTTTCTGTATGTCCGAAATGCTGATGCCTAACGCCACCAGTTGGCGGTTGTCGTACTCTAACCGCCATTCCATCGGGGTAGCACCGCTGACATCGATGCGGTAGATACCGGGAATCCCGCTGAGGCGGGGTTTTATCTGGTCTTCGGCAAAACGTTGTATGAATATGGGCGTGGCTGCCGCGTTCAGCGTGTAGCTCATGAATGGACGTGCTTCCTTGTCGTCCGGCCGGCTCATTTCCAACACCGGGTAGCTCAGCTCGTCCGGCAGGCTGGGCCATGTCTGGCGGATGATGGTCGACGCTTCGAAGCGGGCGGCGTCGGTATTGGTATGTTTGTCCAGTTCGAGCGTGACGTAGCCCCATCCGTTGCCGGAGGTAGATTTGATCTCCTTGATTCCCTTGATGCGTGCCAGCATCGCTTCGAGGCGTGAGGTCACCTCCATTTCGATCACGCGGGCCGAGTTGCCCGGCATGTTATAGCGGATGGTCAGCTGCGGGAGCGTACGCGACGGCGACAGCTTGATCGGCAGCAATGGTATAAAGGCGATTCCCGCCAGCGCCACGCAGAGGAAGGTGACGATGATGGTGAAAGAGGATATTTTAGGAGATGCGCTCATGATTCATTTGGGGTTATAATCCGTACTTATAATCGAACTCGTCCGAAAGAGAAACGCCCGTTTCAAAGTCATGCAACGTCAGTTTGCGGATTTTGTAGTAACTCAGCCAGTAATTCTTCAGAGCCGATATGTAGTTCCGCTGTGCCTCCTGCTGGCGGTTCAGTGAAAGGGTGAGGCTGTTGATGTCGGCCTTTCCGATCATGAAGCGTTGCTTGGTTTCGCCGTAGGCTGTCTCTGCCAGGTCTACCGCTTCTTCGGCACTCCCGATCAGGGCTTGCTGGATATTGAAGTCGCCGACCGTCATGATGACATCTTCTTCGACCGTCAGTTCTTTTTGTTTGGCAGACGTTTCCGTGACCAACAGGTTGTTCTTGGCGATGTTATGTTTCCCTTTCCGCACGCCCCAGTCCACTAACGGGATCGAGACGGACAGGGAGACGATCTCCTGTTGTTGCAGGTTTTTGTAGGCGTCCTGCAGGTTCTTGGACACTTGGTTGAAACCGACGCTGGCGTTGATCTTCGCGTTGAACATCGCCTCTTTCTTGGTCTTGTCTACCTGTTGCTGGGCTTCCAGTATCTGTTGTTTCAGGTCGAGGAAGGTCGGGTTGTTGGCACGTGCCAGTTCGAGTGCCTTGTCGACCGAGATTTCCATATCGCGCGGACGGCTTGGAAGACGCAGATGTATTTCCGTGTTCTTGTCGAAATTCAGGTAGGAAGCGAGGCTGAACATGGCGCGTTTCAAAGCGATTTCGGCATTTTTCAAAGTGTTGCGTGCATTCACGGCATCCAGTTTCAGCGTCAACAGGTCCGCTTGGCTGATGGAAGCGATCTTATGCCGTTCCTGCCCGGTCCGGTAGAGTGTGTCGGTCGTGGCGACGTTGTCTTTTGCCAGGTCATATTCCACCTGTGCCATCGCCAGGTCGAAGAAATAGGTGGTCGCCTGTTCGCTCATCTGTTCTACATTATATAAAAGCTCTTTCTTGACCTTTTCGTATTTCAGCGGTTCGATCTTGCGTTGCCATTTGAACGCATTGTAGCCCAACAACGACTGCTGGTAGCCGAGGCGGATGGGGACGGTCGAGAACTGGTTATACGTTTCGGAACCGAAGTAACGCATATAGTCCAGGTCCGTATCCAAATAGAACGTACCGCCCAAAAGGTCGAAATTCTGTTCGATTTCCAATTGGGCGCCGGCATAGAACCGTTGTTGCTTCCTGTAGACATCGATGTCGGCCTCCGAGTCGTACCGTTGGGTGAAATACCGCTGGTATTGTGCCGGTGTCAGATCCAGGGTAAGACTCGGCAGACGGCCGGCCTTGTAGGTCCGGTATTCCCAGTATCCGGCCAGGTACATATTCTTGTACCGGAAAGCATCCAGCGAACTGTCTGCCGCCAGCGTAATGGTCCGTTCCAGCGTCAGCGTCAATTGCGCCTTCACACCGAACGCGCATACAAGCATCAACAATGTGATTATATATCTGTAAATGATTTTTCTATCCATAACTTTCAACTTTCTATTTTTAACTCTTTCGATAAATGAACCAATACACTAACGGGATGACGAAAAGGCTGACTGCCGTACCGATCAGCATGGCCGAGATCATGGCGATGGAGAGCGGCTTTTGCAGTTCGCTACCCATGTCGAAGGTGAAAAGCAACGGGACCATGCCGAATATGGTTGTCAAGGAGGTCATGATGATCGGGCGCAAGCGTCTCCGGCCGGCCTCATGTATGGCATTCATCAGCGGGACTCCCTCTTTGCGGAGCTCGTTGATGGCATCCAGCTTCAGGATGGAGTCGTTGATGATGATACCGCAGGTCACGACGATACCGATGGCACTCATCAGGTTCATCGTGTGGCCGCATATCCACAACACCAACAGGGAGGCGGCCACGTCGATCGGTATCTCCAGCAACACGATGAACGGCTGCAGGAAACTTTCGAACTGGGCGGCCAGGATGAAGTACATCAGCAGGATCGAGATGAACAGGATCACGACCAGCTCGTTCAGCATTTGCCGGTTGGAGAAGAAGCTGCCCGAAAAGTCGATGTCCCAGTCGGCTTCGACCTCCTTTTTCACTTTCGCCATCAACTGTTCAGGATGGCTTACGTCATAGAAGCTGAACGGGATGTATTCGCCGTTCTTCCCTGCCGTGATCGTTTTCAGGTCCTCTCCCGGAACGACACGGACCAGCGATTGCAACGGGATGTACCGCACGTTGCCTTCCGCATCGGGAATCGTGCTCACCAAGGTTTGCTGCAAGACCTCGTTTACCGTTTGCCCTTCTCCCGCCAAAGCGATCGGCAGGTATTGCTGGTAGGAGCGGAGCGTCGCAACCTCGTTCTCCTTGAATGCCGTTTTCAGCAGCCGGTAGACCTCGTTGTAGTTGACGTTGTAAAGCAACAGTTTCTGCCGGTCTATCGTGATGTTCAACTGGTTGTCGAACGCCGTGCCGACGGGTGTCAGCCCTGTTTGCTCCTCTATCTGTTGCTCAAGCTTGTGCAGGACGGAGGCTTCCGGCGCTTCGGTCTTGTTGCGGGTGTACAATTCGGCGACGACATCGGCCTCGCCCGTCACAAACAATTTCTCGAATACCGTTTCGGGCGGCGAGAAAGAGATTACGGCTGTCGGGTAATGCGTCTTGAACCATTTCTCCACCGATTTTTGCAAAGGGGCGATCCCGTCCGGTTTCTCCGTCTTGAAATACAGTTCGCTTTCGGAAACCGACATTTCGCGGTCCCGGTTCAACAGGAATTGCTGTTGGCCGACGTAGGCCGTATGTTCTTGCACCTGATTACCGATCGAGGCGAACAGCCGGCCGACGCGGGCCTGGTTTTCACCGACATGGATGTTTTCGTTCCATTCCACATGGGCGATCAGCTCGTTCTGGTCGATTTCCGGCATACGGCTTTTGGGAATCTCGTAGAACAGGAAAGCACAAAGCGGAAGCGTAACGGCAATGCCTATCAGGCTCGCCGTTTTGTGGCGGAACACGAAATCCACTCCCGCGTCATAGAAACGGTCCAGCGTATGTTCCTTCACCAAATTGTTGATCCGTAGGTTGATCCCTTTGTGCTTGAGGTCCGGGATGCTGTAGACCAGTTTGTAGAGCACCGGCAGCAACATGATCCCCGTGAAATAGGAAACCAATAGCCCGACAGTGACGGCAAATGCCTGGTCGAAGAAGATCGCCCCCGCTATTCCGCTCATGAACACGAGCGGGACAAACACGGCAATCGTGGTGAATGTGGAACTTAACATCGGCGTGATGACCTCGGTCGTCCCTTTGCTGCAAGCCTCTTCCAACGAATCTCCGCGTGCCCTGTATTGGGTGATGTTTTCCGTTACGATAATCGCACTGTCGATCATCATACCCAACGCCAGGATCAAACCGGAGATAGAGATGATGTTCAGCGACATCTTGCAGAGGTAGAAGAACAGGAAGCTGATGATCAGGCTCACCACCATGCTTAAACCGATTACGATCGGGCTCTTGATGTCTCCCAAGAACAGGATGGCCACGATGCAGATGAACAGGAAACCCAACGACAGGTTCTGCTTCAGGTTCGAGATGGTGTAATCCAGGAGTTCCGTCTGGTTGCGGCTGATGCTGAAGTCGATGTCCGGATAGACGGTCGCAAAATAGTCGGTCACTTCCTGCAACGCCTCCTTCATGTTGTCCATGTTTTCATCCGCCTGTTTGATTACGGCGAGTGTCACCGCCCGTTTCCCGTTGGAGAGGGACACTCCGGTCTCTTTCTCCGGCACGACGGAGATACGCGCCAGGTCTTTCAGTTGGAAGATATGGTCGTTTTTCCGGATATAGATGTTCTCGACATCCTCCGGTGTGCGCAGCAAAGTCGAGAACTTGATGTTATACTCGTAGTAGCCGTCGCGCACGGTCATGCTGCCCGGTTCGATGTTGTTGGAGGCCAGTGCCGCTTCCAGGTCGTCGAGCGTGATCTCCGACATTTTCAGCAATTTCATGTCCGGGACAATCTGCAACTGCCGTTTCAGCACGCCTGTCACGTCAACCATCGCCACTTCGGGCAACTGTTCGATCCGGCGTTTGATCACGGTTTCGGCAAACTGGCAAAGGTCGAGGAAAGCGGAACCGCTTTCCAATTGAGAATTGACAATTGACAATTGAGAATTTTGGGGGGCCTGTGAATGGGCCGCATCCTGTGAATGAGATGTATTCTTTAAATTGTCAATTGTCAATTGTCCATTGTCAATTGCCTTGAGCGTTAGGTTTAGGCAAAACACCGGGATATCGGTGGCGCTGGCTTTGATGACGCGCGGGCGTTCTACTTCACGCGGCAGGTAGTTCATGGCTGCGTCTATCTTTTCGTTGACTTCGATGAAAGCCAGGTCCGTATTGGTCCCGAAATCGAAGTTGAGGCGTATGATGGCGGCCCCGTCGCGTGTCTCGCTATGGATGTCGCGCAGGTTGGCTACTTGCATCAGTTGTTGGCGGATGGTTTTGACCACCGTGTTTTCCAGTTCGCGTGCCGAAGCGTTCTGGCCGGACACCTGTACGGTGATTTCCGGGATGGCGATATCCGGCAACAACGACACCGGGATGGTGAAGTAAGTAACCAGTCCCACGATAAAGCAAGCTGTAAAAGCCATCAATACCGCGATCGGGCGTTGGAGTAGGAATTTAATCATTACATTAGAAATTAAGCATGAAAGAATGAAAAAATGAAAACATCAATTGTCCATTGTCCATTGTCAATTCTTAATTACCCTGACCGGTGCCTCATGAGCCAAATTGATGTTGCCGCTTGTGATCACGATGTCTTCTTCTTTCAGTCCGTCGACAATCGTGTAACTGTCCGAGTTTTCCAACCCCGTCTGCACATATACCCAGTTTGCCTTTGTCTTCGTGCTGTCCAGTACGAAAACTACTTGCTTGCCGGAGCGCAGGAGCACGGAGCTTTTCGGAATGACCAACTGGTTGTCCAGCGAACGGTGGATGCTCACCCGGACGTTCATCCCTTCGAACAACTTTCCTTTGCCGTTTACGGCGGCTTTCACCTGTACCATCCCATCCTGGTCTACCAGCGGATTTATTTCGGAGATACGTCCGTCAGCCATGACGCCCGACAAGGCAAAGGGTGTGATTTCGACGGGATCGCCTATCTGGATAAGCGGCAGTTCGCTTTCCAACACCGTGAAAGCGGCTTCCAGCGTATGCGGGTCGATGATGGAGCAGAACACTTCCGAAGTCGAAGCCGTATTGAGCGGTTTGGCAAACAAGTTGGCGACGACACCGTCGAAAGGAGCGGTCAGGACCGCGTTGCGTTGTTCATAGTCGGCGAGCTGCCAGGAAATCAACGCCTGGTCATATCCGCTTTTTACCCGGACCAGTTGCATGACGGCGGGCGGCACTTGCGTCGAGTCTTCCAACTTGTATCCCTGTCCGATCAGTACGTCCTGCAATTCCAGCTTGGCACGTTCGAGTGCATCTTTGGCCTGTGCCGTTTTGTTGGCAAGGCGGAAGGTGGAGAGCTCCGCGAGCTTTTGCCCTTTCGTCACGCGGTCGCCGTTCTTCACGTATATGTGGGCGATCGGTTCTGCCGACTCGAATTTCAGGTCGACGAAACTTCGGGCAGACAATTTGCCGTTACTGATCAGCTCATGGTTGAACGCAGTCTTTTTCAACTCCATCACGGTCACTTCATTTGTCACATCCGGCAGAGCGGTTTCAATGCTTTCTTCAGAACCGTTCTCCTGTTTTTCACCGGAACAGGCTGCCATTCCGGCCAGAATCAATAAGGCAAATAATTTGTAGTATTTCATATTTTATCGTTTTTGTCAAAGTCGTTTTGCAAATATACAAATATATTCTATTTACGAGCGTCTCGTAATTGCTTTTTTTCTATTATTTTTCTTATTTCCGTTCTCATCTCCCGGATAGCGGTGCTTTCGACCTTCGGCTCTTTGGTCAGGACCTTTTCCGCCGCGTCCCTGAACCGGTCCGCCTGGTCGAACGCCGGTTCGCTGTAGAGCTTCGCCAACAGGTAGTAAGGGTACAACCGCTCCGGCAGGATCTCGATGGCGCGGAGCAGCTCCCGTTCCGCCGCCTCGTAGCGGCCGAGCGACTGGAGGTTCTTGGCGATCATGTACCG
>JAGBDR010000035.1 GCA_017937385.1 Parabacteroides sp.
GCGGAAGTAGCTCAGTTGGTAGAGCATAACCTTGCCAAGGTTAGGGTCGCGGGTTCGAGTCCCGTCTTCCGCTCATCTCTTAAGAGAAAGGGATGCTCGAATGGTGGAATCGGTAGACACGAAGGACTTAAAATCCTTTGGCCATTGCGGCTGTGCGGGTTCAAGTCCCGCTTCGAGTACGAATGATTTCGTATAAAGATGCATGGCCATGCATCTCAACGATATATAATTGCGGAAGTAGCTCAGTTGGTAGAGCATAACCTTGCCAAGGTTAGGGTCGCGGGTTCGAGTCCCGTCTTCCGCTCGCTTCCAAAAGGCCTCGTTATTCTTAGGAATAGCGGGGCTTTTTACTGTTTCAGCTTGGGCATTGCCGCATGAATGGACATCTTGTATCGGCGTGCATAGCCATCCATTCCCAAACGGATGCCCATCCAATCTAAAACGGATGCTCTTCAAACCTCAAACAGATGCCTATCCCTATACATCCATTTGCCACTTTGCCCGAAAAATACAAAAGTCTGCCAACTCTGCCAAGTCTGCCCGCCCTTATTACAAATGCATATATTTTGACAAAATCGCCATAAACAATTATATATCAATATATTATCAAATAAAACCATTCTTGGATGGAATCGGATCATGCCTTTTTCACGGACAGAAATGCACATCCACCTATACAGAATCGGGAAGAAACCTGATGAAAGAATGACACAGGACAGAACAGAGCTTTGTGCAGGATCGGAGCATTTCTGATTGAAAAGCAAAAGGGATAATTTGTCCGTGCATTTCACTTTATTTTATCGGGGATTTGGACAAAAAGAGGACAAAAACCACCATAATACGCTCATTACAAATACATTACAATAAATCCAATAAAAATAGTCTGTTACGAGAAAGCCCCGGGCAGACTTGGCAGATTTGGCAGACTTTTGGCTATCTCCCAAACAAACAAGCCATCACAAAACAAACCGGTCAACCCAACACAAGTCCATGTAATTTCTTATTTTTGCAAAAAATAGAGATCGACATGGAACAACTGAATGTATTCGATTGCTCGAACGTCCTCATCGCGAGCTTTTTCACCGACGACCAGGGCTGTGCCCATGAGAATCGGGAGCACACGCTTATCTATCTCTGTTCCGGAGAACTTGAGATCGAAGAACGCGGCAAAAAGACGATCCTGCATCCGGGCGAATGCGCTTTCATGCGGCGGGACAACCGGATGTGGCTGCAAAAACATGCAGACAAGGAACACCCTTACCGCTCCATCGTGCTGAAATTCACCAAACCGTTTCTGCGGGAGTTCTACCAGACACTTCCCCAAAAAGAGATTCCGTCGGAGGCGAAACGCGAGAAGGTGAGCCTGCGTGTGCTGCCGAACGACCGTCCCGACATCCGCAGTCTGTTTGAATCGCTCATCCCTTACTTCGATACGGGCGTGAAACCATCCGACGAAGTATTGAAGCTCAAGATGATTGAAGGGATTTATGTGTTGCTCCACACGGACCGGAACCTTTATGCTTCCCTGTTCGATTTCGTCGACCCGTGGAAGATCGACATCCTCGATTACCTGAACGAAAACTACATGTGCGACCTGTCGCTGGAGGAGATCGCCAACTACACAGGTCGCAGTCTGGCCACTTTCAAACGCGATTTCGCCAAAGTGAGCGACCTGACACCTCAGAAATGGCTCATCAAACGCCGCTTAGAAGCGGCACATGACTTGATAAAATCCGGTAAAAGACGGGTAACGGAAGCCTGTTTCGATGTCGGATTCAAAAACCTTTCCCACTTCTCGAAAGTCTACAAAGAGACATACGGCTATGCGCCCAGTATGATCTAAGCCGGACAAACCGGAACATAATTCCCGATTGAACTTCACAGCAAACAAATTTGAGCCTCGCAGCAAAACTGTTGCGAGGCTCTCTCTTTACCTTTGCCGAAGAAGAACAAAGACAAGAAATATGGGAAACGACATTTTTACAAAAGATTTGAGCGGCGAACTAGTTTCGCCTCATGATGCAGGTTATGAACGGCTGATTGCCGACATCTTCGCCACCATGAAGACGGCAACGGAGATGAACACCGGTTACCGTACTCCCGAAGAGGTACACGAATACATGGGACAGATACTGGGTAAACCGCTCGACGAGAGCACAACCGTATTGCCTCCGCTCTACATCGACTACGGCAAACCGGTCACAATCGGCCAAAGATGTTTCATCCAACAGTGCTGCACATTCTTCGGACGTGGCGGCATCACGATCGGCAACGACGTATTCATCGGTCCGAAAGTCAATCTGATCACAATCAATCACGACCCCGACCCCGATAACCGAAGTGCCACCTACGGACGTCCGATCGTGATCGAGGACAAGGTATGGATCGGTATCAACTCCACAATACTGCCGGGCGTGAAAATCGGTTACGGTGCCATTGTCGGTGCAGGCAGTGTCGTGACGAAAGAGGTTCCGCCCATGACCGTTGTGGCCGGTAATCCGGCAAGGATCATCAAAACAATCGAAAAGAAATAGACATGGAAGCAAATAAAGGAATCAACCGCCGCCGTTTTCTGAAAGCAACAGCGGCAATCGGTACGGCACTGGCGGTTCAGCCCGCAATCGATCAGGCAAAAGCCTCCCATACAACACGCCACGAAGAAAGTTCCTCAACCCTGAAAAACGTGGATATACCTTACCGCACATTAGGCACGGGCCAAGCGGCTTTCCACGTATCAGCCCTCGGTTTCGGCGTGATGGGCATGACCTACAACCGCAGCCAACATCCGGACAAACAAGCCTGTATCCGCCTGTTACACGAAGCCGTGGAGCGTGGCGTAACGCTTTTCGATACCGCCATTATTTACGGTCCGCTGACCAATGAGAATTTGGCGGGGGAAGCGTTAGCAGAGTTCAAAGGCAGAATCAACGTGACGACCAAATTCGGACACGAAGTGATCAACGGCAAAGGAACAGGACGCCAGGACAGCCGTCCCGCAACCATCCGCCGGTATTGCGAAGAGTCGCTCCGCCGTCTGCGGCTCGACTCGCTTCCCCTGTTCTACCAGCATCGCGCCGACCCCAACGTACCGGCCGAAGAGGTGGCACAGACCATCGCCGACCTGATGAAAGAGGGTAAGGTGCGACACTGGGGCATGTGTGAAGTCAGTGCCGACACCATCCGCCGGGCACATGCTGTATGCCCGCTGACAGCCATACAGAGCGAATACCACCTGATGCACCGGCTTGTGGAAGAAAACGGCGTGCTGGAGGTCTGCCGCGAATTAGGTATCGGGTTCGTACCGTACAGCCCGCTCAACCGCGGATTCCTCGGTGGCGGCATCAACGAATATACGGTCTTCGACCCGCACAACGACAACCGCCAGACATTGCCGCGTTTCCAGCCGGAAGCAATACGGGCGAATATGCGTATCGTGAACGTGCTGCAACAATTCGGCCGCACACGCGGCATGACATCGGCACAAGTGGCACTCGGCTGGTTACTGCAAAAAGCCCCGTGGATCGTGCCGATTCCCGGAACAACGAAACGCTCGCATTTGGAAGAGAACCTGCGCACGTTCGATTTCAGCCTTACGGCCGAGGAGTGGCACGAACTCGAAACAGCCGTTTCCGCCATCCCTGTCGTAGGCGACCGTTACAATGCGGAACAAGAAAGGCAGGTCGAAGGCTAAGATTCTGTAAAATGGGTAACTTAATCTGTAATCCGTCTACATGTCATACTGCGAAAGTACTTTATTTTTGCAGTACAGTTAAGATCAGAGCAATATGGAATCTGATAGACGAAGAATATGATCAGAACATCAATAAACCTACTGTTTCTATCCGGGTTGCTGTCATGCAACCCAACGGAGAACAAGCAAATGAATCGCATGGAAACGGAAAAGCAAACGATCGAGTCGCCCTCCATGTACGCCAAAGAACCGATGGCCGCTGACGGTATCGTGCGGTTGTCGAAAATCGAAGTCCATCCGGAGTATCTGGAGGAATACAGGAAATATGCGGCCGAAGTGGGCGAAATCTCCCTACGGACCGAACCGGGCGTACTGACCATGTATGCCGTCTGCGAAAAGGAAAATCCTTGCAGGATTACCATCCTGGAGACCTATGCGAGTCAAGCGGCTTACGAGAAGCACATCGCCTCCGACCATTTTCAGACCTACAAACAGGGAACGCTGCACATGGTCAAGTCGCTGGTCTTATCCGACCAGACACCGCTCAACCCGGCAAACCGAATCAATAACTTCATCCAATAAACAATCATGAACCGCGTTATTTCAATCTTAGCATTCAGTATTTTAACATTCAATGTTATGGCACAAGAAAAGATAGTACAGACAGCCGGGCGCAACCAGCTTGGCGAGTTCGCTCCCAAATTCGCGGAGCTTAACGACGATGTCCTTTTCGGTGAGGTATGGAGCCGCACCGACAAACTCGGCCTGCGTGACCGCAGTTTGGTGACAATCACCTCCCTCATCAGTCAAGGCATAACAGACAGCTCGTTAGGTTTCCACCTGCAGGAAGCGAAGAAAAACGGAATCACCCGCACCGAGATTGCCGAAATCATCACGCATATCGGGTTCTACGCAGGCTGGCCGAAAGCCTGGGCGGCATTCCGACTGGCCAAAGAGGTGTGGGCGGAAGATACGACCGGTGACGATGCGAAAGCCGCTTTCCAACGGGAGATGATTTTCCCCATCGGCGAACCGAACACGGCGTACGCCCGGTATTTCACCGGCAACAGTTACCTCGCCCGCATTTCGTCCGAACAGGTTTATATCGCCAACGTCACGTTCGAACCCCGTTGCCGCAACAACTGGCACATCCACAAGGCAACGAAAGGCGGTGGCCAAATGCTTATCAGCGTAGCAGGCAAGGGCTGGTATCAGGAGGAAGGGAAACCGGCACAGGAGATTCTTCCCGGTACGGTCATCCATATCCCGGCCGGCGTGAAACATTGGCATGGTGCAGCCTCCGACAGTTGGTTCGCCCACCTCGCATTCGAAATCGCGGGTGAGAATACCTCCAACGAATGGCTCGAACCGGTAACAAACGAACAGTACGACAAACTGAAATAACAACAATATGAAAAAGTTCTTATATCTCCTTTTTGCTATGTTAGTCACAGTAGAATCGAACGCCTGTTCTTCCGATAACGGACCAATGGACGAACTTCCGACAGAAACACCGGATAGCCCGAAGGCTGGAAAAACGCTTATTGTTTATTACAGTTTCACCAACAATGTGCATACCATCGTGAGCGACCTGCACGCGCAAATCGAATCTGATATCGTGCGGATAGAACCGGCCGAGAAAGGACTGGATTATGCCGCCAACAACTATGCGATCGGCAGCACACAGATCCAGGCCATCCGGGACAATCCCGGCAACGCTTCCTCTTATCCGGCAATCGACCCCGTAGAGATCAAGTTTGAGGAATATAGTACGGTCATCGTAGCAGCCCCGCTTTGGTGGAGCAATATGGCGGCTCCGTTGCAAACATTCCTGTTCAACCACGGTGCTCAAATGGCCGATAAACGAATCGCCTTGATCGTATCGAGCGCAAGCAGCGGTATCAGCGGAGTGGAGTCGGATGCCAAACGCCTGATTCCCGACGGGAACTTTTTGAAGCCGAGCCTTTGGATCCGCTCCTCCCAAACCGCCAACTGCCATTCGATGATAGCGGAATGGTTAGGGAAGATCGGGTACAGGAAATAATAAGGAATGTGTCAAAACCGCTTTGCTCCTACGTCAAACGCAAGGATCAAGTAGTTTTGACACATCTCTTTCGCATTGTCCCCGATGCCATTACTCCGTTATTTCTATATAATTGCCCTCAGGATCAGCAACAGCACATTCATAATAGCCGTCACCTGTAGTTCGTGGATTACTCAATATCGTGATGCCATTTTCCTTGAATCGTCTTGCCATGTTATCAACATTCTCCCTGCTGCCTACCGAGATGGCAAAATGAGCCAAACCTTTCAGATCGCCTCTGCTTGCCGGAGCGTCTTTTCCGGGTATGTTCATGATTTCAATACGCGTTTCTCCTTCTTCAAAAGATAGAAAATAAGAACTGAATCCTTTTTTGGGATTGACATACTTGTCATTGCACGACATATTGAAATACATCATGTAGAACCTGCGTAGCAGTTCTATATCCTCAGCCCAAATAGCAATATGGTCTATCTTCATCATAATTTATGTTGTATACTCATTCATTATTTGCAGCATTATTCATCAACCATTGTGTCCTTCGTGAGTCCGGCAAATGTTTGATAGAAAAACCTTCAAATTGCGCTTTGAAACCGTCTCCATCCGGAGAGGCTCCCATCATGCCGACCTTTACAGGATGATTGTCTTGGAGCCACGCATTACGCATCATAATATATTTTCGGTCATCAAATGAATAGAAAATCTCCACAGCATCTAACTTACGGATAGCTTTGATCCATACAAAAGGTACGGCGTTATCCAAAGGAATGATACTCCAGTCGCTTGTGTGATGAGTCACAACTGTACTCAGATTATATTTTCCATCCACAAACTCAATGCCGGCCTTGATATAATTCTCATGATCGATACGCAACATCAATCCAGCCTGGTCAAAACGAGTTTTGTAGTCACCAGATATTTTCACCTTTACCTCAAACTCTCCTCCCTGCAAAGCATATAAAAACGGAGCGTCATCAACTGTAAATCCATAATGGGAGATACGCCAGTAATCGGTTTGGGGTGTGACACGCATCATAAGGGAGTTACCCTCAATCTTCCAACAACCGGGTTCGTTGAACCACTGCATTTTTTCCAATGTTTGCGACATAGAGGTAAAGGATGCGAAAAACATCAATCCGCTTATTAACAGTGTTTTCATCATTGCATATTTTTTAATGCCAAACATATAAATAACCATTTCTTATTATTACCTTTACATGAGGTAATGTATTGATGGCGCAAAGGTAACGCTTCATCAAAGGACTGGCAATACTGATTTATAACCATTTTTAAGACAGCAAATGAATACAAGAGATGAGCTAAGTGACAGATTTCTGCTACAAGACTTTGGAAGTTGCGACAAAATCTCAAGAGAAGTGGACAGATTTAAAATATTTGCTTCCGGATATGCCCAAATAGAAAATGCCATCGCTGTATTGAGCGATTTAAAAGAGCACACAAGTTATATTTATTATGGAGGGATGGCATCCATTTTGGGTCTATGTCCAAATAGCGAATCTAACCTTATCGATTCGATCTGGGAGGAAGATATTTTCAGATGCATTTCTGCTAAGGACTTGGAGAGAAAACATTTGGATGAACTAAAGTTTATTCACTTTTTGAGAAACAACCCGCAACCGTGTTACTCTCGCTATTATCTTACCAACGTTTTGTCAATGATAGGGAAAGACGGTAGCGAGTACCTTGTCCGACATAGAGTATTTTATGTCGGCGTAGAGCCTAACGGGAGTATCAGATTGGCATTATGTCTCTATAATTTGACTGATGACAAAGCGAACCGAGAAAGCTATATATGCGATTCACTCTCCGGTAAAATCATTTCTTTAGAACAACAGGACTACAACGATTTGCTTTCAAGGAGAGAGAAAGAGATACTTAGACTCATTAACCAAGGGTTGTCAAGCAAAGAAATATCAGAAAACATTTCCATTAGTATACACACGGTGAACAGACACAGACAAAATATATTATCGAAATTATGTGCTGTGAATTCTATTGAAGCTTGCAGGATTGCAAAGCAATTGGAACTTATATAGTAAGAATGGTACTATGTCGAAAAGCGCTGTAGGCGCTTCGCATAATAGCCCGGGGGTTCAACCCCGGGACTTATGTTCCCTCACCCCGTTGGCGCCCTGTAAGGGTGCTGCTATTCGTTAATGACTTATATTCATTGCTGTACCCTTACAGGGTGCAAACTTGACGGGAAAGATACACCTCCCCAGGTTGAAACCTGAGGCTATTATGCAAGGCACCTACAGTGCCTTTCGACACACCTCCATCGCTTTATATATAGATATCTTTTACTTCCGTAACGCCTCATCCATCGCCGCAGCCGCCTTACGGCCGTCGCCCATGGCGAGGATTACGGTTGCGCCGCCGCGGACGATATCGCCGCCGGCATAGACATCGGGCAAGGCAGAGCGCATGTTCCCTTCGTTTACTACGATCGTTCCTTTCTTGCTCACTTCCAATCCCTGGAAAGCCCGCGGGATAAGCGGATTGGGAGAAACGCCGACACTGACGATCACTTCGTCGACATCGATCGTCTCGACGGTACCTTCGATGGGAACAGGACGACGGCGGCCGGAAGCGTCCGGTTCGCCTAATTCCATCTTCTGCAAACGCATCTGTCTGACACGGCCCCGTTCGTCACCGAGATACTCGATCGGGTTATGCAACGTCAGGAACTCCACACCCTCCTCTTTGGCATGTTTCACCTCCTCCAGGCGGGCGGGCATCTCCTCTTCGCTACGGCGATAGACAATCATGGCCCGTTCGGCACCCAAGCGGCGGGCAGTACGGACGGAATCCATAGCCGTATTGCCGCCCCCGATGACCGCCACTTTCTTGCCCTGCAAGACAGGCGTATCGCTTTCCGGATTGGCAGCGTCCATCAGGTTGACACGGGTCAGGTATTCGTTGGACGACATCACGCCGACCAGGTTCTCACCCGGAATATTCATAAAGTTCGGAAGTCCGGCACCACTGGCGGCAAAGATTCCCTTGAAGCCATCGGCATGCAGGTCGTCATAGCTGATGGTTTTCCCAACGATGCAGTTTGTCAGGAACTTCACGCCCAACTTGCGGAGCCCTTCTATTTCGACATCCACGATCTTATTCGGCAGACGGAATTCGGGAATACCGTATTTCAGCACACCACCGATTTCGTGCAAGGCTTCAAACACCGTCACGTCATAGCCGCGCTTCGCCATATCGCCGGCAAAGGAAAGACCGGCCGGACCGGAACCGACCACGGCAATCTTCATACCGTTCTTCTCTGCCACTTCCGGAACGGAAATATTTCCGCTTTCCCGTTCATAGTCGGCGGCAAAACGTTCCAGATAGCCGATGGCGACAGCCGGTTTCCCCATCTTTAAATGCATGCACTTGCTTTCGCACTGTTTTTCCTGCGGGCAGACACGGCCGCAAACAGCCGGCAATGCGCTTGTTTCTTTCAACACTTTGGCGGCTTCCAAAAACTCGCCCCGCTCAATGTTCTTGATGAACGTCGGGATATTGATACTAACCGGACATCCTTGCATACAAGTCGGATTCGGGCAGTCCAGACAACGCTGGGCTTCCAGCATGGCCTGCTCTTTCGTCAGTCCGAGGTTCACCTCTTCGAGGCGGGTATGGCTGCGGTATTCCGCATCCAGTTCATTCATTTCCACACGGACAATATCCGTGCGTTCCTTATTTTTCTTGCTTTTACGCAGCGCTTCCCTCCACGGTTCGGCACGACGGGCAGCTATCAGTTCTTCTGTTGTCATTTGTTTCCTGTGGTTTCGTTATTTCTTTTCAATATCTTTATAAGCACCGAGACGCATCAGCATCTCATCGAAGTCCACCTGATGGGCATCGAACTCCGGTCCGTCCACACAGACGAACTTCGTCTTTCCTCCGACCGTGATACGGCATGCGCCGCACATTCCGGTCCCATCCACCATAATCGTGTTGAGGGAAGCAACCGTCGGGACCTCATATTTCTTCGTCAGCGCAGAGACGAACTTCATCATGATGGCGGGGCCGATGGTAACACACAGATCCACCTTTTCCCGGTTAATCACGCTTTCCACACCATTCGTCACCAAACCTTTCGTGCCATAGGAACCGTCGTCGGTCATCACGATTACCTCATCGGAATGGGCACGCATCTGCTCTTCCAGAATCACCAGCTCTTTCGTGCGGGCAGCCAGCACGACAATCACCCGGTTGCCAGCCTTATGGAATGCCTCCACAATCGGCAATAAAGGAGCTACCCCGACACCACCGCCGGCACAGACGACCGTACCGACTTTTTCGATATGGGTAGCCTGTCCCAACGGACCGACCAGATCGGTAATAGAATCGCCGACATTCAGTTCGCATATCTTCTTCGACGAACCGCCTACAGCCTGGATCACGAGTGTGATAGTTCCTTTCGTCGTATCAGCTCCGGCAATGGTCAGGGGAATACGTTCACCCTTCTCACCCACCTTCACGATAACAAAGTGACCTGCCTTCCGGGAGCGGGCAATCAAAGGTGCCTCCACTTCCAGTTTCACTACGTTGGCAGAGAAATGTTCTTTACTTACAATTTTATTCATTATAATCGCTACTATTGATCGTTAGTTCTGTTGATTTAGTTGCAAAAATACATCAAAAAACCGGAAAACATAGTATTTTGCCAAACAAAAAGGAATTATTCGAACAAACCTTCGTCGCGAACCAACATCAAGATAGCCGAATGCGGGACAATCAGGAACTTCTCGTCGTTAAATTGGATCTCGTAGGCAGCATTTTGCAGAAACACAGCCAGATCCCCTTCGTGCGCCTGCAAAGGAAGATAATGCACCTCGCCCTCTTTCTTCTTTTCCCACACTTCATGCTCTTCACTCTGGGAAGGAAGCGGAAAGCCGGGACCGACCTTGATGATATAACCGCTCTGTATCTTCTCCTGTTGGATAGTAGGCGGTAAGTACAATCCGGATTTTGTCTGACTCTGCGGGTTCTTCGGCTTGATAAGCACCTTGTCACCCACCATCAGGAACTTATCGATGTCTTTCTGATCTATTGCTAATTGCATGAATACTGAATTATTGAATTACTAAACGCATACAAATCTACAAAATATCCCTGGAAACAGGCCCAATCGGCTTGACAAAAAAATAACCGCAATCCCATACAGAATGCGGTTATGTGCGAGTTTATTTACACTCGCTATATATGAAATGGAATTGGGTGGCATCAGAGGGAACGCCCTTTAAACACATTGGACTGGTCCGACGGATACAGGTTACCGGTGAACGATACACGGTTGCTGTTGAAATTGGGGCTTACAGTTGCCGTACATTTATTCGTGCCTTTCACCATGCGGATGGTCACATTGGCGGAAACCGCAACTCCTTGCACCATCATGCTGAAGGTAACATTTCCCTTTTTATCCGTCTTCATCTCTATATTCGAAGAACTCCCGTCGACCGTGATTCCGCCGATTCCGTTCGGGCCGGCAGCGGCCGTATTAAACGCCAACTGGATCGTAGCCCGGTCGCCTTTCATGGAAACGAAGTTCGTACTCGGAGTCACATAGACGAACTGTCCGCGCTTGAACTCGACACGCTCGGCTTCCAACACAAAATCCCGCTCAGTCAACGCTTGTACGCCTTGCTCAAACAAAGCCATCTGTTCAGCAGCCTCAGCCGCTTTCTTCGCCTCTTTCTCAGTTTTCTTGGCAGCCTTCTCGGTCGCCTTATCCTGTTGGGCCATCATCGTCCCTGCACTCAAAAACAGGACGGCCAATAATAAGAATACTTTTTTCATACTTCTTTCTTTTTTAATTGAATTCCAAGTAATCCACTTGTATACGGTAAACCAATCCAATGGAAATATGTTCATTCCATCAACTCCTTTTTCAAACTTTTCACATAATGCCACAAAAACCCCCACGCCGTTACCGCAGCGACGAAATCTGAGAAAGGGGCGGCATACCAGACACCGTCCAGTCCCCAAAAGCGCGAGAACAGCAACATCGCCGGTATCAGGAACAACATTTGCCGGCTTAGGCTCAAAAACATCGCTTTCCAGGCAACCCCGATACTCTGGAAGAACTGGCTGATCACAAGTTGCGAACCCACCACCACAAACACCAGCAGACTGATCCGTAAGCCATTTGCCGTCACATCCAGCAAAGCCGGGTCGTTCGTAAAGGCACGGGTAATCAGCTCCGGAAATGCCACGCTGCAAAAACAGCCGATCCCCATGATAACGGTCGAGACGATAATAGCCAGCCGCAATGTTTCCTGGACACGTCCGTATTGCTTCGCCCCGAAGTTGAAACCGACAATCGGCTGCATGCCTTGGGCGATCCCGATAATCAGCATCACCTGAAGCATCCCGACACTGGTTATGATGCCGTTTGCCCCCAACGCCAAATCACCGCCGTACTGTTTGAGCGCATAGTTCTGGATCACCACCACCACGCTCCCTGCCAGTTGCATCGCAAAAGGTGAAACGCCGATCGTCAGGATATTCCATACCACAGGTTTCTCCAGTTTGAATACTCCTCTGTGGAAACGGATGATACTGTCTTTCCGGATAAAATGGTTCATTACGAAAAGGGTACACAACAACATGGAAATGACCGTCGCAATAGCCGCTCCCTGAATCCCCATATCCAACCAGAAGATAAACACAGGGTCGAGCAGCACATTCGTCACCGCCCCGATCAGCATGGTGTACATCGCCTTTTTCGGATAACCCGAAGCACGCATGACCGCGTTGAAACCAAAACTGAGCGAAGTCAGGAGCGTCCCCGGAACCACAATATACAGATAGTCCTTGGCATACGGAATCGTCTGTTCGCTTCCGCCGAAAGCAAACAGCAAGTCATCCATCCAGACCATGCAGGGAACGACTGTCAGAAACGTGATGATGAACGTCAGTGTCAAGGCATTGCCCAAGACCTTCTCCGCCATGTCGTTCGCCTTTCGTCCCAAGTGAATGGAAACGCGCGTCGCGGCTCCCGCCCCGACCAGCATCCCGAACGCTTGGAGGAACAACAGGATAGGGAACGTCAGCGTCAGCCCGGCCATCGCCAGCGGACCGACACCCTGACCGATGAAGATACGGTCGACGATGTTATAAAGCGCATTCACCATTGTCCCAACCACGGCAGGTATCGCATAATGTACCAATAAGCGGCCGATCTTTTCATGCTCCAGCCGCCCCGTTATTTCGTTTTCCATATTCAATAGTTTTTATCTATATCCAAATTCTGTTCCATGCCCATGGAAGGATTATTCCATAGGCATGAAATTATTATTCCATAGGCATGGAACTATTTTCCCATGCCGATAAGCGAAACAAGCTCCGCCACCGTCCGAAGCTCTTTCCGGACACCTTCGGGAAAAGCGACGATCAATTCATGCGGCCCCTTACAAGTGATATTCAATTGTCCCTCCTTTACGGGCGAAGGACGGTAGCCATTGCGGATCAAGGCATTCCCGACCCAATAGGAAGTCAGGAAGTCGCCCTCCACACCGACAGGCGACACCGGGGCTTCCGTATTCAGTTTTCCGGTTGCCGGATCGAAAACGATTCCCTCCTTGCTGAAAAAGGATTCAAACGCCCCGCTCATGATCAGGTCTTCGGGAGTTCCGCAAGCCATCGGACGGCCTTTCTCCTGCAACCACAGACAATCTCCCATCTGGATTGCCAAGTCCAGGTCGTGGGTGGAAAGTAGAATCGCTTTCCCTTGCTCGACAGCCAAACGATGCAACAGCACCATCGTTTCAATCCGGCTGGTCACATCCAGAAAGGCAGTCGGTTCGTCCAATAGGATGATCGGGCACTGTTGGGCGAGCGCTTTGGCAATCATCGCTTTCTGCCGTTCACCGTCGCTCAGCTCCGAGACATAGTGGCCGGCTTTATGCGCGATTCCGGCAGCGTCGAGCGATTGCTCGATGATGGCACGGTCCTGTTTTTTCAACTGTCCGAAAAAACCGGTATAAGGATGCCGTCCTAACGAAACCAACTCATAGACCGTGATTCCCCCGGCGTTGGTCTTCTCCGTCAGCACAACCCCGACCGTCAGGGAGAAATCGGCCTGCGAATATCCGGAGAGCGGTTTCCCCATCAAACGGATCTCCCCGCCGAGCGGAGGCTGGAAACCGCAAAGCGTACGGAGCAACGTCGACTTGCCGGCCCCGTTCAACCCCAACAAACAAGTCACCTCGCCCGAAACGAGCCGCAGGTTCAAATCGTCATGGACCACTTTCCGCCTACCGCCTTTCAGCAGATAACCGATACCGAGTCCTTTTGTTTCTATGGCAGCTACTTTTGTCATATCCGATCAGTCAAAATATTGGATGTTCTTCCGGTTCACAATCACATAAATGATAACAGGCGCTCCAAGCATCGGAGTCACGGCGTTCAACGGCAAGATATTATGCGTGCCCGGCAGTACCATCAACAGATTGCACAGCAACGCCATGCAAGCACCTGTCAGCAACGTGACGGGAACCAGCATCTTATGGTTGGACGAACCCAACATCAACCGGGCGATATGCGGGACCGCCAGCCCGATAAAGGAGATCGGACCGCAAAAGGCAGTCGTAGTCGCAGTCAGTAACCCCGTACACAGCAGGATCAGGATGCGCGTCCGCCTGATCTTGATTCCTAAATTGGCCGCATACATTTCGCCCAAGAGCAACGCATTCAGCGGCTTGATCAAAAGGAGCGCCAACAGCAAACCGACACAAGTAAAGCCGGCGAAATAGGGCAATTGCTGCAAGGAAACCCCGGAGAAGTTTCCCAATCCCCACATCACAAAAGCATGTATCTTGTCGGTCGAGGCATAATAGTTCAGCACCGAAATCAAGGAAGAGGCGAGGTAACCGACCATAATACCGATAATCAACAACATCACGTTGCTCTTCACTTTCGCCGAGAAATAAATGATCAATCCCAAAATAGAGGCCGCACCGCCAAACGCCGCCAGGATCACCGCCAGATAACCGCTGACCGGCAAATCGGCCACCAAGCTCAGCGAACCGCCGAAATAGAGCATGACCGCGGCAACCCCTAAATTGGCCCCGTCGCTGATTCCCAAGATGGAAGGGCCGGCAAGCGGATTGCGGAACAACGTCTGCAACAACAGGCCGCTGACAGCCAGCGAAGCGCCCGCCAGCAAAGCCGTCACCGCCTGGGGTAAACGGCTCTGCAACACGATATTCTGCCACGCAAGCCGCTCTGTCCCCTCTCCCAACAAAATATTCACCACGCTCTCAACCGGAATCGAAACCGCGCCATACACCAGCCCGCCGGCAAACAGCAACAGCAGGAGGACACACAAAAACGGATAAAAAATAAAGGCCTGCCTTTTCATGCCTGCAAAGATAATGCAATTCAAAAAATATGACTATCTTAGCCCTATCAAACAAACACGATTTAATTCATACCATGAGAAAAGTCCTCATTTCACTCATACTGCTTGTCGGGTTCTGCAGCGGTATCTACCCGATCTATTTCAAACACATCGGTATGCGGGAAGGCCTGTCGCAACTTTCCGTCATGGCGATCTACCAAGACCAGTTAGGCCGGATGTGGTTCGGGACGGAAGAAGGCATCAACCTGTATGACGGTGTCCGGACCACGGTCTACAAACCTTCCGAATACCACCGCCCGGATGCCAATCCCATCGGGAACCTGACGCATTTCATTGCCGGCGACAAAGAGGGGAACGTGTTCTTCGACTCCGACTACGCCCTGATCCGCTACGACATCCGGACACAGGAATTCTCCTGCCTGCGGAACGCCTCCGTCTATGGCATCGCGTCCATCGACGGGACGATATGGGTAGGGATCGCCGATTCCGTATTCACCTGGAATGCGGACAAGAACAAGCTCGACTTCGTCACCAAACTGGAAAGCCGGAACCAACGCGCGACCTCGTTCCTCAAAGACTCCGGAGGCCAGTACTGGATCGGCACCACCGACGGGTTGTTCCGGATGAACCCGGACCGGTCGCTCACCTGCATCATCGTAGGCGAAGACATCTACACCCTGCACGAAGACTCCAAATACAACCTCTGGATCTCCATCCGCATGAACGGCCTGTACAAACGGGACGTGCACGGCAACTTCACCCGCTACCGCTACGACCCGTCGGACCCCAACAACATCTCGAGCAACCAGGTGCGCGACTTTGCGGAAGACAACTTCGGCAACATCTGGATCGGCACCTTCACCGGACTGAACAAATACAACCCCGCCAACGACCGCTTCGAAGTCTATGCCCGGAATCCCCTGCCCGGCAGCATCACCCACTCGTCCGTCTTCCCACTCTACAAGGACCGGCAGGGGACGATCTGGTTAGGGACCTATTACGGCGGTGTCAACTACTTCAATCCGGAGACGGACCTCTTTACGGTCTACACCTCCAGCAACACCCGCAACGACTGCCTGAACTATCCGTTCGTCGGCAAAATGGTCGAAGACAAAGACAACAACATCTGGATCTGCACCGAGGGCGGCGGACTGAACTTCTTCGACCGGAAGACAAAGAAGTTCACTTACCTCAAGGCCGATGCAAGCCGCAACTCCATCGCCCACAACAACCTGAAGGCCATCGCCTACTGCCCGGAGCGCGACAAACTGTATATCGGTACCCATACCGGCGGCCTTTCCATCTACGACATCAAGAAGAAACGTTTCAAGAATCCCTTTTTCGAAGACCCGTCATACGCCGTAATCGCTGGCGACCGGGTCGTCAACATGCAAATATACAAGAATATGCTGATCGGCACCGGCCCAAAAGGAATCTTCAAGATGGACCTGGAGACCGAGAAAGTCTCCCCGCTGTTCAAAAGCGGCAAATACTACGGAAACGGCTGTTTCCTCATCGACTCCAAAGGCTACCTGTGGTTCGCTTATGGAAAAGGAGTCTGGAAAATCAATCTGGAAGACGAAACGGACCAGACGCAGTTCCGCTCCGGAGAAAACGGCCTCGGGAAGTTCCCCATCTCCCAGATCCTCGAAGACCGGGAGGGACGGATATTCCTCGGCACACGCGGTTCCGGACTGTTCCGCTACGACGAGAAAGAGAAACGGTTCACCGGCTACACGACCGAGAACAGCTTCATCGCCAGCGACTATTGCTACGAGCTGGCCCTCTCGACGCTGAACCAGCTGATCATCACCGGTGACAAAGGCATCACCTTCTTCGACCCCGACCAGGACCTCTTCAAGGTCGTGGAACTGGGGACGGCCCTTCCCCTGACGGGCATCAACAACGGGTGCGGCATCCTGGTCTGCCGGAACGGGGAAGTATTCGTCGGAAGTAGCGACGGCATGGCGACTTTCTTCGAGCAACAGTTGCTCAACTCTTCCAAAGACTACCAGCTGTACTTCTCGGACCTCTATATCAACAACGAGCTGGTTCTTCCCGGCGATCCCGGCAAGGTGCTGGCAGCCGCCCTCCCTTACACCCGGAAGATCGAGCTGGCCTACAACCAGAACAACCTGATCTTTACCTTCACGTCGAACAACTATGTCAACACGCTGAAGAAAGCGGCATACGAATACAAGCTGGAAGGATTCGACAAGAAATGGATCACGAGCAAAGACAACAACATCTCCTACACGAACCTGAACCCTGGGAAATACACGCTCATCGTCCGGGAAATCCAGTACGACCCACACCTCGAGCAGCCGCGCACCATCCGGATGGAGATCCGGATCCATTCCCCCTGGTATGCGTCCCGGTTGGCCTACCTCCTCTACTTCGCCCTGATCGCCGGGCTGCTGTACAGCTTCTACCGGTTCAAGCGTTCCCAGTATATGTTGCAGACCTCCCTCGAAATGGAACGGAAAGAGAAAGAGGCGATCGAGGAGCTGAACCAGGCAAAGCTGCAATTCTTCTCCAACATCTCGCATGAGTTCAGGACACCGCTCACGCTGATCATCTCCCAAATCGAACTTCTGCTCCAAAGCAGCTCACTGGCCCCATCGGTCTACAACAAGTTGCTGAAAGTCTATAAAAACACCTACCACATGCGGAACCTGATCAGCGAACTGCTGGATTTCCGCAAACTGGAGCAAGGACACATGAAGCTGAAAGTGTACGAACAAGACATCGTCCCGTTCCTGAAGGAGATCTACCTCTCTTTCTACGAATACGCCTCCGGCCGTTCCATCACCTACGGCTTCACCGCCCCGAAGGAGCCCGTCATGTGCTGCTTCGACCCGAAACAGATGCAGAAGGTGTTCTACAACCTGCTTTCCAACGCTTTCAAATATACCAAGCCGAACGCAACCATCGAAATGATCCTGGAAAACGAGGCCGACGCAGTCGTCATCAAAGTCATCGACAACGGTATCGGCATCGACAAGGAAGACATCAACAAGATATTCGACCGCTTCTACCAGGCTGAAGACGGCATTTCGAACATCACCCGGACTCCCAGCACGGGGATCGGGCTTGCCCTGACCAAAAGTATCGTCGAGCTGCACCACGGGACCATCAAAGTGGAAAGTACGCCCGGCTACGGCAGCATCTTCATCGTCCGCCTCCTCAAAGGCTGCTCGCATTTCAGCGCGGAGGAACAGGCGCAAGCCCGCGAACGGCAGGAAAAGCGGGTGGAAAACCTGGTCCCCGACACGGTCGCTTTCAACGATCAGATGGAAGAGTTTGCAGCGTCCGAACCGCAAGTACCGATGGTCGACGGCGACGACTCGCCCCGCACGATCCTGCTGGTCGAAGACAACGAAGAGTTGCTCCAGATACTCGCCTCGCTGTTCGCGCCGGCCTATCGCGTCCTGCTCGCCCGCAACGGCAAGGAGGGGCTGGAAAAGGCCCGTGAGGAACGGCCGGACATCATCGTGAGCGACGTCATGATGCCGGAGATGTCGGGCACGGAGATGTGCTTGAAGATCAAGAACGATTTCGACGTGTGCCACATCCCGGTCGTCCTGCTCACGGCACTCACCTCGGCCGAGCAAAACATCGAGGGCCTGCAACGGGGCGCCGACGACTACATCAACAAGCCGTTCAACGCGAAAGTGCTGCTCGCACGCTGCAACAATCTCGTGCGCAACCGCATCATCCTGCAAAAGAAATTCAGCCGGCAGAAAGATTTCGACGCGCAGACGTTGGCAAGCAACCCGATCGACCAGAAATTCCTCGACACGGTCAACGCGATCATCGAGAAGAACCTGGACAACACAGACTTCGACATGAACATGATGGCCCGCGAATTGGGCTTGAGCCGCAGCTCGCTGTACGCCAAGTTCAAGGCGCTGACCGGCATGACGCCGAACGACTTCGTGCTCAGTTGCAAGCTGAAACGGGCCGCCGTCATGCTGACGGAAAACCCCGACTGGCAGATCGCCGATATTTCGGACCGCCTGGGCTTCGGCTCCCCGCGCTATTTCACGCGCTGTTTCAAGGCGCAGTTCGAAACCACGCCGGCAGAATACCGGAAAAGGAATTATGCACGCCTTATTTGAAAAGCTGCAACATCGGGCGGCCAATCCAGACCTGCGGTTGCTTCAGCCCGAAGATATAGGCGATCGTCGAAGCGCAGTCGAACTGCATCATGCTGTCTTCCAGCACGTAGCCTTTCTTGATGCCCTTGCCGGCGATGATAAAGGGAGTCTCCATCTCGGCCATCGTCTTGCCGCCATGACCTTTCTGGATACCGCCGTGGTCGGCTGTGACGATGATGATCGTGTCGTCCCAGATACCAGCCTCCTTGATTGCCTGGACGATCTGTCCGACATAGCCGTCCAGCTCTTTCAGCTTCTCGTAATAGGCGGGCGTGTCGTGCCCTTCCGCATGGCCGACATGGTCGGGTTCGTCAAAGACGATGTTCACCAATGCCGGGCGTGCGCTCTTGATATAATCGACGGCATAGCGGGCCGTTGCCGGGTTCTGCGGCTTTTCGGTCACATGCTTGTCGTAGTTCAACGCCAGCGTGTCACACACGTAGCGGATGCCTGCCCACTCGCAGATACAGCCGATTTCGGCTTTCGGGTCCGATTCGCGCAACAGGCTGAAGACGGTCGGGAAGATACCGTTTCCGTTCACCACCCGCGACGGCAGCTCCGGAGTCTGGGAGCCCCATTCCGTGTAGCCGTGCAGTTCCGGTCCCGCTCCCATATACATGGAAGCCCAGTTCACGGCACTCGAAGAGGGAAGGACGGAGCGTTTCTTCAGTGTATAGGCCCCTTCGGACATCAACTTCTTCACGTTCGGCATATCAGCCTTCTCCACACTATAGGCGCCCCAGCCGTCCAGACCGATCAAAACCACATGCTTGGCTTTCCACTTGGCAGCCAGCGAAGCATCGGCAAACAACATCAGAAATACCAATGCAAAAATCAATTTTCCAGTTTTCATATTATTTCAAATTAAAAACATCCATCTTATTTGCTACAATCATCGCTTGACGCTGTGTCGAAAGGCGCTTACAGTACTTTTCGACACAGTGACAAAGTTACAAACTTTTTAGATGTTTCTCTATATCCCGCTTGCGTTTCAACGCCTCCAAATAATAATAATCGGCATAGTTCAGCGGTACGTCGATCTCCGAATTGTGAGGGATGCTGCCGACGGAATGCATCAAAAGGAAGTTCCCGTTCGTGCCCAACGCCGCCCGGTAAGCCGGCGAAGAGAGCGCAACAAGGATGCTGTCGGCGTAGGTCTTATAAGCCGCCGCGTCGGGCACATCCAGCGTGCTGATCTCATAGAGGGCGGAGGCGATACAGGATGCGGTCGAGACGTCGCGCGGCTCGTTGGGGATGTTCGGGGCCGACATATCCCAATAAGGGATGCGGTCGGCAGGCATTGCCGGATGGTTCTTCATCATGTTGAATGTCTTCAACGCCTGGTCCAGATACTTGCGGTCTTTCGTCTCGCGGTAGCAGATCGTGTAGCCATAGATCGCCCATGCCTGTCCGCGGCTCCAGACCGATTCGTGGGCATAGCCTTGCGCCGTGTGGCGATGGCGCACAGCCCCGTCCCGGATGCTGTAGTCGACCACGTGGTAACAGCTTCCGTCCGGGCGGAAATGTTCCTGCAGGGTGCGGTCGGCATGCGAGACGGCGATCTTATAGAAAGAGGAGTCGCCGGAAAGCCGCGTCGCTTCAAACAGCAGTTCGAGGTTCATCATGTTGTCGATGATGACCGGACATTCCCAGCCCCGTTCGGACTGCCACCCGCGTTCTACGTCCCACGACTGGATGATCCCGGCTGCCGGGCGGAAACGGGTAGACAACGAGCGGGCCGCCTGTACCATCACCTCCCGGTAGGCAGGCGTGCCGGCCAGCCGCAAGCCGTTTCCGAAACTGCAATTCACGATGAACCCGATGTCGTGATGCCATGTCAGGTCCTTGGCCTCCTCGATGGCTTCCGTATATTTGGCGGCGAGCGGAAGCAGCGTGCTGTCGCCTGTCAGTTCATACAGATACCAGACTGAGCCGGGGAAGAAACCGCTCCGCCAATCCGCATAGCCGCAATAATAGACGGAACTGTCTGCCTTCAGCGTCACCGGATTCAGGCATTTCCCGCTTGCTTCGATCACTTCGATTTCATTTCCGATCTGCGCACGGGCAAAATCGACATTCGCGTCGATAAAACTCTTTTCCTCTGTTTTCGGGACACCTGCACATGAGAGCAGGAATGCCGAAAAAGCAAATGCAATCAAATTTTTCATCACGTATCCATTATTTTATTGTTGTTATCGTATAGGTATAGGTGCCGGATAGCGGCTGTTTGCCGGCGTTCAGGGAGATCCGGTAGATCTGTTCGCCCCAGACGTTCGACAGACGGGGATCTTCCAGCCGGATGGTCTCGACGGCCGGCGTGAAAATGTGCTTGTCGTAGGCCATCCGGACCTTCTCGCCGTTCACCTCAATCGTCACCACGCCCGGAACCGATGCATCGACTTTCCCCCAGGTGAGGAAATGGATCCGGTTGGGCTGCCCGGCCTTGTCCAGCGTAAACGCGTCTTCTATCTTCAGGGCGTTCTTTCCCAACTGGTAGGAGCGCGTCCATTTTTTCACGTGCGCTTCAGCCGGATAGGCAGTCGCGATATTGGCGGAGAAAGAGAGACGTTTCGGGTCGAAGCGTACCTCCGTAGCCTTGTATTGCGAACCGAAGCGTTGCGGCACACCGTTGATCAAGGGCAGGTTGTGATAGTTGCTCTGCATCGTCCAGATGGAGTAGCGTTCGGCACTGAACGTCTGGCGGGTATAGGTGCCGACTCCGGCATCGATAAAGATTGGCGTTGTGTTCAAGTAAAGGGAGAAGGTTCCCGCGTCGTTGTGGTTATGGCTTTCGTTGTTGTACCCGCCTTTCGTCGCGACGAAAAAGCCGTTCTTGTTTGTCATGTAGCAAAATTCGGTTTCCGGATACCAGGAGTAGCCGGGCACTTGGTAGTCGGCACTTGTGCCCTCCAGTTCTTCCCTTGAGAGCAAGGTCTGGAAAAGCCGGAAAGGATCGCCCGAGGGGAGGTCCTCCTTGGCAGACAGTTGTTTGAGGTAGGCGGCATAGTGCATCATCAGAGGGCTTCCGGCCGCTTTCCCGTACCGGAAGATGAGGCCGGCGTCGCCTCCCCCTTTTGCCGAGGCATCGGCAAAATTGACCACCCATCCGTTGCCGACATAGGAGCGGACGATATATTCGCCCATGTTCTTGACGATCGGCTGGTCGAAGATGGAGATCTTCCCGCCTGTCCCGTCGTGGAGCATCTGCAGGTAGTCATACAGTTTTCCGGCGGCATGTCCCCAATAGGAAGGGCCCTCCTCGCAGCCGCCGTCTTCATGGGTGTAGTTGATGAAGTGGTCTACCGAGGTCATCGTCCGGTAGACCGCCTTGGCCAGCCGGTCGCGGTCATTTTCGAGCAGGAAGAAACATTGCAGCACGTTGAAGTTACACCAGGGGTTCCAGTTGTTCACCATCCCGCCGGGCTTCAGGTGGAAAGCCATCCACCAGAAATGGTCTTCGTTCATGTAGGTATCGAGGATGCGTACCTGCAATTCGTGGCGCAGCCTTTTTGAAACAAGGGGATTCACCTGGTCGAACGCCGGTTTCAGGTAATAATAGATCCAGGACAGTTGGGAGGCCAGGTTGCCGGCCCCTAAGTCGATCACATGCTCTTCATGGCTCGGGAAGCATCCGCCCGCCTTTTGCAGGCTCAGATGGGCGGAGAGCGACCAGCTTGTCATTTCGCAACTGGCGAAGACCCCATTGATGATGGGGTCGACAAAGCGTCCTTTCCCCTCGGCCAGCTCGGCCATGAAGAGGCTTGCAAGTGCGGAGTTGTTCCGGTTGAAAGGGGTTTCCATGATCGTCCGGCTACCGCTCCGTCCGTATTCGAGGTAGTCGGTTGCCTTGACAAGTTTCCATTCGTAATCCAGATAGCTCTCGCCTTTCCGGATATACTCCTCTTTATAGGCCCCCAACAGCTTGTCCCAACCGGCGCGGTCGGAATAGGCGGGATAAGGGACCCATTTCTGGTCCAAGATCACGGCAGCTTTGACATGTTCAAAACTGGCTTTTTTCTGTAGCAAGTCACGCTTTTCATACGCGTGCAGTTGCGTGGCTGTCCAAAGTAACAGACACAGGATTGTAATGACTCGTTGTGTTCTCATAGGTATTATTTTTCAATATTGCAAAAATAAACCGCCTCCTTGTCAAAAAGAGCTCTATTCTTCCAATTCATGTGCACAGATTGTCCAAAAGCGGGAAATTAAGGAGGTAAAATAGGTTTTAACTTGAGTTCTTCAAGAACCATGGTCTAATGCTCTTAAGCATGGAAAGTCTATATGATAAGGTAACTGGTCGGTTTCATAGGAATTACCCCTTATATATATACAGTTTCTATCATACTCTTTAAGTATCTCCTAATTTATACTTGGCTTATGAAACCTTTTTTTATGTTATACAAAATAATTTCAATCCATTCTATTGTCACACAAACAATTAACCTATTGCTAAAAACTCAAATCTGGAAAATTGGTGTATATCAAATGGATAAAATTATACATTCGTACATATTATTAACATCTAATTTTGCAGCGTTTTGATCGTAGTTCTTGAAGAACTCAATCGAAACACACTTTGGTGAAAAACACAATATGGAAAACACAAAGTGCCAATTAGAGAAGTGAAAATTATTATTAATTTATCAATCATCTGGTGTTATTATGGCAAGAGATTTTAAACGCTTTTATGTATCGAGAGCGATGTTCTTGGGAGCTTCCATGTTCCTGGCATCAATCGGGGTGGCATCGGCCAATCCTTCTGTTGATACATTCGGTTCAAACGAACCGAGTCCTGTTGTCGCTTCCCCTCAACAGGCAAAATACACAATCAAAGGTGTGGTAGAAGATCAGTTCGGACCGATTACAGGTGCGAATGTAGTAGAAAAAGGAACAACCAACGGGACTATTACCGACATGGATGGTAATTTTTCTCTTGAAGTCGCACCTAATTCTATTTTAGTTGTTTCATTTATCGGATATAAAGAACAACAAATTCCAGTAAATAACCAAAAAAACGTTACCATCAAACTTCTCGAAGACTCCCAGGCACTGGAAGAGGTCGTCGTAGTAGGTTATGGTACACAGAAAAAAGTCAATTTGTCTGGTTCTGTTACATCCGTTAATGTCAGTGAAATGGCAGAAAGCCGTCCGTTGACAAACATTTCAACAGCTTTGGCCGGTACAGCTCCCGGTGTACAGATCACGTCCAGCAACAACCTCCCTTCCAACAATGGCGATGCGGATATTAAGGTCCGTGGTCAGGGTACGTTGAACAACTCTTCTCCACTGGTTATCATTGATGGTGTGGAAGGCAGTTTGAACAGTGTCAGCCCACAGGACGTGGAGACGGTCAGCGTCTTGAAAGATGCGGCTTCTTCAGCCATTTATGGTTCACGTGCAGCCAACGGTGTCATTTTGATTACCACCAAATCCGGTAAATCAGGCAAAATGAAATTGGATTACACCGGTTATGTCTCTTTCCAGACATTGGATAAGCCTTATGACGTAGTGTCCAACTATGCCGATTATATGGAATATCTGAATGAAGGTATGACCAACAGCAATAAGCCGGCTCCATTCTCTCAGAATGTGATCAACTTGTGGCGTGAAAAGTCAAAAGATCCGAACGGATTGAACGAATATGGTATACCCAACTATCTGGCTTATCCGAACAACGATATTTTTGACGTGTATGAAACTGGCGTTTCCCATCAGCATAATTTATCCGCATCCGGCGGTTCGGAAAAGATTACCTATTATACCTCTTTCAATTATTTGAACAATCCGGGTATTTTGGAAAACTGCGGGTATGAACGCTTTAGCCTCCGTGCGAACATAGACTCTCAGGTTAAAGACTGGTTGAAACTGGGAGTCAACTTAAGCGGATATACCGCAAACACGACTCCTGTCAGTGAGAATATCAATGATATTTATACGTATGGTTTGACCGGAGGTAACCCCGGTATTGCCTATTTGGATGATCAAAACAGGTTAGGTATCAATGCGAATAATGAAGACGATCCCCAAAATGCGACAAACAACCCCTACAACCGTTTGAGAAATACAACCGGTAATATCCAGACTAATACATTGAAGACTCGTCTGTATGCAATTTTGACTCCTTTGAAAGGTTTGACGATTCAAGGTTCTTATACCTATGATTATTATGACAAATACAAGGAAAACAAGCCCAATTTCGTTCCGATGTATAATTTCCAGACGAACTCGTTATACACGGACGGAGTAGGTCAAACCAGCATTACGAATTATAACGAGAAGACTTTCCGTAACTTCATGGATGCAACCATCCGGTATGAACGGAACTTCTTGGACAACCGTTTGAGCACAAACTTAATGCTCGGTGCCAGCCAGGAACAATACAAACGTCAGTATTTCAGTGCGTCACGTAAAGACCTGATTGATCCGTCCTTGGGTGTTATCGGTGGAGCCATCGGTGATTATTCGGGAAGTGGTAATAAGACCGAATGGGCGATGCGTTCTTTCTTCGGTCGTCTGAACTTAGGCTGGGAGGACAAGTACCTGTTCGAAGCCAACCTGCGTGCGGATGGTTCTTCCCGTTTCCTGGGTGACAATCGTTGGGGGTATTTCCCGTCATTCTCTGCTGCTTGGCGTATTTCCGAAGAAGCATTCATGAAAGATATCAATTGGTTGGACAACTTGAAGATCCGTGCTTCTTACGGTTCGTTGGGTAACAACACGTTAGGTTCCAACCGTGATAACGATGGTAACTATACTTCACAATCGTTGTATGCTCAGACAAACTATGTATTAGGACGTGCCGTAGCCATGGGCTTGTCACAGACGGCAATTGCCAATGCAAATTTGACCTGGGAAACGACTTATGTTACCAACGTCGGTGTCGACTACAATGTTTTAGGAAACCGCCTGTCTGGTAGCGTTGAATTTTTCAACAAACGGACGGAAGGTATCTTGATCGATCTTCCTGCCCCGATGGTACACGGTAATGCGACTATTCCCAAGCAAAACGCAGCGCAAGTAACCAATAAAGGTCTTGAATTCTCCGCAAACTGGAGTGACAAGGTCGGTAAGGATTTCTCCTATAACGTCGGCTTCAACTTCACTTATATCAAAAACAACGTGGATAAGTTCAAAGGCGACGATGCATCCTACGATGGAGCAAGAATGTTGAAAGAAGGCCTGCCTATCTGGTCATTGTATGTACGTGAAGTGGATCGCATCATCCAGACTGATGAAGATCTGGCGTTGGTACAGGCCATGTTGGACAATCCGAATGTGAAAGGCAAGGTTGTATTTCCCTACGGAACTCCCCAAAAAGGTGATATCCTTTACAAGGATCTGAACGGCGACGGTTTGGTGAATGATGACGACCGCGTTGTGATCGGTAATGGTAAAAACCCGACATTTACATACGGTATGAATCTGGGATTCAACTGGAAAGGTATCGACTTCTCCGCCTTGCTCCAAGGACAGGCCGGTATCAAGGATGTTTATCTGAGCGCATTGTATAAATCGACAGTCCGCCAGGGATATCAGTTGAATGCCGATGTAATCGACGGACGCTGGTATGAAGGCCGCACAGATGCAAGATATCCGCGTCTGTTGGACTACAGCGATACGCGCAATGAACAACATTCCGATTTTTGGGTAGCAAGCAAGGCTTATCTGAAAATACGAAACATCACGTTGGGATATACATTGCCTTCAGCATGGACAAAACTGGCTTACATGGACAGAGTCAGAATCTACGGCAGCTTGGAAAACTTCTTTACATTTACAAAATGGAAAGGATATGATCCTGAAGTGAATGGCATTACCTATCCGACAATGCGCCAAGCTGTAATCGGTGTCAATGTAACGTTCTAATCATGTTTGTTGAATTTATAAACAGAATTATAAAATGAAAAAATATATTATGCCTTTTTTAGCAGCGCTCCTGGCATTGACAAGCTGCTACGATTTAGACAGGGCTCCTTACGACCAGTTGAGTTCTTCAACCTTTTGGCAGACGGAAGAGCAATGTAAGTCCGGTTTGATGGGCGTTTATGCCTCCTTGAAGAATACCGACTTGTATGGAAAAATGTTCATGATCGACGTGAATTCCGATGTCGCTGTCGGTTATGACCAATATGAGGCACTTCAATTGGGGACTTGTACACCACGTACCGGTTTTCTGAATGGCAAATGGCAAAACGGTTACAATGCCGTCCAGCGTGCCAATCTGGCTATTCGGAGTATCGGGGAAGCTCCCATTGCTGAAGACGTAAAAAATAAAATGTTAGGGGAAGCCCGTTTCTTACGCGCGTTGATCTATTTCCATCTGATGGACTATTTCGGAGGACTTCCGTTATATGACGAGACAACGAATCTGGAACAGGATTTCAACAACCTGATGAAACCCAGAAGTTCTTCCGAAGAAACACGGGCATTTATTATCAACGATCTGGAAAAGGCCCTGAATGCCGGATTACCCGACAAGTGGGATGATGCCAATTACGGCCGTGTAACATTGACTGCTGTCCAGGCTCTGCTCGGCAAGGTGTATCTCTATAATAAGAATTACGAAAAGGCTATTGAAAACCTTGAAAAGTCAACTAACGGACATGAACTGTACAATAATTTTGCTGATCTGTTCAACTTGACGGGCCATACAAGTTCTGAAATGATTTTCTCCATCATCAATTTAGGAGGTACAGGCAATAACTACGGTATGCCATTGTGTTTCTATGCCGGTACTCGTAATTCTTACGGTAGTTGCTGGAATAACACGTTACCTTCTGTCAATCTGGTGGATATGTATGAATACAAAGACGGACGTCCATTTAACTGGGATGAGCTGTTCCCCGGTTATACAACAGATAACCAGGTTCGCGAACGAGTATTCAGATGCACAGTCAATGATGCCGGTTCTGAAATTTTGGAAAGACCGGCTGAAGCAGATCAAATTCTGGAAATGTGGAACCAGCGTGACCCGCGTTTAATGGCTACGGTTATTGCTCCTTACACGACCTACTTGGGATGGAATCGTAACGAAGAGCGCCTGATGACATTTATCTTTGCAAAAAACCCCAAAGGTGATGTCGTAGCAGTAAATGAAAATAACGGTTTCATGCGTAATAACAAAGGTGGTTGGGAAACCTATTTCTGGAGAAAATTCGTTCCCGAAGGTGACTGGAACGGAGCGATTACGAACCGTGAACATACACCTGTCAACTTCCCGATTATCCGTTTGGCGGACGTTTATCTGCTGCTGGCCGAATGTTACAACGAAATCGGAAATCAACCGAAAGCAGTCGAATATATCAATAAGGTCCGTGCCCGCGCCGGTATCGCATTGCTGAATAGCGGTCCTTCCTATCTGGCGGCCAACAGCAAAGATGAAGTGTTCCAGCGTATTTTCCGTGAAAGAGCTTATGAATTGGCTGGTGAAGGTATCCGTGACAGCGACCTGCGCCGTTGGAGATTATCACATGTTTTATTGAATCGTGAGGAATACGGTATCACCGGTAAACGCCTGTTGACTCGTGTATTCCGTGAAAATCGCGATTATCTGTGGCCGATTCCTGCTACTGAAATCGAGATCAATAACTCATTAGAACAGAATCCGAATTGGTAATCACCCTTTAAGAATTTAGGAAGTGTGTCAAAAAGCGCTGTAGGCGCTTCGCATGATAGCCCCAGGTTTCAATCTGGGGGAAGGTGTATCCCGCGTTGTGTTTGTACCCTGTAAGGGTACTGCAATGAATATAAGATATTTACGCATAGCAGCACCCTTACAGGGTGCCAACGGGGTACGGGAACTACCCCCCGGGGTTGAAACCCCGGGCTATTAAGCGAAGCGCCTACAGCGCTTTTTGAACATCAAATTTTTGGGAGAACATGGGACTTGGTGCAAACACAGTATTATGAATAATGCCTGTTTTACAGCCATATTCACGCAGCTGCCATTGATAAACAACCTTGTTCCCAAATCAAACGTGAGTTCTTGTAAAAGTACAGATTTTACTTGATACGGAAAAGGGAAAATGCACGAAATCGGTCGTCGTTGTATGTTTTTTGATACAGCGACGACCGATTTCGTGCATTTTGGGTATTAGAAATACCCGTATCAGATAAAAATTTCCCTTGGCAAGAACACAAGGACTTTCTACTTCACCGTCCAGGCGACCTTGTCGCCTACCGGATTCTTCTTTTGGGTGGAGCGGGCCTCTATCGTGTTCTCTCCCGCTTGCAAAGCGACACCTTTCCATTCGAAGGTCGCATATTCGTCCGGCTTTTGCCGGCCGAGGCTTTTGCCGTTTACAAACAATTCGACTTCCGGCTGGTTGGAAAAGATCATGATGTCTGTTACCGCCAAGGAGCGGTCGCGGTGACGGCGGTTTGCAATATAGACGAACGGTTCGTCTTCGTTCCAGTTCGCTTTATAGAAATAGAAAGCATCCTTCTTCACTTTGCGATCAAAAGTCACCAGGCCTTTGTCGTTGATACCGGGTCGGTCGCCCTCCACACGGTGGGCAGCACCGAAATCGAACAGATTCCAGATAAAAGAGCCCCAAACGAACGGACGTTCCGCCAAGGCTTTCCAGTTGCCGATGTGGTAATAGGTCTGATAGTTCTCCGGATGCCACCAACCGGAAGCGATTCCCCGCTTCACGGAATCCTGCTGGTGGTAGATACTTGCACCTGCTCCATACTCGCTGATGGCAATCTTATATTCCGGATGTGCCTTGTGGTTGGCGTCCAGCCATTTCCCCATATCGGAAGGAGAACCGCCATACCAACCGAAATACTGGTTCCAGGCAATCACATCCGTTACCTTGTTTATGCCATCGTCATAAGAAAGGAAGCTGGCAGATGTCGTCAGACGGGTCGGATCCTCCTGATGCGCCAAGGCGTTCAGTTCCTCGATATATTCGGTCGGGTTGTCACCGATGGTTTTCAACTCATTGAACAATCCCCAGAAACAAATCGACGGATGGTTATAATGCTGGCGGATCAACTCTTTCAACTGCTCTTTCCCGTTCTCGCGGAAAGAGGGCTGGTTGATATAGCCCTGGTCTTGGTAACCGCCCGGCCCGATCTGCGGGATTTCAGCCCACGTGACGATACCATATCGATCCATCAGATCATAAAAATAGGTCGCTTGCGGATAGTGGGCGAGACGAACGGCATTGGTCCCCATCTCGACCATAATGGCGGCATCCTCCTCATGATGCATCTTGTAAAGCGCATTTCCCCTTTCTGCCCGATCCTGATGGCGGCATACGCCTTTCAATTTCAGATGTTCGCCATTCAGGAAGAAACCTTTCTCGGCATCTACATGATAATAGCGCAAACCTAACGGTTGCACGACTCGATCGATGACCCGGTCTTCGGAGAAGAGGGAGATTTCCGCCTTATACATAAACGGATCTTTACGGCCGTTCCAAAGATGAGGGTTCCGGATAGTCAAATCCATGCCGGCTGTGGCCCAGTCATGAGCCTCTACCGTAACGTTTATATCCTGCTGTTGGACGAGCTTATCACGCTCCCAGATCTTGACGTTCACTCTTACGGGCTGTGCCGTCTCACTGCCATTGGAGACAAGCACTTTTGCCCTTACATCGGCCTGCTCTTTCGTGACCTTCTTCTGAATCAGATAAACACCGGGAGAAGCATAATCGGTGAGTGAGATATTGACCGGATCCGTAATAATCAGGTTCACATCCCGGTAAATCCCTCCATAGAAGTTGAAATCGCCGACCAACGGCATGACGTCCTGTTGCAAGGCGTTGTTGACCTTCACCAAGATCCGGTTGTCGGCACCATATTTCACCCGATCGGTAATCTCGAATACAAACGCGCCATATCCACCTCGATGTTCACCGATATGGACATCATCGATGAAAACATTCGTGACCGTATTGGCCCCTTCAAAACGCAGGAAAAGCCGCTTGCCTTTCCATTCGGGTTTTACAAACAACGTTTTGGTATAGTTACCCATCCCCCGATAGTAATCCTGTTTACCGGAAAGGGCATCGCCGCTGTTCCAGGTATGGGGCAGATTCACCCGTTCTTCACTTTTAGGCTGTACTTGATGGGAGAAGCGGAACATCCAGTTTTCGTTCAACAGGATTTCCTTACGTTCCGCAAAGACTGAAGTGCTGATAAAAAGAAGTATCAGACTAAAGATAGTGTGTCTCATGTTTACCATTATTCTTAAATTATGCCTCAAAAGTAAGGGATTGGCAACAAAAAGACAGGCACAATTTGTCTATTAGGATGGGTAGATTTGTCCGAGGGCGGGGATTTAAGGATTTATGATTTATAATTTATGATTTATGCGCACAGAAAATCATAAATCATAAATTATAAATCATAAATTTCTCCTTACATCGACTGTTCGCCCCCACCGGAACTTTCGCCTCCGCTCTTGGAGTCGTCGTTGCTGATACCGCGGCGAACTTTCTTGATCTGGCCTTTCATCGTACCGAAACGGTAGGAAACGCTCAGACGGAACTCACGCGCACTGCGCCAGTTGGTCGAAACATCCCGGAAGCCGGTGCCTTCGGTTGTTGTTTCCATCTTCATGGTCTTCCAGAACGGATTCTGTGCTCCTAAGGAGACAGAAAGTTTCTTCTTCAGGAAGTCCTTGCTGATGTTGATACCGGCATGATAGAACGGAGACATCTTGCCCTGCAACTGTACCCACGGGCTGAAATAACCGCCATGCAAGTTGATACGGAAATCTTTCGGAAGCGTGAATTGTGAACCGGCAAATACACGGCCGCTCCACCCATGGTTGCTCATGCCCAGGTCAGAAGCTTTCATATCCGTATAATCGGCTCCTGCGTTCATATAAATACGGAACCAGGTGGTCGGCGACCAGTTCCCATAAATGAACATACCGACTTGCTGCTTTTTCCCGATGTTGTCATACGTATTCCACAAAGCCCCGTTATATTGAGAACGCGGGTCGCTTTCCGGGAAAGCAGCCGTGGTCGTATAACGTTCGATCGCGTTGTTCACAAACGTATAACTCAAACTGGCATTGACGCTGAATTTCTGCGTGAACTTGCTGAAGTTCAAATTCACATTGTTACTCTTTTCAGAATCCAGATTCGGATTACCTTGCGAGATGTTCTGCGGGTTCACGTCGTTGATATACGGGTTCAAGAACCAGATACCCGGCCGCTGGATACGCATATTATAACCCAAACGAACCTGGGATGACATATCCATTTGGTAAGTCAATGTCGCATTCGGAACCACATCGAAATAATTCGTACTGAAATCCATCTCCGGAGCTTTGGCGAACTCCGCGTTCAAACTGGTTCCTTCCGCACGGACACCGGCCTTCATACCGAACTTGCCCAAACGTACAAGGTAGCCTAAATAGGCGGAATAAATATGTTGCACATGACGGAACTGGCTGTTCACGCGTGAGCGGTCTTCCCAAATGTTTGTCGAGTCGTTGAACACCTGTTCCAGCGTGTTGCTCTTGTTCTGCCGGTTGATATACTTGACGCCCGCTTCAACCGTATGGTTCTTGAAAATCGGCGTCGTATAGTCCACCTGCCCTGTATGCTCTACCGTAGAGGCATCGTTAATATTCCATTTCGGATATTCGCCGGACAGATAATAATAGCCGTCCAAGACATTCACCTCCGTCCGTCCTTCATTGTCGTTCGGCGACTGGCTGAAACGATAAGAAAGTGTCAGCAATTCGTCTTTCTTACTGGTCGAATGCTGGAAATCGACATTCACATCGGTCGAACCGAAAGTACCTTCCGATACACTGTTACGATGGAATTTATAAATAGGGGAATCATTGGGATCACCCCCATAAGAAAGCGTATTCAATTTGGCATCCAGTTCGGAAAGGCTCTTGTGATTTCCTCTGAAAAGGTTCACACCTACACTCAACAAGTTCAAGGTGTCAATTTCATAACTGCCTTCCAGATACCCGTATTGGAACGGTCCTTTGTTCTTGCTACGCCCTTTTTCCATCAATTGGGTCGGGTTCCCTTCCGCCAACATATCCGCATCGGTAAAACGTTCGCTATAGGAATCGTTCCACGGAGAGTTGCGATAATTATACCCGTAATTGGCCGTTACCCCCAACTTACCGGCTTTCAGAGAAACATAACCACCGCCTCCGAAACTGCCTAATGTACTGGCATTGGCACGGACCGTACCCGTATATCCCTGCAACGCATTCTTGGTCGTGATGATATTGATGATACCTCCCACGCCTTCCGCGTCATACTTGGAACCCGGATCGGTAATGACCTCGATATTCTTGATGGAGCTTGCCGGCATACTCTTCAACACGTCCGACGCATTGCTGCCGCTCAACAGGTTAGAAGGTTTTCCGTTCATATAAATCTTATAATTGGAAGAACCTTTCAACTGGATATTGTCTTCCCCGTCAACCGTCACCATCGGCACTTTGCGGAACATTTCCAACGCATTGCTGGTCTTCGTTTCCGGGTCGTCTTCCAGGTTATAGGTCAGCTTATCCACCTCGACCTTCACCAACGGCTTTTGCGCTACGACGGTCACTTCTTTCAGTTGTTGTGTGTCGTCATTCAAAAACAATTTGCCGAAATCCAGCACTTTTTTCCCTTCAGACAATGTGAACGTCTTCTTGGACGGGATTTTTCCCAAAGACTCCATCGTCATCACATACTTACCGGGCTTGTTCATCGTTGCCGTAAACTTGCCTTCATCATCACAAGCCAACAATTTCACAGGATTCTGTGGCGCGGATGCCAACGCGATCCTCAATGTGGCATAAGGTACCGACTCATTGGATAAAGAGTCCACTACTTGCCCTTTTATCGTAAAGGCAGCTGATCCACTTCCGCTTTGCGCAAATACAGACGCAGACACGAATAATATCAGTACTAAGTAGAGTAGTTTTCCTTTCATTAAATTAAAGAATTTAGATATTACCGATTTAAACAAATTAAAAACAGTTGCAAATGTAACTTTATCTACGAACCATTCGTATATTTAGGGTTTAAAGAATTGTAAAAGTTGTATTTTGGTGTTCGATTTCTGCATATTTCACTATTTTTGTAGAAATCAAGCATAAAAAGAACAAGTTTATGAGAAAATTATCATTCATTTTTATCGCATTGTTACTCATCACGACTATGCAAGCACAGGATTTGAAAACAATCAAATTAAACGCGCCCGACAAGAGCCGGGGCAGCTCCGTCATGAAAGCGCTATCCGACCGCCATTCCGACCGGGAATATGCAGCTAAGGAGCTTTCCTTACAAGATCTGTCGGATTTGTTATGGGCGGCAAACGGCATCAACCGTCCGGATGGAAAACGCACGGCTCCTTCGGCTCTGAACAAACAGGACATCGATATTTATGTTATCCTGAAAGCGGGCGCTTACCGGTATGATGCCCAGGCCAACAGCCTGCAACCTGTCGCAAAAGGCGATCACCGCGCCGCTGTTGCCGGCGGTCAGGAGTTTGTCAAATCGGCTCCGGTCAGCTTAGTACTCGTTTCCGACCTTTCCCGTTTCGGAAACATGGCCGACCACACCAAGCTGATGGCAGCTGTCGATGCCGGTATCGTCTGCCAGAACATCAATGTCTTCTGCGCTTCCGTCGGCCTGGCAACCGTTCCCCGCGCCACCATGGATCAAGCCGCTTTGAAACGGATTTTGAAACTAACGGACAACCAATTGCCGATCATGAACAATCCGGTAGGTTATCCGCAGAAATAGAAGAAAAAGCGGACCTTATTGTAGATTATGGTTTCTTTAACAGGAATATACATCCTTTACCAATAGCTTAAAAATCCGTTTCTGACGGGTAAAAAAAGGAAAATCAGCCGTGAGGTGCGCAGTTTTTTGCCACAAAGTCGGTCTTTATCGCCATGAAGTCCGACTTCATAAACTCTGACGACCGTCCTCCCAGTAACGAAGACGGTCGTCAGGACGATGAAGACGGTCGTCACGGAGAAAAAAACGGCAATTTCTTTTTTAAATATACGGAAACCACATCGCATTCGTTTTGCTACAAGCGATTCTCCAAGAGTTCAGCTTTTCCAACTTGTCAGGATTTCCGGCTTTTCAGAAACACAAAAAGCCGCTTTCGCAATTTCTTGCCGACCTCATTTTACCAATTGTTCATCTATACCGGTTTGATAGCACAAAAAGTCAGACCGAACTTGTCTGAAATTTCTTTCAAAATAGAAAAACACCTAAAAAGGGGATATTGTCAATTTTAACAGAAAGATTTGCGACTATGGTTCTGAGAGGACTAAGAACTTTATAGGAGGCGATCCAAGCACTTGTCAGGTTTTTATTTTTATTCAGTAAATAGTCGATTACAAAAAAAAGGATATTTTTATGTTTACCCATACAAATTATCGGTTGAAGAAAAAATTTTATCTATTTTTGTCTGGCAAACAACCTTAGTTCTCTCAGAACTAAGTCCATTTGACAAATACATCATGGATGAGAAAACAGACATAAAAAGATTCAATCATATTTTCGTCACCCATCGGGACCGGTACATCCGGTTTGCCTATTCTTATACCTACAATCAAGAAGCGGCAGAAGATTTGGTGACGGAAAGCCTGATGTACTACTGGGAGAACCGGCACCGATTAGAGGATGTCAAAGACATACCTTTATATATATTGGTCACGTTAAAAAACAAATGTCTGGATTACCTTCAACGCGAACGTACTTGGAACAATATCGCCGAGCATTTACTATCCGACAAAGAATGGGAAATGCAAATGCGTATCTCCAGCTTGGAAGCCTGCGAACCTGAGACATTATTCAGCAACGAAGTCCAGGAACTGGTAAGCAAAGCGTTAGCCAAGTTGCCGGAAAAATCCCGACGCATTTTTATTATGAGCCGATATGAAGGGAAAAACTACCAAACGATTGCATCGGAAACGGACCTATCCGTGAAGAGTGTCGAGTTTCATATCAGCAAAGCCCTGAAAGTATTACGGGAAGAGCTAAAAGACTATCTTCCGGCTCTGCTATTCGTATTGGATTTCTTTTATAATCCCTGATCAGTTTCCTCCTTTTTCATGGGCATCCGACAAAAATTTCATGGGCATGGAACTTTTGTCGGATGCCCATGAAACTTTTATTGGATAAGTACTAAAAAAAATTCATTTCCCCTTTAGGGTATTTTCTCTCCCATTCGCCCTTATTAACAGAAACAGGAAAAAATGGAACAGAAATTACTACATAAAATGTTTAACGGGGAGGCGACCGACAACGAGTTGGCTCAAATCCGTCAATGGGTAAATGCCGATAAAGCGAACCGGGAGAGATTCTTTCATGAACGTACCCTGTTTGACGCGCTCCAATTGACTGCTTTTCAGAAGGAAAATCAGGTACGCAAACAATCCATTCCGCTTTACAAATGGATCGGGAGTGTTGCCGCAGCTATCATTGCGATGCTCTTCTTGTATAATATTCAGTTGTTTACCGGAAAGAGTATTCAGCCTGATATGGCATTCAATACCATCAAAGTGCCGGCCGGACAGCGAATTGAAATGACACTTTCAGACGGAACGCATATTTATCTGAATGCCCGGTCGGAATTTTCTTATCCGACTTCGTTCAATGGCAACACGAGGGAAGTCCGCTTAAAAGGAGAAGCCTTTTTCGATGTAGCCAAAAACGAAAACAAAAAATTCATTGTCAATACCGGCCGTTGCGAAGTGGAAGTCTTAGGGACCCAGTTTAATGTGGAAGTCTACGATGAAGATGAATTTTCCACCTCCCTCCTACGAGGCAGCGTAAAAGTAACCGACAAATCACAGCCCGACGAATCAGTTGTGTTAGAGCCCAATAATACCGTCAGCCTCAACCACGGAAAGCTGACGGTCACTCCTATCACCGACTTCAATCCATACAGTTGGAAAGAGGGATTGATCACTTTCAAGGATATCACGTTCAAGGAGCTGATGAAGAAACTTGAAAAAAACTACGGTATCCGAATCATCATCAACAACCATACGCTCGACAATTATGCTTGCAGTGGCAAGTTCCGCATATCCGACGGGATTGAACAAGTGCTGAGAGCTTTGCAACAAGATGCCAAGTTCACATTCGAGTGGGAGGGCAAAACAGAAATCCGCATTCAATAACTTAATCATAATATAATTGCCTATGACGAGACGATGAGATAATCTAACGAACGGACAAATCTTGTCCAGCATGAAAAAAGTAGAATTTCAATCTAATATCATTCATTAAAGTTTATCACAAACATGAAGAAAAGAAAAATTTGTGTGTCACGCGTTTTAAAAGCGACATCTCTGTTCTTCCTTTCCTGTGCCATGTGTGCACAAGCAGAAACGGTCAGTTCACAGAGTATACGCATCACACTCAACAAAAACAATGTCCGGTTGGAAAACATCTTGAACGACATTGAAAACCAGACCAATCTGTTGTTCATTTACAACAAAGATGTAAATGTGAACAAAAAAGTTTCGGTAAAAGCCGAAAACCTTTCTTTGCAGGAAGTCTTGCAAAACCTGTTCGACAACCATGTATCCTTCAAAATCGAAGGTTCTTACATTGTCCTTTCACCGGCAGGAACGGCAGGCGGCCCGCAACAAGCCAAACACACGATTAAAGGTGTGGTAGAAGACGCTTTAGGTCCTATCGTCGGTGCCAATATTGTAGAAAAAGGAACTACAAACGGCACGATCACCGATATGGATGGTAACTTCACACTCAATGTGGCACCGAACGCCGTATTGGTCATTTCCTATATCGGCTACAAAGACCAGGAGGTACCGGTAAACAACAAGACGAACATCCAGATTAAATTGGTCGAGGATTCGCAGGCTTTGGATGAAGTGGTCGTTGTCGGTTACGGTGTCCAAAAACGTGCCTCCGTAACAGGCTCAGTCGCTTCCATCCAAGCCAAGGACATTGCCACGGTCAAAACTCCAAACGTAAGTAACGCATTGGCAGGTAAGTTGCCGGGCTTGCGTGCCGTACAAAGAAGCGGTGCGCCGGGCGATGATGATGCCAGTATCGACATTCGCGGTTTCGGTAATGCATTGGTTATCGTTGACGGTGTGGAGCGCGACTTCAAACAAATCGATGCCAACGATATCGAATCGATCAGCATCCTGAAAGATGCATCCGCTGCCGTTTACGGTTTCAAAGGGGCAAACGGGGTTATTTTGGTTACGACTAAGAAAGGAGAAGTCAGCAAACCGAAGATTTCTTACAACGGATATGTCGGTATACAGAATATCACACGTTATCCGGAATACTACAATGGATATGAATATGCGACTTTGTATAACGAAGCCCAGCAGAATATCGGTATTTCAGCTCCCTATTCCGCAGAAGATTTGGAACGTTTCAAACAAGGCATAGGAACAACAGATTGGTACAACGAAGTTATTCGTAAAACCGCTCCATCCACCTACCATAACTTAAGTGTATCTGGTGGTGCAGAAAAAGTAAAATACTTTTTCTCTCTTGGCCTAACAGACCAAGAAGGTATCTATCGCTCCAAAGCGTTCAACTTCAAGAAATATAACGTCCGATCCAATATCAGTGCAGAGATCGTCAAAGGTTTTACGGTTGATTTGCAATTAAGCGGCCGTTTAGATACCCGAATGAAACCGTATGAAGCAGAACCATTAAGTCGTAGTATCCAAATGGCGAAACCGGTATTCCCGATTTATGCGAACGATAATCCGGACTATTGGTCCAACCCGGGCGATAAAGGTAATCCCGTTCATTTATCGGATATTGACAATGTTGGTTATGACAGAAGAGACCGTCGGGAATTTAACGGTTCTATTGCTTTAAACTGGCAACTACCGTGGATTAAAGGATTGTCAGCCAAGGCTCTGTTCTCTTATGATTACAATAACAAATATAGCCGTAAATGGTATAAAGAATATTACGAATATACATACGATGCAGCAAAGGATTCATATAATAAATCCGGCAGCCATACCATTTCAGAACTAACCACTCAAAACGACAATTACTTCAGACCGAATGGACAAATTTCGTTGAATTATAAAAACACGTTCGGCAAACATGATGTTGGGGCTTTGGTTCTGTGGGAATTCAACAACGACCGTACCGACATACTGAAAGCATATCGTCAATTCACGGTCGGAGCTATAGACCAAATTGATGCCGGAGATAAAACAAATATGAATAACGGTGGTACATCCCGTGTTTCTGCCCATGCCGGTTTGGTCGGTCGTATCAACTATTCTTTCGATAACAAATATTTGGCTGAGGTTAGCTTCCGCTACGATGGCTCCTATAAATTCGCACCTGACAATCGTTGGGGCTTCTTCCCTGCCGTATCTTTGGGATGGCGTGTTTCCGAAGAAGCATTCTTCAAAGAAACACTGCCAATGATTGAGAATTTTAAAATCAGAGGATCATACGGTAAAGTAGGAGATGAAGGTGTAACCGGTTATACGGATGATGACGAGAAAGACGGGAAATATAGAGCCTATCAGTATTTAACTGGTTATCGGTATCCTGCCGGAAGTTACATCTTAGGATCCGGTGGTATTACAAATGGAGCTAAAGACCGAGGAATGCCCAACTTAGCTTTGACATGGTATGAATCTAAAACCACAAACATCGGGTTTGAAGCATCCGCATTGTCTGGGTTGGTTAATGTTGAGTTCGATTATTTCGTCCGTAAAAGAAGTGGCCTTTTGACAAAACGTCAACTTACATTACCTACTACTTTCGGCCAGGAACTTCCTGTTGAAAACTTGAACTCCGACAAAAACCAAGGTTTTGAAATCGTTATCGGACATCGCCATAAGATTGGAGACTTTACATACGATGTAAAAGCCAACTTCTCTACTACACGTATTTATAATGAACACGTAGAACGTGCTGCTTCGGCCAATAAATACGATGACTGGAGAAACAACAGCAATAATCGTTATAAAGATATCCAATGGGGTAAAGTCTGCATCGGACAGTTCCAGAGCTACGAAGAAATTCTGAACTCCCCGATCCAAGACAACAACGGAAACAAATCGTTAATGCCTGGTGATTTGAAATTTGAAGACTGGAACCATGACGGTATCATCGACGGAAAAGACGACCAACCGATCGGGCACGGTAAAACACCCCGTATGTACTATGGCTTGAACCTTTCCGGCGAATACAAAGGGTTCGACCTAACCGTATTCTTCCAAGGTGCAGCCGGCCATGAGGTGTTCACAACCGGAGACTTCATGATGCCATTCATCCAGCAGGGATTGGGTAACGGTATCACCCTGAACCTGGACCGTTGGCACAGAGAAGATCCGTCGGATATGAGTAGCGAATGGATTCCGGGATATATGCCCGCTCTCCGTCCGACCGGTTTTTCGGCAAATGTCAGCACCAATACTTGGACAAGGCAAAAAGCCAACTATTTGCGTCTGAAAACCATAGAAGTCGGATATACATTCCCCAAAAAATGGATGCAAAGAGCCGGTATCGAAAATCTGCGTGTCTATGTAAACAGTTTCAACACGGCCACTATCACCAGCCGTACCGGTATCATGAAATACATGGACCCGGAAAACAGTGAAAGTATGTTCCGCTATTATCCGCAAATGAAAACATTCAACTTCGGTGTTAATCTAACATTCTAAAAAAAAGAACAATGAAGACAACAATTATAAAAACAATCGGATGTGGATTACTTTTGTTAGGTACGACTGCTTGTGCCGACTACCTTGAAAAAGAATCTTTCGACATCATAACACCTGACCAAGTTTGGAAAGATCCCAAATTGATCAACGGTGTAATGGTTAATTTATATGACGGCATGAACCTGGAAGATTTCAATTACTGGTATCGTGATTCATGGCGCTTGATGAACGCTTCCTCCATGTCAGACGAAGCACAAGGCTCTTTCCAGAAAGATCCTCTCTTTGATAATGCCAATGCTACATACACGTATGAGGATGCTTTGTTTGAACAAAAATTTTCAGATCGTTATAAGAATATCCGGAACTGCAACGACTTTATCAGCCAGTTGCAGGAAGCGACCTCCCTTTCCGATTCTGAAAAGAAACTGTTGTTGGCTGAATCCCGCTTCATCCGTGCCATGCATTATTTCACATTAGTAAAACGATACGGAGGCGTTCCTCTTATCGATGAACCCCAAGTATATGATTCGAACAACCTGGAAGCACTGATGGTTCCCCGTAATAAGGAAGTCGAAGTTTATGATTTCATTGTCAAAGAATGTCAGGAAGCAGCACAAGACCTTCCCGATACAAGAAGTTCAGATGCCAAATACAGAGCCAACAAATACGTTGCCTTAGCTTTATGCTCACGTGCTGCCCTATATGCCGGTTCAATTGCCCGTTATGGGACTGTGCAACTGGATGGTCTTGTCGGAATCCCGACATCTGAAGCAGACCGTTTTTTCCAAATCTCCTATGATGTTTCAAAAGCTATCATCGCTTCCGGCCATTATGCCTTGTATAACAAGAAAGCAGATAACAAAGCGCAGAACTATTGCGATATGTTTCTGAAAGGGAACGGGGATAACGGAGAATATATTTTCCAGAAACAATATAACGTTGCCGGTGGAAAAGGGCACGACTGGGACAAACGCAACGCGCCTTTCTCTTACCGTGGAGGCGGCTGGGGATGTGGTATCGCTCCTACCCTTGAAATGGTGGAGGCATACGAGTATACAGATGGTTCCAAAGGGACTCTGAAACTGGAAGAGAATGGCAAACCCCGTCGTTTTGATGACCCATACGAACTTTTTGCCGGCAAAGACCCGCGCCTGTTTGCTTCCGTTTACTTGCCGGGGTCTCCTTGCCAGAACACAAAGGTTGAATGGAAAAGAGGCATCATCGTTTCCGACAACGAAAGGTACCAGGCGACCAGCCAACCAGACGGAGGAAACACTGTTGAAATCAATGGCGTCACATACAGCACATCAGGAAAAGATGGAGGAGCGGACGCTGGTGACGCTTCCAAGACAAGCTTCTATCAGAAGAAATTCTTCGACGAGACACTAACTGATATGAATATGGGCAAGTCGGAAACTCCGTGGCCGGTTTTCCGTTTAGGAGAAATTTATCTAAATTGGGCGGAAGCAGCCATGGAGTTGAACAAATCGTCCGAAGCATTGGAAGCAGTCAACAAGATCCGTGAACGTGCAGGAATCGCCTTATTGTCAAGCATCAATATGGACAAAGTACGTCACGAGCGCCGAGTGGAACTGGCATTCGAAGGACATCGTTTCTGGGATATGAAACGTTGGAGGATTGCTCACTTAGATGTAGCACAAGGCGGTTTGAATGGATTCAGAGGAACAGCACTGTATCCTTGGTATGATATTCGTGATGGAAAATATGTTTTTGAAAGAGGTACAAATCCTCCCAAACAATTGCGTATTTTCTTGGAAAAGAATTACTATACCAAAATCAACCAGGACGATATGAATTCAAATCCGAATCTCATTCAGAACCCGGGTTATACCAATTAATCATCTAATTTAGAAAATGAATATGAAAAAGATAAGTTTATTATTGATGGCCGTTTGCTCATTCTGCTTCACAAGCTGTTTGAGCGATCTGGATAATTATGAATCTCCCAACGGAGGTATCAAGGGATACATCCTGGATGCGGAAACGAATGAACCGATTCCTCTGCCCGTGCAAGGATCTACCGGTGTTATCGTCAATATGTTCGAGCAGAACACGGATGCTACACAATCTGTCGATTTTTATGCAAAGGCTGACGGCTCATACGAAAATTCAAAGCTGTTTAATTGTGACTATAAGATCGTTGTTAACGGTCCGTTCGTTTCTCCTTGCGAAGAGTTTGTCACTGTAAAGGGACAGACCACATTGGATTTGAAGGTAACTCCATACGCAAGAATCGACGCTTCGGCCCAAGTTTCAGGCAAGAAAATCACCATCACATACAAGGTGAATCCGACAAACAGCAGTTTCAATGTATCTGAAGTGTATGGCTACTGGAACTTTGCTCCGGGTGTTGATAACGGAAATGCCAACCAAGCAGGAAAGCAGACCGTCAAGGATTCGGAAGGTACCATTGTCTTTGATTTGGAAAACGACAAGACATTCCAGGACAATCTGTACAAAATCCAAAAGAATGGTAACAAAATATATGTACGTGTCGGTGCTAAAACCGAAGGAAAAATCAATTACAGCACAATCAGTGAAGTAATTGTCCAATAAAAATCTTAATTTTGGCACAGATATTCCAAATGACAAAAAGGATATCTGTGCCTTTTTAATTCTTTCGAACATGAAAAAAAGTATCTTATCAATCAGTTTGGCTCTTCTTCCTTTATGGGGGTATTGCCAGAATATTTTACCGGACTGGGCCTTAGGCGGTTTTGTCAGGCCGGAAAAAGTTAATCCGATTATCACTCCGAATCCTTCAAATCTGTTTGACTGTCCGATGCGCGGTCAAAAAGTGGGTTGGGAAGAGAGCGATGTGTTCAATCCGGCTGCGACCGTTAAAGACGGGAAAATCTGTGTCCTTTATCGTGCCGAAGACAATTCGGCTACCGGTATCGGGAAACGAACTTCGCGCATCGGATTAGCCGAATCGAAAGATGGCATCCACATGAAACGGAGAAAGACACCGGTCATGTATCCAGCTCAAGATAATGTAAAAGAGTTTGAATGGGAAGGTGGGTGCGAAGACCCGCGCGTGACCATGACGGAAGACGGCCTGTATGTCATGGCCTACACTTCCTGGAACCGGAAAGTGGCACGCCTCTGCATCGCCACTTCACGCGACCTGGTCAAATGGGAAAAACACGGCCCGGCTTTTGCCAAAGCCTACAACGGACGTTTCAAGGACCTCTTCTGCAAATCCGGTTCGATGGTGACAACGATCAAAGACGGGAAACAAGTACTGACGAAAATCGGAGGCAAATACTTCATGTATTGGGGAGAACATGCTGTTTACGCTGCAACTTCTGATGATCTGGTCAACTGGACACCGATATTGGACAAGAAGAACGAACTGGCAACCGTCATCAAGCCTCGTCCCCAATACTTCGACAGTGCCCTGACAGAGTGCGGTCCTCCTGCTATCCTGACAGACAAAGGGATCGTCTTGCTCTACAATGGCAAGAACCAGACAAACGACAGCAAGCGCGACAAGCGTTTCACGGCTGGAGCTTATTGTGCCGGACAAATTCTGACCGATCCGAAAGAACCGATGAAAGTGCTGCAACGTTTGGACGTCCCTTTCTTCCGCCCGATGGCTCCATTCGAAAAGAGCGGACAGTATGTCGACGGGACCGTCTTTATCGAAGGTCTGGTCTTTTTCAAAAACAAGTGGTATCTCTATTACGGATGTGCAGATTCGCAGGTCAGCGTAGCCATTTACGACCCGGCTAAGAAAACTCCTGGCGACCCAATACCCAATTAAAAACATCATTCATGAAACGCATTTTTACAGAAATATTTTTGCTTTTGTCTGCCTGCTTTATACAAGCCCAGACAACCAATTATTATCAGAACCCGGACCGAATATATCTGGACTCCAAAGAAGGACACAATGGAAGTTTTGCCTGGCAGATGTATAAGGCCGATGAAACAAAAGATCCGGCTGAAAAGATTTCACAACCCGGTTATCAGACGGGACAATGGATGCCGGCAATTGTTCCGGGTACGGTCCTGAATTCCTTGGTCCACAACCAAGTGTATCCGGAGCCTTACTTCGGCATGAATAATAAATTGGATAAGGGAATCATCCCTGACCTTGCCAAAGCGGGACGCGATTTCTATACCTATTGGTTCCGTACAGAATTTGACGTACCGGAAAACTACAAAGATAAAATCGTCTGGCTCCAGGTTGACGGTATCAACTACCGTGCCGAAATATGGGTAAACGGTCATCTACTCGGTAATATGTCCGGTATGTTCAAGCCGGAATACATCAATATCACCGATTTCGCCCGTATCGGCCAAAAGAACGCTTTAGCCATCAAGGTTTACCCGGTTGATATGCCGGGAACCATCAAACCGAAACAATGGGGAGCCGCCGGCGAGTTTCACAATGGCGGAGACGGGAATATCGGTTTGAACACCACCATGTTGATGAGCGTCGGTTGGGATTTCACATTCAACGATGGTATCCGGGACCGGAACACCGGTATCTGGAAAAACATCAGCCTCTATGCGACAGACAAAGCGGTTATCCGCCATCCGTTCATCAAATCCGAACTTGCCAAACCCCACTACGATTTGGCCAAAGAGACGGTCAGCGTAGAGGTGACAAACCCGACACAACGGGGCGTAAAATGTACGGTCAAAGGAGAAATCACCGGTGAGAACATCACGTTCAGCAAAGACCTGAACCTGTTCAGAGGGGAAACACGGGAGATCCGCTTCACTCCGGAAGAATTTCCACAGCTGGCCATCAAAAATCCGCGCTTATGGTGGCCGATCTTCAAAGGGGAACCTGAATTGTATGAGCTGAAACTGACCGTAAGCATAGACGGAAAAGTGTCTGACGAAACGAAAACCCGTTTCGGTATCCGGGAAATCACATCCGACCAAAATACGCCTGACAAATCCCGCCAATTCTATGTGAACGGCAAGAAGTTGTTTATCCGGGGAACCAACTGGATTCCGGAAGGGATGCTCCGTACCTCTGACGAACGGACATACGCGGAATTGCGTTACACAAAGCAATCCGGTATCAACCTGATCCGTATGTGGGGAGGCGGAATTGCCGAATCGGATTATTTCTTCCAGCTCTGTGACGAAATGGGACTCCTTGTCTGGCAGGAATTCTGGATGACCGGAGACACGAAACATCCGCAAGACAAAGACCTATATTTAAGCAATGTCGAAGCTACGGTTAAACGCCTGCGCAACCATCCTTCATTGGCCTACTATGTTTCATCCAATGAAAGCACGGAAATGCCGGGAGCCAAAGAACTGATCATGAAATTAGACGGCACACGCGGATATCAGATGCAATCGGAATGCGACGGTGTACATGATGGCAGCCCCTACAAACAGGTAAACCCGATGCAGCACTACGAAAATACGGCATCCGAACGCGGTAGCCGTGTAGATGGTTTCAATCCGGAATATGGCGCACCTACCATTCCGACAGTCGAAACCCTCCGTGAAGTGATGGACGAAAAAGACCTTTGGCCAATCAATAAAAAAGTATGGGATTATCATGATGGTGGGGGATTCCACTTGATGTCGACCCTGTACACGGACTTGACCAACCAGTATGGTCCCTCCTCTTCCATCGAAGAGTTTGCCATGAAAGGCCAGGCAGTCGGTGCCATGAACTCCAAATCCATCTGGGAGGTCTGGAACTATAACAAACTCAACTATGGAGACCGTTATGCCTCCGGATTATTGTTCTGGTATCATAACTGCCCCGTCAGTCAGGTTTGCGCCCGTATGTGGGACTATTCCTTGGAACCGACTGCCTCTTTATACCATACTCAGAACGCATTGGAACCGCTTCACGCACAGTTTGATTACCTGAAAAATACGGTTTCCGTCTACAATGATTACTATCAGGCATTCAAGAACTATAAAGTATCTGCCGAAGTGTATGATTTGAATAGCAAGAAGGTGTGGAGCAAAAGCCAGAAAATCGATATCCCGGAAGACGGTGTCGTAAACGATATCTTCACAATCGACTTTCCCCAAAACATCACACAGGTTCATTTCATCAAACTACGCCTGTTCGATGCGAACGGAAAAGAGGTTGCCAATACTTTCTACTGGCGTTCCAAAGACAAGTATGAAGGCCGCAAGACCCTAACCGGCCCGACCTCATCCGGATTCGAAGAGCTGTCGAAATTGAAACAGGTGCAACTGAAAATCCGCTACAAAACATACCAAGAAGACGACCGGCATTTCATCAAAGCCGAAATAAAGAATCCGTCTTCAACCGTAGCCTTTTTCACCCAGCTTCAATTACTCGATCCGGATAAAAAACCGGTGCGTCCCAGTTTCTATACGGACAACTTCTTCTCTCTTTTGCCGGGAGAAAGCAAAACCGTCATCATAGAAACGGCCGAAAGCGATATGCCGTCCAAACCAACGTTCGTTGTGAAAGGTTGGAATATCAAACCGAGCAATTTCAACTTATAAGCTACAGACAGGTAAATGGAAAACGACAAAAGGCGCCTACAGCGCCTTTTGACACTGCTTGTCATCAACTTTTCTGGAGAAATTTCGCATCAACACAACCATAACTGAAATTGTTTCCGTACTTTTGCCGAAAATTTACGATTATGCCGGCATTCTTTATTGTCCTCATCAGTATCTATCTTGCGGGAAATCTTTATATATTCAGGAGAGGGGCGCAGGCTTTGGTGGCGCAGCCTTTTGGAGTGAAAATGCTATTGGCTGTGCTGTTTTGGTGCGGGGCATTGGCTTTTATCGGGAGTTTTTGGGGGCGGAATGCCAAATTGCCGATTGCGTTGGCCCATACGATACATGAGGTCGGGACCGGTTGGCTGGTTTTCGCACTTTATATGGTGCTGTGTCTGATCGTATTCGATTTGTTCCGACTTTTCAACTATCCTTGTAAACAGGGATTCTATATATCCTTATTCCTAACACTCAGTTTATTAGGATATGGACACTATCATTACCAACACCCGAAGACAAAAGTTATCAACATCGTTATCAACAAGTCGGCGGTTCATTATGAACAACCATTGAAAGTCGTTGCCGTCAGCGATGTCCATTTAGGATACGGAACCGACAAAGAAGCACTCAAACAATATGTCAGGATGATCAACGCACAGCAACCGGATTTGCTCCTGATTGCCGGCGACCTGATCGACAATAGCGTAGTCCCTCTTTATGAAGAAAAGATGATGGAGGAGCTACGCGAATTGCAAGCGCCTTTAGGTATCTATATGGTTCCGGGAAATCATGAGTTCTTCAGCGACATGCGGAAGTGTATCCGTTTCATAGACGAAACCCCGATCCGCTTGCTTCGGGACGAGGTCGTGACATTGCCGGGCGGTATACAGATCATCGGGCGCGACGACCGTAGCAATCCATCCCGCCGCTCCTTACAGGAACTGGTGAAAGAGATCGACCCTGCCAAACCGGTTATCCTATTGGATCATCAACCATACAACTTGCCGGATACGGAACAGGCCGGGATCGACCTCCAGTTCAGCGGACATACCCACCGCGGACAGATCTGGCCGATCAGCCTCATCACGGACCACCTGTTCGACCAGAGCCACGGATACCGCCAATGGGGAAATAGCCATATCTATGTTTCCTCCGGCTTGTCGCTTTGGGGACCTCCGTTCCGAATCGGGACAGACAGCGAGTTGATTGTGTTCAACATCACCTGTAAATAGTCTATAATCATGCGGGTCTTCATTCAATCGATAGTCGCACAGCTCTTGCTGAATCCTTATATCTTCTGGCGGGGGTATCAGGCGATCCCTCCCAAAAAGAGCTGGCGGATTCCTTATGTCCTGTTTTTCGTTCTTGAGCTGTCGCTCTTCTTCTTCGGTTTTATATTCCGCGATGTGTTGCCGGACCCTGTTATGATCGCGATCCAATATATTTGCAACACCTGGTATATCGCCTCTATTTATATCACGCTCTCCCTGCTGGCATTGGAAACGGTCCGGCTCAGCGACCGGTTCTTCCACTGGTTTCCCGGCTGGATAACAGGGCATTGGGAACAGACGAAACAGGCCTTGTTCTTCGGGATCATGGCAATCGTCACTTGCCTGATGCTCCATGCCTATCATGTGGTTGCCTACCCGGTTGTCAAGAATGTATATATAACTCTTCCCAAAGGGAGCAGCGACCGCGACAGTATAACGATTGTCATGATGAGCGACTTGCATATCGGAGAGGTGATCGGCAAGAAACTGGTACAACGCTACGTAAAGATGAGCAATGCGCAACATCCCGACTTGGTTGTCTTGGTTGGCGACATCATGGACTATGAATCCCGTTTTGCCGAGAAAGCCCGTATCGAGGAGGATTTGAAACAACTGGAAAGTACGTTGGGCGTATATGTGGTGTATGGCAACCATGAGTACCGCGCCAACCGCATGGCCAAATACCGTTGGTTGAAGAAAACGGGGGCGACCCTTCTGATCGATTCCGTTGCACGTCCGGACTCTTCCTTTTACCTGATCGGACGGGATGATTATATCAACAAGAAAAGAAAACCGCTGCACACACTTATGGCAGGCATAGACACGACCAAGCCGGTCATCGTCTTGGACCATCAACCCTGGTCGTTCGCAGAAATGATAATGAATGGTGTGGATCTCGGACTTCACGGGCATACCCATAACGGGCAACTGTGGCCTTACCCGCTTTTAATGAAATGGGTCTATGAATGTCCGTACGGTTATTATAGGAAAGGGCCGACTCAGTTTTATGTCTCTTCCGGCATCGGGATAGCCGGACCGCCCTACCGAGTCGGCACTGTATCAGAAATGGTTGTATTACATATCAAGTTCAGGGGCAGCTAATGTCTGTTGGTATAACGTCCGATCGCCTAACACTTCCAATGCTTTTTCCAGCACTTCATCTTCCTTCAGGCTGTTTATCAGTTCGCCTTTCTGGAAATAATAGCGTTTCATGATTTCAGAAGCCATCAGTTTCTTGATCTGTTCCTTGTTACGGTTGAAATCCCGTTCCAAGTCCGGAGTCAGTTTCGCTTCCAAATCGTTGAAGATCGTAGAGTCATTGTCCATATAGCCTTCGAACTTGGCCACCTCTTTCAGGTTCTTCAACAGTTTTTCGCTTTGCCGGTCGTAGGTAAAATTCTTTTCTTCGGCATATTGCTTAAACGCTTCAAAGTCCTCATCAGTCACCTCGAACTCTTCGGGTGAAGCGATCTTCTTGCGGCTCCGTGACCAGTCGGCAACAAAGTCCGTCAGAAGGAAATCCGTCGCCAAGTAGAACATCATCGTCGGCGTTTCCGGCTCTTCGATCTTAAAGTCCGGCGTGATACCGCCTCCATCCCGGACGGGACGTCCCTTGGAAGTGTAGAATACAGATGTCAGGCTATCCGGAATGGCACCGACACTGCCATCGGCTTTCCGGTGCGAGTAGTCCATTTGCTGGATACAACGGCCGCTGGGGATGTAATACTTGCTCATCGTCACCTTCACACTCCCGTTATAAGGAAGTTCCCGGGTAGACTGGACAAGTCCTTTCCCGAAAGAACGCTGTCCGACCAGTACGGCACGGTCCATATCCTGCAAGGCTCCCGAAACGATCTCTGCTGCCGAAGCCGATCCGCCGTTAATCAGGACAGCCATCGGCATCACCGTATCGAGCGGTTCGTTGGGGGTACGATAGGTACGGTCCCACTGGCTGATCTTTCCTTTTGTCGAGACAACCTCTTTCCCTTTCGGGACAAACATACCGACGATCTGCGTGGCGCTTTCCAGCAAACCGCCACCATTGTTACGCAAGTCCAGGACCAGCGATTGGATGTGATGGTTCTTTTTCAAGTCTTCGAACGCATTCTTGACTTCCTGCGCACTCTTGTCTGTGAAGCCTTTCAGATAGATATAACCGATGCCGTTACCCCGCACGCCATAGTAGGTCACTTGGTTTTCCAGGATCTGCTTGCGCACCAGTTCCACTTCGCGCGGTTTCTTGTCATACGGACTCTGTATCTTCAATACCATCTTCGTGTTGGGAACCCCTTTCAACAGGGAGCTCACCTCGTCAGAAGACTTGGTTGTCACGTCTACCGTGTCGATCGCCAAAATGCGGTCGCCCGCTTTCAAGCCGGCCAAAGCCGCCGGCATGCCTTCGAACGGCTCGACAATATAGACACCCCCCTCTTTCCGTTCGCGGATGTAAGAACCGATGCCACCATATTCGCCGGTCGTCATGAATTTCAGTTTATCCATATCCTGCTCCGGATAGTATTCGGTATAAGGATCCAACCCACCCAGCATCACATCGATCCCCCGGCGCACCGTTTTCTCGACGTCGACTGAATCCACATAAAACATTTCCACCTCTTTTACCAGAGCGTTGAAGATATCCAGGTTTTTACTGACCTCGAAACGACTGTCATTCTGTGCTTGTCCGGGGATCACGCCCCCCAACAGAAACAGCAGACTTAAAAGAACGATTATTTTCTCTCGTTGTTTATACATAGAATATTTAGTTAATTAACGATGTAAATGTATATAATAAACGCTTGTCAGTCCAATATCGCATTTACTTTTAACTTTATTTGTTCCCATTTATCATCCGGTATCTGCGCTCCGATCACCTCAATGATGTAGCCAGCCAAAAGCGAACCGATGCGGGCCGACTGTTCCAAAGTAGCCCCAAGTGACTGTCCATAAAGGAATCCGGCGGCAAAATGATCGCCGGCACCGGTCGTGTCAACCGGCTTGCCTCCTTCCGCCGGAACAGCGACAACCAGCCCTTTGCTTCCAACCAGGGCACCCTCCTTACCTAAAGTCACCAAAGCGACCTCCACCTGCTCCGAAAGGGCTTGGACCGCTTCGCGTGCTTGCAACCCGGTAAAGGCTTCCGCTTCACTTTCGTTGGAGAAAAGGATATCGACATATTGCGGGATAATGTCGTTCAACAGCCCTCGGAAAGCATTCACGATATTGAAGTTGGAAAGATCGAGGGCGACCTTCAACCCCAATTTCTTCGCTTTCCGCATCGTGGTGCGCACCAGCTCTTCATTCACCAGCAAATACCCCTCTATATATATACATTGGTAAGAAGAAAGTATCTCTTCCGTAATTTCATCCGGCATGATTGTCGGGGCCGGCCCGAGGAAAGTCCCCATCGTCCGTTCGCCATCCGGCGAAATCAAGACCGTACAACTACCGGAAATCCCGTCTGTCTTGACAAAATAGGGAGTGACATTCGCTTTTTTCAACGCCTCTTCATAATATGCACCAACCGAATCGGAGCCGATCTTACCGATAAATCCGGTATTGGCACCCAAAGCAGCCATCGCACGCATGGTATTGCAAACCGAACCACCCGGTGCCTGGCTACGTTCAAGGCCTTCCTGCGACTTGCGGATCTTAATCATCTGCTCCTGGTTAATCATATCCATCGCCCCCTTCTGTATGCCCACATCTGCCAATACATCATCACTTTTCAGCCTCAGCAATACGTCTACCAAAGCATTCCCTAATCCTATTGTATTCATTTTTTTCTAATTTTTTTCGCAAAGATATTGCATATTTCAAAAAGAACCTCTACTTTTGCAGTGCAATTTCAGGAAAGGAAATAACAAGAACGAAACTGGAATGAAACAAATTCTTCTTTAGCTCAGTTGGTTAGAGCATCTGACTGTTAATCAGAGGGTCCTTGGTTCAAGTCCAAGAAGAAGAGCGAAAAGACATCGGGAAAGACTGAAAAACATTCTTCTTTAGCTCAGTTGGTTAGAGCATCTGACTGTTAATCAGAGGGTCCTTGGTTCAAGTCCAAGAAGAAGAGCGAAAGACATCGGGAAAGACTGAAAAACATTCTTCTTTAGCTCAGTTGGTTAGAGCATCTGACTGTTAATCAGAGGGTCCTTGGTTCAAGTCCAAGAAGAAGAGCAATATTATTCTACCGCAATAGCGTTTCTGCAAAATTCTGTATTTAATCCACTATTTTTTAATTCTATATAGCAAGAGGAACTCTTGATAGTTTCTTTGTATAACTGTGCTCCAAAAACTTTGATTGAGGTAGTAGCCATTTAGTAACTTAGTTAGTACCCTGTAAAGGTGTTGCTATACATAAACAACTCATATTCATTACAGTACCCTTACAGGGTACAAACACAATGGGAGGAATACACCGTCCCCCAGGTTGAAACCCGGGGCTATCATGCACGGCGCCTACAGCGCCTTTCGACACAGCCTCCTATTATGCGAAGTGCCTACAGCGCCTTAAGCTACTAAATGGTTTACTTCATTCCACCGGCTCTCCAAACAGGGTTGCGGAAGAGGCGCGGTTGATGCGTACCTTTATAAATTGTCCGACATGATAATTCTTCTTGTCAAAAATCACAACCTTATTCTGGCTGGTACGACCGAACAACTGCTCACGTGAACGTTTGGAGAAACCTTCAATCAGCACTTCAAACACTTTGCCGATGTCACGCTTGTTACTTTCTTCCGAAAGCTGGTTCTGTAAATCGATCATCCCTTGCAAGCGGCGGATTTTCTCTTCTTCACTGACCGTATCGGGAAGATGCTGGGAAGCGTATGTTCCCGGACGTTCGGAATATTTGAAAAGAAAAGCACTGTCGTACCCCACTTCACGCATCAAGGAAAGCGTTTCCTGATAATCTTCTTCCGTCTCGGAATGAAAACCGCAAAACAGATCGGTCGAGATTGCACAGTCCGGCAGGATACGACGGATGGCGGCAATACGGTCCAAATACCATTCGCGCGTATATTTGCGGTTCATCACCTTCAGAATACGGGAACTACCCGATTGCGCAGGCAGATGGATCATCTTGCAGATATTATCATGTTCGGCGATCACATGCAGGGTTTCGTCACTCATATCTTTCGGGTGCGAAGTGGTAAAGCGGACACGCATTTCAGGTACTTCCTCAGCGACACGCTTCAACAAAACCGGAAACGAAATTTTCTCACCCTCTTTCTCAAAAAGATAAGAATTCACATTCTGCCCCAACAAGGTCACTTCCTTGAACCCTTTGTCGCGCATATCGCGTATTTCGTTCAAAATACTCTCGATATCCCGGCTGCGCTCTCTTCCGCGCGTATAGGGCACGATGCAATAAGTACAGAAATTATTGCATCCGCGCATGATGGAAACAAAGCCCGAAATATGTACGCCCCCCAATTTCAACGGAATCACATCCTTGTAGGTTTCCTGCGTGGAAAGTTCGACATTGATCGCCTTTTCACCCTGTTCGACTGCCCCGACCAGATTCGGCAAATCCATATAGGCATCCGGCCCGACAACCAAATCGGCATGATGTACCTCGATCAGTTCTTCTTTCACCCGTTCCGCCATACATCCGAGCACACCGATCACCAACGATTTTTTCTTTCTTTTTAAAGACTGGAAAAACTGAAGCCGTCCGTAGATTTTCTGTTCTGCATTATCGCGAACCGAACAAGTATTGACGAAAATAGCATCCGCTTCCTCAATCTTGTCTGTCATCGCATACCCATCCATCTTCATGATGGAGGCGACTACTTCGCTGTCTGCCACATTCATCTGGCACCCATAGGTTTCGATGAACAACTTCTTTTCCTCCATTACAGCTGCGGATTTTAAGTCCACGCCATTCTCTTGATTTGTCATCTTATTTACTAATTACTGTTAAATATGAATATTCTTGAAAAATAATTCTCCAAACGCTTGCACAGTTAAAATACCGCGCTTATATTTGCATTCGAAAAACGTAAATTTTTTCATAGTTAAGGTTTTGGTTAAATCAAATAAGGGTGGCTGTGAAGTTACCCTTATTTACTTTTATACCTATTATATCTTTCCTTTCTTTCACTTCTCAATAATATTTCCTACATTTGGAGTGCAAAAATAATCAAAGTTTATGGATAACGCAGGTGATTGGCTATATATTGTGTTCCTGATTATTGCAGGAATCAGTAGTTTGTCCAGTTCCAAGAACAAGAAAAAAAGCCCGAAGCAGATATTGGGACAACCGGACAGGGAGATCGTCGCTAACGAAAAAGAGGTTCCCGACAAAGGTTTTTGGGAACTACTGGAAGAAATACAGAATCCGAAGCCGGCAAAGCAGCCGGTCGCCGCTCCTAAAAGGAAGCAGAAAAAAAAGCAAGTTGCAGAACCAGTACCATTTCTTGCCGCCGAAAAGGAGATATCCCGGCCATCCTTCGACGGGAACCGCCTTGTCGCTCCTCCCTCCGAAGAGGATAACCCACTCACGGATATCGAGTTCGACAATGCTTCCGAATTGAGAAAAGCCGTTATTTACTCGGAAATACTGAACCGCAAGTATTAATCGACATCCTTGTTCCGTGTCTTTGACAAAAGAACATAAGAAACCTATTTGTTCTTTTGTCTGCCTTTCGTATCTTTGTGACGCATTGTTAGCTAAATTAGAGTATTACTAATATAACAACAAATAATATCATGGCTTTAAAATTTATTACAGCTGAAGAAGCTGCTTCATTCGTACATCACGACGACAATGTAGGCTTTAGCGGATTTACTCCTGCCGGATGCCCGAAAGTCGTACCGGGAGCAATTGCAAAGAAAGCGATTGCCGAACATGAAAAAGGGAACCCGTTCCAGATCGGTATGTTTACCGGCGCCTCGACAGGCGACAAGTTGGACGGCGAACTGGCTCGTGCCAACGCTATTAAATTCCGTACTCCTTATCAATCGAACAAAGACTTGCGTGCCCTGTTGAACGCTCACGGTGCACAATATTACGATATGCACTTGTCCGAACTGGCACAAAACCTGCGTTACGGTTTCTTAGGCAAGATCGACGTTGCGATCGTCGAAGCTGCCGACGTGACAGAAGAGGGAGAAATCGTTCCGACAAGTGGTGTCGGTATTCTGCCGACAATCTGCCGGATGGCCGACCGTATCATCGTCGAACTGAACTGCCGCCATCCGAAAGAGATACGCGGTATGCATGACATCTATGAACCGGCCGATCCTCCTTACCGCCGCGAGATTCCCATTTACACGCCATCTGACCGCATCGGAAGTGACTGTGTAAAAGTAGATCCGGCCAAAATCGTCGGTGTTGTCAAGACAGACGAACCGAACGAAGGCGGCAAATTCTCTCCGCTGGACGACGTGACTATGGCGATCGGCCAAAATGTCGCAAACTTCTTGGTTGGCGAAATCAAAGCCGGCCGTCTGCCGAAAGAATTCGTTCCGTTGCAGAGCGGTGTGGGCAATGTCGCAAACGCTGTTTTGGGTTGCATGGGCGAGAACAAAAATATCCCGGCATTCAATGTATATACGGAAGTGATTCAGGATGCCGTCATCGCGCTGATGAAAGAGGGACGTGTCAAGTTTGCCAGCGGTTGCTCCTTGTCCGTCAGCAACGAAGTCATCCGCGACATTTACGCAAATCTGGATTTCTTCAAAGATAAGATTTTGCTTCGTCCGCAAGAAATTTCAAACAATCCGGAAGTTGCCCGCCGTTTAGGCCTGATTGCCATCAATACAGCTTTGGAAGCCGATATTTTCGGCAACATCAACTCCACTCACGTATCCGGCACGAGAATGATGAACGGCATCGGCGGTTCCGGCGACTTTACCCGTTCGGCCATGTTGTCTATCTTCACAACCCCGTCTACAGCGAAAGAAGGGAAGATCAGCGCATTCGTTCCGATGGTTTCCCACTTGGACCACAGCGAACATTCCGTCAAAATCATCATTACGGAATACGGCGTAGCCGACCTGCGCGGCAAATCGCCGATCCAGCGTGCACGTTGCATCATCGACAACTGTGTCCACCCGGATTACAAACCATTATTGGAAGAATATCTGGCCATGGGCGTCAAAGGACACACTCCTCAAAACCTGAAATGCTGTTTCGCTTTCCACGAAGAACTGGCAGCCAGCGGTGATATGCATAATGTTGATTGGAGCAAGTATAATAAATAAGCCTATAAGATTCTAATAAAAAGGGGGTTGTGCTCGTTGGCACAACCCCCTTTCTTCTTTAAAAGTTCCGTTTCAGCCACAAAGAGAAAAAACGGTCATAAACCATATAGCAACCCTCTTCTTGCGTAACAAAATCTTTCTCCAACAATCCCTTTAAAGCCGATTGAACAGAACTACTTGATGGCAAGCTGTATTTCCGGATGAATTTACCGGAAGTCAATGCTGCCGCTTTCCCTTCTTTGCAAATAGCAATCATCAGCTCTTTCTGTTTTTCCGGCAATTGATAAAGCAATTCAGAATAGGTAAAAGAATAAGATTCTAAAATGAAGTCCACAGCTTGCCCGATCATCTCTCCATTACAGACTTCCCCTTTCGGGGTCATAGCAAAAAGAATATTCAATATCTTTTGCAGATACCAAGTGATTCCTTCAAAGCGATCATACAAAGACGCAATGACTGTAGTATCAATATCCTTCTGAGCCATTCTAAAATGATGCTGTGCAAACGCCATGTATTTCGGTTTATCGATTGCCGACAAATGCAAGATAGACACACTCTGATAAAAAGGACGGGCCGGGCTAATAAACATTTCTCCCATCAAATGACGTTGTGAGCCAGCGAAAATAAAATGAGCCTTGTTGCAATGCTGGACATAAGTGCGCAACAGAGCTTCCGTATTCTTTTCCGGATATTGAGCGACTTGTTGAAACTCATCAATCGCAACAATGCAAGGTTTATCAGATATAGCCAAATAATGAAAAATCTCATCCAAAGTCGTTTCCGGTGATTTGATATCGCCCAGTTCCAAATTCCATTGAGGCATTCCCGACATATCCAATGAAAAACCGGCCCTTAAAGAAACCAAACTATTGACAAACAGTTCCCAAGCTTTCTGCCCTTTCGGCTTTAAAGTCGCCAAAATGGCTTTTCCTAACTGAAAAACAAACTCACGGAGCGTTTTAGTCGCATAAATATCAATCAGGAAAGTATAATAGTTCTCCTTTATTGCATCCAGTTGAAAACAATGCCGAATCAATCCGGTCTTTCCCATACGGCGGGTAGAGATGATCGCCACATTGTTTTCGTTGATCAGCCAACGGGACAACTCTTCCGTTTCCTTTTCCCGGTCACAAAAATAAGCTGGAGCAATATAACCACTTGTTACGAATGGATTATTTATCAATGTCATGCTACTATCTTTTTACGCAAAGATAATTATTATCTTATAATAATCATCATAACATAATCAGATTCCGGATAGATATCTAACAATGCCCATCGTAAGGTCCTTTGAATGGGCATTGTCAGGTTGCTTGAATAGGCATTATAACGACCTTACAATAGGCATTCTTACTGTCGCTAATTAGGATATACTTCTATCAAGGTTGTTTGCCTATATAAGCCAAAATACCGCCATCGACATACAGCACGTGGCCGTTTACGAAGTTGGAAGCGTCGGAGGCCAGGAACACGGCGGGTCCCATCAGGTCTTCAGGTGTTCCCCAGCGGGCGGCCGGAGTCTTGGCAACGATGAAAGCGTCGAACGGATGACGGGAACCGTCAGCCTGTCTTTCACGCAAAGGAGCCGTCTGCGGAGTCGCGATATAACCCGGACCGATACCGTTACACTGGATGTTGTATTCGCCATATTCGGAAGCGATGTTGCGGGTCAGCATCTTCAGACCACCTTTGGCGGCCGCATAAGCCGACACCGTTTCACGCCCTAACTCGCTCATCATCGAACAGATGTTGATAATCTTTCCATGTCCTTTCTTGATCATGGAAGGGATAACGGCTTTCGAAACGATAAACGGCGCCGTCAAGTCGATGTCCACCACCTGACGGAAATCGTCCACGCTCATCTCCGTCATCGGAATACGTTTGATGATGCCGGCGTTGTTCACCAATATATCGATTACACCCAACTGGGCCTCAATGTCAGCCACCATCGCCTTGACTTCCTCTTCTTGGGTGACATCACACAAATAACCTTTCGCCTCGATTCCCAACGCGGCATAATCGGCCAGCGCTTTCTCCAAATGTTCTTTTCCACGACAGTTGAATGCGATTTTCGCTCCGGCCTGCGCCAAAGCCTGTGCCATCGCAAAACCGATTCCATACGCGGCCCCTGTGACAAGTGCGACCTTGCCTTCCAATGAAAAATTCACCATACTCATAATGTTCTATTCATGTGCCAATAAAATCCATTACTTCAAATCGGTGATCAAAGAGAAATCCTGATCTCCGTAATCCAGGTTTTCACCGCCCATACCCCAAATGAAAGTATAGTTGTGAGTCGCAGCCGCGCTATGGATGGACCATTCGGGAGACAAAACAGCCTGATCGCCTTTCATCCAGATATGACGGGTTTCGTCCACTTCGCCCATGAAATGGCAGATCGCCTGGTCTTCCGGAATTTCAAAATAGAAATAAGCTTCCATACGACGGCTGTGCACGTGTGCCGGCATCGTGTTCCAGACACTGCCCGGCTTCAACTCCGTCATTCCCATCTGCAACTGGCAGGTAGGCAGGACCTGATTGACAATCATCTTGTTGATATTGCGGTCGTTGGACATTTCCAACGAACCCATAGCGGCCACAACCGCATCGGCTTTCGTCACTTTCTTGTCCGGATAGTTACGGTGTGCAGTCGTAGAGTTAAAATAGAATTTAGCCGGATTCTTGGCATCCTTGCTTTCAAATGTCACTTCACGATCTCCGGAACCCAGATAAAGAGCCTCCTTGAAATCCAGTTCGAAGACAGCATCCCCAGCCTTTACGACGCCCGGTCCGCCCACATTGAAGATACCGATTTCGCGACGAGTCAGGAAGTAAGGCGCTTTCAACGGGTCGATAGCCTCCAGTACCAGCACCTCGCCAACCGGCATCGCGCCCCCCACAACCATACGGTCGTACATCGAATAGACCATATTCACTTCGTTCGGAGCAAACACCTTTTCAATCAAAAAGTCACGACGGATACGTTTCGTATCATATTGCTTGGCATCTTCCGGATGCGCAGCATAACGCAATTCATAATTTGTTTTCATCTTTTTTATCGTTGTATTATTCTTTAATTCTTTAATTCTTTAACTCTTTAATTCTTTAATTATTATCTACTTAATCGCATGATCCGCCTTCACCTTCTCCCCATTCCAGGCCTTCACATTCGTCCACTCCGTATAAGGCGCAGACCAGAACTCATCCGTTTCCGGCAATCCCAGCGGCACCAGGCCAAAAGCACAAAGATAGACGCTTCCGGTATTGATGTAAGACTCGGAAATCTCGATCTGTTCTCCCGTAAAGCCGACACACAACCAGCCGTTCTCGTCGAAATTAGCCGGCGACTTCAACTGCCGGCGGATAACGGCGGTCAAAGCACAACGCACCTGCGCCGGTTTCACCCGTTCGGGCAAAATATGCATCAAAGCCGCCTGCCCCAACGCATGGAAAGCGCCGAAACGATAACAGATGGAACGGCCGACCACCGGAAAAGAGCCTTCGGGAGAAATAAAACGTTCCAGTATCTCGGCATAGCGGGCATGACGTTTCAACTGTGTCTCCAAGAAGTCAGCCCCATCCACACCGTGCTTCTTCATCACGCTCAGCACGTCCGTCAACATCGGATGAATCACGAAACTATTATAATAATCCATGTGGAAAGCCGGCCCGTCGCCATACATCGCATCTCCTTTATACCACTCATCGCGGAACTTGAAAACGCCGTAAGTCAGGCGCTCCCGGTCACATTCACCCGTAAATTCCAGCAAAGCCGCCTCAACGGTCGAAGCAAACAGCAACCAGTTGTTTTCCCACGGCTTGATATTCCGGCTTCGTTTCAGTTCGGCAATCATCCACGCTTTCGCCTGCGGGTCAAGGTTGCCCCAAAGCTGCTTCGGCGCACGCAACAATCCTTGCGCCAAGAAAGCCGCATCGACCAACGGCTGGTAAGGTTTCCCGAAAACCAGATAGTCAGGGGCATCCGGATTCACAGCGTTCTTCAACCCCTTTACCGTCAGGTCGATATATTTCTTACGGAGCTGGCCCTCCGGCGTGTTGTCCGGTCCCAGTTCCAGCCAGGGAGCGATACCGCAGACCAAACGGCCTACCGCCTCCAGATGCGAGAATTGGTGCCGGTCTCCCAGCGACTCGTAAGGCATATTCTTTTTCAGCGTATTATTACTCAAATTGACCAGTACGGGATCCGCAATGCGGGTCAGGTTCTTCACCCAAAACGCACGGTCCTCTTTACCGGTTGTTTGCTGGGCGTTGCCCGTAAACGGCAAACAGATTGTACATAGAATCAGTACAGCGATTTTCAATGAACTTCTCATGATTTATTTCCTATTTTAACTTTTTCAGTCTTGTCAACGCTTCCACATAATAGTAATCTGCATAGCTAAGCGGTACGTCCACCTCGCTGTTTCCGGGCAAATGGCCGGTCGAATGCTTGAGTACAAAATTACAATTTAAAAGTTTGTTCATAGCCGAATAATTAGAAAGATTTGGGGCAAATATAGGGATAAGTTTACAAATTACTGCGAATTACGATGGAAAAGCGGAGAAATATACCGACAATTGTATATCTTTGCAAATCACAGTAACATAAAAACAAGAACTATGGAAAAAGAGAAATCAGACCCGAAAATCATGTCAGCAATGGAAAAGAAAGAGTTACAGGATCGGTATATCCGTTTCGATTGGGCAATCAAGCGATTGTTGCGCCAAAAGGCAAACTTCGACGTGCTTGACGGTTTCCTGACCGTCATGCTGAACGAAGAGATCAAAATTGTTGAAATCCTTGAAAGCGAAGGAAATCAGGAACGCATAGACGACAAGTTCAACCGTGTTGATATCAAGGCGCTGAACAGCAAAGGCGAGATCATCATCGTCGAGATCCAGAACACCCGTGAAATCGATTACCTTGAACGCATCCTCTATGGCGTAGCGAAAGCTATCACCGAACACATTTCTTTGGGAGATAATTATGGAAAAATCAGAAAAGTCTACTCCATCAGTATCCTTTATTTCAATATCGGGATCGGAACGGATTACATCTATCACGGACAGAACCATTTCGTTGGTGTGCATACGGGCGACTACCTGCGGGTCAATACTCGGGAACGCAATGCACTTGTCTCGCGCCTCCCGACTGAAATCTTCCCCGAATACATCCTGATCCGCGTGAACGAGTTCGACAAAGTGGCCCTTACGCCCCTTGACGAATGGATCGCTTACTTAAAAGACGGTACGATCCGCCCGGACACCACCGTGCCCGGCCTTCGGGAAGCCCGTGAAAAGTTGAAGTTCTACACCATGTCCCCCAATGAACGCGCTGTCTACATCCGACATATAGAAGATCTCAATATCCAAGAGGAAGCGATCTGTACCACCCGTTTGGAAGGATTTCTCGAGGGAAAGGAGGAAGGTAAAGCGGAAGGCATCGCTGAAGGAATGGAAAAAGGAATGCGGCAAATCGCAACCAACATGAAACATCAAGGTGTAAAAATAGCAACCATCGTAAAATACACCGGGTTGAGCGAAGAGACGATTCGTTCGCTATAAAGCTCGTCCTATCCTTTTACCCGTTACCAAACAAAACGAAGCCCCGACAGTACGCATACCGCCGGGGCCTGTTTTTTGTATGCCTTCGTCCTTCACAGGGGAAAGGCCACTTGAACTTTTAATTTCAATATACTTTAGTATTATTAATATTAAATCCGATCGCTTGTTCGCCTGTCGCAGGGTAATTGCCGTTGTTTGTATGTAGAGACGCACGGCCGTGCGTCTCTACGGGGGAACGGTACACGATCGAATTATTTGATTATAATTTCAATCTTATTTTACAATAGCTTTCACAGCCTCTTCGCCTTCAACAGCCACTACAACTACACCCTGAGGAACAGCGATCGTTGCGTTGTCAGAAGCGATAACGGTGTTAGCCACTACCTGACCGAGAATGTTAGAGATAACAACCTTCTTGCCGGCAGCACCAGCGATCGTTACGTTGCCTTCACCAGCGATAACGGCTACTTCAGAAGTAGCGATACCTTCGTTGGCTGTCGGAGTAGTACAACGTTCGTCGATATTCCACCACTCAGCGTTCAAGATACCTTCTGATGCAGAGTTGAAACGAGCAATTACAGGTACACCATTCTGAACTTTAATAGCTCTGTATTCATTTGCATTTTCAGTAGCGGTATAAGTATCATTGTGCAAGCTCCATTCACTGTCATGGTTTTCGATGATGAAGTCACGAGTGTCCTTATCATCTACCAGACGGAACATGAATTTATAATTTGCGTAGTCTTGAGTAAATGCTTTCGTTGCATTGTTACCATTACGATCTTTTACGTTCATTACATAAACGTAATCGTTTTCGTTCGGAGTAACCGTATTTTCAACAGCAGCACGAGCCCATTCAATTGCTTTCAAGTAATCCTTATGACCTTCTTTTGTCAACGGATATTCACCATTCTTGAATATGATCAATGTATCACCTGTGTGCATTGCATGTACGAATGCCAAACGGGTGTATTGTCTTTCCCACTGATAGTCTGCACCATTCACAGCATTTTTCAAAGAGTCCTGAGCGTTGATCAGATAACGGCCCCAAACCTGAGCAGGAACATCCAACAGGTGTTCTTCCTTACAATCGGCATTGAATCCGTGGATCGGGCAATATTTACCTTCTTTGATGATTTCAGTGCCAACAGCCAACATATACTGAGGACGATACGGATTGCGTACATCTGCCGTATCTACATAGATGGCCGTGCTATCATCGAACTGGCCGCCTTGATAACGAACACCCAAGTAATTGATACCCTTACCAGCTTCATTAAACTGAGATTGGTTAGCCGATTCGAACAAATACTGTTTGTCAGCAATACGAGCACGGAAGAAGTTTGCGACACACGGAGCAGAGAACGGTTCTACGCCTTCTGCAACGGCTGTTGTTTCATTCCCCTTCAATTCACGATAGATGATAGATTCATCATAACCTACATGGAATGTTGCTACACGTTCTTCGCTGCAAACACCTTCGATAGAGAACTTCAATGAACCATCGCGAACACCTACACGATCACCATTAGCAAAATCAACTAATGCATGATAACAGAGCGTATCACCTTCTTCAGTCACAATCTGGTTGTTTTCTTTCAGATAGAACTTAACGGCTTCATTTGCATTAGCAGTTACCTTGTATGTATTCTCATTTGCTGCATCACGGGCAATCCACTTAGAATCGTTCACCAGCTTGTTGCCATCATAAACTTTGATTGTATAAGAACGACGATACAATTGAGGAGCAACAGAACCTTCGTAACCATATTTAGCATCAACAGACGGAACCAACTGGAAGGTTGCTTTATCACCCTTGACATCAACACGTACAGTTGTATCATTAGCCGTAGGAGCTACATTTACAAAGTTACCAATCTGAATACCGCTGAAGTAATCCAAAGTCATGCGGTTCAATTTGAACTGATTTTCATCTTCCGGTTTGTAGTAACCCAGATATGAGTCTGTCAAGACACCGGCAAGAGGTTTAACATCTGCAGCCAATGCGTATGACAAGGTGTCACCACCTGCAATTCCGAACGGAGCAAAAATCTTCTTATCACCGCCCTTGAACAACTGAACATTTTCATATTTAATGCCCGGGAATTCACGGTTGTAGATACTTACAGTCTGCTGTCCAGCCACACCCGGATTCTGTTTAACAACCCATTGCGTACGCGGCATGTGACCGAAGTCCTGAGCTACGCCATATAACTGAGTTGTTTCTTCTGCTTCGTAATCATTTCCATTGTTACCACAGAACTTAGCTACATAATATTTGCCAGCATCATACTTTCTTGAAGCCAATCCTGTTGACAGGTTGAAGAAATATACGCCGGAAGGCAAAGTAGTCAGTTCATACATTGAAGAAGCACCTGCAGAGATACGAGTGTTGATCGTATTTGCCGGATTCATCAGACGATCATATTCTGAGTTTCCGATTGTCAACTCACGATGTGAAGTATTGGCTAATACAGCAATCTTAACCAAGTTACGTTCTGCCGGATTTGAATTAGCCTCTAATTTACCATCTTTAGATTTCATTGTCGGTGCCGGTACCATTGATTCTGGTAGACTCAAATCTTTCCAAACAGAAGTAGCCTCTACACCATCAGCCAATGTAGCAAAACCTGCAGAACGAATTACGATCGAATCCTGAGCCGGATACCAAACAAACTGGAAATTAAAACGTCCATTAATATCCTCACGAGTCCAACTGATAGGGCTCATAGATTCACCATTAGACTTAGTCTTCAAATCTACGAAAGTCTTATCATCTGAAAGTTTTAAATATTTTTGTCCAGCATTCGTAGTCATATAAGCCGTATCGACCATTACATATTTACCAGCATCTGTTTTCAAAGATACCCAACCTTGAGCATCCCATTTTGCCCGAACACTTTCCTTTTCTTTATTTGCAGCAACCAATTTACCAGCAACATCTAATGATGCTATTTTTGAATCCAAAGAAGCAAGAGCGTCACGTACTTCTACGATATATCCCATAACTTCTTTCATACCATTTGCGCTATTCCTAAAATTAGGCATTTCACTCTTGATATAGGAAATAACTATCGGTTTAATGGCTTTTGAAGCTTCAGCTGTTGGTTCTACAGCTTGTACAGCTGCTAAAACTTTGTCATACTCAGTTTCAGTACCTTTAGCATTTACGAAAGCCTTTAATGCTGCATATATAGCATCATCTTTATAAGTACTTCTTAAGGCTTTAATTGCCTTTACAAAAGCTTCTCGATGCAAAGAAATTTCATAAGCATTCAATTTTTCATACCAATTATTATGGTGCCCCAATGCATCTTCTGCATTATCAGCATCAGTTGTAGTATTTGAACCTCCAGGTTCCGGTAACTCCCATTTGAAATTGCGGAACGGATAACCAACGGCAGATTCAGCCCGCAACGGTTGTGTAAACACGTTCTTATATTGGTTATTCTTTACATCCGGAGTAAAAGTCAAGTTCAACTTACCATTAACTGCATCACCTTTCCACAGCATGGAATTCAAATCGTCTGCACCCAATACAATAGCTGCAGGGGAAGCAGGTTTAATTTTTAACAAATTTGAAGAAGAAGACAAATCCGTTGGTAAATTTTTAAGTGCATACTTTTCAGCACCTACTTTATCGGAACTTGCTGTCAATACCAACACCGAGTCACGATTATTGCCAAAAGCAGCAGAAAGTGTAGTTTCTGTAAATTTTTTGCTAACAGGATCCGGAGCTGGAATCCATTTCCAAACAGCAACATCACCACCTACCGTAATATTACTTTTCGGAGTTGCTATATTTCCAGCAGTTTCCGAATGTTTTACGACTGCAGATCCTTGTGAATTAATAGCCAATTGTAAACCGGAAGCATAGTTTACAAACACATAAGAATAACCACCCTCTGCATTCTCTTGAGACATGATTGTCCATAAAGTAGAGCGAAGTTCATCTTTACTATCAGTAGCAGCCTTTACTACCTTCAAATAGTATTGACCACTTTTGTCATTACGGAACATACCTAACACATCACCAGCCGTACGTGTTTCCAGCTGATAATAAGTTCCACTTTTTACAAGTTCCGCTGCCGTAGGATTCTTTGTAAACTTAGCATAGTTAGCCGCATTTACCGTTCCCATAGCACCTACCAGCAGGACGCTGGCTACAAGCGTAGAAAACTTTTTGTTCATAATTCTAAAATGTTTAATTAATAAATAAGTATATCTATATGTATATCTTCTCGTTCCAATCTCTTGTTTTACAAGAGTCAACTACATTTCTATAGAATGACTAATAAAAACGTTCGTTTTTTTTAGTCATTTTTTCAGGGCTTTCGGGAGGGTTTGTATTGGAAAGGTGGTTTTTCGTACTCGTTAAGCTATCTGATTGATAAGAAAGAATATAGAAAAGGAAAAATTATTGGAGAAAAGGGTTGCAGGTTCAAAAAGTAGTTGTATTTTTGTGCTGTAAAAATGACGAATTAAAACGAACGTTTTTCTTTCACTTTGCTTCCCCTCTCAAATCTTTATTATACAAACACTTACAAGGTATAAAGCCGTTCTTTCATTCTATTATATATAATGTACGTGCGTACGTTGATACATTATCGGCAACTACCGGATAACCAATCAATTACTCTATCCAAGCCTATAACCCGATTGTTCCATGCCTATAGCACTCACGTTTCCTGCCCATGGCACAAGTGTGCTATGCCGAGGGAATTCCTGTGCCAAGCCTATGCAATTTTTGCGGCACACTCACTTCACGAGCCAGCCCGCAATATTCCGCGTCTTGTCACTGAAGTTCACACCGATTTCAACCAACTTCCTCGGATCACTGCGGAACGGATCGGAATAGCCTTTCTCCTCTATCTGCGCCAATGCTTCTTCGGCACTGCCGTTCAGTTTGAACTCCATGACATAGATGTAATGGTCGGTCTGCAGCACCAGATCGATACGGCCACGCGAAGTGTGGTACTCCGCTTTCACATAGAAACCGGCCAGTTTGAAAACGATGAAAAGCACATTCTGGTAATGGACCTCCAAATTACGAATCAATTCATAGGGAGTATCGGCCAAAAAACTTTGCAGACGGGAAAGAAAGGCATCGTAATCGCCTCGGCGAATTTCACGCACGAAATGTTGGATCTGAAAGGAAGACTCCACCGTGTTCACCGAAGTATAATAAGGTAACAAATAGCGAACAAAACCCTCTTCCACCTCTTGGTTGGGAAAACCTAACGTGTAGATCTTAAATTCCGGATCATAGCCTTTAATGGTCAGATACCCGCTTTGGTAAATCACGGGGATCGGATTACAGGAAGCGGAATCGATACTGTTCAAGACATCGGCATCTGTCTCCGTATGGGCCATGTCATACAGGTCATAATCCGTATTCTTCAGCAAATGGACCAAATAGGTAGGCGTTCCGGTCTCGAACCAATAATTGCCGAACTCCTTTTTGGCAAACGTATTGAGCAAGCTGAAAGGATTATACATTCCCATCGACTTTGCCGTGAAATGATACCCGTCATAGCGTTTCTTCAGTTCTGCACAAACGGCTTCATGCGTCATCTGTTGGGCCGCAGCCAAATCTTCCAAATCTTCTTTCAGGCAAGTCTGGATTTCCTGTTCCGTGATACCGCATATTTCCACATAACGGTCATCCATCGAAATGTCCATCAGGTTATTCAAATCACTGAAAACACTGACTTTACCGAACTTCGTCACACCGGTCAAGAGGGCGAATTTGATGAATCCGTCCATCGTCTTCAAAACGCCATAGAAAGGCTTCAGCATATTCCGGAATTCCGCCTGCAACGTTTCGTCCTGAATGGTTTGCAGAATCGGCTTGTCATACTCGTCCACCAAGATAACGACACGTTGTCCGGTCTTTTCATACGCCCGGCGGATCACTCCGGCAAAACGCAAAGGCAATGTCGTTTCCGACGGACGAGTGCCATAGAGTTCCTCCCAACGGGATAAAGAATCGTTCAACAGGCTATACAAACTATCCGCCCGGTCATACTGGGAGATATTCAGGTCGAGATGCAAAATCGGGTATTCCACCCAATCCTTTTCCAACTGTTCCATCGCCAGGCCTCCGAACAGTTCTTTCTTTCCCTGGAAATAGGCTTCCAAAGTGGAGATCAAAAGACTTTTTCCAAACCGGCGCGGCCGGCTTAGGAAATAATAGCTTCCACTCTTTACCAATTGGTACACCCATGCCGTCTTGTCTATATAAACGTAACCGTCATTCCTCAACTTTTCGAATTTCTGTACGCCTATCGGATAACGTTTTGCCATGTTCTTCCCTTGTTTTGAATTTATCACAAAAATAATCAATCTGATGAATTTTCCATCCAATGAAACACATGGGAAATACGAAAAACTTCTAAAAACGAATCCCCGTCGATGATATTACCGACGGGGATTGTTTTTTTCCTGCTTTCGACCTTCACAGGTGTACTGGCAGAAGAACTTTATTTCAATACTTTAGTATTATAATACGACCGCTTGTTCGCCTGTCGCAGGGTAATTGCCGTTGTTTATGTAGAGACGCACAGCCGTGCGTCTCTACGGGGGCGGCACGCGATCTTATTTAGAATTATTTGATTATAAATTCGATTTACAATCTCTTATTTTACGATCGCCTTAACAGCGTCTTCACCTTCAACAGCGACTACGACTACACCCTGAGGAGCAGCGATAGTAGCATTGTCAGATGTGATGACTGTGTTGGCAACTGTCTGGCCCAAGATGTTTGTGATAACCACCTTCTTACCAGCAGCACCCACAATCTGTACAGAACCGTTACCTGCGATAACTGTTACGGAAGATACTTCTATATCTTCGTTGGCTGTAGCTTCGTCTTTAGTTGTTTCGAAGTAGAAGACTCCGGACTGACCGATTCTTTCAGCAATCGTGCTTTCATTCCATTCGTGGTTACCAGCAGGAGTTTCAACTTGAGCGATTACAGGAACACCGTTTTCAGTCTTCACCCATGCGCCTTTAAATGCACCGATAGCATCACACTTAGATTCAAGCAAGAATGCTTCGCTATCTTCTGCCACACCGGTATTATCGGAGTTTGTTCTACGCAAAGAGAATGTATGGTTAGTATTGACATTACCGCTAATTTTGTGACATTCCACATATTTCAAGTTTCCTTGAGCATCTGTTTCAGTCAACTTAGTCGGATCAAGTACAAATTCCGGAGCTACATATTTAGCCTTTACAGAGCCATGATTATCGATGGTCATCAAATCTTTCAAGCTGTAACCGGCTTTAACAACATATAAGTATTCTTCCGGTTCCTTTTCACCCTTGGCATTGATAATTGTATCTACCTGATGGATACCTTCCACGAAGCCCAGACGAGTGTAAGAGTTGAACTTATACAAATCAGCATTGTGCATCATGTTTGTGCTTCCCTTTACAGAGTCTTGCAAGTTAACCAAGAACCAACCAGCGGTATAACCATTGTATGATTCGAAGTGAACCAATCCATCATCTTCAGCCTCAGCTTCGCTGTTCCAATAACCATGAACTCTTGTAGAGTGGCTACAGATATAACCGTCAGGAATAGAATCTACACGTACACCAAACAGATAACGTTGCATATTCGTTTTATCCAATTCAACCTCATCCACATAGAATGCGGCCTTATCTGCAACATCCAAGCCTTTGCTTTCAACGCCCAAGTAGTGGAATTCAGGATCGATAGACTGAATTGCCTGAACATTATTTGCATCGTTGCAATCTTCAAACAGATAGTTCTTCTGAGCCAGTTTGTTGAAGATCTTGACATTACCGTTCAACAACATATTGTAAGGAGCATTCGCCATATCAATATATTGGTTAACCGGATTACCTGCAAAATAGAATGCATCAGAAACATCGTTCGGCTGATCTTCCAAGTTATTGTCGCGGATTACACGCATTTCAGAACCTGCTTCTACAGCGGCCTTCATCCAGCCATTGTCTTTTCTCAAGTCATAGTTATCCCAATCCTTCTTTTCATCAGCGTTCAACGCCTTCGGAGCATTGATGTCAACCAATACATAGCAAGTATCTGTTACATTTTCACCTTCCATATAAACCTGGTCAGCTTTCAGATAGAACACGCCTAACTTCTTGTAATAGTTGTCCATTTCTGAGAGCTTCATGGCCTTGTAATAGTAACGGCCATCTTCATCACGGACAGAAGCCAGATACAATTCATCGTTATCAATCAAGTTTTGATCTTTCACCTTGATCAAATAACCTTTACGCTTCAGATCGTTGATAGTTTCTTCCGTCTTATAAGTTCCATCTGCATTGTAATCTACAATTTCATTCAAGGCTGCACCGAAATCGTTGTTAATAACACCCTTGTCTGTCGGCAATGTAGCTTCTGCAATTTCAAAAGTAGTAGCATCTCCATTTACAACAGCGATGTTCTTACCATCCACATGTTTCAAAATTGCATTTCCATACCCGTTGTTCCAGTAGATTTGGAAGTTGTTTTCAACACCGTCGTTCAAAACATCTTTATCAAACCACTTGTATCCATGAGTTTCCGTATAAGCGATTTCTTCCGGAACTTCACGAATAGCCATTATGTCAACTACGCGCAAAGATTTTCCATTTTTAAACCAGCCGATGTTATCTTCCCAGTCATCGCTGTAAGCACCACGGCGATTGATAAAACGATAAGCCTTGATTTCTTCGCCCTTCACGTCCTTTCCTGTTGTTTCATACAACTGGCCTTCAAATACAACACCCGGATATTCACGATTCTGGATCTGTACATAATTGTTGGCACCTTCCAGCGGACAACCTAATTGCTTAACCACCCACATAGTAGCCGGCATCAACGAATAATCCTGATTCTTAGCCTGTGTATCATACATCAATTTAGAATTCATATTGTGTACGATACTCATACCATAATGACGATTTCTCTCGTTTGCATCAGCATTTGCCAAGTCGATATAATACAAACCATCAGGAACAGTCGTACGTTTCAAATATTCAAACGGACGGTTGATTGTCAAATGGAAGAATTCTGTTGTTGTATTATCATACAATACAGTCAGAACATCATCTCCAGACACTTCGTCGATAGCCAAAGAAACAGTTCTTGATCCGGTCTTCGGATTTACATAATCGTTCACCAACGTATTGGCTTTTGAATAGTGCATTGTCACGAAAGACTGTGTACATTTAGAATCTTTCCAAGGTGTTCCTTCCTCAAATGGAGCCTGGATACCGGCATTCAGCGGTTCCAACACAATGCTATCGTTTGTCGGGAAGTAAGTAGCACGGAAATAATAACGAGCTTTCATATAGACGTTATCGTTTGCCTTCCAGTTTTTCAAATTAAATTTGACAGCAGGAGAAGCGTTGCTACTCTTCTTATAATAAATAGCCGTATCGGCCATCAGATAAGTACCCTTATGTTTTTCATCCTTGCAACCAACAACCTTGAAACTCAAGTTAAACAAAGAATCACTTACCATATTGCGGCCACCATAAGTTTCAGATGTAAATTTAGTACCATTTTTATCTGCGCGATTAATGGAGTTCAAATTCCCATTTGCAAGACTTGCAGCATCCTCTTCAGCCGTAAATACCAATTCATCTTCAGCAGCCTTATCATCCAGATACCCTAAGAAATTTTCAGCTCCCTTGATATTGCGGAACATCTTGAAAGAGAAGGACTCGCTATTGCCCTTATCGTCCGCATCCATACGAGTGTTAAACTGTTCAGCAGTCATGTGGAACGGGTAAGCGACAACCGGTTTGATTTCCAAAGCGTCAGCCACACCATCGATGTCATTATTACTCATTCTGACAACTTTGGCTTTTACCATTTTGCCCTTCAACAAATCAGTATTATCAATACCCGATTTAAAGCCAAATCCATACTCTTTCAGTCTTTCACGTAAACGTAGAGCAGTACTATATTCACTTTTATCAGTATCCGGTGTTTCATACGCCAAATACATCACCTCATTGTAACGCTGATCATGGATAGAAGCATACAATTTCTTGTACTTTTTTTCATCTGTACGGTTAAAATCGTACCAAGCCCAAACTTTAGTACCATCACGCATTTCCGTAATCGAATCATTGGCAACTGTCGTATGGTCGAAAGTCAGTTCCAGATTCGTTTCCTTGTTGATCAACGTCCAATGGCCACCGGTTGCTTCATCTTCCTTACCATAAGTGAGTTTCCACAAAGAAGCATTCAGAGGAGCTTTTTCTTTAGCTACGACACGCAGATACACCTTACCGGTTTCATAGTCGCGTTCTTGGATCAATACATCAGCATACTGAGTCTCATCATTATTAACTTCCAGCTGATACCACAAATTTCCATCCACTTCACCCACAGTCTTCTTAAAAACTGCATTGTTGTAAAGAGTTTCATCTTCAACTACAGAAGTCAATGCATTCTTCCAATTTGCAGACTTCGTTCCAAACGTACGATAGGCTGCCTGCGGAGCTGAAGCCGAAGTATGCTGCCAGTTAGTCTCAGACCACTGAGCAGAAGCACTACCAGCCACCAGCGCAAGCGCCATCAGAGTAGAAAACTTTTTGTTCATAATCATTTGAATTAATATTAATAATACGTATAATAAAAGTTCAATCTGCATCACGTACGTTTCTGTGTTTTCGCCTTTTAACTAAACTTCCGCTTTTTGACGAGAGAAAACGTACGTTTATTTTTGTCATTTTTTCAGGGCTTTCGGGAGGGTTTGTATCGGAAAGCTGGTTTTTCGTACCCGTTAAGCTATCTGATTGATAAGAAAGAATATAGAAAAGGAAAAAATCTTTGAGAAAAGGGTTGCAGGTTCAAAAAGTAGTTGTATTTTTGTGCTGTGAAAATGACAAAAATAAACGTACGTTTTTCTTTCACTTTTCTGTCCCTATCAATTCTTTATTATACAAGCACTTACAAGAAATAAAGCCGTTCTTTTATTCTATTATATATAATGTACGTGCGTACATTGATACATTATCGACAACTACCGGATAACCAATCAATTACATCTTTATCTACGTTTCTCTGTCCAGGCAAGGAAAGTACTTTTCCACAAGTGATTTTTCGACAACAAATCATTATTCACATATCAAAAACAGTTTTACAGGCCTTCTATTTTCCATTACACTTACTACTTTTCTGTAATCAGTGGCGCTGATTATAAAATCACTGTCATCAATTCTATAATCAGCGGCACTGATTATAGAATCAATGGCAGTGATTTAAGAAAACAAAGGCAGTCAAATAGGTTTATATACCAATGGAAGAACCTTTTCACGTTTAGACAACGGACGATACAAAGATGATGAAGCACATGGGAAATACGGAAGAGAAATAGTAACTTTGCAGCCAGAATCAAACATAATCAGAATCAACAATGAGACGACTAACGGCATTCTGGCTGTCAGCCTGCCTTTTATGTACGGTTTCCGTACAGGCACAATCTTTTATTCCTGAGCGGGACTCTTCCGATGTTTCCCTGTTTGAATATGCGACGAAGATTCCCAAGCGTAATCGGGTATTCAACTTGGATCTGGAGATGCACGCTTCTTTCAACACGTTCTTCACCGAAAAGAAACTGGATGAAGCCGCTTTCCGTTTCAACCATATCAAGCTCGAAGCGACCGGCGAAGTGAACGACCGGCTTTTCTACTGGTATCGCCAAAACCTCAACCAGGGAAATGAAGGTATGGACCTGGAGAACCTGCCGGAATCGATCGAATATGCCCTGATCGGCTACCGCCTCAATGACAAATTCACGGTTACTTTAGGAAAACAGGATGCCGCTTGGGGAGGATTCGAATATGACCTCGACCCGTATGCGATCTATGAATACAGCGACATGAACGAGTACATGGATTGCTATTTCACCGGAGTCACACTCGGTTTCCAGCCGACTGCATCGCAGGAATTCCGTTTGCAGGTAACCGACAACCGCATCGGAAGCATGGAGGATACTTACGGCCTGTTGCCCGCCGGAATCGAAAAGCCCCGCGCCCCGCTTTTCTACACGTTCAACTGGAACAGCAGTTATTTAGACGAAGTGCTGAACCTCCGCTATTCCGCCACGGCCGGCGAACAGGCCAAAGGGAAATGGATGTACATGGCATGGGCCGGACACAACGTCTGCACGGGACCGTTCGACGGCTATTTCGATGTGATGTACACGCGCGGCCCACTTGACCCGTTAGGTCTTCTGACCGAACTGGTGCCGCCCGCCTTCGAGAATACGGATGAGGCGGAGGAAGGGCCTGTCTGTTTGCGGAACGTCCAGTATCTCTCGCTCGTGGCAGAGATGAACTACCGTTTCCATCCGAAATGGAACGCCTTTGCCAAAGGAATGTACGAGACAGGATCCGTCTATAAGTCCGGGAATGAAGAAGGCGAACTCCCTAAAGGCAAATACCGCACGGCATGGGGCTTGCAGGCCGGCATCGAATTCTATCCGATGGCCGATGAAAACCTGCATATCTTCCTGACAGGAACCGCCCGCGCCTACAGCCTGACCGAAAAAGCCAAAGCGCTGGGTGCTTCCATCGAAAACACACAGCGCTTGTCGGTAGGGTTTATCTATAAGTTGCCGTTGTATTAGCTTAGACCAAATATGATCAACAACACGTTCGATGTTTATTCTTTTCCCGAATATCTTACTATATTTGTAACAATATAAAAAAAGCGTAATATGCATACAGTAACACCGGAAATCATTCAAAAGTTTTCTTCCCACTTATTTTGGGATACCGATTGTAAGCGACTGGACTGGGAGCATCATCGCGCTTTTATTGTTAAGCGTGTATTGGAATATGGCACTTTTAAAGATTGGAATCTACTCCGTAGCTATATTTCCATACCTGAGATTGCCCATATCAGTCTAACATTTCGAGATCTTGAGCCTCGAGCACTTGCTTTTATTTCGACACTCTCCCATATTCCAAAAGAACAATTCCGATGCTACACTACAAAACAATCGAAACATCCACATTGGAATTACTAAAAGCACTTTTAGCTATTCCAGACTTTGCGAATTTGCGATTAGCTGGAGGCACTTCTCTGGCATTACAAATCGGACATCGTACGTCCATTGATTTAGACTTATTTGGTACTATATCCAAAGAACCAGATGAGATTCTTGAAATAATCCGTCCTTTAGGGAATATCATTACTCTTAAAAATACAAGAAACATTCACACTTTCATCATCAATAACATAAAAGTAGATATTATCCATTATACATACCCGTGGCTGGCTCCAGCCAATAACACAGATTCTTTACGACTGGCAAGCATGAAAGACATCTGTGCGATGAAATTGGCAGCAATAGCTGGTAGAGGAACAAAAAAGGATTTTATCGACATTTATTTTCTTCTCCAACATTTCACATTAGACGAGATGTTCCATTTTTATTCTGAAAAATACGCAGATGGTTCTCTATTCATGATAATAAAAAGCCTTTCTTATTTTGATGATGCAGAAGAAGATCCTGAACCACTTATGTTTAATCATATCGAGTGGCACGTGATTAAACAGGAGATACAGAAACAAATATCCTCTTTCTCCTCCTTGTAGAGGAGAAAGAGAAAGTGATCAGAACACCAACCCCAACTGGTCTCCGGCCTGCAACTCGACGGCCAGTGTGCCATCTACAACCGGGAGGGAGACGGATTTTTGGTTGATTTTGATGCTCATATTGGCGGAGTCGGACGGGAGTTTGATGCGGAACGAGCCGGATACCAAGGCTTTCAAACCGGCTTCCGTCAAGCGACCTTCTTTCCATTTGGCCGACACCTCGCCGCCTCCACGGACTTTCAGGCCTTTGAAACTGCCGCTTTTCCAGGCAGATGGCAAGGCGGGAAGCAACTCGATTTCTCCGGTCTGGCTCTGTACCAGCATTTCGGCAATGCCGGCACAACCGCCGAAGTTACCGTCTATCTGGAAAGGCGGATGCGCACAGAACAGGTTCGGATAAGTGCCGCCGCCATTCGTCATATTCGTTTTCAGGTCCACACACGGACGAAGCAAGTCGACAAACAACTTATAAGCATGATCGCCGTCATGCAGACGCGCCCAGAAATTCATCTTCCAGCCCATCGACCAGCCGGTGCTCTTGTCTCCGCGTGCCACTAATGATTTGCGGGCAGCCTCGGCAAGTTCAGGTGTACGATTGACCGATATTTCATTGCCCGGATACAAACCGTAGAGATGGGAAACGTGACGATGGTGCGGTTCGACCTCTTCATACGGTTCGAGCCATTCCATGATCCGGCCATCCTTGCCGATTGTCGTCGGCATCAGGCGGGCACGTTTGGCGGCCAATTCGCCGGCAAAATCGGAATCGACCCCCAAAATGCCGGCCGCTTCGATCGTATTGGTGAACAGTTCGCGGACGATCTGGTTGTCCATCGTCGAACCGGCACAGATATGCGCCGTCTTGCCGTTCGGCAACCGATAGCCGTTCTCCGGCGAAGTGGTCGGAGCCGTCACTAAATAGTGGTTGCGGGGATCTTCCACCAGCATATCCACAAAGAAGAGGGACGCCCCTTTCAGGACCGGATAGACCTCTTTCAGATATTCCTTATCCAACGTATAGAGATAATGCATATACAGATGTTCGCAAAGCCAGGCGGCGGAAGTATTGGTCGCTCCCCATGAGGGATGTTCGCCCGGTGCGGTGAACTCCCAGACATTTCCGAGGATATGCGTTACCCAGCCGCGGGCGTTATAATAGGCCTTTGCCGTCCGTTCGCCACTGGCGACCTGTTGTTTCGTCCATTCCACGAGCGGCAGATGAAGTTCGGACAAGTTTCCCACCTCGGCCGGCCAGAGGTTCATCTGGAGATTGATGTTCAGGTGGTAGTCGCCGTTCCAAGGCGTGTCGATCGTCTTGCACCACAGCCCTTGCAAGTTAGGCGGCAACAGCCCGACACGGGTGGAAGAGATCAACAGATAGCGACCGAACTGGAAATAGAGCGCCCCCAAAGAGGGATCGTCCGGATCGGCATTGAAAGCGGCAAGCCGTTCGTCCATCGGCAAATCCTCACGGGAAGAATGTCCCAAATCCAACTCTACCCGGCCGAACAGGGAACGGTAGGCCGCCACATGGCCTTTCTTCAAAGTGGCGAAATCTTTCTTTTCGGCATTCGCCAGCAAGGAAGCGACCTTCCCGTCCAAATCCTTATCGAAATAATCGGTCGCCATGCTCACCAACAGGATCGCTTCGGAGGCATTCCGCACGGAAACCGTCGAATCGCCCGACGTCACATTTCCCCCTTTCGGCAGGAGGACGCGCACACGCGAGGCATAGCGGAGGCCTTTCATCTCCAGCGTATCAACCCCGTCGGGCAATTGTCCCTGCATCAGCAGGTCCCGACCGTCGGCCGTCACCTGATAGTGTTCGGGGCGGTTCATGCCCAACGAGAAGTTCAGGGCCTTATCCGCATCGGCTGTCAGGAGGATCACACCCAAATCATCGGCAAAAGAGGTAAAGACTTCACGCTCATACGTCACCTTTCCTCTTTTAAAAGAAGCGGTCGCAATCGCGTTGTCAAGATTCAATTCACGCCGATAACCGGAGATCGAATCGGCACTGCCGGGATAATCGTAATCCAGGACTAAGTTTCCCAACAGCTGGTAGCTGCCATACGGGACATTCGCGCCATGCCCCTCTCCGCTCCCTGCGCCCTTGCAGACAAACGTGTTGTACATCAACTCCTGCGCCTCGTCGTTACGCCCCTCGAACAGGAGCTTGCGGATCGTCCCCAGCGAGTAATACGCCTGCGGATTGTCCGTGTCTTGCTTGCTGCCCGACCACATGGAGATTTCGTTCAGGACAATCTTCTCCGTATCGACCCCTCCGTCCGGCATCAATCCAAGGCGTCCGTTACCCAACGGGAACGACTTTTCCCATATCTCGGCCGGAGTATCGAAATGATAGGACAACGGTTTGCCCGTTTTCACCTCCGGTGTATTGCATCCTGCAAGGATGAGCAATACGAATGATAGACATTTGAGTTTCATAATATTGAAATATTTAATTGTTAAATTCTTCTCTATTACTTTTCTCTTGAAAGAAAAGTAATCAAAAGTTCACGGCTTAACCTGCCTCGCTACTCCGTTCCCTTCGGTTCGCTGTCGCGTCTGAAACTCGCTTCGCTCAAACAACAGACGCTCCGGGCGCTCACTCCGGTCACTGCGCTTAACGCTCACCAGCTTAGGCCGGAAATAGAGCCTGACGGCTCTTTGAGGATGGCCGATTCCGGCACCTATATAACAGGCGGTATCGGCCATCCTAAGAGAAAGCGGAGCTTTCTGGAAAAGGCCTAAGCGGACAGGCGTCAAGCGGAGGGTAAAGGCGAAGCGGCAGGAGCCTGCGCTGTCTGAGCGAAGCGAGTTTCGCAGGCGACAGCGTAGCCTTTACCCGGAGTAGCCTGGACGGTTCAGCCTTGATCTTTTGGTTACTTTTGGATCAAGCCAAAAGTAACGTCAGAAACTTTGCAAATCGCAAAGCTTCTTATAATACCCTTCCATCCCGATCAGCTCCTCATGCCGTCCGCGCTCCACAATCGCTCCTTCATGCATGACACAAATCTCGTCGGCATTGCGGATCGTCGAGAGCCGGTGCGCGATCACGATTGTCGTGCGGTTGCGCATCAGGTTCTCCAACGCCTCCTGCACCAAGCGTTCCGACTCGGTGTCGAGCGCCGAGGTCGCCTCGTCGAGAATCAGGATCGGCGGGTTCTTCAGGATCGCACGCGCGATGCTGATCCGCTGGCGCTGCCCACCCGACAACTTGCCGCCCCGGTCGCCGATATTGGTATCATAGCCGTTCTCGCTCGCCATGATGAAATCATGCGCATTGGCGATGCGGGCCGCCTCCCGGACCTGTTCGAGCGTCGCGCCCTCCACACCGAAAGCGATATTGTTGAAGAACGTGTCATTGAAAAGAATCGCCTCCTGGTTGACATTTCCCATCAGGCTGCGCAAGTCATACAACGTCGCGTCGCGCACATCCGTGTCGTCGATCGTGATGCTTCCCTTGTCCACATCATAGAAACGCGGCAGCAAATCCACCAGCGTGCTCTTTCCCGAACCCGACTGACCGACCAACGCGACCGTATGCCCTTTCGGGATTGTCAGATCGATGCCTTTCAGCACCCATTCATGCTGGTACTTGAACCAGACATCCCGGAAACGGATACTCTCCGTCAAGGCGATCGGTTTCGGATGTGCCGGATCGTTGATAGGACTTTCCGCTTTCAGGATCTTATCGACACGATCCATCGAGGCAAGCCCTTTCTGAATGGCGTATGAAGCCTTGCTCAGATCCTTCGCCGGATTGATTATGCTGTAAAAAATCACCAGGTAGTAGATGAAAGTAGGGGCATCGATCGGGCTGTTGCTGCTCAGGATCAGCGTGCCGCCATACCAGAGCACGATCGCGATCGTCGCCGTCCCCAAGAACTCGCTCATCGGATGCGCCAGTTGCTGGCGGCGGTAGATGCGGTTCGTCAGCCGGCGGAACGTTTCGTTGCTCTTCTCAAAACGGTCCTGGATCTTCTTTTCCGCATTGAACGCCTTGATGACGCGCAGTCCGCTCAACGTCTCTTCAATCTGGCTCATCAGATACCCCCATTGCTGTTGCCCCTCGAACGACTTCCGCTTCAACTTCTTCCCGACCGTTCCCATCACATATCCGGCCAAAGGCAACAGGATAAAGACGAAAAGCGTCAACTGCCAACTGATGGCGATCATCCCCGCTAAGTAGATCAAAATCAGGATCGGGTTCTTGAACAGCATGTCAAGCGAACTCATGATGGAAGTCTCGATCTCATTCACATCCCCCGAAACGCGGGCGATGATATCCCCTTTCCGCTCTTCCGAGAAAAAGCCCAGCGGAAGTTCCGTGATCTTGCGGTTGATCTGGTTGCGAATGTCGCGGACGACTCCCGTGCGGATCGGGATCATCGTATAAAAAGCCATATACATCGTCCCGACTTTCAGGAAAGTGGACAGGACGAGGAAAAGGCCCAGTACGACCAGCGTAAAGGAACTGCCTTCCGTCCCGATCATATCGGATACGAACCAGAAGAAGTTGTTTTTCAACAACTCCGGCGTCGCTTTCCAGGCTTCAAATGAGAAAGGGGCGAACGTCCAGTCCCTATAAACGTAGGTCTCGTCACTGATTTTAAACAGGATATTCAGAATCGGAATAATCAAGGCAAATGAAAACAGGTTCAGAATGGCAGACAGGAAGTTGAAAATCACGTTCCATACCATAAATTTCTTGTAAGGAGGCACAAACCGCCTCAATATACGCAAAAAATCCTTCATGTTTGATCGATCAATTGATTTCAGGGCGCAAGTTACTCAATATCCGGCTGATTCCGGGCATCCCGGCTGACTTTATTTCACTCCTCCCTGTTCTTAGCCCTGCCAATGCCCGGCTTTTCGGGCATCCGATCGCATTCATAATCCGTCCGCTTGGCGGCGAACGATCGTTCTCCAGCAAACGAACGGTCGGTCGCCACCAAGCGGACAACCGTTCGCCACCAAGCGGACGACTTACGGACTACGTCCGGAAAACGAATGCATCCCATGAAAAAAACGAATATATTTGGAGAAAAACGATAACAGATGCAACATTAAAAGCTATATTTGCATCTAATAGTATAGAAACAAATGCTATAAGAACATGAAAAAGAATTTCACCACCCTCCTGAAAAGTATCAACTGGTTATTAACCAGCATACTGACGCTGTTAGGCTACTCCGCATGCGATTCTTCTGAACCGGGAGCCGACATGTACGGCTCGCCTCATGCGAACTTTACCATCAAAGGGAAAGTCGTAAACCAAGAGAACAAGCCTGTTCCGGACCTCGAAATCAAATGTTTGGTAGAACATCGCGGCGATAACCGAAGCTGGTTTGACACCATACCGCCCGTTTCGACAACTCAGGCAGGAACTTTCACCTGCCAGTTCGTAGAGTTCCCGACCGACAACTTGCGAATCATAGCGACAGATGTCGATGGTGACCTGAACGGTTCATACGAAAAAGATTCCATAGACATCGCCATTTCCAACGACGACTATAAAGGAGATAAGGGTGCCTGGTTTAAAGGATCGGTCGAAAAAGAAATCAATATCACCCTCAAAGAAAAGACCGACCATGAATAAACGTCCCGGACTACGCAAGCGGTTTGCGTTGGAACTATTCAGAAGCATCCGGAAAAACCGGGCCAAGATACATGAACTGCGTACGCTCTTCTGGGAGTGCACGCTCCGTTGCAACGCCTCTTGCCGCCATTGCGGGAGCGACTGCCACGTCTCGTCCGTCCATCCGGATATGCCGGTCGGAGATTTCCTGAAAGTGATCGACGAGATCACGCCTCACGTGGACCCGCACCGGGTGATGATCGTCTTTACCGGCGGAGAAGCCTTGGTACGCAAAGACATCGAAGTGTGCGGACGGGAACTGAACAAACGGGAATTTCCTTGGGGTATCGTCTCCAACGGCCTGTTGCTCACCCGCGAACGGTTAGACTCGCTGTTGGCAGCCGGAATGCACTCCATCACCATCAGCCTCGACGGGTTTGAAGAGGCGCACAACTGGCTCAGAGGGAACCGTCGGAGCTTCGAATGTGCAGTCAATGCAATCGCGATGCTGGCGGAAGAGGAGGAGATTGCCTGGGACGTCGTAACTTGCGTCAATCAAAAAAACTTCAAGGATTTGATGGTGTTCAAGGATTTTCTGATCGAGTTAGGAGTCCGGAACTGGCGTATCTTCACCATCTTCCCGGTCGGACGGGCGGCAGAGACACCGGAGTTGCAGATCGACGACGAACAATTCACCTGGGTCCTCCGGTTCATCCGCCATTGCCGAGCAGAGGGAAAGATACACGCGAGCTTTGCCTGCGAAGGCTTCCTCGGCAACTACGAAGGGGAAGTGCGCGACCAGATTTTCCACTGCAACGCGGGAGTCAGCACGGCATCGGTCCTGATCGACGGTTCGATATCGGGTTGCCCGAGCATCCGTGCGAACTTCCACCAGGGAAACATCTACCGAGACAGCTTTGTCGATGTCTGGAACAACGGCTTCAAGGAATACCGCGACCGGGAATGGGCCCGGAAAGGTCTGTGTGCCGACTGCGATATGTTCCGCTATTGCGAAGGAAGCGGCATGCACTTGCATGATGACAAGGGGGATTTGATAACGTGCCATTATAAGAGGATCAATACAGTTTAAAATAATAATTTCTGCATAAAACAACAATTATATATATATAATTCGTAACTTTGGAGCATTATATAACATTTCAAATTAATAAAAACATGAAAAAAATCATTTTTGCCGCAGTTATTGCGATAGTAGCATCCATTTCTGTATGGAATTACAATCAAAGTCAAAAAGAAGCAAACTTATCAGATCTTGCTTTAGCTAACATCGAAGCCTTAGCTCGTGCTGAGATAGGAGATGCTGCCTATACCGTTAGAATATATGATCTTCACCATTGGATTTGTAATGATGGCGGTATTTCTTATTGCCCACTTAGCTAATGACTTAAACACGAAGTCTGTTTAAAAAACATTCATATTTTAAACAGACTTCCTATATTCATTTAAAAAACGTTCTTTGAATAATATGAGAATTATTTCTAATATTCTATTCCTTATATTCATACTTAGTCTGTTGTCCTGCAACCCCAAAACCAAGACAACAGGCAAGGCGGTCAAAACATATTCTATCGCCCTAAACGGTTCTCCCTCTTCTGACTTTTACTCACAAATCGACACGGCATATTTCATCGTACCGGAAACAAACGACAGTAGTATCATCGGTGAAATCGGCCAGGCAATCGTCAGCGACAAACTGATCTTGACGGATAGAAAGACAAACAAGGTCTTGCTGTTCGCCCCTAACGGCCGTCATCTTTCCACATGCGAAGCAATCGGAAACGGCCCCGGCGAATATGTTCGGATCGACGGACTGTTCCTCCATCGAACAGAAAACAAGATTCTCATCTTGGATGCTTCCCGAAACAAGGTACTGACCTACGATTCCGATTTCAACTTCATCGAAGAACGGCCGACGCCGGTACCTTTCGGTGCAGTGTCTTTCAGCATGGCCGACGATCATACATTTGTGTTCGAAGAGAGCATAGGCGCAGTCCAAAGCGAACTCAAATACTGCCTGTTCATACAAGACACGAAAGGGGAAACGCAATCGTTCCTGCCTTTTGAGCAAACCGCAAGCGTGCATTTTTCGCCCAGGCAATCATTATACCACGTGAACGACACATTGGTATTCGTCCCTACTTACAATGATACCCTTTACAATGTATTCAGCGACAAGGTAGAACCCCGCTTTAGGATTGATTTTGGCGAGCAATGGGTAGACAAAGACTTCGTCTATGACCCGAATTGGGGAAGAGATCCAATGCAGTTCATGCAAAAGTTGGCAGACCAGAAATTCATTTATTTCTTCAACTTGCTTGAGAACCGTACACATATTTATATGGATTTCTATTACAAGGGAGAACCTTATGCTTCCATCTTCGACAAAAGGAAAGAGGAAAGCACATGGGTCAAGTTCGACACACCGGATGCACAAATGAAGCCGTTGACTGCATACGGAGATTATTATGTGTTTCCAGTCGCACGGACGGAATTTGCAAAGATCGCTGACAACAATTCATATCAGTTCAAGGGCAAGGACGCGATGACAGACATCGACAGCCGCCTGAACGAAGAAAGTAATCCGATACTCATGTTCATAAAATTCAAATAAAATGAAAACACTCCTTCTATTATTCGCGCTCCTGTTCTGCCAGGTGCCAACAGACAACAACTGTAAAGAATTTTACGAGAAGAACCTGCCGGAAGAGATCTACGGCAAAGTAACCGACAAGAAAGAAGAGGCCGACTATTACCGGATCAAAATCGACGATTCGATACAGAAAAAGGAAATCGAAGTCGTATTGCTCAAAAACAAAACCGGCAAAGAGATCTTCGACTTCCTTCAAAAAGAAAGCTACGTCAAAAAGAGGAAAGGCAGCCTGTCGTTATCCGCTCTGACACCCATGAAAAATGGCGGCGGTTTCAACGGCCAGAGATTCCCTGATTTATGCAAATGAAGCTGGCCATCCGTCCATTTCCCCTATAATTCTCAATTGCCCATTGTCAATTGTCCATTGTTTCCTATCTTTACCCTCGTAAAACTAAAAACATCAATCGTAAATGAAGAACGCTTTCATCCTATCGGCCCTACTGACATTGGGGCCGGTCTGTTTCGCACAACAGACAGAAAAGTATCCTTTAGGCCATTATGAGGAACTGACAGACACCAAACCGCACGACGGCGTGGAGGTCTGGAACAAAATGGTTGCGCCTACCCAGTTGAGCTGGGGGACAACGGATATCCGCTATAAGAAACTGGACGTCCCTGACGTGAAGAAGGTTTCCCGTTGGCAAGGGAAAGCCTGGAAAGGGGAACGCATCAACGCGCAGGCCGTGTTGTGGACCAGAGAGGCGTTGGACGACGCGACGATCACCGTCAGCGAACTGAAATGTGGCTCGGCCGTCATCCCGGCTTCTGCCGTCACGACAAACTTCGTCCGCTATGTCATGACCGACGAGCTGAACAAGGACCGCAAAGGCGGTTGCGGACATCGTGAAAACAAGGCGGAATGGGATTCGTCTGTCGTAGCCGATGTCTTGGACATTGTCAAGATACAGGATATCAAAGCCTGCACGACACAGCCGATCTGGCTGAACGTATGGGTTCCGCAGGATGCACGTGCCGGGAAATACAAAGGGACGTTGACCGTTTCGGGAAAGAATTTCCAGGCGATGAACCTCCAGTTCGAGATCGACGTGCTCAACCGTACATTGCCGGCTCCGCAAGACTGGGCGTTCCATCTGGACTTGTGGCAGAATCCATACGCCGTAGCCCGCTACTACCAGGTGCCGCTTTGGAGCAAGGAGCACTTCGACGCCATGCGTCCCATCATGAAGATGCTGGCAAACGCCGGACAACGGGCCATCACGACCAGTATCATGCACAAGCCTTGGGCGGGCCAGACGGAAGATCATTTCGACAGTATGGTCACCCGCATCAAGAAAATCGACGGGAGCTGGGTGTACAGCTATGACGTGTTCGACAAATGGGTGGACTTCATGATGAACGAAGTCGGGATCAAGGATCTGATCAGTTGCTACACCATGATTCCCTGGGCTTTGACTTTCGACTATTACGACGAGGCGACCAACCGCGTGCAGTTTGTCAACGTCAAACCGGGCGATGCCGGATATGCCGAATACTGGGGTTCGTTCCTGAAAGATTTCTCCCGCCACTTGCGTGAAAAAGGTTGGTTTGAAAAGACCGCCATCTCAATGGACGAACGTCCGATGGAAGCGATGCGCGAAGCAATCAAAGTCATCAAGCAAGCCGATCCGGAATTCAAAATCACGCTGGCCGGCAACTACCATCCGGAAATCCAGTCCGACCTTTATTACTTGGCGATCCCTTACGGCCACAAGTTCCCGGCTGACGTGAAAGCCGAACGCAACCGCAAAGGACAGGTCAGCACCGTCTATACCTGTTGCTCGGAAGCGTTTCCGAACACTTTCACCTTCTCTGACCCCGCCGAAGCTCCCTGGACAGCGCTGCACGCCATTGCCGGAGGTTACGACGGCTATCTGCGCTGGGCTGTGAACAGTTGGACCGCCGATCCATTGCGCGACTCCCGTTTCCGTACCTGGGCAGCCGGCGATACTTACAGCATCTATCCGGGTCCCCGAAGTTCCATCCGCTTCGAACGCCTCGTCGAAGGCATCCAGGATTGCGAAAAAATCCGCATCCTCCGCTCAGAGCTTAAAGGCAGCAAGCTGGAAAAACTGAACAAAGCGGTCTCGATGTTCACCCCGGAAGGTCTGTCCGAAACACAGAAGTCGGCAAGCGAGATGGTGAATGAACTGAATAAGTTACTGAACGAATTGTAATATTCCTCCATCGGCAGCCCTTTGCCGGCGATCGCAGAGACCTTGGAAACGCTTCGACATCCGGACCTTGCAGGACTGCCGGCCTTTTAGATAGAATCATCACAAAAAATCATAAAAAAATCCTCGGAGTATACTTGACTCCTGAGGATTTCTTTTATCTTTGTAGCATCGGAACCGTTAGCTCAGCTGGTTTAGAGCGCTGCCTTGACAGGGCAGAGGTCGCCGGTTCGAATCCGGCACGGTTCACAAAAAAAGCGCCAATCGGCGCTTTTTTTATTTTTCCCGAATAAATATATGAATCGGTGTTCCCGTGAAATTCCAGTTTTCCCGGATCTTGTTTTCCAAGAAACGTTTGTAAGGATCTTTAATCCATTGCGGCAGGTTGCAGAAAAATACAAACGAGGGAATCTGGCCGGCAGGAAGCTGTGTGATATATTTAATCTTGATATATTTTCCTTTCCATGCGGGAGGCGGATAGTTCTCGATGATCGGCAGCATGGTTTCATTCAATTTGGCTGTCGAAACACGGCGTTGGCGGTTTTCATATACCTCCTTAGCTGTTTCCAGCACTTTCAGGATGCGCTGTTTCGTCAAAGCCGATATAAACAGAATCGGAAAGTCGGTAAACGGAGCCAGGCGTTCTCGAATCGCATTTGTAAAGTTGTCAATCACCTTCTGGCTCTTATCTTCCACCAAATCCCATTTGTTCACACAAACGACCAACCCTTTCTTGTTCTTCTGAACCAAAGAGAAGATATTCAAATCCTGGCTTTCAATGCCCCGAGTGGCATCCAGCATCAGCACACAGACATCCGAATTTTCGATGGCACGGATCGAACGGATCACGGAATAGTATTCCAGATCCTCATTCACTTTCCCTTTCTTACGGATGCCGGCCGTGTCCACCAAATAGAAATTCAGACCGAACTTGTTATATTTCGTGTAAATAGAATCGCGAGTCGTACCGGCAATATCCGTTACAATATGGCGATCTTCACCGATAAAAGCATTGATCAAAGAAGATTTGCCAGCATTCGGACGGCCGATAATGGCGATACGGGGCAACTCCTCTTCCAGAACCTCCGGCTTGTCATCCGGAAGCGTAGCCACAATCTTATCCAACAGATCGCCGGAACAAGAACCGTTGATGGCAGAAACACAGAACGGATCTCCCAATCCGAAAGAATAAAATTCGGCGGAAGCGGGATGCAGTTCGAAGTTATCCGCTTTATTGGCCACCACGATCACAGGCTTCTTGGCACGGCGCAGGATGGCAGCGACTTCATTGTCCAAATCCGTAACTCCATTCAAGACATCAACGACAAACAAGATCACGTCTGCCTCTTCAAGGGCCACCTTCACTTGCTTGTTTATCTCTTCTTCAAAAACATCATCCGAATTGACTACCCATCCGCCGGTGTCGATCAGCGAAAATTCCTTACCTGTCCACTCAACCTTGCCGTACTGACGGTCACGGGTTGTACCTGCTTCCTCGTTGACAATCGCCTGGCGCGTCTGTGTCAAACGGTTGAAGAGGGTGGACTTTCCTACGTTGGGTCTACCAACTATTGCAACAATATTTCCCATAAACAACTTTTTCTGTCTGTGCTGTTAATTAATCCAGCTGATAACCGAAGTTCTTCAGCATGTTGTCCCGGTTACGCCAGTCTTTTTCTACTTTGACAAACATTTCCAGGAAAACCTTCTTATCAAAGAAGCGTTCGATATCCTTACGGGCCATAGCACCTACTTTTTTCAATGCCTGGCCACGATGCCCGATGATGATTCCTTTTTGAGAATCGCGTTCAACAACAATGAGCGCTTTGATATGAATCAGCTCGGCTTCCTCTTTAAACAGCTCAACAACGACTTCTACCGCATACGGGATCTCTTTCTGGTAATACAGGAGAATCTTCTCGCGAATGATCTCCGTCACAAAGAAACGGGCCGGCTTATCGGTAAGCGCATCTTTTTCGAAATAGGGAGGAGATTCAGGCATCAGATCTTCCACCCGGTGTTTCACGTAATCTATATTAAAATCCGAAAGGGCGGAGATCGGTATGATCTCTGCGTTCGGAAGAAGTTCTTTCCATCCGGCTACCAGTTTTTCCAACTCCTGTTGGGTGGTCGTGTCGATCTTGTTGATCAAAAGCAGAACCGGACACTCCATTTTCTGGACCTTCTGGAGAAATTCTTCATTCTTGTCGATTTTTTCGACAACATCGGTAACATAAAGCAGTATATCGGCATCACCGAGTGCCGATTGCGAGAAATTAAGCATAGACTCCTGCAACTTATAATTCGGATGCAGGACTCCCGGCGTGTCAGAATACACAATCTGCATATCAGCGGTATTCACGATTCCTATGATTCGGTGCCGTGTCGTCTGCGCTTTTGAAGTGATGATCGAAATACGCTCTCCCACCAGGCGATTCATCAGCGTAGACTTCCCGACGTTCGGATTACCGACAATATTTACAAAGCCGGACTTATGCTTGTTTTCCATCATATCCCCATTTAAGATAAACTGCTCCCCAAGTAAAACCGGCGCCAAAAGCAGCAAGAATCAGGTTATCGCCTTTCTTCAGCTTGTCTTCCCATTCCCAAAGGCAGATAGGAATTGTTCCGGCACTGGTATTTCCGTATTTCTGGATATTGATCATGACCTTGTCCATATCCACTCCCAGACGTTTAGCGGTCGCATCGATGATACGCAGGTTTGCCTGGTGAGGCACGATCCATGCGATATCGTCGTGCGTCAACCCGTTCCGTTCTGCGATCTCGGCGGCAACATCGGCCATATACGAAACAGCGTACTTAAAGACATATCTGCCATCCTGGAAAACGAAATGTTCACGATTTTCCACCGTTTCATGTGAGGGAGGATAGGCAGAACCACCGGATTTCATAATCAGATGTGAATAACCTACACCATCGGTACGCAAAATCGTATCCATCACGCCCACATCTTCCGTTGTAGGTTCGAGCAACACGGCTCCACAAGCATCACCGAACAAAGGACAGGTAGAACGATCCTGGTAGTCCGTTATAGCCGTCATTTTATCACCGGCCACCACAACCACTTTCTTATAGCGTCCCGAACGAATATAGTTGGAACCGGTTTCCAACGCATACAAAAAACCGGCACAAGCACCTTGCAAATCGAAAGTCATTGCATTCTTACAACCGGTATGGTAGGCTATGATGGAGGAAGTAGTCGGAAAATGATGGTCAGGCGTAGTTGTTGCTATGAGGATCACTTCTATCTCTTCCGGGTTCACATTTGTCTTTTCGAGTAACTGCTTCACAGCTCGTATACCCATATATGAGGTACCCAAGCCCTCACCTTTCAAAATTCGGCGTTCTTTAATGCCCACACGCGTCATGATCCATTCATCCGTCGTATCCACCAACTTCGAAATATCTTCGTTCGTCAATACATCTTCAGGAACGAATCCGCCTACGCCTGTTATTACCGCATTTATTTTATCCATATCTTTAAAAATAAAAGGACTATATATCCCAATTAAAAAAAAGCCCTAAAAATACTTTTAGGGCTATTTCTTAGTTTATCAAAACTTAATTCGTTCAGATAAACTTACACAGCTGCTTCTTTTTCGATAGCTAACTTACCTCTGTAATAGCCACATTCGCCGCATACAGTGTGATAGATGTGCCATGCACCGCAATTCGGGCAAATAGCCATTGTGGGAGCGACAGCCTTGTCATGAGTTCTTCTCTTGGCTGTTCTTGTCTTACCTTGTCTTCTTTTAGGATGTGCCATGTTTTAATTTATTTAATTGTTATCATTCTCAAGTAAACCTTTCAGACCATCCCATCTCGGATCTGTTGTCACTTGTACGTCGCCGTCAGCCGTGACATCATCGTCCACGTCTTCGTCTTCGTACTCTTCATCTCCGTCGTCAGTGCTTTTAGCTGTATGTTTCTTCAATTTAGAAGACATCGCTTTATTGCATTTTCCAGGAGCATGTACATGCTTCATGGGAATAGCCAATGCGACAAATTCATACAGGAACCACGCAAGGTTAATTGCACCTTCGTCTTCCGGGATAACCACTACTTCGTCACTTTCTTCGGCATAAGCTTTGCCGAACTTTACCACCAAGCGATTATGCGTGTCAATGGGTATTTCCATATCGTCCAAACATCTGTCGCACGGAACCATAACAACACCTTCAATCTGAAAGTTCATTTCAAACATCATAGAAGACCGTTTTACCGTGAGGAAAGCCTTCACTTTGCCCTTCTGGACTTGGTCTCCATCAATGTCCACAAAAAACTTATTCTCCAATAAATACTCAAATTCGTGTACTCCTGGAGTGAGATTTTTCAAATCTACATTATATAATTTAAACTTTCCCAAAGCCTTTTATGTAAAAACCTTGCAAAGGTACGAAAAAACTAAACACAAATGCAATACCTTTACCGTTATTTTTTATCATCTAAGATTTTAGCCTTTATATTTCCGAAGCTCAATCCGGAAAGTCGTGCCTTTTCCGACCTCCGAACTCTTGACAAATATCTTTCCTCCATGATAAGATTCTACAATGCGCTTGACCAAAGACAGCCCCAATCCCCAACCGCGTTTCTTGGTCGTATATCCGGGATTGAACACGGTTTTGAACTTAGACTTGGCAATTCCCTTGCCTGTATCGGTCACATCGATACGGACGACCTTATCGCGTTCCTCCACCTGAAAAGTGATTTCTCCCTGTCCTTCCATCGCATCTACTGCATTTTTAGTCAGGTTTTCAATCACCCAAGCAAAAAGGGAATCATTCATCATAACCAGTACTGGCCTGTCAATAAGATGTGTATAAATCTTGACTTTCGAAGAAATACGCGTTCCCATATAGCTCAAGGCTGAACGGATAGAATTATTAATATCCACCGGAACCGGATCGGGATTGGAACCAATTTTGGAAAAACGCTCCGCAATTGTTTCCAGGCGCTTCACATCTTTTTCCATTTCGTTCAAAAGAGAAGAATCTATATCTTTTGTCCGCAAATACTCCACCCAAGCGATCAGAGACGAAATAGGCGTTCCTAACTGATGGGCGGTTTCTTTGGATAGTCCAACCCACACTTTATTCTGTTCGGCTTTCTTTGTGCTCGCAAGTGCCAAAAAAGCGATCACGATAAAGACAAAGACAACCGTAAGCTGTGCATAAGGATAAATCAACAATCGCTTCAGGATTATGGAATCGTCATAATAAACATATTGAAAGGTACCATCCTCCATATCAATCACAATCGTATTTTTACTTTTCAGCTCCTTTACCTTTGCTCTCTGAAATTCTTCCACATCACTTTCGGGGAAATTTATATTCTTTACGAACATGATGCTGTCTTTGTCATTACACAGCACAACCGGGATAGTCGTATTCCCCTCCAGAATCTTCAAAACAAGAGACAAATCCACAGCCGTATTCTTGCTTGCCGTTAACCGGGTGGCTTCCGCCCAGACTTCCATCTTCTGGCGCTCCTCCTGAGCCAGATCCTTTATCAGCATATCAGAAACAACAAGTGAAGCAATCGCTATCAGGATAGCCGTAAAAATAAACACGAATTTCAGTCGCTGACGGGAATCATATATACTCTTCATAACGAAATATTCAATCAATATATATTGAACGAGAAACAAGAAAGAATATTATACAGGAAGAAGAATCCCCCTAAACAAAAAAAGCCGACTCCCATTGGAATCGGCTTTCTTAACTAAAAACGGCGGCTATCTACTCTCCCACTTTTACGCAGTACCATCGACGTGGTTGGGCTTAACTTCTCTGTTCGGAATGGGAAGAGGTGGATCCCCAACGCTATAACCACCTTAATA
>JAGBDR010000036.1 GCA_017937385.1 Parabacteroides sp.
AAGTCTTTCAAAGAACTTTTTCGCTTTCTCTCGATTGCGGCTGCAAAGGTAAGCACTTTTTTCAAACTGACAAATTTTTCGGAAAGAAAATTTGAAAAAGTTTTTCAGTGACTCCCGGAACATCGGACATTCGCTTAGCACTCGCTAACCTCATCCTACCTCCCGGTACCTCCTCTCAGCATGTATACTGTGCCACTCTCACTCGAATGCGGGTGCAAAAGTACGGGGTTTAGATGTTCTGACCAAATTTTTTCGGGAGTTTTTTTGGAATTTTTTCAGATGGGAAAAGGGATTTTATAGGGTGCGCACGCGAAAAAGCCGAGCTCTTTCCGGCCATTCGTACCGGGGAAAAAGGGTCGGAGGTTATCAGAAAACAGATTGTTAAAACTGACAATATCCCCCTTTGGAGGCGTTTTTCTATTTCGAGTAAAAATCCGGACAAATGGCGACTGTCTTTTTGCGCTTCCAAACCGACATACAGGAACAGCCAGTAAAGCGAGGGCGGCAAGAAAACGGAATTCCGGTTTTATTTGTCAGCGAAAAGGCGGAATTCCTGACATTGTGGAAAAGCTGAACTCCCGGAGAATCGCCTGTAGCCGAACCAATATGAATGCGGTTCCGAATATTCTCAAAAAGATTTGCCGCTTTTTCACGCTGAAGTCGGACTTCACCGCCCTGACGACCGTCTTCCCCGCCATGAAGACGGTCGTCAAGGTACATGAAGTCGGACCTCACGGGGCTGAAGACCGTCTTCAGGGCAAAAAACTGCGCACCTCATGGCGGAAAGGTATGTTTTTTCAGGATTTAACCGGGGTTTTATGCGATTTATAAAGAGTGTACCGAAATGTTAAGGAAACAGTATTTTACAATAACCCACTGGTGAAACAACGTAACGAATTTACAGATTTCAAACAACCATATATGTAATTTACACGGCATTCCACACCTCATATCGGGACCTCACATCAAACCCGTGCCAGAGCCTGCTCCAAATCATCGATGATATCATCGATATATTCGGTACCGATACTCAGGCGTATCGTAGAAGGCGTGATATGCTGTCCGGCCAGCTCTTCCGGGGTCATTTGGGAATGGGTGGTCGTATATGGATGGATCACAAGGCTCTTTACATCCGCCACATTCGCAAGCAACGAGAATATCTCCAGCGAATCGATAAACTTCCAGGCTGCCTCCTGCCCGCCTGCGATCTCGAATGTAAAGATGCTCCCGGCACCTTTCGGGAAATACCGGTTATAGAGCGTATGATCCGGATGGTCCGGCAGGGACGGATGGTTCACGCGGGTTACTTTCGGATGCTTGGAGAGATACTCGACGACTTTCAACGCATTGGCCACATGACGTTCCACCCGGAGGGATAAGGTTTCCAAGCCCTGCAACAAGATAAAAGCATTGAAAGGCGAGATCGTAGCCCCTGTATCGCGAAGTATGACAGCCCGGATGCGGGTGACGAAAGCCGCCGCGCCCGCCACATCGGCAAAGACCGCCCCATGATAGCTCGGATCCGGTTTGCCCAAGGTCGGGAACTTATCGGCATTGGCCTTCCAGTCGAAACGGCCGCTGTCTACAATCACTCCTCCCAGGCTCGATCCGTGTCCGCCGATAAATTTGGTGGCAGAATGGACGACAATGTCCGCCCCATGCTCGATCGGGCGAATCAGGAAAGGGGTCCCGAATGTATTATCCACAATCAACGGGACATGATGGCGATGGGCCACCTCCGCAACCGCATCGATATCGGTCACATCGGAATTAGGATTGCCGAACGTCTCGACATAGACCGCTTTCGTGTTGTCCTGAATCGCGACATCCAAAGCCTGCAAATCCCGGACATTGACAATCGTATGGGAAACACCCTGGGCCGCCAGCGTATGTGTAATCAAATTGAAAGAACCGCCATAAAGGTTGTCGGCCGCCACAATATGGTCGCCCACTCCCAGTATATTCTGCAAGGCATACGTCACAGCAGCTGCCCCCGAAGCCACCGCCAGACCAGCCGTTCCCCCTTCGAGAGCGGCGACACGCGCTTCGAAAACGCCTTGCGTCGAATTGGTCAGACGCCCATAAATATTCCCGGCATCGCGAAGCCCGAAACGGTCCGCCGCATGTTGGGAGTCGTGAAACACATAAGAGGTCGTCTGATAAATAGGGACGGCACGTGCGTCTGTTGCGGGATCAGCCTGTTCCTGGCCTACATGAACCTGTAATGTCTCGAAATGTAATTTCTTTGTTGCCATAGTCGTATTTTTTTAAATGTTTCTTCTTGTTTATTTTCCGGCAAAGCTACGGCAGGTAGGAATATCAAACAAGATATAAGGAAAATACAGAAAATAACACTATTTTTGCAGCCATCAACAGAACACACAAACTGTATCGGCCCCCCAAAAAGGATTCCGGCAGAATTTTATTCTTTATGAACACACAGGAAAAATTAGACAAAGTAGACTTGCAGATCCTCCGTACCTTGCAAACGAATGCCCGGCTCACCACAAAAGAGCTCGCCGCAAGCGTCAACCTCTCGTCGACACCCGTCTTCGAACGCCTGAAACGCCTTGAAAACGGAGGATATATAAAGAAATACATAGCGGTGCTGGATGCCGAAAAGCTGAACCAGGGTTTCATGGTCTTTTGCAGCGTCAAGTTGAGAAGGCTGAACAAAGAGATTGCAGCGGAGTTCACACGGATCATCCAAGAGATCCCGCAAGTCACGGAATGCTACAACATATCGGGAAGCTACGACTACCTGTTGAAGATCCATGCCCCGAACATGAAATATTACCAGGAGTTCATCCTGAACGTGTTAGGCACAATCGACAGCCTCGGATCGCTCGAAAGCACTTTTGTGATGGACGAGGTGAAGCATGAATACGGCATCCATATCTGACACGCCGCCCCGTCCATATCTTGCCGCTATTGCTTCAACGCGTAAATCCGTTGGATGATGTCCACCACCTTCATGCCTTCCAGGACATTGGTCGTGATACATTCCGAACCTGTACCGGAGAGGACGCGGACCACATTGCGGATCACGAAATTATGGTTCTGGGCGGAGCCTTTGTAAGGGCCGTAGTCATTACCCGGATTGGTCGGTGCCAGTTCCGGCATCTCATAGTCCTTGATATGGCAGTATTCGACTTCGTTCATATACTGTCCGCCGATCTTCACGCTGCCGTTTTCCGCCACGATCAGCATACTACTTTCCATGTTCTTGTTCCAGACCGAAGTGGAATAGCTCAGGCTACCCATACCCCCGTTCACGAAATTGAAATTCACGAAACCCGAATCTTCAAAAGCGGTGAGTCCGGCATGATTGAAATCGGCAAAACGTGCCTGGATGTTGCAGATATCTCCGAAAAGCCAGTACATAATGTCGATGAAATGGGAGAATTGGGTGAAAAGCGTCCCGCCGTCCAACGCGGCATCGCCATGCCAACCTCCGGGCTTGTAATAACGCTCGTCACGGTTCCAATAGCAATTCAACTGGACCATATAGATTTTGCCCAACTTGCCGGAATCCACCATCTCCTTGATCCAAACGGATGGCGGGGAATAGCGGTTTTGCATGACGCAGAACACCTGTTTACGGTATTTCAGCGAAGCATAGACCACCTTCTCGGCATCGGCAAGCGTCAGTGCCATCGGCTTCTCGATCACGACGTTGCAGCCGGCTTCGATTGCCTGGACCGCCATGGCCGCATGCAAGCCGTTCGGAGTACAGACGTTCACGACATCCAGGGGAATCCCGCTCTGCAACAAATCTTCCAGGGAGGAGAAAAACGGGACATCATACGCCTCTATTCCCAGTTCTTCACGCGGGCGAATATCACAAAGGGCGACCAATTCAGCTCCCGGATCGCGTGTCACCATCTCGGCATGGCGCTTCCCGATATGGCCACAACCGATTACTGCGAACTTTATCTTTTTATCCATAAATGATTTTATTTATGATTTATGATTTGTGAATTATGATTTATGCGTCGAAAATAAATCATAAATCACAAATCATAAATCCAGTAGTTTCTCTATTATATATTGTTGTTGCCGGGGAGACATTTCCGTATGAATGGGCAGGGACAGGACAGCGTCGCACAGACCGGCGGAGATGTCCAGGCTGCCGGACAGACGGGAGATGTGCCGATAGGCTTCCTGCCGGTGTACCGGCAGGGGATAATAAACCATGGAAGGGATTCCGTGTTCTTTCAACAACTGTTGCAAGGCATTCCGCCGGCCGTCTTTTACCTGGATCGTATATTGGTGATAGACATGGGACGAATAGGCCGCTTTTGCCGGAAGCACCCACGAACCGCAGGAAGACAACGCTTCGTCGTAGCGGGAAGCTACCTGCCGGCGAGCTTCCGCGAACTCCTCCAGATGCTTCAACTTCACATCCAGTATGGCTGCCTGCAACGTATCCAGGCGGGAGTTGCACCCGATCCGCTGATGATGGTATTTGCACTCCTGCCCGTGATTGGCAATCATGCGGATACGGGCAGCCAGTTCCTCGTCGGAAGTCATCAACGCACCTCCGTCGCCATAACAAGCCAACGGCTTGGAGGGGAAAAAGGAGGTGGTCCCGATATGCCCGATCGTCCCGGCCTTTCGCACCCGCCCGTCGGAAAACGTATAATCGGCTCCGATGGACTGGGCGTTATCTTCCACGACATACAGATGGCAGGCATCCGCCAACGCCATGATCGGCTCCATGTCGCAGGACTGCCCGAACAGATGGACGGCCACGATCACCTTGGTCCGTTCCGAAACAGCCGCTTCGATGCTCCGGGGGTCGATATTGAACGTCCGGGAATCGACATCCACCAGTACAGGTGTCAGCCCTAACAGAGCGACCACCTCGGCAGCGGCTATATACGTGAATGCCGGCAAAATCACCTCATCGCCCGGCCGGAGTCCCAATGCCATCAGCGCAATCTGCAAAGCATCCGTCCCGTTACCGCAAGGGATCACATACGGGACCTGGAGATAACCGGCCAGATGCCCGGCAAAGGTTTTCACCTGCGGGCCGTTGATAAAGGCGCAACTGCCGATCACCGCTTGCATGGCCCCGTCGATCTCCTCTTTGAACCGGAGATACTGCCCATGCAAGTCGACCATCTGTATCTGTTCTTCAAACATCGTATTCCCTATTTCACCTCGCTACCCGGCTTCACCTCTTTTTCAGGAGTGATGACCGCCAGCTTGCCGTCGAAGTTTTCTGCCGAAAGGATCATACCTTCGGAAACGATGCCTTTCAGTTTGCGCGGAGCCAGGTTCGCGATGAAGCAGACCTGTTTGCCCACAAGCTCTTCCGGTTTGTAGTGCTGGGCGATACCGGAAACAATCGTCCGTTTTTCCAGCCCGTCGTCGATGCGGAACTGCAACAGTTTGTCCGCCTTCGGCACTTTCGTACATTCCAGCACGGTCCCGACACGGATATCCAACTTCATGAAGTCGTCGAACTCGATATTCTCGCGGATCGGTTTCGCCTTGTAGTTCGCCTCTTCGTTCGCCTTCTTCGTGTCCAACAGCTTTTGCACCTGCGCTTCGATCACGCTGTCTTCGATCTTCTCGAACAACAGTTCCGCCTTGCCCAACGGGTGGCCGGCTTCCAACAGGTCGGTCGCTCCTAAACGGTTCCAACCCAACGGCTCGACATTCAGCATCTTGTTCAGTTTCTCCATGCTGAACGGCAGGAACGGTTCGAAAGCGATCGCTAAGTTTGCCGTGATCTGGAGTGCGATATTCATGATCGTGGCGACACGTGCCATGTCGGTCTTAGCCAACTTCCAGGGTTCGGTGTCAGCCAGGTATTTGTTGCCGATACGCGCCAAGTTCATGGCCTCTTTCTGGGCATCACGGAAATGGTAGGTGTCCAACAGGCGTTCCACATCGGCCTTCACATCAGCAAAGTCTTGCAACGTCTGACGGTCATAATCGGTCAGTTCGCCGGCAGCCGGCACCTTGCCATCAAAATACTTTCCGGTCAGCACCAAAGCGCGGTTGACGAAGTTGCCCAAGATGGCGACCAGCTCATTGTTATTGCGTGCCTGAAAATCTTTCCAGGTGAAATCGTTGTCTTTCGTTTCCGGCGCGTTGGCAGTCAAGACATAGCGCAACACGTCCTGTTTGCCCGGCATATCCACCAGGTATTCGTTCAACCAGACCGCCCAGTTGCGGGAAGTGGAGATCTTGTCGCCTTCCAGGTTCAGGAACTCATTGGCCGGCACATTTTCCGGCAGGTTATACGAGCCTTCGGCTTTCAGCATGGAGGGGAATACGATACAATGGAATACGATGTTGTCCTTGCCGATGAAATGTACCATCTTGGTCTCCGGATCTTTCCACCAGGTTTCCCAGGTGTCGGGAAGCAACTCCTTCGTATTGGAGATATACCCGATAGGCGCGTCAAACCAGACATACAACACCTTTCCCTCCGCACCTTCCACCGGCACAGGAATCCCCCAGTCGAGGTCGCGGCTGACGGCACGGGGCTGCAAGCCCATATCCAACCAGCTCTTGCATTGTCCGTACACGTTCGATTTCCACTCCTTATGCCCTTCCAGAATCCACTGCCGCAGGAACGGTTCCCATTTGTCCAAAGGCAGATACCAGTGTTTGGTCTCCTTCATCACCGGCTGGCTGCCACTGATGGCGGACTTCGGGTTGATCAGGTCTGTCGGGCTCAACGAAGTACCGCAGGCTTCGCACTGGTCGCCGTATGCCTTTTCGTTGCCGCAATGTGGACAGGTCCCGGTTATATAGCGGTCGGCAAGGAACTGTTTGGCCTCCTCGTCGTAATACTGTTCGCTTGTTTTCTCGATAAACTCGCCTTTGTCATACAAGGTACGGAAGAAATCCGACGCCATCTGATGATGGGTAGCCGAAGTCGTTCGCGAATAGATATCGAACGAAATACCGAACTCCTCAAAAGACTTCTTGATAATCCCATGATAACGGTCCACCACATCCTGCGGCGTAATTCCTTCTTTCTTCGCTCTCAAAGTGATAGGCACCCCATGTTCATCCGATCCACCGATCATCAAAACCTCTTCCCCTTTCAGACGGAGATAGCGTGCATAAATATCGGCAGGCACATACACCCCGGCCAAATGCCCGATATGCACCGGCCCGTTCGCATACGGCAACGCCGTCGTAATCAGCGTTCTCTTAAACTGTTTTTCCATACGTTGTGTTCTCTTTTTGAGGTACAAAGGTACGGAAATAATTTGGTTTATAGAATAAGGATGTTCCCTTTACCGCAAAAGCCACTTCCACACAGATAAATGAAACCATCCATATTACCGGATCATCACCTTTTCCGGTTGTTTCTTTCCGACCTTCACGACATAAATACCGGCCGGGAGCGGATAGGAACAGGTACCTGCCGGTATGTCAAGGGCATAAAGCAAAACACCCTTATAATCCCAAACATACAAAGGCGAATCCTCAGCCGTCTCCACATACAATTTGCCGGCACGGACATATATGCGTGCGTCCGAAAGAGCGACATCCTCATTCGCAACCGCCATATCGCTACGCATAAAGACCGCTTTCAGGCTCGTGTCGCCGTCAATCGAGACGGGATAAGGGTTCAACGTGTTCCCGTCGCTCCATTTGACGAATATGTTACCGTTATCCGGCGTAGCCGTGAATGTCACCTGCTTGCCGTATTCGACCTGCCCCGACGGGCTGACGGACGTCCGTCCTCCTTCCGACTGCTCCACGCCGACATGATAAGTGTCGAGCTTCAAACCGCTAATCTCGATTTTCACCTCTTCATCCACATCGGCAAGCGAATAAACCAATGTGCGGCTCTTGCTGGCAGCCCGCATGGACAGCCCTTCTTCCAACGGCTTGCCGTTGGCGGTGACCTTCACTTCGCTTTGGCTGTATCCCGGCAGAAGCACGACTTTGAACGGCATCTTGCCGCCCACCTCGATCGTATGTATATCCACCTGCACCCCGACACCGGCCCCGATCACGTTGGGGAGCTGGATCCGGGCGTAGTTCTTGTCTCCGGATACCGGCTGGAACAAAGGCAACAATCCGGAAGCCTCGCGGACCGTCACGATACGCGGGTTATCACTATTCCCGTCATTCCATTTGTAAAAATATTGCCCCTCAGGAGCTGTTGCCAGCAAAGAGATCATCGATTCGGGATACACCCGTGCTTTCGTCGCGTCTGTCGCCGTCGCAAGGTCGATGGCTGAAACATGGTCAGCCAACTTCAATTTGACGCCGTCCTTCACGACACCGTCTACGGAGATGGAGTAGTTCTGGGCAACTTTATATAAGCTATACACACCATCTGCATTTGCTTCCAAAACCACGCCGTTCGCCTTGACCACCAGGTTCTCGGCACTATACCCATCGGCCAAACGCAAGTAGAAATGGAACTTGCCACCTCGTAACACTTCGGTCGAATAGTTGGAAAGCGGTTTCACCGTCACTCCTTCCAATACGGGCAGCGTAATGGTGTAATATTGGGCATCCGGCACAAAAATGGCTGCCAATGTCGTATCGCTCGTAACCAGCAGACGGTATGGGTTTGACTGGCTTCCGTCGTTCCATCCCCCGAACTTATAGTTCAGATCGGGTACGGCCGTTACCGAAATCTGTTGGGAACGAGACAACGTAAGCGGACCTTCGCTACCATCTTCCGTAAAATAGATACGGCCATAGTCGCTCTGTTCCAAAATTACCTCGTATGACGCCTTTTCTACTCCATCCACCGTTATTGTCACATCCTTGGAAGGCCCTTCCACCCGGTAAATACCCTTGGCATCGGCCGTCAAGACGGAATCGTTTGCCAATACGACCATCGAGTCCAATGATTGAAAATAGCTTTTATCTATTTCCAGAGAAAATTCGAATGCATCTCCGGAAGCGATAGCCGAAACCACATCGCCACCCAACGGATTGACAGCAGTCATGCCAACCGGCAGATCGAAGGTAATCATGACCTTCTGCACGCCGAATCCCATATCGCGCACGGTCACTCCGTCTTTACAACCCTCCTTGACCGCGTAGGCCTTCAAAGTAACCAACTTGGATGTTTCGCTGCTCACCTCGAAAGGTCCTTCATAGGGCCGTCGCGGACTGTCGCTGATCGAATAATAGAGTGTCGTGTTTTCATCCGTCTTTTTGAGCGTCACTTTCACGGTTGTACCGGCAATCATATTGTCGGTGTTTTCCGGATCGGTGATGATTTCCGGTGCGGAAGCGACCGTACGCGCATCTTCAAAGACGGCGGAGATATGCAAATCGCTTTCCGGCATTCTGACGATCTGCGGGCTGGTGGTGTAGGTCTTATCACCGATCGACAAACTCTTCAAACGATACCTTTCAGAAACCGGAATAGCCGAAATCTCAAGCTCCACATTGGTTCCGACCATATCGCCCGATGCCAATTCTTTTCCTCTCCGCACCACTTGGATGGTCCCGTTTTCCGGAGTCAGGAAATGAATGAAGTTTCCCCGTTTCCATGTGGCATAAAAAGTCTTGTCGCCCGAACTGCCTTTCTCGATCTTCGTCACCGGGCCATTTGTCAACATCACATCCGCATACCATCCGGCAAAAGAGAAACCGTCGCGGATGGCATTGGTCGGCAGTTCCTTTTCCTCTTCCGTCGAATAAGAATCATCCGGAATCGCGACCCCATGAAACATATCATATTTAATCTTATAACGGGTCGGAGACCATTTAGCATACAGGGTAAGGTCGCCACCAATACTTCCGGACGTATTTTTATCGTACTTCTTCGTAAAACCGGCATCCAAATACCACCCTTCGAATGTATAGGCCTGCCGGTACGTACGCTTGTCGATATCAATCACCTCCCCATACGTGAAGGGAAAACTACCTTTGATTTCAGAACCTTCATTCGTCACGAACGACAAATGATAGGTCTTCGGTGTCCAACGGGCATAAACCACCTTATCTCCGGTCTGTGAGTGAAACTCGTCTTGCATATATTTCTCGCCACCCTCTTTTTGCGTGTACCAACCGGTAAACGTATAATGCTCTTTCGTCGGGGTAACCAGTTTGACATGATCGACAATCGTATATTCCAACTGTTCACCGGAAATGCTTCCACCGTTTGTTTCGTATGTAATTTTGTATTTGATCGGTTCCCAATGGGCTAAAAGAACTAAATTTTCAGTTCCGGGAGAAATGGATTTCACCAATTCATTATTCTTATTAAACCAACCTAAAAATGTATATCCCAACATTTCGGGTTTAGGCATTTCCTCCTCTAAAATACCATCCTTAATATTATATGTTTTAGTATCTATATCTCCAGCATTCCTGAATTCTATTGTATAATTGGTCATTTCCCATTTAGCATATAAGGGTATTGTTATGACATATTTATCATCAGGCGATGTATCCAAATCTACATTCAAAGGAAAATCTATTAGTCGTTCTCCTGAAAAATCAGATTCTAAAAACCATCCTCTAAATACATAACCGTTTCGCTCAACTTGCTCCACTTCTCTCCATCTACTTCTATCTGGTTTTGTCACTAAAGTATATTCTTCATCACGAAATACAGTACCTCCATTCGAATTATATGTAATAACAAAAGATACAATCTTCCATTGTGCATATAAATCTATATTTCCACTTCCTGCCGATACAGCATTCAATATGTTCTTCCCTTCTTTATCGGTTGACCAACCCATGAAGATATACCCATCTCTTGTCGGTTGATATGAGGATAAATCCAACCCTTTTTCTACGGTACGATGCAAAGTATCGCCCCACATTGTATATTTTGTATCTCCATTATAAAGTGTTACATCATACTTTATAGGACTCCATTTAGCATAAAGCGTCAATGGATTTCCATAAAAACTTTTGTTGAAAGCTTCAAATTTCTTTGTAAAGTTAGCATCCGTGTACCAACCTTCAAAATCGTAATCCCCCCCCCGGGAAGGTTCGCCTAACTTCATTTCTGTCTCAACTGTATAGGTATTCGGATTTCCAGACACATTTGTTCCCCCTTTACGATCATAAATTATTGGATACTCTTTTGGTTCAAAAATAGCAGTCAAACGTACATCCCTTATATAATCATTAGGTTTTAACACATAATCTTTTGTCGGTTTACCATCCGTTACAGAGGTAAGTCGCCAGCCCGAAAATGTATAATGTGCTTTATCAGAAAGATTCGGTATGGATATATTTGGCGATTCAATAGTAAAAGTTTTTGGTAATGAGCTATCGTTAATAACAGAACTATCTGGCTCATAATATTTTATTTCATATTTGATTGGCTTGATTTCGACATTGCCATTAACTTCCTTCAAATTAACATCACATAACTTTTCACTCTGATGAATTCCATAACCACGGACACATATTTGTTTAAAATTTTGAATAGAAGATCTAATTGAACGTTCTAAACCATAATTAGCAGAAGCAGAAATTGTTCCTCCTTTCAATTGAACATTTCCACTTCCACCTTCAATTTTAAGTCCAGTTGCAGGATATGCGTTTCCAATTGTAGAAGATGCACTAATATTTCCTCCATTCATACAAAATTTAGAAGAAGAAGAAACAAGTACACCAATAGACTCATTCAGTACATTATTAGCTATAATCCTTCCTCCATTCATTATTAAACATCCTGATTGCAAATTCACAGCAGTATATGCAGCAGAAATCTCAACTGATTTTTCTAATATTACCATTCCTCCTTTTATGCTTAAAGACTCTTTTTTGTCATCATCAATCTTACCGTTAGTAATAGTTATAGTTGATCCGTTTGTAATTTCCAGTACAACTATATTTTTAGAAGTAAGACCTGTTGGACTCTGTTTATTTTTTAATGTTTTTTCTCCTAAATCCAATACAATATCTCCACCCGTTATCGTAATCGTTTTCGACAACTCCACATCCTTTTTCAAAGTCACCTTATTCTTTCCATCCCAATCAGCACTTAAAGCCTTTGCTAACTCTTCAGCCGAATTCACATTTGTAGCCTCAGCCATCCCAGCCACCAGCAACAGCCCAGCCAACAGTACACCTTTAATCCACCCATCAATTACTCTATCCATGGTCATATCGTAATCCTTTCTTCCCCGTTTTCGGGTATATTTAATTTTTAATCTGAATTCAACCTAATTTTGCCCTACCTGCCAGACAAGCATTTATCCGGTCGGTAAGCAATATAAAAACTACTTAATAAGTAGACCTTCCTCTACTTACTAAGCAGACACCCCCTCTACTTACTAAGTAGATGCTCGTCTACTTACTAAGTAGATTTTGACCTACTCGACAAGTAAAATTGTCCATTATTCAAACACCAACTCCAACTCATCCAACAGCAACACGCTGCTCGTACTTCCCGTGAAGTAATCGCCATACTTGCTGGCGGAAGCAACGATGAGGATATAGGTCGGCTTGGTGGTTTGGTCGCGATATGCTAAGTCGATACGGAACTGGGTATAGTCCTTTACCGTCTCGCCTTGCACAAGTTGCCCGAAAGCAACCAGGTTTTCATTGTTCCACGTCAGATCGACAAACGTTCCGGTATTGGTATTGACCGGGAACGGGGCCGTCCAGCCTGAGAACAAGGCCATATAGATATGGCAGGAATCGCGTCTGCCCGCCAAATCCTGATAAGGCGCTTTCGTCTTGTCGATCACGCCGGAGTTATACTTATAGTACCCTTTCAATGCCGACGGACGGCCCGTATAGGGACGGCCGAAATTCAAAGAGGCACCGCTCAGTCCCACTACCTGACCAAATGTTCCCGTATAAAGACTTCCGGCGGCAAAGACACCGGCCACCGTCTTGCTTTCCAGACGTGCCGCCTTGCCCCGGACCACATCGCTCGTTTCCGGCGAGGTCGGGTTGGCTTCTCCTACCGCGTTGGAACCTTTGTTGCCGGAATCCCAGAAATAATTGTCGGGAGTCAGATCGAGGTTGGCATACCAGCTTTTCCCATCTTTATACCAATCATCTAAAGAAAGGTTGGGAATCAGTTGGACAGGCTCCGTCTCGAAGGTTTTTATATCTTCCGTAACCCCGTCGACCGTCAATTCATACTCATAGACTTTGCCCGGTTGCAGGTGCGTGAACGTGAGCGTGAAATTGCCCTCTTCGTCAATCTCGATCTCACTTGCCAACACACTCTGCCACTCGCCATCCGTTTCCGCCTTCGTTTCCGTTTCCGCCTTGGCCCGATAACGTGCGGACACCATCCCCGTCCGGGTTACCCCCGACACACAAGCCCGTTTGGCAAAAGCCGAAACGGTCGTGAAAGACATCCCTGCCGGCGGGTAGGCGACACTGACGGTCCATTCTTCCGTTTCGCCGAAAGCGGTAAACAGGAAGGTACGAGGACGTGTGAAATCGGTAACCGAGCGCGGATCGGGCATAACGGTCGCCGTCGAGCCACCCAGGCTCAGTGTTTCAATCTCGACATTACGCAAGGAGGGTTGCAAAAGCGAATCCACGTATATGATGACATTATGCGTATTCTTATCAATCAGTGCACTTCCCAACTGGTTTTTCACGTTCACCCGTTGCTGGATGTCACGCTCCACCGTCACGGTCCAAAGATAGTCCTGATAAAGGCTGAGCGTGAAGGTAACCGGTTTCTTGAAGTTCATCCGCGTATCGGCGGTAGGAGGGAGGCTGTCCGCATGGACAAAGCCGGTATCCGGAAAATGCGCGAAGTCGAGGCAAGCCTCTTCATCCGGGGTCACCGTCATGCCGTCTGTCACAACCAACTTTTCGACTTTGAGCGTAGTCAGGTCCAGGCTATCCGCCACCTTGACAGCGATAGTGGCCGTTGCCTTGTCGATCTTCATCTGGGTCTGTCCCTGCACGGCAAATTCATTGATTTCGCCCACAATCGTGGGATAGGGTAAATCGTTCTTCACGCACCCAGCCAAAAGAGCTAATAATGCCGAAAACAATATGAAATTCTTTCCTCTCTTCATCACGCATTACAAATAAAAGACAATACCAAGGTCTACGGACAGGAGGTTGATTTTGAAATTTGCCGAACTGGAAGTCCGTTTACCTTTATACACCTGGTCGCGCGTCTGGTCATACCAGTTGAAGTTAAGCCCAGCCACGCTGATGGAGGCTTCCACCGCAGCAAAATCATTGGCAAACACCGTGATACCGGGTGCGACACCGATATTCAGGTTGTGTTTCAACTGATACAGACCGGAGAGGTCGGTCCCGATTCCGGAACTGCCGTTGCTTTCGGAATAACCATACGACACCCTTGCCTCATTGAACAACCCGAACCGTTTGCTGTCCCCCAAATTCAGGTAGGTGCGCAAAAAGACGGAGGAGGTAAATGTATTGGCCGTACTTCTATAATCGTCGACCTCAAAACTCAAATCATCCCCCAATTCCAAAGAAATGTTGTTTATGTTCGTCACGGTACGCCCGTACGCAAAACGCGCCCCTATGCTGATATTGTCGCGTATGAAATAGCTGACCAAGGGCGTCACCTTGAACGTGTATCCATCGCTCGTTATGTCCTTCAGCACGGAGAGAAACTCGAAGTTATCATCCACATGCTCGGAATAGGAGAATGTTGTCCCTATCATCCATTGCCCTTTCGGGATAAAAGTTTTCATTGTAATCCCGCGGTCGTACTTGTTTTTCTTTGCCTGGACGGGCAAAGAAAAACAGAAAGCGGCTATGAACAGGAAAAAAAGATGTTTTTTCATTTACTATTCATTCTTCTCATTAATATTTACAGGAGTCATGCCTCCCAAACTTCTATCGACAAAGGATTGAGCATCATAATCATAGGTCAATTCAAATTCATCCACACACAACACGCTGTTTGTGCTGCCGGTAAAGTAATCGCCATAACGACTGGATGTGGCAACAATCACGATGTAGAAAGAATTTGTCCTCGGTACATCCGTTTTATATTTCAAGCAGATATCAAAAGGTGCATATCCGTTCAGAGGTTCCGTTTTCAAAGTTTCTCCTGTCTTGTTTTCCGTTGTTTTGGAGACATATTCCCCGTAGGCAAAAACATAATCGGCATTCGGGTTGAAAGGATCCACCCCGGAAGTCATCGACACGACATCCACCATTTTCGTACACAAGGCGACATAAATCAAACATTCATCCGTATCTCCTCTCTTTAAACCATTGGCAGGAGTGAACTCCCCTTGATAATCGATAATGCCGGGCGTGTATTTATAAAAGCCCTTCATGTGGGTCGGATAACCATAATATTCATATCCATATTTCAAGGTAGCTCCCTTAGAAGAAACCGTCTGGGCTTCTCCGGTAAAAATACTACCGGCCGAGAATGCTCCGAATCCTAAAGCTCCCGCCCATTTAGAACTCAATTGAGCACCAAACGTAGATGAAGCAGTCGCCGTTTCAGTCGTCTTGTCTGTCAACGTTTCACCGGCCGCCTTAGCCCCCCAGTTTCCGGAATCCCAAACGACATTGCCGCTCGTTCCTCCATTCGGAACAACAAACGTTGCATTACCGCTGCCGATAACTGCTTTTTTGGAACGGGTTCCCCATATATCAAAACCGATATTATACACTTCTTTGGGTTTACGCAATTGGAACTCTACCGGATCGCATTTCATCTCCGGATCCACGTCTGAAGCTAATGTATAAGAATAGGTCACTTCGGGTTCCAGGCCGATAACCAAAGCCGAGACATTTCCGTCATCCGTTATCTTTACATCCTTGATATCAATTGGCTCTCCATCTTCTTTCGTCAACCGGAAATATACATCCTTATTTTGCGACAACCCTTTTAACAGAGCAAATGAAGACCAACAATAAGGCTCTTCTACAGCGGCTTTCACATCCGGAACCACCTTAATCGTAAAAGAGACAGTTGTTTCCTGATTCCGGTCATCCACCAAAATCATTGTGAAAGAATGTTCCGTCGGTTTCAAATTCAAGCACTCCAAATGAGGAACCAATCCGGACAAGTCCCAATCATACGTGGAATATGAATCAGTCTTCTCCCCATTCTCGAAATCAGGCAATTCCAAACCCAATTCTTTTGCCAAAACTGCATCTTGCGGTTTCATTAAGTCAAATTTATTCAACCCGGCTTTAACAAACGTAGGAGATGAGGTCTCGACAAGAACCGAAGAAAGACGACATTTCGTTCCCAATTTCAATTGCAACCCGACCGTTCCGACTTCCGGAACCCCCGAATTGACCCGATACGAAAATGCACCCTCCACAAATTTACCGGTCGTCTCCACTTTGGGTTCACCTATCCCGAACAAACTTTCTTCGCGGATGCAAATATCATAACAAATCTCCTTATGCGTATCATCGACCGTTATATCGAAATCTGCACCGGCTTCTTCTTCGCCACCGGAATTTGAAACCGTAAATTTGAAAGTATAATGATACTGAGGATTGATATCATTATATATTTTCCGAATAATAAACTCATTACCGTCCCGGTTCACCAAGCGCAAAGCAACAGTCAATGGCTCCGGCGTGAAATATCCTGAACGATATTCATCACGTGTATAGGTCAATGAACCGGAACTATTGCTGACCGTAGCTCCGAAATGGGAAAAATAATTTCCCATCTCCTCCGAATAGTTAACCGAAACTTTTGTATTTGCAATTTTACAAACGACCTGTGCACTTGTGATTTCCCCTTGCTTAACCTCAATTTCTTCCGAACCTTGAAACAAAGGAGCGTTCCAGGCCGCCTTTCCGTCATGGTTAGAACTTACGGCAACCGTATAGCTACCGGCAGGAAATGTCAACCGTTGTCCTTTCACTTCCGTCAAATAATCCGGATACGTTTTTACAGTATCTCCATCCATATCCAAAATATCGACTCGAAGAGATTCGAACGAAACTTCAGATTGCGCTTTCGTGATAAGGGTTGCATCTTCTTCCACATTCAGATAGAGGAATCCGGCAGGGACCAAGCGGTCTTCCGTGCAAGCAAAGAGTACAATCAATAAAACACATTCAGCTATTTTCAATAACCGTCTCATAACTATCATATTATTACTTCTTCAACCGAATCGTTGCGGTTTCTTTTTTCCCATTTTTATCCTTGACGACAATCTTGAACGTATTGTCCGTATCCAACATATCCAAGAATGGAGATATATCAAATTCCAAATTGCCTTTCTCACCCCGGGCCGGAACAGTTAATTTCTTTCCCATTCCTTTCAAAATCCCATTAATTTCATCCAAAGAGCTTGAGTTTAGCAAATCCAACGATAATTTTATATCACCGATAGCGACATCCACATTCAGCCCATCCAAGCCGGTAGGCAAATAAAGATTGATCACCACGCTCTTTGTGTTAGCAGAAACCTTTTGTTCTACATTCACATCAAACGCCTTGTTATTGATTTTTCCTGTAATTTTCGGATTTGCCGTAGATGGATCCGTTTCATCACCTCCCGGCTTGTCATCTCCTCCCGGTTTGTCATCTCCTCCCGGAATATCCGGTTTATCTGTTTCTACAAAATCAGAAGGTATCTCTATAATATAGTTCTTCTCGACCAAAGAGACATCCACTTTGATAGTCGGTGCAGAGACAGGAACTTCCGGGACATCCGGTTCTTCCGGTACATTGGGATCATCCGGCTCTTCCGGATCACTTGGCTCTTCCGGCTCCTCTGGATCGGGCTCATCCGGATTGACCGGAACATCAGGCTTCGCATCAATCACATCCATCTGAATATATAGATTGTTATGCTCCTTAATCTGCTCGTCTTTCGATAAATCACAGGAATAAGAGTATGTTTTTCCTTCATTTGTCGTTGTATATACGGTAAAACGAAGTGTTCCCGTATTCTTAAAATAGGCGGAACGCAATTCTTCCGAAGAAATCGTCAGTACCCCTGCTCCATTATCCACAACGACCATATAATCGCTTCTGAATTGATCAAAAAAGCGATCGGAAAATTCAAACTGAACCTTTTTATTGGCCAAACGACAATTTGCCTCAATCTTCACAACCTCTTTGGCTGACACCCAACAAGTTGTATCGCCCTCATAATAAGGACTATCAAAACCGGCATCCGGATCATTACCACTAAAAGCCTTAATCGTATATTTGCCAGCAGGCAGAAGCAATTCGCCATCCGCTTTCAATGCGGCAAAAGAATCATAACTTTTTACAAGCTGCGACACACTATCCAATATCTGTACACTAAAATCATCCGTACAAAAATAAAGGCTTTCATCAATTTCACCTTTCGTCCCAGGCACGGGAGCTTCACGTTCTGCCATCAAATACAAATCCAGCAAACCGATATCTTCCGGCAAAACATCCTCTTCTATGCCTTGCCCCTGCCCGAACAAATCTTTCTTCATCTCACAAGAAAACAAGAAGAGCAAACAACAAAATAGAGCTAATATACGTTTCATATTCGTTCTCCTTTTAATTTTCCATCTGTATCATTTTACTGTACAAAGAAATTGTTTCCGGAACGTCATCACCTTCTCCAGTATCACTATCTTCCGGCTCTTTCTCAACATCCAGATTGATGATATAATAGTCATTCAGTTCCGGTGATTTATCTCCATTTTTTACTCGATATACACGAGTCGGATACCAAGAGTCACTACTTCCAAGGCGCATCCGGACCTTGACCACCAGTTCCTCACAAGATTCCATAAAATAGACAGGGGGCATTTTTTCCTGCGTGAATGTATACGAAACTCCCGCACAATCGACCTCAACCTCGTAAGCGTAATTATGCGGTTGCTCTTTAAGCAATGCGGCAAAACGTTCCGAAAGGACCAACTCTACCCCAATGCTCTTATATACACATTTCAAAGAAACACCGGTCGTCATCTTTTCCTCTATCAAGAAATCCTGTTCATCCACGAAATAAGGCATCTCCGATGTTTCCTTATTCTGCAAATTGAAAGAAGAGGCGATCACCGAATATTTACCAATCGGCAGCAATAACGGGAGACCGGCATCTTCCATGGCCGAAAAAGAAGAAAACTCCTTCACCAACTCACCGGTTTCCTGGTTCTTGATAGCCACATAAAAGTTTTTTGCATCTATTCCACTGAAATCAGCGGCCTTTGTAATAATAGACACGGTTTGCTGCTCGGCTACCGCCGTTGAAAGGTCCAGACCTCCTACTCCGTCTTCATACGTAAAACGTCCTCCGAGTTCTTCATTCCGGTCACATGCCATCATCCCGATCAAACACAACAGAATGAGACAATATATCTTACAACTATTCATTTTATCTCTCTTATTCATAAATTAACTCAACGTTATCGACATATAATTGACTTCCAACATATTCACCGTTACTCAAATTCCGAGCAGGCGGAACAATCAACAAATCATCTTTTGATGTAGAAGTACCCGAAACAAACCGAATATACATACTGGCTGCTTGCTCTTGTTTATACTCACCGTTATATTTCAGCATTACACTGGCTTGTTTCCACGAATCAGAAACCTTTGCCTCACTTTCCGGCAAACGGGCTACCGCAATTTCATTACCATTACGATCCAAAACAACAATCTCGGCAATAAACTTATCGGAAGTCTTCCTTACATATTTATAAGAAAAACGGAAACCTGAAGGTCTTGAATCAAACGGAACCCCATATTGGCCACCTTTATTATAAGTACCCAAATACAACTCACCTGGAGCAATCAGATTTACAGTTCCGGCGCCACTTGCTAAAGCAGCCGTATTTCCCGCCCCATAACCGACAGTCCGGACTAATGCCGCATAGCCTCCATTCACCCCTTCCGTTCGTATCGTACCGGAATTGGCAACATAACGGGTCCACTTTTTTCCCGGATCGGAAGTTAATCCATCATGCAAATCTCCGTCACTGGTCGTACTAAGATTCAATGTATTCCATCCTTTTGACGATTCAGAGTCCCAAGGCTGCCAAACTTCCCAACAACGATGTGGGAATTCAACAGTATGAAACAAACCGCCCAAACCAGAATATTCCTTATCCAGACCAGGTTCCGTACAACCGTTTTTATCCGGCATGATACTCCATTCCTCGAACTGCGGATTCGGCAAACTGCCGATTGATTCCGTCTTCACAGTAACCGGCTGAGAAACAACCTGATTTATCCTTTGATAAACAGCTCGAACTTTATAGGCTGTTTCCGGCTCCAAGCCTTTCACCGTATCGACATAAAAAATATCCCCATCCGACTTAACCGGACCCGGCACAGAAATCCAATCCTCACTGCTTGCCTGGCAATATTGGAATGACAAGCTCTTTCTATTTCCTACCGACATTTCGGCACGCAACACAATTCGCTTGGCAAACGCATCACCCTGTACCGTCTTCACCTCAAACGACGGGGCACGAACAACCAAATCCCGTTTCAACGTATAGGTCTCCCCTTTTTTATCTTTCAATCGGAACGTAAACTGATAGGTTGTCTGTCCGGTTTCGGGGGCCGTTAAAGTCGCTGCAAACTTTTTCGGGAACTTTATTGCCATCTTCGCCGCATTTTCAACAGTCAAGACAGCACCATATTCCGACATCAATGTTCCCCCATTATCTTTCATGAACTCAAATTTCTTTTCTGAACTGCCGTCTGAAACTGTAAGATTCGTCTCTTCCTCATCAATCAAACCGGTGGCAATAAAGTCGAACTGCCAATCCGACTCCAATTCCATTCCTTCCACAATTTCCAATGTATTAGCAATCGGATCTACCGTAACCAAAGGCATTCCAGCAGGACGGACAAATACGTCGAACGTCAACACATTCGTATAGCTCGGATCACCATTGGCATTATGTCCGCTAATTTCAAAATGGTATAAATAACCATTTGTTCCCTTAGGAGGAGACTCCAAGCTATTGATACCTCCTAACAGAAACAGCTGCCCGTTTTTCATACCGGACATATTCACATTCTGCCGATCAGCCGATTGCCAAGAAAAATGACGGCTTAATGCCTTCTCGACGCCTTCATCGGTTGCCAAATCCAATACTTCGGCATCTTCTTCATATTGGTCTTCTCTCCAATATTTAATACATAAAGAACCTACACCTGCACGCATGACAAAACCGACCGTAACCTCTTTCTTAAACAAACCGGCTTGTGCCTCTTCTGCCAATGTCCCCGACTCGAAGTTCATGGCTGTCAATGTCGGTTTCTTGAATACCTCCCACATAAATTCCGGAATTTCAGTCGAAAAAGAGACTTCCTCCAACTCATCATCCAACAAAACATCCAATCCAATTCCGGAAATAGAAGCCCCATCGGTCTTAAATATCAAATGAACATTTTGCCTACGCCCAATTTTCAAAGATGTCGGTATATAATATGTTTTCTCTTCCTCCTCTCCAAACTTCTTCAAACGAATCCCAACAACCAAGTCGGTACCCCCTGTAGGTACCTGCAAAAAAATCGGACGAGATTCTTCTTTTGCAATCTCAAACTCTTCAGATATAAAAGGAGTGCTAAGCAAAACCGCATAATCATCATAGGCTTCAAGAAAATCAGAAGTATACTCCACCGTCACCCGCGCATTTCCCAACGAACAGACCACATCCAACGGGGTGTTCATGCCGGCTTTGACGGTGAAGTCGGCGCTTCCTTCAAAATAAGGATTTTCGAAAGCGGCAGGAAGATCGTCGCCTTTGGAAGCGACAAGGGTATAAATGCCTTCCGGCAGTTCGATTTCAGAAGGCATCTGGTCGAAACGTTCGAAAGAACGGACCGTGTCGGAGGCTTGGCGGATGCAAATGCGATAGTCGTCAGTCGTCAGGAAACGATCGAACTCGTCCGCTCCAACCGATTTAGTGATGCCTGAATTGATACCTTTCTTCAAAGAAACAGTATCGGCGGCCAAACTCAAACGAAGTTTTCCCACTTTGGATGTATGACCATCTTCCTCACAAGCCAACATCCCGACCAACAAAATGAATACACAAAAAAACAGGGACGATATCTGTCCAATATTATATTTCCGATCTAATTCCATTTCCTTTTATGCCTGTATCCAAGTTATCCGATAACTAAACTGCAATTCGAATAATATACTTTTTACCGCTTGCAAAGTAACATCCTCCCCAAAACTTCCACAAGGTCTATTTATACGACTTGCTGTTCTCTTTTTTAGAAATTTATTTTCCAGTTGATAAGAATGAGGGAGTTCACAAGAATAGTCTGTCCTATTTTTTCAAATTCGCACGATTCAGATCACCCGGCCCAACCGGTTGTCCGATATGATGACAACCGGTTCTTTCCCGATATAAACAGAGGAAAAAGGATGGGAAACGGATTGCAGAATTGGGGGATTAAGGTTAAGAATCCTGTGAATGCCTATTCAAAGGGGATTAGAATGCCCATTCAAAGGAGGTATGAATGCCTATCGAAAGAGGCTTTGAATGGGCATTCTTAACTTCTTAGGATAGGCAAGCAAAAAATGCTATACCCTATCGGTTACAACCGGGTAACCTCCTCTACAGAAAGACCGGTACATTGGGCAATGGTCACCAAAGGAATACCTTGCTTTTTCAGATTGGCGGCAATAAGGCGCTGGCTTTCGGCAAGACCCTCTGCCTTGCCTTTTTCCATGCCTTCAACGATTCCTTCGGCCTTGCCTCTCTCTATACCTTTCTCCATACCATCCTCAAAGCTGGTATCCAAGGCGGCAGAAAGGTCACGTTCGACGGAAAGGCTCAGTTCATATTCCAGGCGTTCATCGGGGGTCATGCTGGCGACTTCCACTATGCTTTTCAGCTTGCGGAATATCTGATCGTTCAGTTCTAAGGGTAATCGTTCCATGATCTCGATGTTGTTTAATACATATAACCACTTCTTGTAAAGCGTGTCGCACTCCGACAAAGGTAATACAAATTTCGGCATCTCTATATAGATTTCGTTGAGGGTTTCACTGAAAGGTATTTTCAAC
>JAGBDR010000037.1 GCA_017937385.1 Parabacteroides sp.
AGATCTTATGATTTATACCTTGTCGCATATAAATCATAAATCATAAATCATAAATCAACAGTAACATGAACGTACAAGAGACAAAAGAACAACTGATTGCGGAACTGATCCGCCTGGCATTCGCAGAAGATATGGGAGATGGCGACCATACGACTTTGTGTTGCATTCCGGACACGGAAATGGGCAAAAGCCAACTGATCGTAAAGGAGGACGGCGTACTGGCCGGTGTCGAAATGGCCGAACGCATCTTCCACACCTTCGATCCGGAGCTGAAAATGACGACATTCATCCACGACGGAGCCGAAGTGAAGAAAGGCGATATCGCTTTCGTCGTCGAAGGTAAGGTACAGTCTTTGTTGCAAACGGAACGCCTGATGCTCAACGTCATGCAACGCATGAGCGGGATTGCCACTACGACACGCAAATATGTCAAGGCATTGGAAGGGACCAAAACGCGCGTGCTGGACACCCGCAAAACGACTCCGGGCCTGCGCATGATCGAAAAGGAGGCCGTTAAAATCGGCGGCGGCGTCAACCATCGCATCGGGTTGTTCGACATGATTCTACTGAAGGACAACCATGTGGATTTTGCCGGCGGCATCGAAGCGGCCATCACCCGTTGCCACCAGTATCTGAAAGAGAAGAACAAGGATCTGAAGATCGAGATCGAAGTCCGCAACTTCGACGAGTTGCAGGAAGCCATGCGCGTCGGCGGTATCGACCGCATCATGCTGGACAACTTCAACATCGAGAATACCAAGAAAGCCGTCGAAATGGTGGCCGGACGTTATGAACTGGAATCCTCCGGTGGCATCACGTTTGCTACGCTTCGCGACTATGCCGAATGCGGTGTGGATTATATTTCGGTCGGTGCCTTGACGCACTCTGTCAAGGGGCTGGATATGAGTTTCAAGGCTTGTTAGATAAGAAAAGAGGACACGCGCGGGGGGGCGAGCGGACCTCGCCCCTATATACGTGTCACGACGCCATCCTTCAACAGGTATCGCTGGCTGCTCTCCGGGCAGATGGCGATACCTGTTTCATTGAAAACAAGGCGATGCCCGTATTCGCTGACCCAGCCGACCTGGTGGGACGGGTTGCCGACCACCAAGGCGTATGGCGGGATGTCCCGGGTGACTACGGCGCCGGCGCCGACCAGGGCATACGCGCCAATCGTATGGCCGCAAACGACCGTCGCGTTCGCTCCGATGGATGCGCCTTTGCCGACGTAGGTTTTCAAATACTGGTCTTTGCGTGAGATGGCGCTACGGGGATTGACCACATTGGTGAAGACACAACTGGGACCTAAGAAGGCATCGTCGTCGCACGTCACGCCGGTATAGACGGAGACGTTGTTCTGCACCTTCACGTTATCTCCCAAGACGACCTCCGGAGAGATCACCACATTCTGCCCGATATTGCAATTCCGCCCGATCGTGCACCCCGGCATGATATGGGAAAAATGCCAGATGCGCGTGCCTTCGCCGATCGTGCATCCGGGGTCGATCACGGCTGTTTCGTGTGCCTGATATGCTGCCATTTACTTATAGATTAAGAAGATTGTCGGTTTCTTGCTCAGGTCGGGCACCTTACCGGCCCATTCCTTGACGGGACGTGTCCGGATATACTCGTCGGCGCAAGTGATGTTCGAGGCGATGCACAACTTGGTCGACGCCCGGCAGGTGCGGATCAGCTCCTCCGCTAACTTGTTGTTGCGGTAGGGCGTCTCGATGAACAACTGCGTCTGATTCTCCGAATAAATACGCCCTTCCAGTTTCTTGATCGTGTTCGTGCGTTCCGAAGCGTCGATCGGCAGATAGCCGTGGAAGGCAAAGCTCTGCCCGTTGAAACCGGAACCCATCACCGACAGCAAGATCGAAGAGGGACCGACCAGCGGAACCACCTTGTAGCGCTTGCGCTGCGCGATCGCCACCACATCCGCACCCGGATCGGCAACAGCCGGACAGCCGGCCTCCGAGATCACGCCGACCGGCTCACCTTTCGCCAGAGGAGCCAGATAGCCGGCAACGGCTTCGGGCGACGTATGCTTGTTCAGTTCATAAAACGTAAGGTCGTCTATCACGATCGAAGGTTCCGTCTTCTTCAGGAAGCGGCGTGCCGTACGTACGTTTTCGACAATGAAATGGCGGATAGAAAGAATCACCTCCCGGTTGTATTCGGGAAGCACCCGGCGATGTTCGACGTCGCCAAGCGTGACGGGGATGAGGTAAAGGGCGGACATGTTTTATGATTTATGATTTTAGATTTATGATTTATGATCATGATATAATATGGGGACGTTATTGCCATAAATCATAAATCATAAATCATAAATTTCATGCAAATGTACTACTTTTGCCGGAAACAAGCGAAAAGAGATGGCACTTCCAGTAGATTTTATCACCCGTACCCGCGCTTTGCTGGGCGAAGAGTTCGAACGTTTCGAGGCGGCGTTGCAGGCCGACGTCCCCGTCAGCATCCGTATCAACGAGAAGAAAGGCATGCCCGCGCCGGCAAACGGCGGCAGTCCGTGCGCCCGGGTAGGCTGGTGCTCGACAGGCTATTACCTCCCTGAAAGGCCGTCGTTTACCTTCGACCCGCTCTTCCATGCCGGCGCCTACTACGTGCAGGAAGCCTCATCGATGTTTCTCGAACAGGCGATCCGCCGCTACGTGACGGCGCCCGTCCGCTGCCTCGACCTCTGCGCCGCCCCCGGAGGCAAATCGACCCACTTGGCCGCCTGCCTGCCGGAAGGGAGCCTGCTGGTCAGCAACGAGGTGATCCGGAGCCGGAGCCACATCCTGGCGGAAAACATCGCCAAGTGGGGTTGCCCGGACTGTGTCGTGACCAACAACGACCCGGAAGAACTCGGTCGCCTGACGCACCTTTTCGATGTAGTGGTCGCCGACGTGCCCTGCTCCGGCGAAGGGATGTTCCGCAAGGACACCGACAGCACGGGCGAATGGAGCGTCGCGAACGTCGCCCTCTGTGCCGGACGCAGCCGCCGCATCATCCACGACATCTGGAACGCGCTGAAGCCCGGCGGCCTGCTGGTCTACAGCACCTGTACCTACAACACCGAGGAGGACGAAGAGAACATACATTATATAATAGAAGAATTGGGCGCCGAAGCCCTGCCCATCCCCGTCGAGGACGAATGGCAGGTAACCGGCCCCCTCAAATACACCCATCCGGTCTACCGCTTCTTCCCCCACAAGACCCGTGGCGAAGGTTTCTTCCTTGCCGCCCTGCGCAAGGCGGATGGCGAGACGGAAGAGTTCCGGCTCAAAAGCAAGGGTAAGAAAGAAAAGGGAAAAGCGGTACCCGCCCTCCCCGAAGCCGCCAAGTCCTGCCTCACGGACCCCGCCGCTTTCGCACCCGAATGGGACGGAAGCCGCCTCAGGATGCTCCCCCGCCCCGTCCAGGAGGTCTATCCCTTGCTGCGCGAACACCTGTACATCCTCTCCGCCGGCATTTGCTTAGGCGAAACGAAAGGGAAAGATTTCATCCCCGCCGAAGAACTGGCACTCAGCACGGCCCTCAACCGCGAGGCCTTTCCCATGGTAGACCTCGACTGGGAGGATGCCATCCGGTACCTGAAAAAAGAGGCCCTCAGCCTCCCCGACGGCACGGCGAAAGGCTACGTCCTCCTCTGCCACAAAGGTTTCCCGCTCGGTTTCGCCAAGCACCTCGGCAACCGCGCCAACAACCTCTACCCGCAGGAATGGCGGATCCGCACGGGGTATGTGCCGGAACGGGTCATCACGTTATAGGCGCCATCTCCTCCCCGCAACACGTCCGCCACCCTTGCCGTTCCGCCGACGTGTTGCGAATGAAACCGCCTCACTCGCTTTTTACCACCTCCGCCGGATTGCCGTTAGCCGCTCCCAGCACCTGCCCCAAGACCGTAAGCAACACCACTGCGACCACTCCTGCCAGTATCCCGGCAAGCAACCAGCCGGGGATATTCGTGCGGTAGGCATACCCTTGTAGCCAGTTGTTCATCGTAAAACAGGCCAACGGAAAAGCCAAAGCGCCGGCGATAACCACCTGCAACGTGTACTCGCGGAAGAACATACGGACGATCGTCCCGGCTTCGGCACCGACCACCTTACGGATGGCGATTTCCTTACGGCGGCGTTGCGTGGCGGCAGAGGCCACGGCGTAGATACCGAACAACGATATCAGCAGGCAAACGACAGCCAAGACGGAAAACAGCCTTAGCCCGACCTGTTCCGAACGGTTGAGGCGGTCGTACAGGTCGCCCACCGGAGTCAGGCGGGCATCGGCCAAAGTCACATCGACTTCGGGGAGAATCTCCATCACCCGACGGATCGCCTCCATCTCCTGTCCGGGAACAACGCGCAGATACAAGATGTTGAACAACTGGGACGTAGGGAAGAAAAGGGCGGGTTGGATGCGGTTGCGGAGTGACAACAAGTGAAAATCCTTCACCACGCCCGCCACTTCGTAATCGGCAACCGAATCCTCTTCGAATACAGGCATCCGGACAACTGTCCCCACCGGATTGCGGAGCCCCATCACGCGAACCGCTTCCTCGTTGAGGACCACCTTGCGCGTCTGCCCTTCTTCCCACCATTTCCCATGCAGCAGTTTCAAACGGAAGGTCGAGGCAAAATGCTCGTCTACGGGAACCAGATAAAAAGAGCTGTTCGCAGAGGCTTGTTCTCCCGGCCATTCCACCCGGTTCGACAGGCAATAGGGAAGCACCTCATGGCGGGGTTCGAAATAGGCATCGGTCAGGATTTCGATTTGGGGAACAGTTTTCAACCGGTCTATCAAGGCGGCTTCCACTTTTCCCGAATAATCCTGAAAGCCGGACAACTGTATGACACCGTCACGGTCAAACCCCAAGTCTTTGTGGCTGACGAAACGCATCTGCATCATTACGACGGAAGCTGAAAGGATAAACACGATGCTGACAGCCAGTTGCAAGGTGACAGCCATCCGCCTCAACACCGGCTGCCCCGTCTTCTCCCTTTCCGACAAAGGCGACAGGGCCAGACGGCCCAACCGCCAGAAAACGACACCCCCGACAAACAGTATCGAGGCCAGCAAGACGGCACTACAAGCCAAGAAGAACAGGAACAATCGCCATACCTCTATTTCCATGTCCAGCAATCCGGAAAAGAGAGGACGGACAAGCAAGATCAGGAAACAGGCCAACAGGAAAGCGACCAGGGTCGAACAGGCCAGCTCAAAAAGCATCTGCCGGACCAACTGACCACCTGTCGCCCCGTTCACCACGCGCAAATGCAACTCCCGGAAGCGCTGACGGAAAAGGTCGAGGTGCAAGTTCAGAAAATTGAACACCGTAGATAACAGCAGCAAGATCCCGGAAGCGACAAACAGGCCGATGAAATCCAGCGTGAAGGGCGCATCCGAGTTCAAGTGGTGGCGGATATCGCTGACAGGCAACATCCGCAACTCGACATGCGGGTTTCCTCCCGGCCGGGAAGCCAGGTCACGCATCTGCCCGGCCAATGCCCCGGCATCCGCATGAGGATTCAGTTTCACATATAAATCAAAGATGAAAAAGCCCCATTGTTGTTGTTCCTCTATTTCGGCAAAGTGCTTGACCATATTGCTGTAAAGGATCGCGTCGAACGAGAAATTCGAATTGGCGGGCGGGTCTTTCACCACAGCCGTGACCGTATAGGGCGGCCAATCCTCCCGGATCGTATTCTGCACCTGTTGCCCGACCGCCTTTTCCGGATCACCGAACAAGCGGACAGCCGTCGTTTCCGTCAGCACGATGTTGTCAATGACTTGCAAAGGCCGTTCTGCATCACCGCAAATAAACTTCTGCGGGAAGAGATCGAAGAAAGCATTCTCGGCATAAAGCATACGCAGCCGGACATACGGGATATGCTCGGTACGGCAGTTCTCCTCCTGTCCGGCTATGCAGACGGCGGAGGCTTCTATGGCCGGAAACTGTTCGTGCAAAGCCTTTTCATACACTTTCGAAAGGCTTTTGTTCACGTTGCCTGACTGTTTGTCTATGGCATAAACGCGATAGATCGTCTCCGCTTCCGGGTAAAAATTGTCGTACGACGTTTCATAATACATCCAATAAAAAGCCGGAACCAAACAGGCGAGCCCGAATGCCAGACCGAACATGCCGGTCAACGACTGCGTCTTGTATTTCCACATATTGCGGAAAGCGATTCTCAAATAAGAAGCCAACATAGTAGAATCAAATTTAAAGCATTAACCGTTCTGTTCACTCAAACCCAAACGTATAAAGCATCGCCTCTCCGCGCCGGATCAGTTTGGCCTTGTCGGTGTTGGGGGCGTAGACGAAGGTTTCGGTGACGATGACACGCCGTTTGGCGGGGTCAAGGCGGGCATAGCTGACGAACGGGCCGCCCATCATGTCGCCCTCCATTTCCCACAAACCGCGCACGACGCCGCAATATTCGCCCTCGCGCGAAACGGCTTCATAGGTAGGGGTGAAACGCTTTACGGTCGTCATGTGGGAACCGGGGAAAGCGCCCGGTATGTGCTCGCCAAGGATGGAGTCGCGTTTCGTCACCAGGTAGTCCAACGTGAAAGTGCGGTCGCTGACGTAAGGAAAGCTATAGACCACGAGGTCGATCCGGCCGCGTTTGCCGTGGTCGGTCGTCCAGAAGAAATCGGTCGTGTCCTTGTAGGAGTTCATCTCTTCGGAGGCAAACAGCCGGGCATCGAAGCGGTCCTTCACCTTCTCTTTCACCAACATGCTGTGCGATGCCTTCAGGTATTCGGCAGCCCGTTCCATCTCCTTTTCGCCCAGATAAGCCACCAGGCCCTTGCCCCGCTCCGCCAAATATTCAGCCAAGAGCTGCGAGGAGGGCGCACTGACCGTGACCACCTCCTGCCCGACAGCCCAGCGGTCTTTTTCTTTCTGCACGGAAACCTTTGTATAAAGGGAGCCGTCGATCCGCACTTCGATTATATTGCGGACATAGCGCAAGAGGCCGTCGAACTGCGACGGTTCGGCATAGGTCACGCGCATAGTGGGTTCATTCTGGGGCAATCCCGGAATGGAAGCCTTCAGTTGGTCGTGCAGAAGCCGTCCGGCCTCCCCTTTCCATGCATCCTTATCCATCACGACCAGCACTTCATAGGCAAACCCGGTCGCCCGTTTCATGAAGATGGAGGGTTTGGACGATTTGGAAGAATTGTTACAAGCCACCAGTCCGGCAAGGACCGCCAGCATCCAAAGCAAGAATGTCTGTGTTTTCATAACGCTTTCTTTTTAGATGATCTTAAAAATTAATTTACACGCTACAAAGGTAGAGAGGTGACATCAAAAAAGAAAAAAATCATGCCGGACAAATGATATCCGGCATAATCCGTTCAAAAGCAAACACATACACGAAAAATAAGCCGTCAAACGGGGCTTACGCCGGACATTCGGCCTCTGCCGGCCTTCAATGAAGACGAATAAATCGTTCCAAATCTTCGTCTTTATCCAGTTCGAGCTTCTTTTTCAACCGGTATTTCGACTTGGTCAGTGCGGTGGAATTACCTTTAAAGAGCTCGTGTTGCTCCCTGTGCGTGAAGTTCCACTTCACCAAGCAACAGATTCTCTGTTCAAGACGGGTAAGCCCGTACTGGTCCTTCCAATCCGATATGATATCGTTGAAAAGGAAATTCGTCAGGTGGATCAACTCGTTCCATTCCTCATTCGTGAGGTCAGAATGAACCGGGTCTTCCTTCATCTGCACCAAGAGGGTGAACAGGTTGATGCCAAAGGGGTTCAAGCTCTCGTCCGACAGTGAAGAGATAATACGTTCACAATCGTGCAGCTTGACCTCGTAGGCATGCAGGTCTTCCAAAAGCAGGTTGTAGCGCACAGACCGGGCTTCCGAACGATCCAGATCCTTTTTAAGCTGTTTGAGCCGCTCGGAATACCCGTTCCGTTCGCGGATCCAATAATAGATCGCGCTTTGATTCCGTTTCAGCCGCTCTTTCGCTTGCCGAACACGCTCACGTTTGCTACCTGTGTAAAAACCTACACCAAAACCCAACAGGGCACCGAAAAAGAGTGCCACTGAACACAATGTAAATAGGACTAATGTCCAGGAAGATGATAATTCCATAGTTTATATAATTTGTATATTAAATAGTTTTGTATAAAATCTCACGTTCTTTTTTTGTTATTCCAGTATGTTTTTATTTTTAAGATATTCATAAATAGCCAACTGCGCCCGGACCTTCACCGGGTTGTCGTCCCGCTTGAAGTTGTTGCGCAGATGTTCGTCGATCAGGCAGGCTTTCACATTATCTTGCAACTGGATGTTCAAGATGTCTATGATGCTTTGCTTGATTTCCGCATCCAGTATCGGGAAAGCCGTTTCGATACGGCGGTTCAAGTTCCGGCGCATCCAGTCGGCGGAAGTCAGGAACAGCTCCTCCTCGCCGTCATTATAGAAATACCAGATGCGGGAATGTTCCAGAAACATATCCACAATACGGGTCACCCGGATATTCGCGCTGAACGGACGGTTCGGGACCAAACAGCAAATTCCCCGGACAATCAGTTCGATCTCCACTCCGTTCTCACTCGCGTTATACAGTTCATCGATCATATTTTGGTCATGCAGGCCGTTCATCTTCAAAACGATGCGGCCCTTACGCCCGGCTTTCACATGTTCGATTTCCCGCCGGATCATGCGAACCAGTTCCGGCACCATATTGAAACGGGCCACCAACAGATGGCGGAAGGTCGGCTCGGTCAACTTTCCTTCCAACACGGCAAATACCTTGTTTATGTCGGTTATCAATTCCGCATTCGAAGTCAACAACGCCATGTCGGAATAGACACGTGCCGTCTTTTCATTGAAATTGCCGGTGCTCAGATAGGCAAAATCCCGCCGCTTGCAGCCGTCTTCCGTGTCTTTCCGCAGGATAACCGCCACTTTGGCATGTACTTTCAGACCGGGGATGCTATAGATGATGCGGATACCCGCCTGCTCCATCCGTTCAGCGGTACTCATGTTGTTCTCTTCGTCGAAACGGGCTTTCAGTTCCACAAAGACCGTTACCTTCTTGCCGTTCTGGGCCGCGCTGATCAGTGTGTTGATTACGGCCGAGTTCTCCGCCACCCGATATTGCGTAATCTTGATCTCGTCGACTTTCGGGTCAAAAGCCGCTTCCATCAGGAAACGGATCAGATAGTCGAAAGACTGGTAGGGGAAATGCAACAGAATATCCCGCTTTTTCACCGCCCGGAAGACGGACCCCATCTCGTCCAGGAAAGGCACACGCATAGGAGACGGAACCGGCTGTTCCAGCTCTTTCCCCTTCGGGTTCGGCAGTTTGATCAGGTCCTGCAGGTTGTTATACCGTCCGCCCTGCACCAGGTCGTCAGCGGTAATGCCGAAAGCTTTGCATATAAACGCCAGGAAATCATCGGGCATGTGGCTGTCGTACATAAACCGGCTCAAGGCGCCGATCTTGCGTTTCTTCACTTTCTTGCGGATTTTCTCCACAATATTCCCGCCTTTCTCATCCTCCAAGTAAATATCGGCATCGCGCGAAATCTTGATACTGTAGCAACTCTCCACCACATAGCCGGGGAAGATGCTAGGCAGGTTGGCGCGGATAATGTCGTCGACAAACATGATGTAGTGCTTCCCGTCGTGCATAGGCAATTCGATGAAGCGGGGCACTTTCGAATACGGAATCTTCATCAAGGCATAATAATAGTCCGGCACATAATCCGGTTCCGCCATCCGTTTGCTCCTTTTCATCATCCGGATAACCAGATAAAGACGGCGGTCCCGGATGAATGTACGGATATCCCCGGCCTGTATCATGACCGGCGAAAGGAATGGGAACACCTCTTCATTGAAAAAGTTATGCACAAACTCTTCGTGAAACGGTTCCGGCCGGCTGTCCTGGTACAGGTAGATATCCTGCCGGTTCAATTCTTGCAGGACTTTGGAAAAGATACGGTAATATTCGCGTTGCTGCCGGTTCACCTCTTCCGTGATCCCGGCAAGCGTCTCCTCCGCTTCCGCCCCACTCTCTTCGGTGAAGTTCTTTTTCAGGATCACTCCCCGATGTTCGGCTACCCGTATTTCGTAAAACTCTTCCAGGTTGGACGAATAGATCGAAAGAAACTTGATACGCTCATAGATCGGAAGCGTTTCATCTTCCGCCTCCAGCAAAACACGGTAGTTGAAAGACAGCCAACTGATATCGCGTTTAAAATATTTAGGTGAATTCTCCATCACATTATACCCTTTGACCGGTAAATATAGATACTTTTGCGGGATAAAAGAAATTGTTATGATTAAAATAGGACTTCTTTCAGATACACATGCCTGGTGGGATGACAAATACGCAGAATATTTCTCGGAATGCGATGAGATCTGGCATGCAGGAGACATCGGTTCGGACGGACTGGCGGCACGGCTGGACGCCTTGAAGCCGCTTCGTGCCGTATGGGGTAATATCGACGGGCAATCACTCCGGTTGCAATATCCGCAGGTAGCCCATTTCAAAGCCGAAGAAGTAAACGTGATGATGACGCATATCGGAGGCTACCCCGGACGCTATAACCCGCTTATCCGGAAAGAGCTGTACGACACCCGGCCCAATCTTTTCATTGCCGGACATTCGCATATCCTGAAAGTGGCTTTCGACAGGAGTTTGAACTGTTTGTACATCAACCCGGGAGCAGCCGGCAAGAGCGGATTCCATCAGGTAAGGACCTTGGTCCGTTTCGCCATAGACGGGAAACAGATCAAAGACCTGGAGGTTATAGAATTAGGCAACCGGTAAAAGGCACAAGGAGCGACCGGCCTCAGCCATTCATCCGATTGAAATTTTCCGCATATAAAACGGTGTTTTGCAAATAGCCGAACTCCTGTTCGAAATATTCGCTGAAAACACGGGAACCCAGATTTTCCTCGATCTGCTTGACTGTCCACAGTTTGCCGCTCGGCCGCTTGATCTTCTCCATCAACTCCTCCGAGCGTACATGTACGACAAAAAGGTTCACCAAGTGTTTTACCTTTTCATTTTCAAACACATACCGGAGCAGAAACCGCGGTTTCAACTCCTCATTTTTTCCCAAGTCACCCATCGTTTCATACGCGGTTTTTTCAATCGTATGCTTAAACAACACATAGCCACAAAACGGATAGTCGATCGTATCGGGTGAAACGAACGACTTTTTCCCCCGCTTGACCAAATAGAGCATCCCTTGATAAATCACCGCCACACGTACTACCGGATGGTAATACTTCTTGGGCAAAGAACGGCTCACGGAACGCGCGATGCAACCGACCACCTTTCCACTATCATTCAGCACCGGCAACCACATTTCCTTGCTGAGGCTGCCTTGTACCATCGAGATCCGGATCTGCTCATACAGAATCAAAAACACGCCGATAAGTATGCCAAGCTCCCTGTATAAAAAACGCTCGATCCGCACATTTTGCATCGTCTCCGGCAAAATGCTGTACACCAGAATGGCAAACAAATGCAACGTATAGAAATTCTGGATCAGCATCGCCACAAAAAAGAACTCGTTCAGCGTCGTACGCATCAACGTCCGCCTGTAAGCCGGATAGCGGGAAGAGCGGATTCGCTTCAGAATCATCCGTCTGGCAAACCCCATAACCGCCAAAACGACCACAAGCAAAATTTCCGTTATCAACGGAGAATAGATGAACAATACCGGCTCAAGCCGCAAACAAAGAAAAATAGAATACAAAACCAATGTGGTCGCTGCCGGCAACAATAAAAATTGATAAATCTTGTCCTTACTTAAAATCTGGTATAAAAAAAGACAAACGAAACAAAAAGATATGCCGATCATGAAAGACAACAAATAGGAGAAATAGTTATCCAAAAACATAAACAGCAACAACGGCACCAACCCTATGGCCTGATTATCCAAACCTTTCTTCACTTTGTTCATATCCTTTCCCTGTTTTCCATTTATTAGACTATAACAAACCTAACTGAAAAATGTTTTCTCCGTCACACATGTTTTTCAGCATGATAAGAAGAACGGACCAAGGGAGCACTCTCCACCTTCCTGAACCCTTTTTGCAAAGCGATTGCCTTGTAGGATTCAAACTGTTCGGGTGTCACATATTCCTTTACCGGGATATTTTTCCGGCTGGGTTGCAGGTATTGCCCGATCGTCAAAACGGAAACACCGGCCGCCCGCACATCCTCCATCAGCTCACAAACCTCCTCGACCGTTTCTCCCAATCCGACCATGATCCCGGTCTTGGCAACAACTCCTTGAGCGGCTATCCGTGCCAATACGGAAAGGCTCACCTCATATTTGGCCGCACTGCGCACTTCGGGGCTGATACGACGAACCGTTTCCATATTATGGGAAATGATCTCCGGGGCAGCCTCCACCACCTTATCCACCAGTTCCTGCCGTCCTTGGAAGTCGGGAATCAAGACCTCAACCGTCGTTTCCGGATTGACCGTCTTTATCATACGGATCGTATCGACCCAGTGCTGCGCCCCCAGATCGGGCAGATCATCCCGGTCGACCGACGTAATGACCGCATGTTTCAATTTCATCAGCCGGATACTTTCCGCCACATTCGCCGGTTCCTTCGGGTCTAACGGAAGCGGCTTGCCGGTCAACGTATTGCAGAAACGGCAGGAGCGCGTACAGATCTCTCCGGCAATCATAAAGGTAGCCGTCCCCCGGCTCCAGCACTCTCCCATATTCGGACATTTTCCGCTGGTACAGATCGTATGCAGGCAGTGAGATTCCACGATGCTTTTTGTCCGCGTGAACTGTTCGTTCCCTCCTAGCCGGATCTTTAACCAATCCGGCTTTCTCAAATGTTCTGACATGATACGTTACAGATTATCAAATAAGAAGTTAGACATCCGGGTATACAAGTGATAACGGGTATTTCCTCCGTAGATGCTATGGTTGCGGTCTTTGTACACCTGCATTTCAAATTGCTTGCCGGCCTGTACCAACGCTTCGGCATAATCCATGGTCTGTTGGAAATGTACATTGTCGTCGGCCGTACCGTGGATCAGCAACAGCTTCCCTTGCAAATTCTTTGCCAGACGGATCGGTGAAGTAGCGGCATAGCCTTCAAAATTTTCCTTGGGCGTACGCATAAAACGTTCCGTATAGACCGAATCGTAATATTTCCAATCGGTAGGAGGCGCCACAGCGATACCGGCTTTGAAAGTCCCGTTGCCGACACTCATGGACATCAGCGTATTGTAGCCGCCGAAACTCCATCCCCAGATCGCCATGCGGTTCTTATCGACAAACGGCAATTTGCCTAAAGCCTGCGCAGCTTCCACCTGGTCTTGCGACTCCAAGACACCCATCTTCAAGTACGTGCATTTGCGGAAAGCTTCCCCACGGGCACCTGTACCGCGCCCGTCCACACAGACCGTAATGATCCCGTTGGCGGCCAGATATTGTTCCCAGTCAAAACCATATTTGTCCAACACCTGTTGAGAGTTCGGGCCACTGTACTGGAACATCAGGACCGGATATTTTTTCGATTCGTCGAAATCGGCCGGTTTCACGATCCAGGCATTCAGCTCATAGTCAGAGGCTGTACGCACTTTGATAAACTCTTTCTTGGCATACGAATAGCCTGCCAACTTGTCGATCAGCCGGGCATTATCCTGCAGGACACGCAACACTTTATTCGACTTCGTCTCGTTTACCGTAATTTTGACCGGCGTATTCGCATTTGAATACTGGTTTACATAATAAGCGAAGTTGGCGCTGAATGTCGCATTGTTCGTTCCCTCCTGTGCCGACAGTTTCGTCTTGACTCCTTTTGCATCGATTTTATAGATGGCACGCCGGATCGGACTTTCTTCGGCCGATTCATAATAGACCGTCTTGGTCGCTTCATCATAGCCTAAGAACGCCGTCACGTCCCAGTTGCCTTTCGTCACCTGACGCTGCATGACACCCGTAGGGGAATACAGGTAAATATGCGCATAGCCGTCCTGTTCATTTACGTATGAGAAGCTATTCGCATAAAAATGGATGGACTTCAACCAATCCGAATCGACATACGCCTGGTTCTCATCGCGCAGGATCAAACGGAAAACACCGCTTTTCGGATTCGCATAATACATGTTGAAGACATTCTGATGGCGGTTCAAAGTCATCACCGCCAACTGGTCGTCCTGATTGGTAAAGACGATGCGCGGGATATAGCTGTCCGCCTCAACCGGAACTTTCAGTTCCTTCGTGTCTTTCGTTGCCACATCATAGGAATGCAGTGTCACAGTCGAATTCTTCTCTCCGGCTTTCGGATATTTATAATCATAATAACCGGGGTACAATCCCTTACCGAACACCTGCATCGAATATTCAGGCACTTCCGACTCGTCGAAGCGCACAAAAGCCAACTGTTCGCTGTTCGGCGACCAAGCCATCAGGTTCGTTACGGCAAACTCCTCTTCATACACCCAGTCGGTTATGCCGTTCAGGACTTTGTTCAGCTCCCCGTCTTTCGTCACCTGGACTTCCGTATCGTAATCGAATTTACGGATCCATATATTATTGTCGCTCACGTAAGCCACCATCCTGCCGTCCGGTGAGAATGTCGGAATCATCTGCTTGCTTTTCGAATCGGAGATCGGCTTCACGTAATTGCGGCGCACGTCATAGTCGTATACATTCGCCTTGAACGAACGGCGATAGATCGATTCCGTGTCGCGCCACACGAGGATATGATGCCCCGTGCTACTGATCGTATAACCGTCGAACTTGTCAAACGTGCACTCCCGTGCATTTCCGGTATAGAACAAGGTATCGACCGGATTTCCGGTCCGGTAGGAATATTTGATAATCATGTTACGCGCATCGTTCATCGCCGTATAATGTTCGCCGTCCGGCAAAGAACGCATTTCACCAATATTCGTGACCTGGCGGAACTGACCGTCTGTAATCTCTTTTAAATCGACACGTTTGCTTCCATTCTGGGCTGTCAGACTTCCCACCAACAGGAACGAAAACAAAGCGCCAAACCCTAATCGTTTCATGTATGATTCTATTTTTATCTTAATATTTCTGTTAGAACGGATTGCAAAGTTACGACATTCCGGCGGATTTATTACCTTTGCCCGCATGGAAAACAGTAAGCCATATCGTGATTTCGGGGATTTCCTGCGGGAAATATTTCCTCATAAAGTGCAAAAGATATCCATCAACGCCGGCTTCACCTGCCCGAACCGCGACGGGACGAAAGGTTTCGGCGGATGTACGTATTGCAACAACCAGACATTCAGCCCTGGCTATTGCCATACGGAAAAGAGCGTGACGGAACAGATGGAAGAGGGCATCCGTTTCTTTTCGCGCAAATATCCGGAGATGAAATACCTGGCCTATTTCCAGGCCTATACCAACACGTATGACGAGCCGGACGCACTGATTTCCAAATATGAAGAGGCCCTCGCCCATCCGGGTGTCGTCGGGCTGATCGTCGGCACGCGGCCGGATTGCATGCCGGATGTCCTGTTGGATTATTTCTCCGCATTGGCTGAAAAAAAGTTCGTCATGATCGAATATGGTATGGAAAGCACGTTAGACCGTACCCTGGTCCGCATCAACCGCGGACATACACACGCCGAATCGGAAGCGGCCATCCGCCGCACGGCAGCCCGGAACATCTACACGGGAGCCCACTTGATCTTAGGCCTCCCGGGAGAAAGCCGCGAAGAGATCTTACACCACGCCGACATACTCTCCGCCCTTCCGATCACGACGTTGAAACTCCACCAGTTGCAACTGATCCGAGGCACACGCATGGCCAAGGAATATACCGAACATCCCGAACAATTCCATCTTTACACCGCCGACGAATATATCGACTTGGTCATCGACTTCATCGAACGGCTAAACCCCGCAATCACCGTAGAACGATTCGTTTCACAATCCCCGAAAGAACTACTGATTGCACCGGACTGGGGACTCAAAAACTTTGAATTCACCGCCAAAGTCAACAAACGCCTTGCCGAACGAAACGCCTGACAAGGACGGTTACAGGTATATGGTTAGACTTGTCTACAATCTGCACAAGGTTACTGTAAAACATCGATCGTATTGTGTAAAATCCATGTGGAATTGATTTTCAATGACTTTTATTGCTAAAAATCAGCCATATAAGAAAATAAAGGTACAACTATCCGTTAGGGGAAAAGAGGAAGTGAAAATGTTGCTTTGAGGGAGTGAATGGATTAGAAAAGGCTTTAGTTTGAGCTGTAAAATTTAACCAGATCTTAACAATTGATAAATATTTTATGATTTAGGGTTAAAAGCAAAGAGACACTAAATTTCAAGGGAATACGCTGTATGTCAGCGAAAATGTGTAACTTTGTATATTGGCATATACGCCATATCTCAAACAATGGCAAAGATTACAGTTCAAAATACCGAAATAGCAGTTGTAAAATACAACGAGGAAGATTATATCAGCTTAACGGACATGGCTCGCAGCCAGATGCAGGAGCATATAATTTTCCGTTGGTTGAGCCTTAAAAGCACCATAGAGTATCTCGGAGAATGGGAAATGCTCTATAATCCCGATTTTAATTGTACCGAATTCGGTACAATTAAAAATGCCGCAGGAAGCAACAACTTTGTGCTATCGGTAAAAACGTGGCTTGAACGGACAAATGCCATAGGCATACGTTCAAAAGCCGGTCGTTATGGCGGCACATACGCACATCGGGATATAGCTTACCATTTCGGAATGTGGATAAGCCCTAAATTTCAGTTATTGCTCGTCAAAGAGTATCAGCGATTAAAGACAGAGGAACAAAGGTTGTTGGGTTGGTCGGCGAAACGTGAGCTGTCGAAAATCAACTATCGCATACATACCGATGCCATAAAGCAGAACCTTGTCCCTGCGGAGGTTACTCCGGCACAGGTAAGTATCATCTACGCCAATGAAGCCGATGTGCTGAATGTGGCGATGTTTGGTGTAACGGCAAAACAATGGCGCGAGACCAATCCTGACCTAAAGGGCAACATACGTGACTATGCCACAATCAACGAACTTATTTGCTTGTCGAACATGGAAAATCTTAATGCGGTTTTCATCGAGCAGGGCATGACGCAGAGCGAGCGGCTTGTGAAACTGAACCAAATCGCTATCCATCAGATGAGTGTACTGGAAAGCGGTGACAACAATAGGAAGTTGCTAAAATGAAAAAGTGGCAGAAAATATGTGGCATTGTAACCTTCGGAGTGATTGGTATTTGCGAATTGCTCTTGTGGTTTGGTGTATATTTAGACTTGAAATATATTGTAGAGCCATACGATATTTCAGTTGTAGTAGAGAGAATGTATTTGAGGATAGATTCTTTATCGTTTGCCCTTTGGCTTAATTATTTCATCGCACTTGCCATATTTATTTGCCTTTGGTGGAAAGATTATAAATTAACCATGTCCAACATAAATAGATTAAAAAAGACATTACAAAACTTAGGCGTGGCAAATAGTGCGTTTCACAATCCCCGAAAGAACTACTGATCGCACCGGACTGGGGACTCAAAAACTTTGAATTCACCGCCAAAGTCAACAAACGCCTTGCCGAACGAAACGCCCGACAAGGACGGTTACAGGTATAGAAAAGGCGTGTATTTTAGATGGGGAAGCTTTAACTAAACCTTGACAGTTGATAAGTTTTTATGCCTACACCGCTTTGGAAAAGACACAAGAAAAGCCGCCCCCGAAGAGATGGCGGAAACATGGTTTCCACGTTCATTTCCAAGCATTTTATGCCTGCTGATGTGACGTTTTTCTTATAAATGCCGTAACTTTGCGGCAAGGACCAAAGCGTCAGACGTTTACATGGAATGATTTAAAAAACATCTAAAATAAATCGCGTTTATGAAACTTTCGGGGCTAAATCTGCACCTAACGAGGTAAAACAAACGAAGTATGACAGATCTACCAACTAACGAAAGGGATTTTGCCTCGCTCATAAAGCAGCACTCCCGAATCATCAACAAGGTCAGCTATTTCTATGCTACCGACAAATTGCCGTTTGATGACCTTCGGCAAGAAATCTATGTCAACATCTGGCTGGGATTAAAACAGTTTCGAGGTGACAGCAAAATGTCCACATGGATTTATCGGGTAGCAGTAAATTCGGCACTCATGGCCTTGCGCTCGTCAAAATCAACCATAGAAACCGTATCGGTTGATTTTGGCCTGCTCGACCTCTCTTCCGAGGTTGACGATGCGCAAAAGGAGAATCTTCAAGTTCTTCACTCACTGATTAATAGACTTGAAGATATAGAGAAAGCCATCATACTCCTTTGGCTTGATGGGTATTCATACGATGAAATAGCCGATGCACTCGGCCTTAAACGCAACACTGTTGCAGTTAAAATTCACCGGATTAAAGACAAACTTTCAAAACAGATGTAATATGCAACTCAACGAACTTAAAAAAAGCATGTCAACGCTTGAGCAGGTGCTCGCAAAGACAAACTCTGACATCAAGATAAATGTGTCAACCTCCCAAACTGCCAAAAACAAGATACTCAAAAAAATCCGTCAAGGATGTGTATCCTGCATCATCCTCGCTATTGTTTTCACAGCAATGGCACTCGGCAACGTAGCACCTCAATCCTTCCCCAACTATCTTAAAATCGGCATGGCTGTATGTCTTGCTGTGGGTGCGGTGTGGTACATCTTCGTGTACCTCCAACTAAATCGTATAGATGTGGCGGCTCTCTCTCCGGCGAATCTGTTTTCCAAGACAGCAAACATAAAACTGATGATGATTTCGGGAGAGGTGTTCTTCATTGTTTGCCTCGTCATCTTTTTCACACTCCTTTTCCAATCCTTTTGGAATTATAACCAAACAGGTTTTTGGGCGATGGTTGCTACTATATTGTTTGCCGTCGTTTACGGCATAGTCTATACGTTGCCGCAATGCGTAAAATTGTTCCGTGATCTCAATTCCATAAAGGAATAAATCAGATTGTTCTTGCTCTCCAAATAAACCGCTCACTATCTGGGCGGTTTTCTTATATTGTCTGCTACCTATTGTAGGCCTCTAAAATGGAAGTTGAAAATGTGAAGGACTTATTGGAAAAGCCACGCGACTTTGACCCTTTTGGCCACGCAGGATTTGCCCACCTTTGTCTACAATATGATGGATTTCCGTTCATGCCTGTCCTCGATGATTTCAAGCAGTATGCAATGGCAGCCTGTGCACGATAGTCCCATTCGCGTGCAAGGAGCATGGAGAGGAACGCGTCCGCAGTCATGGATTGCGGAGTGGTACCGGCAAGACTTTCCCTGAAAGCCTCTGCCATACCATGCAATTTCATGCGGTTCATTAAATCCAGTGATATGGTATTCTGGTCTTGATATCCGGGAAGCAAGGCATCCAGTTCGATCCTTCTGGAAGAAGGTTCCCGATGCCGGGACTCCGTACAGCCGAACAGTTCATCCAACTGCCCATCGGGCAGGGAAAGAAGCTGTTCAATGCTCTTGCCGCTTGAAAGGAACAAGCGGACATACATATTGTAGCCAAAGGGGACAAAGTCGCGTAGCTTTCCACTTATCCTCAAATACATAGATTTCTTGGGTTACCAGAGTAGTCATTTATTCTACGGTACAGACATCTTACCGGATTCCACCATTGCTAAAATCGAGGCGTTGAAATGAAACTAACCAATAAGAGACTTTAGAATGCCATAATGAAGCCTTTCAGTCTGAAAGATAAGCGTTATTTCGGCTTGAGCCTATAAAAAACACCTATCGTTACGTCGTTTTTTGACGTAGTTCACACAGGACTACGTTACTTTGAGTGCCCAAAGGTAGTATATTTTTTTATAATTCAATGTCTATTATTAAAAAAATTGCATAGAATATCGTTAGACTTACTCTATTTCGTATCGGTACGACGCTTTAGATACGTCTATCCATTTCAATATATCCTTTGTAATTAAAGAAAAATATAAATATCTATACCCATTCAAATCTAATAAATTTAAAAAGAACATGAGATCCAGCATCAATTTGTTTATTGATTTGAGGTATTTGAAATGAATCCCATTAGATTCCCAAAAGAGTATCCGAATTTCAAATGTTAAAATTTACAGATCTTATATTCTTTCCTGTTTCTCTATTCCTCTTTCATATATATATTAAACTCTGGCTGTCTCCAATCCGCATAAGGTTACTGCAAAATATCGACCTTTTTTGTGTAAAATCCATTCAAATATCTGTGGGTCTAAATCAACTCCATGCCCATAAAAATTTAAATCCATGGGCATGAAATTCAATTTTCATGCGAGTGTAATATTTATTTGTTATGCAGATAGTAGGACTTCAACAGAACAAAAGCAAAGGTGAGATAAATGGCTGAAACATACAATAACCCCTTATTGGGCGTTTTTCTATTTGACATGAAATTCCGAACGATTTTTGCCTGACATTTTTCTCTTTCAGAATGAACTACTGAAACAATCGTCTAAACAAACATGGCGGAAAATCGAAAAAGCCCCCTTTTTATTACTAAAAGGCCAGAAATCCTGACATTGTGAAAAAACTAAACTCTCGGAGAATCACCTGTACCAAACAAAAGTTTCCACCGCTCCGAATATCGCAAAAGAAAAATCCCCCTTTTTTGCCCTGAGGAGGGACTTCATCGCCATGACGACCGTCTTCAGGGTTATCGAAGTCGGACTTCCGGGTCTATGAGGTCCGACTTCACAGCGACGAAGACCGTCTTTGAGGCAAAAAACTGCGCACCTCACGGCAGAATTTCCTTTTTCACCGGTCAAAAACCGGAATTTGCCGTCTTTCATAAAGGAAATATATTCTTGTTAAGAAAACAATAATATACAATAAGTCCATCCAAATCCAAGGTATTCCCATCCCAATTCACCAGCCTCGGTACAATCAACATTTCTCTACCACGTGGCAACCATCCATGTCTTACACACGTGTTGATCCACTTTGAAATTCAATCCTCAAAGTAGCCTCTACCATCAAAAGACAACATAGTCCTGTGTGAACTACATTAAAAAACTTTGCATCTAAATTATTATTAAACAAAAAAACAATTAGTATGTTGAAAATTGCAAGACCAGTTAGCCTAATGTTGGTGTCAATGGCATTGTGTACGACAGGAACAATGTCCGCATCTAATGAGACAACAACTCCCAAAGTTGGCATTTCTCAGCAGCAAACAAGTTTGAAGGGTACGGTGGAAGACGAGTTCGGCCCTGTGGCCGGTGCATCTGTTGTCGTCAAAGGTACAACCAACGGTACCGTCACCGACACGAACGGTAATTTTACCTTGGATGTAAAAAAAGGAGACGTAATCGTAATTTCATTTATCGGTTACTTAACTCAAGAAATCAAGTACAACGGAGAACACACTCTCCAAGTAAACTTGAAAGAAGACACACAAAAACTGGAAGAAGTCGTTGTGGTCGGTTATGGTGTACAAAAAAAAGTGAACTTGACAGGTTCTGTCGCATCGGTAAAAGCCGAAGTGTTGGAAACACGCCCTGTTTCCAGCGTTTCTGCCGCTTTAGCCGGACAGATGCCAGGTGTAACAGCCATTCAAAGCACAGGACGTCCGGGTAACCAAACCGGTACAATCACCATCCGTGGCAAGAACTCCGTGAACGCGGCAAGCCCGTTAGTCATCGTGGACGGCGTACCGGGTAGCATGAACACGATCGACCCGTCCGATATCGAAAGCCTTACCGTATTGAAAGACGCATCCTCGGCAGCCATCTATGGTGTACAAGCTGCCAATGGCGTCATTTTGATCACGACCAAAAAAGGGAAAAAAGGCGATCGTGCACGCGTGAATTATTCAGGAAGTGTAGGATGGTCCACTCCGACCATGCGTCCGAAGTTCTTGGGGGCAGCCGATTATGCCATGCTATACAACGAAGCAACACTTAACGACAACCCCAACAACCCGCTCCGTTTCACAGAAGAGGATATCGAATTATACCGCAATGGTACCGATCCATACGGCCATCCCAATACCGACTGGTATAAAGAGACACTGAACAAAAATGCAATCGAGACCATGCACCATCTTTCTATCAGTGGAGGTTCGGAAAAGACAAGTTATAGCGCATCTGTCGGTTATACGCAACAGAATGGTTTGATCGATGCCAACAATTACAAACGTTTCAATGCCCGTACCAGTGTCGATTCACAAATCAACAAATGGTTCTCTGCCGGTTTGAACGTATCCGGCTACAGAGGTACATTGATGGACGGTTGGAACAGCGTGGCAAGTATCACCCAGTTTACGAACCGTGCAACTCCGATCGAAGCACCTCGTAATGAAGAAGGAGATTTCCTGTACCACGGAAAAGACAATCCGCTGGCCATGTTAGGCCGTGACGGTTTCAGAAGAACGATGGACCAGCAAGTAAACGGGACTTTATACGGACAAGTGAATATCCTGCCGAACCTGACAGCCAAAGCGTTGTTCTCTGTCCGTAACGACGAAAGAAGCGAAGATGGATTCAAGACACAGCTTAATTACGGTGCCAAAAATGAAGCCTCGACCGGTCTTCGCGAAGGATATGAAAAACAAACTTGGTGGAACTGGTACACGACTCAGGTATTGATCAACTACAACGAAACATGGGGCAAACACGATTTAGGTTTATTGGGCGGTTTTGAACAGATCGATTACCGCTACAAACATTTAGAGGCGACTCGTAAAGGAGGTGGCAACAATGAACTGCAAGAATCGCTCAGCACTTTGGATGCCTCTTCACAGACCAATAAAGAGTCGAGATATGAAGTTGCCCACCGTTCTTATTTCGGACGTGCCCAATACAGCTTTGCAGATAAGTACCTATTTGAAGCCAATGTCCGTATAGACGGTTCTTCCCGTTTTGCTTCCGGTAACCGCTGGGGTACGTTCCCTGCCTTCTCGGCCGGTTGGAGAATTACGGAAGAAGAGTTTATGAAAAATGCCAACATCGACTGGCTCAGCAACTTGAAACTACGTGCGGGCTGGGGACAAACCGGTAACGAAGAGTTGAAAGACGCGGAAGCTTATCTGACAGTTCCTTCTTACGCATACGACAACTATATGTTTGGAAATACACTTTATTCGACCATCAAAGAAAGCCGTTATGCCAACAAGGATCTCAAATGGGCAACCGTAACCAGTATCGAAGGGGCAATCGAAGCCTCTTTCCTCAACAACAAAGTAGGTTTTGAATTGGCCGGATACAAGAAAACGACCAACGACATGTTGTTGCTCCTCCCCGTACAGGGTGTCTTTGGCATGTCGGCTCCCAGACAAAACGCCGGACAGGTACAGAACACCGGATTCGATTTGAGCATCTTCCATAACAACACAGTCAGCAAAGACTTCCGGTATGACATCAATTTCAATATCGCTTATGTCCATAACGAACTGACAGACTTGAAAGGGACAGAAGGCAAAGAGCCCGACCGTGACAATTTCTGGTTCTTGGAAGGCTATCCTATCGGTTCTTACTATGGATATGAAGCAGACGGCCTGTTCAATTCAGATGAAGAAGTGGCCAAAGGTCCGAAACGTACCGGCAAAGAACAACCGGGTGATATCCGTTACAAAGACTTGAACGGTGATGGAAAAATCGACGCCGCCAACGACCGCAAGATCATCGATAAAGAGTTTCCAAGCTGGACAGCCGGTTTAGGGGCTAACTTATACTATAAAGATTTCGATTTGTCATTCTTCTTCCAAGGTGCATTCGATGTGGATGCATACGTGAACGGTGAAGCGGCTTATGCCTTCTTCAACGGAGGTAAAGTGTTGGAACGCCATTTGGACCGTTGGACCCCGACCAACCACGATGCATCCTATCCGCGTATCACAATGGCCGACCAAATCAACTACCAATTCTCATCTTACTGGTTGCAAGATGCCTCTTATGTCCGATTGAAAAACTTGACAATCGGTTACAATGTGCCGAAAGCCATCTTGAACAAAATCAATCTGGACCGTGTCAAATTGTTCCTGACGGGTGAAAACCTGTTTACAATCACCGGTATGGACTCACTCGACCCGGAATCAGCTCCGTCCAATCCGCGTGGAGGTTTATACTCGAACGTAAGAAAAATATCAATCGGTCTTAAAGTAGGTTTTTAACAAAAAAATTAGAATATAGAAATATGAAAAAGAATTTTATATACATAGCACTTTCAGCTATCACACTATTCGGATTCAGTTCTTGTAGCGATTTCTTGGATCGTATGCCGGATGATGAACTTTCAGACGGTAGCTTCTGGAAGACACCCAACGATGCAAAAATGTTTATCGCAGACGTCTATCGCCAAATTCTACCGGGAAAATACAACGGTGATATTGATAGCGACATCGATTCTGACAATGCCGTACATGGTATCAAATGGGCAGCTGGAAATATTTCCAGAGGAATCTATGACCCTGCCGACATGAGTTGGAGTGGAGATTATAGCGCCATCCGGGCTTGCAACGTCCTATTGTCCAAAATAGACGAGATCCCCAATTATGACCAAAAAGACAAAGAAGCGGTCATGGGAGAAGCCCGTTTCTTACGTGGTTTTACCTATTTCGGACTTATTCAGACATTCGGTGGAGTGCCTTATGTTGACCAGCCACTCGATTTAAGAGAAATGGGAAACATCACACGTACTCCGGTCGAAGAGGTCTATGCCAAAGTCATAGAAGATTTTGACTATGCAATTGCTCATTTGCCCGCTCAATGGGGCAGTAGCGATTATGGCCGTGCAACAAAAGGTGCAGCCAATGCGATGAAAGCGCGTGCCGCTTTATATTTCAAACATTTCGACACAGCAGCCGAAGCAGCGAAAAGCGTCATGGATTCAGGCGAATACGAATTGTTTGACGCCAACAATACCGGCCTATACGCCCACTTGTTCTGGGAAGAACAGGAAGCTTGCAAGGAGGCAGTCTTGGTAAGACAATTCAATGCTCCTGAATTGACCCACTACCTCATCGGATGGGGATGCTTCCCGACAAAAGGCTGGGGCGGTATCAACCCGACCCAAAGTCTGGTCGACGCTTATGAATGTATCGATGGCGCACCGATTAGTTCTTCACCATTATATGACGAAACCGATCCTTTCAAAAACCGCGACCCGCGTTTGGAAGTTTGCGTACTTCATGACGGAGAAGAGATGTATGGCGTAAAAATCAAGACTGCTCCCCTGAAATCAAGCGGTTCCACAGGTGTAGCACGACATAATGACGCAACTGCAACCGGATACTACAACCAGAAATATCTGGATCCAAGTATCGATCCGCAATCCACCGGCTGGGATATGGGTAAAGATTGGCACGTAATCCGTTACGCTGAAGTATTGCTGACATACACTGAAGCCAAAAACGAAATTTCACCGTTGGATGACTCAGCATTCGACGCCGTCAACCAGGTACGTCGCCGTGTAGGTATGCCGGATCTTCAAAAGACAGATGCAAGCAAACCCACTTATTGCGGTACGCAAGATGCACTTCGCCAACGGATTCGTAACGAATGGCGCGTAGAATTCGCAATGGAGGGCGGAAAACGTCAGTGGGATATCCGCCGTTGGGGTATCGCCAAAGAGGTGTTGAACGCTCCGTTCTTAGGCATGAAATACAAATTGGTCAACGACCCTGAAAATGCAGATCCGCAAGACGATGGCCAAGTTTGTATCCTATACCAAGGTGAAAACATCAAGTTGACAGGTAGCAAATACGAAGACTACAACTACGTATATCCTATTCCTCAAACTGAAATCGATTTGAATAGCGCCTTGACCCAGAATCCTGGATATCCGACCAAATAAGTAATATTAATTTTATATCGCAAACACGAGAGGATTCATGCCCTCTCGTGTTTCATTATTTTATGAAGTATACATACCGGTTATTGTTTGTCATCCTTTTCAGCTTGTTCCTATTCATGTTTATGGATAGCCTTGCTTATCTTTTTCCTTATCATGAACAACAGCAGCTTTTCCTGTTCACCCGCTCCTACCTGGAGAATTATTTATCAGAACCAGGGAAATTAGGTGAATACTTCGCAAACTTCGTCATTCAATTCTTCTATCTGCCTTATATAGGAAAAATCGTACTGGCATTTATTTTATCATGCCTATACCTGTTACCGGTAGTAACCACCCGGAGATTAACCGGGAAAAACGATCCGCTACAGATAGCATTGCTTCCCTCCCTTTTCTTATTCATACAATTCGAATCGCCGGATTTTGAGATCAGCCGGATCACAAATCTTTTCTGCACTTTTCTTATTATATATGCACAGTCCCTACTTCCCAGAAAAGCTTTTTATCATGTCTCGATTCCCTGTTTTTTACTAACAGGATTCGTACTGGGCTGGATCTATCCGATAGTCGCTTTTGCGGTTCTTTCAGTCACCACCTTGTCAGCCCGTATGTTGTCCCGGTTCATAACTTCCCCCAAAACGTATTCAAGTTGTACCGTCCTTAGCCTGGTTGTATATGCCTCGTGTACATTCTACTTATTTGTAAGCACTTATAATATGCGCGAACGATTACTGATCGAAACGGAACTTCATGTAAAAAGACAAGAATGGGACCAAGTTCTGACCTGCGCAAAAAAATATAGAGGGAAAAGCCAATTGATGGAATATTTCTGTAATATGGCTCTTTACCACACCGGACGTATGCCTTACGATCTACTGAAATATCCACAGAGTTACGGCATTAATTCTCTTTTCCTCCCCTGGGTCAGCGATCCGCGACAAAGCCGGTATGGGCATTATCTGTATGAACAACTGGGGTATATCAACGAAGCTCAACGCTGGGCTTCCGAAGCCTTGGTCGTTTATGGAATAACGGCTCCGACTCTCCTGAACCTGATTCGTTATAATATTGTAAACGGTCGCCAGGAGGTGGCCTTACATTTTATCAAAATATTAAAGCAATCCTTGTTCTATAAAAAACAAGCAGCAGAATATGAAAAATTAGTATCAACCTGCGAAGTTCCAGGTTTAAAACCGATTCCATGCCCAGAAGGGAAGAAAGCTCGTTTTGCCAATATACAGAATTTAGGTCCGGAACTTGTTTTTATCTGCGAACAAGATCCGACCAACCGTATGGCGTTTGAATATTTGATGAGTTATTTCATCCTTAGCAAAAACATCAAACAATTCACTGAATATCTGCCACTAATAAAACGCTTTCCATATACCGAAATTCCTCCGCTTTATCAAAGCATATTCAACAACTATAAACAGACACAACAAAATAACCCATGAAAAATTCAATTATCTTTCTATTTCCTTAAATCCGCACCCCAAAAGCCCGATTTGCTATAATATATTGAAATAAAGGCAGTTGATATATTTTAATAAAAGAAAGAGATTCACTCATATAGGTGATTTCATTTTTGACCCGCACTTTTTAGGAAGAAGAAGGCAA
>JAGBDR010000103.1 GCA_017937385.1 Parabacteroides sp.
ATCCGCCACAGCCCCCACGAACATACCTTGCGTGAGGTTGGATATTTTGCTGGCGGGTATCAGGCTGTCCATTTGGGTGCTTATCGAGGTGGATTTCTCCCGCTGGTTGATTGTCATGCTCTGCCGTTTCTGTAACACCTTTCCGAAACGCTCCGACAGGATCTTCGCCGTTTCACCGACTACCTGACCGCTGAACACGTTGCCCACAGTATTTTGGATTACCCGGCTTTCCTTGTCCCCGTAATCACGGGTAAGCTGGCTGTAATCCTGAAAGCCTAACAGAACCGCAACCTTGTTGCTTCGGGCAGTCGCAATCAAATTATCAAGCCCACGAAAATATATAGTCGGTAATTCGTCTATTATCACTGAACTTTTAAGCTGACCTTTCTTGTTTATCAGCTTCACGATACGGCTGTTATACAATCCCAGTGCTGCCGAGTAGATATTTTGGCGGTCAGGATTGTTGCCGACAACCAAGATTTTAGGCTCTTTCGAGTTGTTGATGTCAAGTGAAAAATCATCACCTGTCATTACCCAGTAAAGGGCGGGTGAAATCATCCTTGAAAGCGGGATTTTCGCACTGGCAATCTGCCCCTGCAACTGCTCTTGGGCATCTGATTCCCAAGCATCTACGAACGGGGAAAGATAATTTTCCAGTTCGGGATAGCTGCGCAAAATCGTGAAAACATCGGAGTATTTCTTGTTCAATAGTTCTATGGCATGGGGGAACGTGCAATACCTACCGCCCTGATAAATGCGTAAGTACCAAATAATGGCTGCAAGCAGGATAATCGGGCTTTCCACGAAGAAGTCGCCCTGCTTGCTTATCCAGCTTCGATTGAGGTTAAGCATTATCGTGTAGCTGGCTTCGTAGGCATCCGCAATATCCGACATGAAGCTGGCGTTTATCGGGTTGCATCGGTGGCTCTTGCGGGGGTCGTCAAAGTTGATAACGTAAAACTTAGGCTTTACCTTGTAGCCGTCCAAGTGTGTAAGCAGGTGATTGTAAGCAATTTCCGACAAATCGGGAAACTTGTAATCATAACAATAGAGCGCAAAACCTTTCTCAATTTGCTGTTTTATGTAACTGTTTACCACCGCATACGACTTACCGCTGCCCGGTGTTCCCAACACAAGACTGGCACGGAACGGGTTCACGACATTTATCCAGCCATTATTCCATTTCTTCTTATAGTAGAAACGGGTAGGCAGATTTACCGAATACTCGTTCTCGATAAGCCTTGTTTCCTGCTGGAAACTTTCGTTCTCCGTATTAAAGACATCATCCATTAGGTTGTTTTTCAACAACCGGGACATCCATGTACCCGCCATGAGCATACAGATATAGCCCACCGACAACGTGGCGATATAAAACACGGCATCCGCCGTATGTGGCAGCGGAAGTTCCAGCAACCACCAATTCAGGAAAAACAACACGACACCCGTCGCAAGGCTGCAATGTATCTTCGTCCACGTTATCTTTTCCTCTTTCACGCCCTTAGTGCCGATGCACGACAGGGCGAGGAACACCACCGAAAAAAGTTTCGTCCAAAGAACGGACGAGAACAGCCCGGTGGTACGCTGGAAGTTCCACAGTATCTTGTCTATCACTTCAAAGGTCACTCCCCACTCTTTCAGGGTGGAGTAACAGAACCAGTACACGTTTATTCCCACGAATAGAATACTGACAGCCCGCATAAAGTCCATGACCC
>JAGBDR010000038.1 GCA_017937385.1 Parabacteroides sp.
GCAGCACAGCGAGAAGGGCTTTGCCATGGTGGTGTACGACTATAAGTTTCCCACTCTCGCCACCAAACTCTACTATCATTACTTGAAGAACAAGAATGCCAAGGACAGCAAGATGCCCCATGGCATGAAGTTCAACATCATTGATTTTGCATAAATTATAATATTCTGATAATCAATAGTAATATATAGGTAAATAATTTATGCGTAACAAATTCGCAACAAACAAATGGAGAAATATTGTTTTTACGGTGGAACATAGGAATTAACAACATGGAAGTTCATTACCATTATGAATAAAGAGGCGACAAGTCTCTACTTCCCTAAATCTTTGATTTAGGCATGGCATTTCGTTTCTTTTCACGAAACAACAACTCGGAAGTTGTGCAATTTCAAATATTTGTGCTACCTTTGCAACTGAATTAAGCAATGTAATCGTTTCAATGAATACAGTGACATGCAAGATACCTTGCGGAGTTTTGGAAACAGAATCGCAGACAATCAAATCCGGGCAGGATAAAAGGAATTGGACGCAATACTCACGGGCGATTGCCGCCCTTATGTCAAAGCGGATGTCTGAACTCGGTATGACGCAACGGATGCTTGCCGAAAAAATGAATTGCACCCAGCAATATATATCCAAGATGCTGAAAGGGCAAAAGAATATGTCGTTGGAAACTATATGTAAGATAGAAAACACATTGGGCATCGAAATTATCAAAGGTCTGAACGAAAACGAGCAATAAAGCAGGAATATGGCGAAGAAAAGGGAAAATACAAACGGCATGGCAAAAGAGCCGGTCGCAAATTGCGACCAGTTGCCCGAAGAAATTAACATCCAGCCGATGATTCGGATTATAAGAGAGCGACAGGTCATGCTTGACAGTGATTTGTCCGCATTGTACGGTGTGGAAACACGAAGGCTGAACGAACAGGTGAAGCGTAATATGGAACGCTTTCCTGATGATTTCATGTTCCAACTTAACAAAGACGAGCTTGATAACTTGATGTCGCAAAATGCGACATCAAGTTGGGGCGGAACCCGAAAACTGCCTTACGCGTTCACTGAACAAGGAATAGCCATGCTCAGTTCGGTATTGAAATCAAAGACGGCTGTCGAGGTGAACATCCGCATAATGAGGGCTTTCATATCCATGCGCCGCTTTATCGCGACCAATGCCCAATTATTCCAACGGCTTGAGACTATAGAGTATCACCAACTGGAAATGAAACAGCATCAGGAAGTGACCGACAGACGCATCGACGAGGTTTTCAAGCGTTTGGATGCCGACGTTCCTCCTGTGCAGGGCATCTTCTATGACGGGCAGGTGTTTGACGCTTACTGTTTCGTGTCTGATTTAATCCGGAAAGCTGAACAGTCCGTTGTACTGATTGACAATTACGCGGATGACACCGTGCTGACTTTGCTTGATAAAAGGAAAGAAGGGGTATCAGCCACTATCTACACGCAGCATGTCAGCAACCAGTTCCAACTTGATGTTGACCGCCACAATGCCCAATATCCGCTTATCGAGGTAAAGCGATTTAACAAGGCGCACGACCGGTTTCTGCTCATTGATGATAAAGTGTATCACATTGGAGCGTCAATCAAGGATTTGGGCAAAAAGTGGTTCGGTTTCACCTTTATGCGTGACATTACGGCAATAGAACTCATCAACAGGATTCGGCTTTAGTCCGGTTCGGCTTCAAAAAAACGTATCAGCATAGTGTGAACTTAATCCGTCTTTTTCATCTGTTGCACCAGTTTTTGGTGCTGTTCGTGCAGTTCGGGGAAATGTCTTCTGATGAACTGTCCAAACGCGCAGTCGTTGAATCCGAACCGCCGCGCCAATGACTTTATGCTTTCGGTCGTCGTGGAGTACAGTTGTAGGGCTTCGGCATATTTCCCCATGCTGTGCGGTGCCATTATTCCACCGTTTTCCGTTTTTTTCATTCCCAAACTTGCGTGCAGTTCCGGCTCATGCTCTTTCAGGTACATCCTGAAACAGTCGGGGTGCAGGCCGAACTCGGCGGCTACTTCTGCCGTAGTCTTTCCGCCAGCTTTCAGTCGGGCTATGGCATCAGCGTATTTGGCAGCAGTGGCAGGGTTATATTTCCGAACGGATGACCAGTCCACGGGCTTGCCTTCCTCGTAAGGGATGCCTTTGCGCTCACAAATCAAGTCCTTGTGCCAAGTTTGCAGGTAGTCGTAGAAACCTCTTACCGATACGCCGGTCTGTTTGGCTATTTTTCGGGCTGACATGGGTGTGGTGCGGTATAAGTGCAATGCTTCCGCGTATTTCGTGATTGTTTCAGGAGTAGGGGCATGAAGCGTCCCTCGTCCCGTTATCTTGCCTTTGCGTTGCTGTCTTACAGCCCGTTCTCTTATCTTGATGCGATTTTCGACCAACTCCTTGTGGTAGAATATCAAGTGTTGTTCCAATCCCGAATAGGAGACGTTGCAACGCTCGGCGGCCTCTTGAACCGTGATATAACGGTCAGCACGTAATAGTTTCACTGCCTCGGCATACTGTTCCTTACACACCTTCCGCGTACCGCGCGGCAGGTTGTCATTTAAACCTAAACGTTTGCGCACCTTCTCGCGCCACTCGATGATTCCGGGATAATGCGTGCGTAACTGCCTGCCAAGGTCTGTACCATTCAGTCCGAACCGGCGGGCGATTTGCGAGACATTGTATTCGATATAGTCCAGACTTCCACATGCTTCGATGGAGTCTTTGTATTTGGCCCGGGTAGCGGGAAGCTGCCCACGAAGCTGGCTCAACTTGATGCGAGAGGCTTCCTCCTTGTCGCAAGTAATGTCATAACGTGCCAGTAGCAGGTGGCGGTGATACAGAGAAAGGTAGCGTTGAAATCCCGAAACCGTCACTTTACTGATACGGCAGATTTCCGCGCAGGACAATTGGGTCGAACGATACAGTTCGATTGCCTCACGGTATTTCTCTTCCGTCTCCGGACGAATCCCCCGGAAACGGTTGCATGGACTATCTCTGTTATCGGGAATGTTCACAACTTCTTGGCTTTATGTATTAGGCTACTAAACAAGCAAGCCAACTGTTCCTGTTACAGAAGATAGTTGGCTTGCTTAGTAGTTGTTGATATTATTTGGTTAAGGATGAGTCTTAGGGCTTTTGACGAACGGCACGGACGTTATGAATTACATCTCTTTTATCTGTGGATTCAGAATTTCCATTTGAGTAAATATATGATTGTTCTGAACTCCCTTGAAGAGCTGTTGATGTCCAATAAATACCATTTAAAGGATATGTTTCGTCCTCCATATTAGGTGCTTCTGTTTTAGCAGGAAGATACCACTCCAAATTAATCAATACAGGAATATCCACTGATACACCATTCTGTGATTCTGTCTTTTTGGTAAATTTATTTTTTAAGACACAGCTTTTAGCTGCAAAATCCGAAGGATTTGTTGGCAGTTCTTTATCAGGTGTACATCCATATCTTTCAAGTCGCGCTATTAGATCGCTTGCTTCATTTGCGCCATTATAATTATAAATATCATTTGTATTTTGTAATCCATTATCCAAATTTTCGGCAACTCCATTAGCTGTCAATTTGCTAAAATCAATCGTAATAGAGCGTATAGACAAGAAAGGACGATCAATAGTGACATAATTGTATTGCCCCACATTTGAAAGGTCTATCAGTAATGATGAAATGTAATGTCCAATAAAATCACTTGTCACTGATGGCACAGTATATTTAATTGTCATGTTACTATCCCATAGAAATCCCCATGGATATGCACCGTCTTCGATTCTTTCACAGCCTATATTTCCGTTCCAACTCGGGCAGAGCTGTTGAACGGTGGCTGAGATTGGAGTAGCATCGTTGACAGCAGGTGTGATTTGGAATTGCAGGTCGCGGGCGACATCTCCGATATTCTCGGTCACATACACGTGATAAGTGAAACTACCGCTGCCTGTGCCGGATATTGTATTCGTTCCTTTGTCATCATCAATCCAATAACCTTGTTCCTGCAAGTCTGTCTTGGTCTGGGTGAAGAATACATCGTTCGTAAGGTTGGAAGTCAGTGTCCATGCGCCGTCGTAGTCTTTCACGTTTACGGTAATCGGGAATGTGATATAGTGAGCATCCTGTGCGTCAGTCGGAACATCAATACTCATTTCATATTCCGGCGTAATAGACAGTTTGTAAGTCACGGTTGTTCCCATTGTCCATACCGCATTTCCGATGGAAGCGGTGAGGGTACGTTTTTCATTATTGGCATTGACAAATACAACTTCTACCGTTGCCCCTGCAAGCAATCTCTGCGGAAGCATCATGAAGGTGCCTGCATCGGAAGTGATTACCGTACCGTCGGTTTCGTTTCCGTTCATTGATTTGTTCAAATCTTGCGAGAAATCCGTGGTCGCAGTATTATCAAGAGTCCATGTACCGGTAGCCATATCGTAAGTTCCGGCATTCTTGACACCTTTCAAAACCACGCTCTTTATAGAGCCGGGCTGCATCTGGCTGCCCACGGCAAAGCGGACGGCGGTGCAGATGTGTTTGAAGGTGAGAGGTACAGCCGCATTGTTGTCGCCTTGTATTTCATTGGTGGTAGCCACCACGATGTCTTTCTGGTCGGCAGCGGCTTCAGGAACGGTATATGCAAGAGACTTATCTTGGGGAGAGGACGGAGTGGTCAAGCCACCGGCATCCGTTGGTGCCCAGGCATAAAATTGGAACGAATGGTCTGCTCCCGGCCAATAGTATATTTGTTCCGTGCTCCATATAGCACCTGTTCCAACGGAAGCAGCCACGTTGGAAGCATTCGTGTTCATGTAGAACTGGTCCACGGGCGTACTATTCTTACTCCAGTATGCCAGCACATGGAACTTGTCATAGAAATTGTCTTTGCCAACAGGCGTTGCGCGTGTCAAGGCCTGTTCGCCCTCGAAGCCAGACACGTTGATACCGTCCGAAACAATGGCACGGACACAAAGCGTGTCTGCCGAGTCGTCCGACCGCAACACGAAACGGTCTGCGGTATATCCTTCGTCATCACTACCGGCATATCCCCTTGTCTGCACGTCCTTATCGGACGATATGCCAAAACAAATGTTGTCACAGGCTTTCTCCGGATTCCCGCTTTCGAGAAAGTCCTCGTTATTGCACGAAAAAAGTAGCGTGCACAGCAACATCGTCGCCATGCCGCCCGCCATCCAACTCGGATTTTTCTTATGTACCTTCATTTCTTCTGTTTTATATTTGTTGGCCTGAAGCAATACGCCCCGGCTGTTAGTGAGTGTAAGGGGACATTCAACCCCTTACACCCTGTAGGTAGATCGTCTATTCCATGGATGATAATTCCAGAATACACGATGCTAAACCGGTCTTATGAAAGATGTTGGATTAGTTTCCGCTCTGGGTTGTGGGAACGTCCAATTCTTGTTCAATGTCAGTATCGTTCCAATCTTCAACATTGGTAACATTAAACTCGATAGGATTAAGCGGTTTGTCTGTTATATTTTCATGAGTCAAGGAAGCCTTGAAATCATAGCAATAACCGAGCTTGAACTCAACATTCTCGATTTTTACATTGTGGTTGTAAGAGCCCAACAATACGTCACCCTGATACAATTCTGCCTTGAAAGTTACAGTATATGTAGCGGTAGCACCCATCGGGATCATCAGCTTTTCGTTGTAGCTTTCAAGAGTTGTAGCGTTAGCAATGACAGCAGCTTCATCAGCGGTAGCATCATCGGCTACTACATTACCGAAGTTCAATTCAAGATTGTTATTCGTCTGATTACTCCAAGTGTTACCGGCAGCGGCTACTGTCAAAGTACCGTTTGTGTAAGCATCCGTGATTTTTACATTGCTCACTTTCACATTGTAACCCTCACCCACTGCATTCTCGAACGAGAATTTCACTTTTGAAAGCTGGTGGTTGAATGTCATGGGAACAGGAGTGCTGTATGTCTCTGTTACATCCGTTCCGGCAATTTGCATAGGTGCTGCGTGAAGCAAGTCAACCTGATCTGCATCAGTGTTGGTGAAAGCAACCGCCATTTCTACCTTTGTGGCACTTTCAGGCAATGCTACATTGGAAACATTTGTCGCTACACTGTAAGGCGCAATGGCACCGAAAGTGTAAGTGTTGCCAGGAACCCAGTACTGCAATACATCGTATGACCATCCGGTAGAGGCAGAACCTCCTTTATACACCTTGTCACCCTTGAAGATCTGACCGTTCTGTGTGAAACCATATACGGCAAAGTTTTCCAAAGTTGTTGTTGTGAAACTCGGGTCCACGATACTGCGTGTTCCGTTGTTCACGAACGCGTTGCTGAAACCGATGGCCTTCTGCTGTGCCATTTCCACTGTCTCATCGTTGCTGCAGCTTGCCAACATGGCTGTTGCTGCCAAACCAATCATAAATAACTTCTTCATTTTGATTAAAAATTAAATTGTGAATAAAAAATGTTTTGATAACTCTCTATGCAAATCAAAGAGGGAGTTCTATGTCCTCGTAATCTCCCCAGTCTTCCACGTCCACGTCGAAGCCCGAGCCGCCTTCCGTACCCTCTTCATCGGATATCTCGATGCCCTTCACCACGATGACACCTCCCTGCGGTTGCGCCGCCACCTGGTCGGTCACGTCGAAATCGAACGACTTGATTTTTCCGTTCTTCAAGCGTACTTCCAGATTCAGCCCGTACTTGCGTTCGGCCCTTGTCCCGTAGTGTTCGTTAGGGAAATCAGGTATTCCGAAAGAACGCACCAAAGCCTGTGTGCCGAAATCTTCCACCGTACAATCATACAGTACGGTAGCGGCTTCATCTGACGTATGCCCGCTGTTCAGCCATACCGCCTGCGCCATACCGGCCAAGGCTCCGCGTGCCAGCGACACGTATTCCACCCCGTGCCTGAACTCGTAACGTACCAGATAGGTGAACACCAGCGGGTGCATGGTGACAGGTATCACGTCGGTCTCGGTCGAGCGTTCCGCCACGTATGACTCCATGTAACTGCCGTAAAGCATATCGGGCTGGTTCACCGTGTTCTCGTCTTTCGTGTCCATATAAGAATTACCGAGATAAGAGGAACGGGTACGGGTTCGTGTGGTGGCCTTTGCCGAAGCGAACGACTGCATCTCGTCGAACACGATGTATTCCGTGTCGTTGTTGTAGAACAGCAGGGAGTGTTCACCCGGACGCATATAAACGACATCCCCCTCGGGAGCTATGTTGATGATCTCGTCCGAACCGTCCGCGTTGTACACCTGCACGCGCAATCCATCCGGTATTCCGGGTCGCAACGCGTCGTATTCCATACCGAAGGATTCCTGCCAAGTCGGGAAGTTTTTCCAATCCGTACCGTTCTCATAGGTGTATTGCCATTCCTTTTCATATTCCGCTTCTATGCGCACCTCGGATTTCGGGGCATGCGGGTCGTGGTCAAAGCACAAGTCCTTGTGCTCGCATGACGAAAGCAGCATGAGCATTCCCGCGAGCAGGGGAACGTATTCCATTACAGTATATATCCTTTTCATTTCACGCCTCCTTTCTTGTTGTTGCTGTTGCCTCTTCCAAGAAGCCATACCAGAGAGATTTCCGCCTTCGTAGGACCGAACCAATGGCGGTTTTTAGTGGCCTGCCATACATAGTGACCGTCCAAGGGGATGTACTCGTAGTATTTTCCTCCCCAGTAGCCCACGCCAATCGTGAAGTCGATGTTCAGGCGGTTTGCGACGGGCAGCGAGTAACCGTATTCCACGCCTGCCGCGTAATTCGTCTTGTCCCAAAGTGTTCCGCCGGGTTCACCGCCCATGTAACCTTTGCCTCCCCACTCGAAGTCGTAAGTGAACGCTTGCCCGTATATGCCTATATGATGTCCGGTGAGCGGCTTTTCATGGGCCTTCTTCCCGAGCCAGTAGCGCACGGCAAGGTCACCTCCATAGATGCGCCAATAACGGTGGTTGCTGTTCTTTTTCCACCAGCCGTACATCCAGTTTCCACTGATTGACCAGTTCTTGCCCAAGTAAAATTCCACCCCGATATTGGGAACGGCCAGCACGTCATAGAGCATGTTGGTCTTGAGGGCCATGTAGAAAGGTTTTGAGGTTTCGGGGGAAACCGCTACAATCGTGTCCGCTTTCTCCACAACGGCTGTCGTGTCGGCAGGAGCCGGCACGACCGGCTCTTCCTTGACAACCGTTTTTTCCTCGATTACCGGTTTTTGACGGACTGTCACGAGAATGACACTGGCATTGCGGATTTGGTCAAAAAAATGTTTGTGCATGTAATGCCAAGTACGACCATATTGCAGCTCCATCAGGTGTTTCTTGCGGCTGTCAACCAATACACCTTTATTATCATAGGTAAATTCGGGCACGTTGCGCAACACGTCCACCGCCTCTTCCTTGTGGGGCATGTCGGACACCTCGACCAGCTCCGCGAGGCGTTCCCACGCGATAAATCCCTCGGGACGTGAAATGATGCCGTCCGGAAGCGATACGCGTTCACGTACATAACGCTCTAAGGAATTGCGGCGTTTTTCCGCCAATTCCCTGTTTATGGCAAAGCCGCCCTCGGGTGAGGCGGAACCGCAGAAAGACACCTCGACCAATTCGAGCGTGCTGTCTTTTTTCACACTTTCCAGAAACGACACCACTTCGGACAGGCGCGCGGCGTTGTTGCCGTAAGCCGTGTCCAGTGTCGAGTTGCCGACCGGGAATCCGATACAGACCTCCTTCCGGCTCTCTTGCCCGAACGCCTGGATGCATCCGAGCAACATGAACGCTGATACTATTAAACCTCTCATGTGCATATTGTCTTTATTTTACATCCATTTCTTTCCAAGAAACGGATACTGAGTACAAAAGTACATAAAAATCCTGAATCGCAAACTATTGGAACGAAAATATTTCAGGAATCACACATGAAAAATAATATCCCGTAAAATAAGCCAAGAGAAAAGCAGATACTTATAAGCCTGATTATTACGAGATTACGTTTTGCATCCGTTTCTTGGAAAGAGACGGATGTTTTTGTTTTACGCCCCTATATGCTATAATTCACTGATAACCAGCTCATTGGCATTGTCAATAATGGATGAGTCTATTGACGCGAGATATATTTGCGTGGTGGTCACTGAATCATGCCCGAGCGCGTCAGAAATGACGTTGACCGGGACATTCTTCGATTTGGCGATGGTCGCCCAAGTATGGCGCGTGACATAGGTTGTAAGTGTAACCGGCAGTTTTGCCATTTCCGCTATGGTTTTAAGGGACTTGTTTACGCGGCGTAACGCTGATTCGTACTGCTTGCGCTCGTCCTTGCCGGGAACGGTTATAATCGGGAGCAAATACGGCAGCCCGTCGGTCGGGTATCGCCCGGTCAGTTCTTCAATTTGCCTTATGATCTTGACTTGAAGCTGCTGGCCGGTCTTGTGACGCCGGTAGGTCAGTACCCCGTTCTGAATATCCGACTTTCTCAAGAAAGCGGCGTCTATGAATGACATCCCCCTGCACAGGAAAAGAAAAAGGAACACGTCACGGGCAAATTCAAGGTTCGGCCTGCGCGAGAGGTCAAGGTCTTTAATCCGCCTGATGTCGGCGATTGAAATAGCCCGTTTGCGTGTTTTCTCCGTTCCGGTAAACACGGTCCGGAAAGGTTTGCGGTCGATGGCCGGTTCCTGTTCTACCGCACGGTTATAGACCGCCCGGAGGATGCGCATGTAAAAGGATGTGGAATTGGGCGCGAGCCCGGCAGCGTTCAGGTACGCCTGATAGTCCTCCATGATGACATGGTCTATTGCCCCGATCGGGATATCCTCGTGGACCCGGAACCGCTTGAAACTCCCCAATGCCGCGCGGTAATTGTTGGCGGTGCCGGTGTGTCCCAGTTGCCTTAACCGGACAATGACATTCTCCATAAAAATAAAGAAGGTATTCTCCTTGCCGGTACGTTGGAACTCCGAGACGACATCGTCGGTAGAATAGCCGCATTGCCGGCTGTCGAGTCTCTCGATGATTCCATGCAATCTCTCCACATCCCAACACAGCCTTTGTGTAATTGATTGGATGGCGGCTATACGGCCATTCTCGACAGTGGAGACAAGCCGGGATTGCTTTTCGTCCCATTCACAGGGAAACACTTTGTAGCCGGTCGTGATTTGCCTTACTACACGGTGGTTAGTTACAATGATGATTATACTGCCCGGACGGTCTGCGACTGTTGACGGGCGGAATTTCACTTTTACTGTTGCCATATCTATTATTGTTTAATGTGAGTACTTGTAAAAGATAAGGGAGACAACGACGAGGGTGACGGTAACCAATACAGAAAATATGGCAATCATTCCGGTCAGCGTCTCGGAATGAAACAACTTTACATTGGCGAAAATGACGAGGGCAAAAAATATGGCAAGTATCAGCAGCAATACTATCATGCACCAGAATGTCGTCTGTGTCATGGATATGCGGTCCTCATTGCGGCGGATTTCCTTGTCTGCTTTTTCGCGTTCTTTGCGAATCTGCGATATGGCATTGCCGGCAATGCCATTGATTTCTTCCCGCAATGCCTGTATGTCATTTTCTGAAAACCTAATCGGAAATGAAGTCTTAAGCAGGTCATGGAGATTTATCATTGTTCCTGAGAAGGCTTCAAGTTTCGTGATAAGGTTTTCCAAGTTTTTATGCGCATCCGCAATCTCCGGCTTGAGACTGCGGAACTCGTTGGCAAGCGCATCGTTCCGTTGTTCAAGTCTTTGCCGCCGTGCTTCTTCCGCCTTGATGTGGCTGACAGAGCATTGGTTTACCTTTTCCAGTTCTTCCTTTACCGCATTGATTTCCTTGAGCAGATTGCGCAATTCGGTAATCTGGCAGTTCACTTTCAGTAGCAGTCCTTCAAGTTCCTGCTTGTCCTCGTTCAGTTCCTGTCCGGGTGTATAATTGTTAAGCCGCTCACGTAGAGCGGACGTATCGGGTTGTCTCATTGTCTTTGGTGTTTATAGGTTTGTCATTTGCGTTTCATTCCTGATTTCATTTGTCTGCCAAGCCTGTGCAAAGCCTCCCGCGCACAACGGCGCATGAACTCTATCTCGTCCTCCTCCGGATCTCGTCCCCATTTGAGGTCGGACTGCGAACCGCCTCCGCCACCGCCGGAAACCTCCCCGTAAGGAGAAGCGACAAGCGTAAAAAAGGCAATAGCCAGATTCTGCAAGGGCTGCCAGTTGGCCAGTTCCCGGTGGTCGAACTCGTCATTCAGACAGTCAAGCACCTTTTCGGGGATATAGCGGTCGTAGTTCTTTCCGTCATGCTCAAACTCAAAACGCAGGCGGTCGGGGTTCCACTCCGTGTAATACTCATAAACCGAATTATTCCGTCCTGCATCGGTCTGTGGCTTTTGCTCGGCTTCATTGTGAACAGACGGTTTCGGTGTCGTTATAACAGGCTGTTTCGGTGTCGGACTTTCCTGTTTTGCCTGTTTGACTTCTTCAGCATGTAGTCTTTCCCAAGTCCGCTCGGTACGGGATGCGGTGAGGTTGCGCCCCTTTCCAAGTTCCGAGCCCTTGAACCTTGAACTGCCTTTGTGAAGCACATAGCCGCGTATCACGTCTTTCTTGTCCTTGCGCAGATGCAGTTCGTAGCCTTTGGCGGCAAGTTTCTCCGCATAGCCCTCCCAAGACCATTCATCCAGTTCACGCAAAGCCTCCATGCAGTCCTCGCTGACTTGCGGAATACGGCTTTCATGGATGTGCCGGGGTGTTACCCATCCCCTTTGCAGGGCAATTTTCTCCGCTGCCCGATGTGCGCGGATGTGGATGGCATGGTCGTTGTTGATGTTCCCGTTCTCGTCTATCCGGCAAACAACGGCATGGAGGTGAGGTATGCCGCTGTCGGATTCCCTGTGCAGCCACACGCTGGACTTGCTGCCCGATATGTTGGTCGGTACGGAAATGACCTCGCCGTCCTCATTCAGGATTTCCTGATTATCGAAAGCCGCCGCGAAGTCGTTCCATAGTTGTTGCCAATCCTTGACCGTAAAATCTTCGGTATGCTCCATTGCCGGACTTATCTCCAAGCGGATGACGTTGTTCTTGATGTCCGGGCGGTCCATGGTGACAAACTTCATTTCCGTCCAGATGCCCGAAGCGTCCATGCCCTGCGGCATGAAGTTGTCGCAGATGCGCGTTATCTTTTCTGGATGTTTCTTGTTCCTCGATTCACCCGACACGTACAGCATAGCCCTGATGCCGTGACTGATGGATTTTGCCTTGGCTATCATACGGCATCCTCCTCTGTCTCTTCGTCCGTTGTCCCTGCCGGGTAGCAGTTCGCCTTCTGCGCGGACTGCAAGAAATCGGTAACGTGGTCAGTCACCTGCGCCACTTTCTCGTACCATTCGAGCATGGTGGGCTGATGGCGGAAAAGGCGCACCTTCTCGTCATCCTTCAGTCCGTGCAGGGCGTTGGCGAAGTTCACCATGTCCGTCCTGCAGGCCGCAAGCTGCCGCAGACCGTCCACCTCCGCAACCGAAAGCCGTTGTCTCGGTCGGTAATTGAGTGCCCTTGCCCGGATGAAGTCGCTGCGTGTCATGCCGCACTGTCCGGCGGTGTCTTTAATCTGTGAAAGCTCCTGTTCCGTGACTTTGGTGACTACCACCTTATCACGCCTTATAACGGGCTTTTCCTGCCCGGATTCCTGATTGGAAGTATCTTCTTGTTTCATATAACTGGTGTCCTTGAAATTGTAGTGAAACGGTATCTAAAAAAGGGAAGGTGCGAGCCTGCGAGCGGCTGGGACAACGACCATTCGGGAAGTTGCGAGAGCGTCGTGGTAATACCGTCCGGAGGCGGTGATACCTCGGCATATCTCGCAACTCAACGCTATCGCTCCATGCCACTCCTCCCGTCCGTCTGCCACTTCCTGCACGGGACGGATGCCGCTTATCGCCGGATTACTGAACAACAGGAAGGGTGTCCTTTGCCCTGTAATTGTCGGCTCGGCTGTTTTCCCGGCTGTCTTTCGACTCTTACTCTTCCCTATGTTCATGGGTAAAAGGATTGGAAATGAATGTGCCATCCGCTGGTTTCCACCCACGGACGCACGGGAAGGTCATCAAGGATGCCACCCTTGAACGGTGAGTGTCGATAAGCCCCATGTCCGTGAGTGCGTCCAGCAAGTTGCGTATGCGCTTCCTGCCCATGTTCCATTGCGCGGAAAGCTGTTCCTCGGAATACTGCGCCTGACCTGCGGAAAGCGTAAGCGGTCTTCTGAATCCCTTGCCCTCTCCGGCTGTAAGTGCCATTCTCGCCAACAGGTCGCCAAACAATATGAAGTTGCCTGTTTCCCTGCCGTTATCATCTGTCGTTGTCCCGTACAGCCATTGCAATGCCTTCTGAGAAAAAACTAATGACAGCGATGTGATACCTGTCGGGTAAATGAATCTGTATGTTTCCTTGTCCATAAAACTTTGTCTTTATAAAAGTGATATTTCTGTTTTTTTGAAAGGGATGAAACCGTGTGGGTATCAGTATGAAAATGTCAAACTGCTTTTTTGTTGTTCCCTGCACGGCTTCATTTTTCTATAATCGTGTTGTCAGATGAAAAAGGCAACGGCTGCCCGTGCGATACTCTGAATTGTTCCAATCTTGAAAGAAGGGAAGAAAAAAGAGGCTGTATGAACGCAGGTCAAATGTCTTTCCACCTTTTGCATACGGTTACTTGCCTGCTCCGTTGTTGCCGGTGTTTGCCTGTGTCGGTTGTACGGATGCCGGACGCTTGTCAAGGCTTGACACGGCACGGCTGATGTCCTCCGCGTTTACCGCAATGGAAAGCAATGCTCTGTTTACCGTCACCAGTTGCTGCTTGTCGCAAAACTCCGACACACGTTCCAGTAAACCGAATGCACGGTTCAGCCGATGTTCCTGTGCGTTGTCCGCTGTCAGGCGGTCGTTGTCCGTGTCGCTGTTGAGATAGCGGTTGAGTGCAAGGCGGTCATCCGCTGAAATGTTGTCTGCCGACACCTTGCCGTCGGCGATGGCGATGCTCACACGTAATGCGTCCGCCTCGTAGATGCCTACATTCTCCAAGAATGCGCGGATGATTTGTGCGTCCTTACCGCTTACTTCACGTTTACGGTTCTCGTTCTTCTTCTCTGTCGGAACGGCTGCAGCTGTGCCGCACTGTTCCATGTTCCTGTTCTGTTCCATACTACATTTGTTTTTTGATGTGAATAAAAAGGTCGTTTACTTCCGTCCTGCGATGTAGCGGTTGGCTTCCTCCGCGATTTCTTCCTGTGAGGAGATACGGACACCCGTGAGGAAAGCGTCCAAGTCTTCTTTCTTGAAAAAGCACAGCTTGCCCGTCGGCTTGTACATCGGGATGGCCCGGCGCATCATCAGTTTTCGGAAATAGGAGAGCTTGAAGCCGCAATACTCGGCCGCCTCCTTAGTGCTTAAAAGTTTTCTTTGCTCTGTCATGTGCGTATATTTTAATGAATAATCTGCTTCGCCTTTGTCGTGGCGACAGTGCAAAGGTATGGCGGAATTTTTCCGAAGCAATTACTATAAATGACACAAATAGAGAACTTTGCGAATTATAAACACAAGTATAAACGGGGGCGAAACGAAGTATAAGGGAACTATAAACCCTCCATAATCCCGGATAGTCCGCACATGGTAACTTATAAGTGCGGAAAGAAACAGGCCTGTTCACGGACGGGCATAAAAATCCCGCCATCGGGTTACGGTGACGGGAACAAGGAAGAGGATTGTACGGATGATGCAGGTCAGACCTTCTTGAACTCTTCGAGGTCGTAGGTGTCGAGCCTCGGACGAAGGCGGGTCGCCTTGCGCAGCAGCTTGGCGATATGCCTCTGGTGTTCGGACGGGTTGTCCCTGTAGGCGGTCTTGAAGTTGCTTGCCAGCTGTGCGCCGTTGTTGAGCGGCCAGAACTTCTCGAAGATGACCCATTTGCCTTTCCTGATTTTGAGGGCGGCGCAAAGGGCACTGGCGATATAGGAATATAGCGTCTGGTTGATTTCGTCATCCTCCTTTTTCATCAGCGGCCGGAAGTCCGTGTCAAGATAACCGTCCTCACGGAACAGTACCAACAAAAACAAGGCATCATTGGTCTGCAATGATTCGGGCAGTCTCCTTATCTGTTCCGGCTGCACCTTTGAGACAAGGCTGTCATAGTGCCTGATTTCATCCTCCTGCTTCATTGTGACAGGCGGCGTGGACGCAGAAAGCACGGCTTCGATTTGCTTTTCAATCGGTTCATCCGTGTGTTGTTGTTTCTTTGGAACAAGGCTGTTCCACCGTTGCAGCATCCATGATTTTATCTGTTTGCCGTATGCCATCCCGATGATGCAGGGCAAAAGGAAAACCACTGCGAAGAGCGAGACCATGATTATGCAAGTGCTCCAATCCGTATGTTTGTCGGGAGTAAGAATAAAGGCAAGCAGCAGCGATATGAAAAACCATGAGGCTGTCAGGACGGAGCGGTCTTTGGAAAGCCACTTGTCTATGATGATGTCATACAAGAGGAAAAATTCGGCAACCAGTCCAATCCACCCGATAATGGACAGGGTGGCAAACACAAACCCTGCCGTGGTCGCTCCCATGCGGAAAGCGATGGCGGCAACCAGACTGAATGCGGTTGCGGCTACCACTGTAAGCGGCAACAGCATCGTAAGGAAATTATCGGAGATTCGTTTCATAAAAAGGTCTTATCGAATTAAAATATGCCATTCAGTTTATTTACGGCGGCTATCTTGTCTTCCATCAGCACCTCCGCATAAATCTGTGTCGTTGCGACAGAGGTGTGCCCAAGCAGTCGGCTTACCGTAGCAATGTCATTCGTGGCGGCGAGGGTAAGCGTCGCGAAGCTATGCCTCCCGGTATGAAAGGAGACCCGTTTGTTGATTCCGGCTCTTTTCGCCATCTTCTTCAGGACAGCGTTGCAACCTCCGCATGTGCCTATGTCAAAGACAAAATCGTCAAGTGTTTTGTCACCACGTTCAGGCAGCCATGCCATCGCGTTTGTACCCAAAGGAACGGTCACGGGCTTTTCCGTCTTTTTCATGGCCTCTATCCTTATCACCATCCCGGACTGTGACCTCTCGATGTTGCCCCACTTCAATTGTTTCAGGTCGCTGTAACGCAAGCCTGTGAAACAGCTGAACAGGAATGCCATCTTGGTCGTGGTGCTTCGTGTCTCCACCTCCATCAGCCTGTGCAGTTCCTCACGGGTCAGGAAGTCCCGTTGGTCAGTTGGCTTCTTTATCCGCTCGTCTCTTGACAGCAGGTGATAGGGGTTGCACTTGATGACACCGTCCCTTGCCGCCTGGTTGAGCATCGTGTTCATTTTTAATTGGAACAGGTGCATGGTCGATTTTGCCAGCCGCCTTGTTCTGCCGTCGAAAGTCCGGCACTCATAGACATCGGTCATGTAGTGCAGGAATCCCCTGTAGAACTCCCTGTCTATGCAGTCCATCGTGAGACGCGGGCTTTTGATGTGCGCGAGATAGCCGTTCACCATGCGAATAAGGGTGTCGAAGTGCTTTAGATAATCAGGGGAAAGTCCTGCGTTCGCGTGCATGGCTTTGGCGTATTCATCCATCCATGTACTCACAAGAATCTTGTCAGCCTCCTTCAACGGGTTGCCGTCCTCTTCCGGCGTCTCACCAAGCAGCCGTTTCGCCCTGATGGCAACGACCTTGTCCATCGCATTTTTATTCAATTCCTTTGCGTGTGGAGCGGAATCAGGGACAAGGTACAGCTTGGGATATTCATACCACCGCTTGCCCTTGTCATAATAGTCAAGGTATATTGTCCTGTTGCCGTTCTTCAGTTCCCGTGTCCTTATCTCTATCTTCATGCCTGCCTGTCTTTGTCGAAGAATTTGTCCATCATGTTGACGGCATCGATTTTCTTCTGGTCGATGATTTTCGCGTATATCTGTGTGGTCGCTACGTTTTTGTGGCCGAGCAGCTTGCTCACCGTGTAGATGTCAACTCCTATGGTCAGCATCATCGTTGCATAGCTGTGCCTACTGACGTGAAAGGTCACGTGCTTCTCTATTCCGGCATTCTTCGCCCATTCCGCCAGCCTTTGCTCTATGACGGAAGCTGCGCTTGACAGGCGGAAGATTGGCTCGTCCCCGTCTTCCGTTTCACGGAGATAGCCGAGGGCATCCTTGGAAAGCGGCACGTTGACAACTTGCTGCGTCTTGAGCATCCTGACCCTTATATAACGGGTGGAATCGTTGGGCGTTGTCAGCACTTTGTTCCATGTGAACGTGCGGATGTCACTGAGACGCAGCCCCGTAAAACAGGCGAACAGGAATGCCTTTTTCAGTTCCCCGTCATCGCAGGGAGTGGCCATCATTCTTTTCAATTCATCGATGGTGAGATAAACCCTTCTGCTTTCCTGCTGGTGGAAGCGTTCCTTGGAGGTCAGCAAGGTCATGGGGTTGCGCTCGATGATGCCGTCACGCAATGCCGTGTTCAACGCGGCTGTAAGCACGGCCTGTGTCTGTAGTCCCGTGCAGTTGCTTATCGTCCTTTCTTCGCTTTTCAGACGCTTGTTCTTCGCTGTGCGGAGGAAATTGATGAAGCCACGGCAGAAATCCAAATCGACCTCCAACATGGATATGGTGAGCCGCCCAGTCGAGCGTAGGTATTCCTCCACCTTGCGCCGCATGAACTTACGTCCTTTCATGGTTGATTCGGTCAGGCCGTTCCCCTCGCTGGCGTATTTCTCAAGATACGCGAGAAGGGGCATCGAGGCTTTCATCACCTTGTCAAGGTTGGCTATGCCGTAGTTCTGCAGCGCGATGATGCGCTCCGACTTTATCTTCTCGGCAACGCTTCTCGCATGCTCGTTCTGTATCTTGTCAAGAGGTGTGTTCTCCGGGACAAGGTACACGCCAAGAGACTCCACCTTACGCACACCTTTTGAATAGATGTCAAGATAGAGGCTTCTGTTGCCGTTTGCGAGCTTGCGCTCCCGGATGCGCACAGGCTCTTTCGCCTTAGTTGTCTTCTTCGGTCTTCCCATAAATCATTCAAATTGTCCTTGCCGTTAAGCAGCGTATTGTTTTTCGTTTGCAAAGATACAACAAATAATTTGTTTCACGTAACAAATACGCAACAAATATAAGGAATTTATAGAAATTTACATTTTGCCAAAGGAATCAAAAGTACAATCAATTATAATTGAATGTCAATGTATTACATTTCTTTTAGTTGCTTTGTTTTCACTTGTTTCGATTTTGTTTTCTTGTCACAAAACTTAAACATCATCAACTTTGTGGATGTGGAGTATTCGCGACGTGTGAACCCTATCCAGTTGAAGTACATCAACAACCTTGCCGCAGCGAGCGAGACTGCTGAGACACTGCTTGAATCCTTGCAAAAGGGAAAGAAGGAGGGCGGC
>JAGBDR010000104.1 GCA_017937385.1 Parabacteroides sp.
CAGAATATTAGAACCCAACACCTCTCTTGCGCTTAACTTTCTTCCTTCTGCGAAGTATATCCACCATTTCCTGATTGGCTTCCGCATCAGCAGCGTTATAAGATGAGCCACTGCTTTTTAGCAATCCCCAAGAGCCGTTGAACAACTCGCTTTGTGCCGTGCCGGACGGTGCGCTTGGTGTAGCCGTTTCATATATTCCGGCTGTTATTCCCATACGTTCCCTGCATCTGTTGTGCTGCAAAGCCGCGTCAATCTTGGAATAACTGAAACGCCTGTCCACTTTGGAGCCGTTGAAATGGTAGCCATTCATGGAGAATACAACACCCTGCACCTCGCTGGTCTGCCCCTTATGCTTGAAATGTACTTCCACTCCCTGCCGTTTCAGGTTGGCGATAAGCACGTTCCAGTTGCCGCATCTGCCGACTTCCATTTTGATGATGTCGTAAAGCGCATATTTCGTCCTGTCTGGCTCTTTCAGGCGGTTGCGTTTGACATTGTCCTTTCCGCCAGCCATATGCAAGCCGTATTTCAAGGTCAATTCCTTGCAGATGCGGGTACTGCGCAGACGCTCGTGCCTGTCCGATATGGTATTGCCGTTGTTGTCTATGCGGTTGAAAGCAATATGCACGTGCGGATGCTCCTTGTCGAAATGCTGGGCGATGAAGAACTGCGTATTCTTGATTCCCATCCGTTCCATATATTCAAGCGCGATGCCTGCCATGATACGGTTCGTCAGCCGTAACTCATCCTCTTTGGAAAAACTCAACGCGATATGTCCGACAGGTTTTGTCACCTTATCGTTCATCCGTGACTGGGCATTGAAACTCATGGCGATAGTTTCCAGATTTTCCATAAACAAGCCTTCGCTTGCTACTATCTGCGTATCCTTCTTCTTGTCGATGATGTAATCCACCGCACCCTTGAAGTCGCTTCCTTTTACGATTTTCGCCATCATATCCCTATCTTGGTTATAAGTTCATGAATCCTTGCCACTGCCACCTTGCAGTCCCACCGTTCATCGTGGAAGCCTCCGGCGTTTGCCTTACGCGCAAGCTGGTTGAGATTGTTAGCCATGCCGCAGAGTTGGCGGATGTATCCGGCATGTTCCTCCGACAGCCGTTCTTTCACATGACCGTTACGGAAACATTCCCTCATGTACTCGCTTGGTGATACGCCCGCCTCATGCGATCGTGTCAGCAGGCGGAAGTAGTCGGCTGCCGTCATTTTCACTGCGATACGGTATTTCAGTTTCTCGGTTGCTTCCTTCTTGGGGCGACCTCCCTTGTTGCGTTCCTTGTGTTCCTTTGTCTGTTCCATATTTTATTCCTTTTAATTCGGTTACTGATTCAACTGTATAGACCGACGGGATGCCACCTCCTGCAATTTGGATGGTGGGTGGCAAGCGGTTTCGGTACACCCGAAACACAAACTTGCTACCTCCCAATCCTTAAGGAATGAGTTTCGGGCATCTCCCGTTTTTCTCATTCGGGATGTCATAATCCCAACCCTTTCTTCTTGGGTTTTACGATAGTTCTTGGCGGTGGACTAACGGCTAATTTCTGCCGGATTCCACGCAGGTAATCGTTCAGGTCTTTATGCCCTTTGTAGTTGTCGGAGAAGTCGCGGATGCGTCCGGCGAACTTCCTTTCCAATTCCCGATACGCCTTTCTTCCCGCCTCGTCATTGTCGAGCATGCAGTGGATACGTCCATACCCGTGCAGCACATCTATAGCTTTGGAAACATTGGCGGTCGAATTGAGGATGACGTAATCCTGCCTGTCAAGGTCGGGCAAGTTCGAGCAGTTCCTCTTCCGCAACGTGAGGAATGAAAGATAGTCCATCATGCCCTCGAATACAAGGCATTTCTCTCTCGCTTCTCCCTGTTGCCGAATATGGCTGATGTCTTTGGGTGCGACACAGCCTTTGAAAAAACGGTTACGCACTTCAAATCCTCCCGCCACATTCGGAAAACCGATGGCGAAATAGGGCTTGCCGTTATGGGTGAAGTGGAGCTCTTTATATTGCGCCTTTGCCAAAGCGATGTTTATGCCCCGTTCCTGCAAGTATCGGAGCAATGCCGGATGGGTGAGTTCGCCCACCTCCAAATGTTGGAAACTCGGTTCGGATGCCTGCTGGCGAAAAGAGAAAGATATGGGACGGATGTGTGGTGCCTGTTCCGCTATCTTGCCAAGCAGATAAGGCACATGGTCGGATGCGTACAGTACCCCTGCAAGTGCGATGATGTTACCACCTCTTCCCAGTCCATAATCGAACCACAGGTTGCGGTCGGTGTTCACCTTGAACGAGGCTTCCGTTTCCTGACGGAACGGGGATTTATACCACAGGCAGTTTCCCTGTTGCTTTACGGGCGAATAACCCAAACTTTGCAGATAGTCCGCAATTTTGATTTGTTTTACTTCTTGGATGTTCATGATATAATTTCTATGGATTTGATGATGACTGTAAAAACGTTGATTTGATGAATGAGATATGTATTGTCCTATACGTTAATGCTTTATATTCTCAACATCTTCTCAACAAACCACTCACAAATAGAGAATCCAACAAACTGATGCTGTTTCCCTCTCAACTTTTCTTTTCGATTGTTGAGAATTTGTTGAGAGTGTATGCTGTTTATTATCAGTATGGTTATATCATTATTCATCAATTCAACAAAAAAAGAATAGTATTACAGGGATTCAAGTTGTTCCCTTGTGACGGTGTAGAAACGACCGACTCTTTTTATCGGCTCATATCGGCACTCCCGATTGTAATTGAATTGGTAAGTGGTATATGTAAGCCCGTTAGAGGCAGGAGTAAGTTTCCAACATTCCTGCAATACCTTTCTGACTTGGTGCTTCTCCACCTTTACCTGCGAATGTACCAGCAAAAGAAGAATGTCGTTGTGGCAGAACGAGAATGTGTCCGTGCCGACACTTTCCATAATGTCAAGGATAAGTTCGCACATCTCTATCTCCAATCGGTTGCGGTTGCTGCGGATAATCTTCTGCAAGGCTTCGGTATGCAGCAAAGAGGGCGCAAACCACATACGGCTTTCCTTTTCGGTGGAAAGTTGTCTGTATTGCAGGTAATACAGAAAGGCAGGTATCTCAGCTTTCAGCTTTTGCAGGAAGTCTGTGTCATCGGATTGCAGACGGTCTATCTTGCGCACCCAATAGCGTGTTTCACCTGCATCAATGATAACAGGCAGATACTCGTTGTTGGAGCATAGCACGAACTTGGCAAAGAACGCTATCTCGTCACGGTCTTTGCCTTTGGCTTCCACCTTGTAGGAAAGTGTGGTGCTGAGGTTCTTCAACCGCTCGCTGTCCTCCCTGCGGTTGAGCAATACCTCGTCCACCACGATGAGCAGTTTTCCTGCCCAGTCGGAATTGAACTGGCTGCGGAAGTCCTCGTTGGTATTGAAAGTGACATTGTTTTGAAACACAGCTTTCAGGAAGTTCAGGAATGTACTCTTGCCCGTGTTGCGTTCTTCTGATACCAACAGCAGGATAGGCAGTTTCTGCACGGGTTGCAGGTAGAGCAATTGAAGATAGTCCATGCCCAATTCATACTGTTCACCGAAGATATGGCGCACCAATGACCGGATACAGGGAAACTCGCCTTGTTGCGGACGGTGTCCTATCGGCTCGTAGAGGTTCAGGAACTTGTCCACCACGGGACGGTAGTCCACATGGTCGGGGACGGTGCAGAAGCCGTCGTACTTCGGCACGGTGGCGAGATAGTCCTTGCCGTAGTCCTGCCGCAGTGTTTCGTTGTTCCACACGATGCGCTTCTTCACATAGCCTCCGTTCAGACGGGGCTGGTTCACTAACTTGTAGAGGGTAGTACCCACACGGATAAACTCCTCATTTTCAAAGTTGCCTTGTTTCATTAGCACTTCATTTTTTTGTTTAATCAGTGCAAAACTCGGCAATTAGCGCAGAACGGATTAACAACTCACGCATACCTCACGTAAGATTTTCTTGGATTTGGCTTTATGACATACAACAAAAGCCCGAAGAAATGCCATTCTAATGGATTTTTCTTCGGGTTTGTCGTAATCGTACGTATGAATGGCAATACACCTATTCACATACTCGTATAAATACATTGTTGGCAATGGGAATACGCATAGGTCTCACTACTTCATGTCGTCATATCATTAGAACTTATGCCTGATAATTAGACATATCCCAACCATTTATACCCAGCGAAAAGAAGATATTTGTTTTCTCTTTTCGCAAGTACAGCCTTTTAAATATGGCATTGCGCACCTGTTCCGCACCGAAGCTGTCAATGCGGAAAGCAAGTGCGACTATCATCGGAAAGCTGAACACATCGGCATGATACCCGTTCTCCTGCCGAACATACTTCTGTACCTCGTATTCTTTTAATGCTCCACTGTTATAGATGTTTCTGATGGCAGAACGAAGTGTCGGAGCAATTACTCCGAACAGTTCCACCAATTCCGGCTCGCTCATCCAAATGTTTGAGACATTCTCCGGCATGATGATATTGCCGGATTCATTCACTGTTATGCTGTTTCTTCTCATACTCATGACATCGTTATTCCGTTAAACGTCTTACTCAGTTTGTCGCCGAACATGGTCAGGTCGTTGTCGAGCTTCTGCGTGGTTATCTTTGCGTAGAGTTGGGTCGTGACTATATTCGTATGTCCCAACACACGGCTTACGCTTTCAATGGGCATCCCCTTGCTCAAAGCTAATGTTGCGAAGCCATGACGACTGCAATGAAATGATATTGACTTGGTTATGCCACATTCCCTTATCATCCGTTTCAACGGTTTGCAGATAGACCAATAGTTCAAGCCGGGGAATATACGATTGTCTTTCTGCATCGGTCGGTAGCGTTCGACTATCTGCAAGGGTATATCCAGCAGCTTCACTTGGAAGGCGACTTTTGTCTTGTGGCGTTTGGACAATATCCACTTCTCGCCGTTCACCTCCACGATGTTGTCATTCGTCAGTTCCTGAATGTCCACGAATGACAAGGCGGTGAAACTGGCAAAGATGAAAATGTCACGGATGTATGCGAGCTTGCTGTCTGCAAACTCATGTGTCATGACCGCTTTCAGTTCATCCTCCGTCAGATATTCCCGTTCTTTCACATTGGGGCTGATATGAAACTGGATGAAAGGATTGCGCGGTATCAACCCGTTATAATGCGCTTTCATGACCACGCCTTTCAGCCACATACAGTTTGCCCATATCGAACCGTTCCGCAATCCGGCTTCAGTCGAGAGGTATGCGGCGAACTCCTTGATGAAATCGGGAGTAAGTTCCAACATGGACATATCGCTGCGTCTGTAAAACGACTTGATAAAGGCGGCTACATGGTTTCTTGCCCGTACACGTGCCCGATAGGTAGCCATTACCCTGTCTTTGCCTACCCGTTTCTTGAACACTTCGTTCTCACGGTCGAATGCTTTTAGCAGCGTCTCATACTCGCTGCCGATTCCCTGATAGGCGTTGCGCACCATCTCAGCCGTAACAAATGCCTCGCGGTCTGAAATGCGCTGGTAATGTTTGATGATTTGCGCCTTGATGTTGTCAAGGGCAAGGTTGATGTCTCGTGCCTCGCGGCTCTTGCCTTTCGCCTTGTTTCCTTTCACGTCCCAAAGCGTTTTCGGGATGTTCTGCTTACAACTGAACTGCGCCACAGTCCCGTTGATTGTCACTCGTCCCATGATGGGGACAATACCGTTTTTCTCCTTGCTGCCGTTCACGTAGAACAGAACCTTGAATGTGCTTCTTGCCATACTCGTTTTTTGTTTGCAAAGTTATTACTCAACGAGTTAGACCTTGATATGCCAACCTGTGCCACAAGCTGCCAAATACAACACGGTGTGTTAAAAATCACCATTCGGCGGGTAATGATTTGGAGACCGTTCTTCTTCATAAATCCGCTTTCCTTTACGTTACCTCGATTTTTCGCCTGTCCTCATTTGTCTTCGCAAACGCCTTATTGACAGGCATTACGAAGACATTTGTCCCTTTTTATTCGTCTTTTCCAGAGATTTTCAGTAATTTTGCTCTCGGTAATCATGATATAGTATTTATTGATTTACACTACTAAATTACTAAATATCATCGATTTTACCAAAAGAATCGGCAATTTTTTCAGGTTGCCGATTCTTCATTTCTATAAAATTCATATCCCGAACTCGCGTTATTAAACGATAAGTTATTGTCATTATGAAAAAGAGCATGATATACACAGGAACCGGCGATAAGGGAACCACTTCCTTAGTTGGCGGCGAACGGGTGTCGAAAGCGCACCAACGTATCGAAAGTTATGGTACGGTCGATGAATTGAACTCATTTATCGGGCTATTGATCACTTCGCTGGAAGAGAAAGCGGATCAGGACTTCTTGCTGTTTATTCAGCACAAATTGTTCACGATCGGTTCCTATCTGGCGACCGACCAGGAAAACACGGAACTGAAAATCGAGAGCAAAGTGATGCCAGAAACCATCTCCCGTATCGAACGGGAAATAGACCGCCTGGACAACGAACTGCCCAAGATGCGCAACTTCGTCCTGCCGGGAGGAAGCCGTTCGGCTTCTCTGGCGCATGTCTGCCGCACGGTCTGCCGGCGTGCCGAACGCCAGATCTACCGTTTGGCGGAGACGGACCCCGTGGAAGAGCCGGTCTTGATCTTCATCAACAGACTGTCCGATTATCTCTTTGTTTTGGCCCGTAAGGAGTGTATTCGGAACAATGGAGAAGAAATAATCTGGGATTATACTTGCATCTAAAGAATATTGTCTTATTTTTGCGGAAAATTTGAGAACCTGACTGCCGTAAGGTGGTTATTAATACTTGACAGCTATGTATTGGACATTAGAGTTAGCTTCAAAATTGGAAGACGCACCCTGGCCTGCAACCAAGGATGAATTGATTGACTATGCACAACGTTCTGGTGCGCCCTTAGAAGTGATTGAGAATTTGCAGGAAATGGAAGATGAAGGTGAGATTTACGAATGCATGGAAGATATCTGGCCCGACTATCCAAGTAAAGAAGACTTTTTCTTCAATGAAGAGGAGTATTAAGCAGAAATTGACTCAAATTTAGAGTTTAAATAATTGGAATATAAGCGATTGACAAGCGAGAAAATAAACTTGTCAATCGCTTTTTATATCCTTTTACCGCAAAATAAACTTGTCTATTTTCAGACATTTAGCTCCGCGGAAATTTGTTAACTTGGCTATTTTTCATTAAATTTGCACCATATCCCAACCTTGATGAGTATTAAAACAAGAAAGATATGGGCAGACAAAAGAGACCATTCCCTTTGGGACATTTCAGACTTCGCTATCCGAAGAATTACGATAAGACGAAGGTATATCCGGTGGAGATAGAATACATCTTCAGTGGAAAACCCCTCCGCCGGAGTATGAATATTTCCGTGAAAGTCGAAGACTGGAATCCGAATGGCAATAATGGTCGTGGCGAAATTCGCGCATCCATGCCGGATAGCGTCAGGTTCAACAATCTCCTTTTGATGAAGGTCAACAAGATTGATGCCGCACTCAACGAGTGTCATCAGGCGCATCCCGGCGAAGTTTCTGAGGAAATCATATCGGCGTTTCTCGATGATAAGCCAATTACCCGAAAGGACAAAGGCGAGGACTTCATTACTTTCGTATTGAAGCGTCTTGACTCGGAATACAGCCGCAACAAGATTGGCTACAGCCGTTATAAGAACGGCCAAAGCTGCATGAACATCTTTTAGCGGTTCTTGCGAGTTACCAATAATGGAACTTATAAGCCGGACGGATTATATATAGGTGAAGTCACACCGGAACTAATTACGCGAGTTCGGGATATGAATTTTATAGAAACGAAGAATCGGCAACCTGAAAAAATTGCCGATTCTTTTGGTAAAATCGATGATATTTAGTAATTTAGTAGTGTAAAACAATAAATACTATATCATGATTACCGAGAGTAAAATTACTGAAATATTCTGTATTGCCGATGATTTTTGTCAAGAATTTGAAGTCGAGATAGCTCAAAAAGCTTTATCCTCCCCTTCGAAGGCTCCGAAACGTCACCGAAA
>JAGBDR010000039.1 GCA_017937385.1 Parabacteroides sp.
TAGTTCTTCTTCTCGTAGAGCAAATGTACATGGATAACCTTTATCATAACGCATTTAGTATTTTCTTTCTCGCAAATATACTAAATAGCACTTATATAGAATAATCTATCAACAGATTTAACCAATCGAACCCACAACAAGGAAAAAGAAAAGAGGCCCTTTTCAAGCCTCTTCATTCTTTCAGCGAACAAACTATCAACCGAGCCAATAAAACGCCCCAGTGCGCCTCATTTGCGCCCATGCAGGCTCCATATTAAACCAAATCTACCATCCAATTAAACTTGCGTTCAAAAAACCGTTCAAACTCCATTCAAAATTAAAATGCAGTTCGACTCAATTAAACTGTTTGCGCGTTTCGTTTTTCTTGGTCAGCTCTTTAACTATATTGCTAACCTATTGTTTTTCAGTTGAAACAAGTCTGTTTTACTATATACTGTTTTTACGCATTTCGTTTTACCCCCCTTAAAAGACAATGTCTTGGTAAATTTTTTAAAGTTATGAGATTATCAACATTGGGATTGTTCGCTTGTGCCTTTGCCACATACGCGGCAGATATGGATGCACAGACGGCAAAAGTAAATATCACGAATTCCCGAATGACCATCGGTGCGTTTATCGAGCAGGTGGAAAAAGAGACGGGCTATATGTTTGTGTACAACAAACGGGAAGTCGATGCTGATAAAACGGTTTCACTGGAAGCTGGGAGCAATACGGTGGCCGATTGCCTGAACCGTGTTTTTGATGGTTCCGGCATCACGTATGTTTTCGATGATGATTACATCGTCTTGACAAAGCGCGGAACAGAGAAACAGCTCTCGACAGTAGCCCAACAGGTCGGAAAGACCATTACCGGCGTAATTGTAGACGAAGCCGGTGAACCGATTATTGGTGCGAACGTGGTTGAAAAAGGGACGACCAACGGGACGGTGACCGACATTGACGGAAAATTCTCGCTTGAAGTTTCTTCGGCTGATGCCATATTGATCATTTCTTATATCGGTTATGTTGAACAGCAACTTCCGGTGAAAAGCCAGAAAAATTGGAACCTGGTCTTGAAGGAAGATTCACAGAGCTTGGATGAGGTCGTGGTGGTCGGTTTTGGTACGCAGAAGAAAGCGAACTTGACCGGTGCGGTAAGTACCGTGAAGATGGAAGAAGTGCTGGGCGATCGTCCGGTCGTTTCTGTCGAACAGGCATTGCAAGGAACGATGCCCGGATTGCAGATCACCTCTTCCTCCGGTAAGCCGGGAGAAGCCATGACAATGAACATCCGTGGTACAAACCGTTTGAATATTGACAATTATGGTGAAGGTGCTCCTTTGGTATTGGTAGATAACGTGCCGATGGACATAAATATGATTTCACCTTCGGACATTGAAACGGTTACAGTGTTGAAGGATGCAGCCTCTGCCGCTATTTATGGTGCGCGTTCCGCTTTCGGTGTGATTTTGATTACGACCAAACAATCAGGTAAAGATCAGAAGCCGCGTATCAATTACAGCAACAACTTCGCCTTTTCAACTCCGCAGGGGCTTATTCAGAAAGCAACCCCGATGGAAACCGTGCGTTTCTATAAAGATATGAACTATAAGAGCGGACGTTATGCCATGGGTAACCAGCATATAGATACTTGGTTGGGATACTTGGAAGATTATGAAGCCAACCCGTCGAAATATCCGTTGGGATATATAATAGATGAGACAGGTCAACGTTACGATTTGAGGGAAGTCAATCACTTGGATAATATGTTGGATGGTTCCGGTTTCCAACAAACTCATAATGCTTCTATTGATGGAGGAACAGCGAAGACTGCTTACCGCTTGTCTTTCGGTTACTTGGATGAGGACGGTATTTTGGTTACGGACAAGGATAGCTACAAACGATATAATATATCTTCTTTTGTAAATACAGAAGTGACTCCTTGGTTGTCATTCCAGGCAGACGTGAAGTATGCCAATTCAAGAGCTGATGAACCGAACATGAACTCACTGCGAGATTGGAATCCATACCGCTTGGCTCAACTGTTGCCTTCTTATTATCCAGACGGATATGTAGAATTGGGTGGAGAGACGCTTCCGATCGGTACTCCTCGTTGGAACATTGAAAACTCACCCTTGAAGACTCAGAAGAAAGAAGACATACGTTTGTTCGGAAAGGCTATTTTTAAACCTTTGGAGGGGTTGGTTATCAATGCGGAGTACACTTTCAACCGTACGAATACCAGTAAGGAAGAACTGAAAAAGAAAATGGCGTATGTGAATGCGGAAAAAGCTTTTCAGAAAGCTTATACCCATAGTGGCAATACCTCTTACCGCCTGGATGAGATTCATGTGAACTACAATGCAATCAACATATATGCAAACTACGACAAAACATGGGGTGACCATAATTTGGCAGTAATGGGTGGTTTCAACCAGGAATATAGCTATCGCCAAGAATTGTGGGGACAGAAATTGAATGTAATCAATTCTGACCATCCTTCTTTGGCTGGTTCCAGCGGAACCCAGACAACGGGAGACGTGTATGACGAATATGCTTTGCGTGGACTTTACTATCGGTTGGCTTATAATTATAAAGGAAAATATTTGATTGAAACAAACGGCCGTTATGATGGTTCTTCCAAGTTCCCGAAAGACAACCGTTTCGGTTTCTTCCCTTCTGTTTCTTTGGGATGGAGGCTTTCTGAAGAAACGTTCATGGACTGGTCGAAAGAATACTTGACTAATTTCAAATTAAGAGGTTCTTACGGGCAGGTCGGTAACCAGGCGATTGCCAACTATGCCTTCTTGGGTACGATGGCGACTGAAGATGCTTGGTTGTCTGGCGGTAATTGGCTGATTGGCCGTACTTCGCCGGCATTGTTCAGTTCTTCGTTTACTTGGGAAAAGGTGGAAACATTGGACTTCGGTTTTGATATGGGATTGTTCAACAATCGTTTGGATGTCGTGTTCGACTGGTATCGCAGAGATACGAAAGGTATGTTGGCGCCGGGTAAAGAGCTTCCGTCTATCTTAGGTGCTTCCGCTCCGTTGGAAAACTCAGCCGATCTGCGCACGAAAGGTTGGGAGTTGGCAATCAACTGGCGTGACAATATCGGCAAGGATTGGCGTTACAACATCGGCTTCAATCTGTACGATTCCCGTTCTAAGGTAACGAAGTTCGACAACCCGACAGGGGCATTGAGGGCTATGGTTAATGGCAGAAATCAAAATACTTACCGCGTAGGACAGGAACTGGGTGAAATCTGGGGATTTGTGACAGATCGTTTTTATACAGAAGATGATTTTTCATTCATTGATGAGGAAAAAGGTATCTATACGTTGAAGGAAGGTGTGCCGACAATCGATCCTTATGTTCGTGATCCCCGTCCGGGTGATATTTTGTTCAAAGATTTGAATAACAATGGAAAGATTGATGCATCAGGTGATGACACGGCGACTAATCCCGGTGACCGTAAGATTATCGGTAATAATAGCCGCCGTTTCCCGTACTCCATTACTGCCGGATTGGGCTGGAAAGGGTTTGACGTTTCTTTGTTCTTCCAGGGAGTAGGCAAACGTGATTTGATTATCGGTGGTTCTTCTCCTGCGATGTTCTTGGCTTGGCCGCATACCAATGTGGATAATCCGGATGCTGCTGCAACCGTATTGGCTCACCATTTGGATTATTGGACACCGGACAACCGCGATGCTTATTATCCTCGTTTGGGTAATCAGTCGGGTATCAACCAGGGAACTGACAGCTTCAACCGTCGTACACAGACGAAGTATTTGATGAACGGTGCCTATATCAAGTTGAAAAACATTACCGTAAGTTATACATTCCCTTCCGAGTGGTTGGAAAAGACAAAAGTAATCCGCTCGTTTAAAGTGTTTTTCAGCGGTGAAGACTTGTGGACAAAACATCATTTGTATGAAGGAATGGATCCGGAACAGACGATGAGTATCAACGAACTCTATCCTTTTATGAAAAAATGTTCTTTCGGTATTAATATGACGTTATAATTTTATTGGACAATATGAAAATGAAATATATATTGGCTGGTGGCTTGTTCATGAGCTTCAGCCTGGTGTCTTGCCTCGACGATGCCTTTTTGGATCGTATGCCTATCGACAAAGAGGTTGAAAGCACGGTATTTACAAATTACGACAATTTCAAGATGTATGCGTGGTCTTTGTATAAAAAGCAAATCAGCGGATACAAATCCCGTCCTCACACAGGTGATGAATCCGATATGATGTATTGGGCACAAAGTCCGAACGGGATCAGCTTGGTCAATAATCGTTTGGATGCTTCAAACGTTTCGGCTGATATGTGGAGCTTCTCGTTTATCCGCGATGTGAACATCATGCTGGATAATATAGATGGGACATCCATGACAGATAAGGAAAAGGAGCACTGGCGAGGAGTCGGCTATTTCTTCCGGGCCTGGGCTTATTTCGACCTGATGAGGAACTTCGGGGAACTTCCTTGGATTGAACATGTCGTCAAAACAGATGATACGGACTTGTTGTATGGAAAGAAAGATTCACGTGAATTGGTGGCCAATAATATCCTGGCCAACCTGTTGTATGCGGAAGAGCATATCAATCCGGATGGGGACGGAAATAATACAATCAATCCGAATGTGGTCAGAGCGCTGATTTCCCGTTTCGGGCTTTTTGAAGGGACTTGGCGCAAGTATCATGGCGCAGTAGACGGTGTGGACGGTAATAAATACCTGGAAGCAAGTGTGAAGGCTTCGCAAAACTTGATGGATCAGAATCTCGGGTTGATGGCTGATTATGATGCCGTGTTCAATTCTCCTTCTTTGGAAGGCGAAAGCAGTATCTTGCTTTATAAGGAGTATTTGGAATATGATACAAAGAAGGCGCATAATTTGACAAACGATACGCGCGAATATCAGTTCTTGATGGAAGGAACCAAACGTTTAGTTGAAAATTATCTGTGTGCGGATGGAAAACCTGTTTCCACTTCCAAGGTCTATAAAGGGGATAATACGGTTTATGATGAATTTGAAAACCGTGATTACCGTTTGTATTATACGATTTGTCCTCCTTATGAAGTGAAATTATCGGCAGACAGGACTTCTTGGGAATACACGGATAATCCGCAAGACCGTAAATTCATGGACCTGATGAACGGGCTTACGGGTGGTGCTACAGAAAAGAAGCATTTCCCGTTGTTCAACGGGCCGACTACTTATACGGGTAAAGTGCCCAATCTGGAAGCCGTGAAAGTGGGAGGGCTACCCACTCGCGCCGGGTATTATTTCTATCGTTATTACAACAATTATCCGGGAGCTGAATATCGTGAAAACCAAGGGACTGATGCTCCTATTTTCCGTATGGGGGAAGTTCTGGTCAATCATGCAGAAGCGATGTTTGAACTTGGACGGTTCGATCAGTCAGTAGCCGACCAGACAATCAATAAACTGCGTGTCCGTGCAAATGTGCCTGCCATGAAGGTAAATGAAATCGGTAGTGATTTCGATACATACCGCGATGCTGACGTTGACCCGGTTTTATGGGAAATCAGACGTGAAAGATGTTCGGAATTGATTGGATCCGGTTTCCGGTTTGATGACATCAAACGTTGGAAGAAGGGGGAATATCTGAGCTTACAACCTGTTGGTGTCAAAATCAACAATATCGAGGATTATAATAATGAAGCTTTGGCGAACAGCCTTTATAACGGAGCTGAACAGCCACGATATAAGAATTGTGTTACATATATCGAAAAGCCTAATCCCGGTTGGGAGGATAAATGCTATTTGTATCCTATCCCATTGAAACAAACGATATTGAATCCTAATCTGGCTCAAAACCCGGGCTGGGGAAATTAAGAACGGTTTGAAGTAATCTAAAAAATAGTGTTATATGCAGAGATATCAAGCAGTAAGGTTGGTGGTTGCCTACAGCTTGATATCTCTGTGCTTTGTTTTTCTTTACTTATAGTATCATGAGGAAAAATATATGGATGTTAGGAAGCCTTCTTTTTTCTTTGTGTGGATCTAATGCACAACAAGCGGCTAAACAGCCTAATATAATCTTGGTAATGGCCGATGATATGGGATGGGGAGATGTCGGTTTTAATGGTAACCGTATCATTAAAACACCTTGTTTGGACCGGTTAGCAGCAGAAGGAGTGAGAATGGATCGATTCTATTCGGCTGGACCTCTGTCTTCGCCGACCAGGGCCAGTGTGCTTACCGGACGTAACCCTTTCCGTACGGGTGTTTTTTCAGCGAATGAAGGCATTTTGCGACCGGAGGAAATTACATTACCGGAACTTCTGAAACAGGCCGGTTATGCGACTGGACATTTTGGTAAATGGCATCTGGGTACATTGACCTGTAAAGAAATCGATGCGAACAGAGGGCGTCCAGAAAACGAGCATTTATATAATCCTCCTGCATGGCATGGCTATGATGTAGCATTTGTGACAGAATCCAAAGTCCCGACTTTTGATCCGATGCTTAAACCGCAGACAAATAACGGACGTTTTTGGGATTATATACAAGACAAGGATACAGCTTTGGCTTATGGTACATTTTATTGGGATATAAAGGGAAATAAAGTGTCCGAAGGTTTGGCCGGTGATGACAGTCGGATTATTATGGATCGTGTTCTGCCCTTTATTGACCGATCGGTTGCTGAAGAAAAGCCTTTTTTCAGCGTCGTATGGTTCCATACTCCTCATATGCCTTGTGTTGCAGGTCCTGAATATGCAGCGTTATATGAAAACTATCCTTTGGAAGAAAGAAATTATTATGGTTGTATTACAGCTATGGATGAACAGGTCGGTCGCTTGGTCTCTTTTTTGAAAAACAAACAGGTTTATGAAAATACGATTATACTGTTTTGCAGTGACAACGGGCCTGAACTGAATACGCCAGGTTTGGCAGGCCGCTATCAGGGGAAGAAACGTTCTTTGCACGAAGGAGGAATAAGGGTACCGGCATTTATGGTTTGGCCTGATCGGATCAAAATTTCGCAAGTACTGGATGAACCTTGTTCTACATCAGATTATTTACCCTCTTTGTTAGATATAACTGGAATTGCTTATCCTGACGGACGAGAGTTGGATGGTGAGTCTTTTTGGCCGTTGGTAACAGGGAAGTCTCTGGCCAAGAAGAAAGACTTGGTGTTTTGTTCGGGACGTCAGGGGGCTGTGATACGGGGAAAATATAAGTTGTATTATTCGGAGGGCCGGTCTGAATTGTACGATATAGAGGATGATCCTTATGAAACGCGCGACTTGGCGGAACAGTTGCCTGATATTACCAAACGATTACGAAACGTGTTGTTGACACAACTGAAAAGTTATGAAAATTCATTTTCAGGAAAAGAATATGGCCGTGAATCGTATGATAAGGTAGGTCAGGACTGGTGGAATATAACGCAGTAATAATTTTAGAATAATAATGAGTTAAATACATAATAAGATGAAACAAACACTTCCTTTATTAATGGCAGGTATTGTCGCTCCAATATGGGCGCAAGCTGCCGATCACACGAACTTTATAGTAATCAATCTTGATGATGTAGGATATGGCGATTTTTCCTTCAACGGGGCCTTCGGTTACAAAACCCCGAATATCGATCGGATGGCAGCCGAAGGTATGCGCTTTACCCATTTCTTGGCAGGGCAACCGATTAGCGGGGCCTCCCGTGCCGGACTGCTTACGGGTTGTTATCCGAACCGGATCGGATTTGCGGGTGCGCCGGGTCCGGGCTGTCCTTATGGGATCCATAAAGATGAGATGACATTGGGCGAATTGGTAAAGCAAAAAGGGTATCAGACGGCTATATTCGGCAAGTGGCATTTGGGCGACGCTCCTCAATTCCTTCCTTTGCAGAATGGTTTTGACGAATATTACGGTTTGCCTTATTCAAATGATATGTGGCCTTACCATCCTCAACAAGGAGAGGTATTCAATTTTCCCGACCTGCCGACTTACGACGGGAATAAGGTAGTGGGTTATAACACTGACCAGACAAAGTTTACGACCGACTATACCAACCGGGCCGTCAACTTCATCCGCAAAAACAAGAACAAGCCTTTTTTGCTTTATCTGGCACACTCCATGCCGCATGTGCCGTTGGCTGTTTCCGACAAATTCAAAGGGAAGAGCGAGCAGGGGCTTTACGGGGATGTGATGATGGAGATCGACTGGAGTGTCGGTGAAGTGTTGAAGGCGCTTCGTGAAGAGGGATTGGAAGAGAACACATTTGTGGTCCTGACCTCCGACAATGGCCCTTGGACCAATTATGGCAATCATGCCGGTTCGGCCGGAGGCTTGCGTGAAGCCAAGGCGACGACGTTCGACGGCGGAAATCGTGTGCCTTGTGTCATGTATTGGAAAGGTCATATCAAACCGGGTACGAGTTGTAACAAGTTGGCTTCCAATATCGACCTGTTTCCTACGATCGCCGAACTGAGCCAGTCTCCGCTTCCTCCGCATAAGATCGACGGTGTCAGTCTGTTGCCTCTGATAAAGGGAGAGGAGAATGCCAATCCGCGTACTTCATTTGTCTATTATTTGAATGAAAATGACCTTGAAGCTGTTACCGATGGTACGTTTAAATTGATATTTCCTCATAAACATGCGACTTATGAAGAATATGTCCCGGGCAATGACGGGCAGCCGGGTAAGCTGACTGTGCGGGAGATCCGTAAGGCTGAACTTTATGATTTGCGCCGTGATCCGGGTGAACGTTATGATGTGATTTCGCAATATCCCGAAGTGACACAACGGCTGATGAAGATCGCGGATGATATGCGTGATGATTTGGGCGACAACCTGACCCGTTGTAAACCGACTGGGCGGCGTCAGCATGGATTGGTCGATAAAAAGCAGTAATCTCCTCAAACGGCCCTGCCGGCAAGAGTGACCTGGAGCGGGAGAACGAACGTTTGCGTAAGGAGTTGAACCAACTGAAGGTGAAGGAGGTCGAAAGGCAGCAGACCCAGTTCGGCGTGGGGATTAACGATTGACGGTACAGAATAAAATGTTATCTTTGTCGTCAGCAACCAAATTCACCGGCGGATGAATTAACCGCCGGTGAATTTCTAAAATATTCATACAATGAAGTTTTACGATCGGGAAGAAGAATTGAAGATACTCCATGAGGTACAAGAACAGTCGTTTGGCGACCACTCGCGCTTTACTGTGGTGACCGGGCGGAGACGGGTTGGGAAAACGAAGCTCATATTGAAAAGCTGTGAAGGGCAACCTACTGTTTATCTTTTTGTGGCGCGGAAGAACGAGGGGGAACTTTGCAATAAGTTTGCCCAGGTGATCAGCCGGTCGTTGGATATGCACTTTCCCGAAGGTTCGGGAACGTTTGCCGATGTCTTCGCTTCGTTGATGGAGTTGGGACGTTATCGGTCGTTTAATCTTGTCATAGACGAATTTCAGGAATTTTTTTATATCAATGAATCCGTGTTCAGCGAAATGCAGGACATCTGGGACAGATACAAGGACGAGACTCATGTCAACCTGATTGTGAGTGGATCGGTCTATACACTCATGTACCGCATATTCAAGGATGCACGGGAACCGTTGTATGGGCGGGCGGACCGGAATTTGAAGGTCATGCCTTTCACGACTTCCGTCCTGAAAGAGGTCCTGGCGGATTTCAGTCCGGACTATACTCCGGATGATCTGTTGGCTCTCTATACTTTTACCGGGGGCGTGCCCAAATATGTGGAGTTGCTGATGGAGGCAGGGGCATACGATATGCAGGCGATGGTGGATTTTATGATCCGTCCGGGTTCGTTCTTCCTTGACGAAGGTGACTTCCTGTTGATACAGGAGTTTGGGAAAAAGTACGGTAATTATTATTCGATCTTAGCTTCTATCGCTTCCGGGCGTAATACGATGGCGGATATTCTTGCCCTGTTCACTGGGGGAAGTATCGGGGGACAAATCAAACGGTTGGAGGAAGATTATGCGGTCATCGGGCGCAAGCGACCGGTTCTCTCGAAAGAAGGGACACAGAACGTGCGTTATGAGATTGCGGACAATTTCCTGCGTTTTTGGTTCCGCTACATCAACCGTAACCGGGATTTCATTGAGACCGGCAACTTGCATGGGCTGGCTGAACTGATAAAAGCGGATTATCCGACCTATTCCGGATGGGTGCTTGAACGGTATTTCCGGCAGCAACTTTCCGAACAGATGCTTTACCGGAATATCGGTTCTTGGTGGGAAACCTCCAAAGGGAAAGGGGGGGCTCAAAACGAGGTGGACATCGTGGCGATCCATGCGGATGGCAAGCGGGTGCTGATCGGAGAGGTGAAACGGCAACGGAAGAACTTCAAACCGGAACTGCTGCAACAAAAAGCGGAATATCTGCGTACCCGGCTTTTCAATAAGTATGAAATCGAAACACGTTGTTTTACGTTGGAAGATATGTGAGGGGCTGCCGGTATGCGTTTGTGGTCAAAGAGTTAATATCGAATTTATTGAATATACTATGAGAACAGGATTTAAGATTTTAATGTTGTGGATGGTTGCGCTGGTCGTGAACGCGCAACAACAGGATGCCGTGTTGTGGTATGCGCAACCGGCGAAGAACTGGAACGAGGCGTTGCCTGTCGGGAACGGACGGTTGGGCGCGATGGTGTATGGCGGTTGTGGCCGGGAGGTGATCCAGCTGAACGAAGAGAGCCTTTGGGGCGGGTACAAGAACGATGCGAATGCTGATGCCGCCCAGCATCTTCCGCAGATCCAGCAGTTATTGTTGGATGGGAAGATCGATGAGGCGTCTGCGCTTTCGGAGAAGTATATGCGGAGCAACCCGTTACGGATCCGCTCTTACCAGACGTTTGGCGATCTGACGATCGACTTCTTTGGTGGCCGTAACTTGCGGCTCAAGCCGGAAAACTATCGCCGGGAATTGAATTTGGAGACGGGTGTGGCGACGGTCTCTTATCAGATTGACGGGGTGACATTCACACGGGAACTGTTCTGCCCGGCCAAAGAGGATCTGGTCGCTTTGCGCTTGAAGGCAGACAAACCGGGGGCACTCACGTTCCGTTTGCAATATAGGCGCGAACAGGATGCAACGGCTTTTCCCTCCGGTGATAAGGAGTTGAAAATCGTTGGACAGGTATTCGACCTGCCGGATAAGGAGTCCGGAGAGTATGGTCTGCACATGCGTTTTGCCGGTCTGGTACGAGGCATGAACAAGGGAGGACGTATGCAGGCCTTGTCTAACGCCATTTATGTGGAAAATGCCGATGAGGTGGTGTTCTATCTGACGGCGGCTACCGATTATGATTTCTCCCGTTTAGATGTGGATCCTTCCGTCGATCCGCTTGATAAATGCCGTCGTCTGCTGGATGGGGCAAGTTTGGCTGACTATGCCGGCATCAAGCAGCAACATGTGGAAGAACATGCTTCTTTGTTCAACCGGGTGGCTTTCAATATGGGAAGCGTGTCCGACCTGCCGACCGACAAGCGGTTGGAGGCGGTGAAAAACGGGGCGGCCGATTTGTCGTTGATCACGCTCTACTTCCAGTACGGACGCTATCTGCTGATGAACTCGTCACGTGCTCCGGGCGTTTTGCCCGCCAACTTACAGGGGATTTGGAACGAGGATGTCTATGCGGCATGGAGTTCGGATTTCCATACCAATATCAATATCCAGATGAACTATTGGCCGGCCGAGGTCTGCAACTTGTCGGAGACGGTCTTTCCTTTTTCCAATTTGATCAATGCTTTGCGTGTACCCGGACGGAATACGGCACGGAAGACCTATAACTCGGAGGGATGGACGGTGAACCACTTGACGAACCCGTTCGGGCATACGGCCATTTCCGACGGTGTGGGTTGGGGAACATTCCCGATCGCCGGGCCCTGGTTGGTGCTCCATCAATGGGAACATTACCTCTTTACAAAGGACCGGGACTATCTGGAGCAAGAGGCCTATCCGGCCATGAAAGAGGCGGCTGAGTTCATGCTGGGGTTCTTGGTGAAAGACAAGAACGGCTATTGGGTGACGGCTCCGTCCAACTCTCCCGAAAACAAATACCGCTTGCCGAATGGAAAAGTCTTCCAGCTGACCTATGGGGCGACGATGGATATCGAGATTATCAACGAATTGTTTGACGCCTGCCTGGAAGCGAACCGGGTGTTGAAGGGGGATGCCGCTTTCAGCAAACGGCTGAAGGAGGTGAAAAAGAACCTGCCGCCGATCCGGGTGGGTAAACGATATAACACCATCCAGGAGTGGATCGATGATTATGAAGAGGTGGAACCGGGACACCGTCATATCTCCCACTTGTTCGGCCTTTATCCGGGAAAGAGCATCAACCCGTCCAACCCGGAGTTGTTTGAGGCTGCCCGCCGGACGATCGAACGTCGCCGGTATTACAACGAGAACGAAGGCAACCGCAACGGTTCGTACACCGGTTGGAGTCGTGCTTGGATGATCAACTTCTATGCCCGGTTGATGGATGGTGAAGAGGCCGGCAAGAATGTCCAGTTGCTCTTGGCCAAGACGACGCAGGACAACCTGTTCAATATCCACCCGCCTTTCCAGATCGACGGAAACTTCGGCGGAACAGCCGGGATTGCCGAGATGTTGATCCAGAGCCATACCGGCGAGATCAACCTATTGCCCGCTTTGCCTCGGAGCTGGGACAAAGGCGAGGTGAAAGGTCTTTGTGCACGGGGTGGCATAGTGGTGGATTTGGCATGGGAAAACGGTGTTTTGTCATCGGCAAAACTATGTTCCCACTATACGCAGAAGGTGAGCGTCCGTTATAAAGGCACGGTGAAGAAACTTTCGTTGAAGGCTGGCGAGACGGTTGAGTTCAAGTAAGAATAAACTTAGATTTATCTTGTAAAAGAAATGAGACATTTGGATGATGGGGATGATGATGCGTTTCGAGGAGCTGAAGCGTATTACCGGTAAAATGACGAATTTCTGACAAATAGTATTTTTATTCATAAACAAATCGCATGAAACATATTATTTATAGCCTTTTGCTCGGGTTCTTGTTTTTCGTCCCCGCAAAAGGACAGCATGAAGAAGCACTATCGGCTTATGAACGGTATTGGAGTCCGGGGTATGAGAAAATAAGGATTATTTCGTACAACATCTTCAATGGTTTTGATTGGGGAAAAGATGAAGACCGTATGGCGCGTTTCGTCTCTTGGATCAAACGGCAAGACCCGGAGATCCTGGCGATGCAGGAGTTGTGTGGGTTTACGCAGGAACGTTTGTCTGCATTGGCACGGCAATGGGGGCATCCTTATGCCGTCATTTTGAAGGAAAACGGCTATCCGGTCGGAGTGACATCCAAAAAGCCGATCCGCTTGAAAACGAAAATGCTGGAGAATTGCGGGCATGGCTTGTTACACGTGGAGACGTATGGGTACGATCTCCTGGTTACTCATTTGAATCCGTCGGATACGGACAAACGCCGCGCTGAGGCTACGAATATCGTACGTTACATAAAAGAGCATTCATTGGACCGGTGTCTTTTGATGGGGGATATGAATGCGCATTCTCCCGCCGATGCCGATTATATGGAAGCGAATGCTTACCGGTTGCTGATAGAAGGAAAACAGAATCCGAACCTGTTGGACGGCAATTTTGATTATTCTGTTATCTCGTGTTTTCTTTCCGTACCTTTGATCGATGTCTGCCGCTCTTTTGTCGCTCCGGACAAACGGACCACTTTTCCCACTCCGGTCTTGATGAACCTTTCCCGACATAAGGAGATCCGCAAACGGGTCGGGGAGCGGCTGGACTTTATCTTGGCTACCCCTTCGGTCGCGAAAGAAGCGACAGATGCTTTCATCTTTAATGAGGGCGATACCGATTATTTGTCGGATCATTACCCGATAGGCATTGATTTGTTTATAAAAGAGCAGGCTGAATGATCGGAGGGGAGCAGGTTAGGAGCAAGGGATAAGATAGAGGCCGTTGTGAAAGCCCGTCGGTCAAAAAGATAAGATTGTACAAGGATTGGCACTGTTTATTCAATGTTCCGAGGCGGATAAAACCTACTTTTACAACATACAAAAGTAGGTTTTTTTATTGCTTTAAACTATATTAAGATCATGAGAATATTTTGGGTGAATTCTTTTTTATTCGGGCTGGCATTTTGCTCTTTTATGTCTTGTGGTAGTAGACAGCAAGAGAAATACATCGCTTCTTGCCCGTTTCCGGAGGGAGCGACTATCGAAGAGAAAGTGCGTATGGCGGCTCATGTCGTGCCGTCCGAACGGCAGTTGGAATGGCAAAAGATGGAAAAGACCTGTTTCATTTGCTATGGAATCAATACGTTTACCGATCGGGAGTGGGGAACGGGGAAAGAGGATCCTTCGCTTTTCAATCCAACGGCGCTGGATGCCGGACAATGGGCCCGGGCAGCTAAAGAGGCCGGCATGAAAATGATTCTGCTGACTTGCAAACATCACGACGGCTTTTGCCTGTGGCCTTCGGCTTATACTGATTTTTCGGTCAAGTTTACCCCTTGGAAAGAGGGGAAGGGGGATTTGGTGCGCGAAGTGGCGGATGCTTGTAAGGAATACGGTTTGAAGTTTGCGGTCTATTTGTCGCCTTGGGACATGAATCATCCCGATTATGGGACGGAACGCTATAATGACTTTTTTGTCAACCAGTTGACTGAACTGCTGACACAATACGGACGTGTGGATGAAGTCTGGTTTGATGGTGCTTGCGGCGAAGGGCCTAACGGGAAAAAGCAAGTGTATGACTTCAAGCGTTATTACGATGTGATACGCCGTTTGCAGCCGGAGGCAGTGATTGCCGTCATGGGGCCGGATGTACGGTGGGTCGGTACGGAAAGCGGTTACGGACGTGATACGGAATGGAGTGTGATACCGGCTTCTGCCGGTAGCCTGCAAGATATCGCCGAATCTTCCCAGCAGGAGGCTGGAAGCGGGACATTCTTGCCGGAAGGCGATAAGCAGCAGCAGGACTTGGGGAGCCGGAGATTATTGACTGATGCCAAGGGGGTGATCTGGTATCCGTCGGAAGTGGATGTCTCGATTCGTCCGGGATGGTATTATCATGCCAAACAGGACTCTTTGGTGAAGTCTCCTCAGAAATTAATCGACATCTATTATAGTTCGGTCGGTAAGAACTCTTTGTTGCTATTGAATCTCCCTCCGGATAAACGCGGGCTTGTCCATGAGAACGATGTCCGTAGTTTACAGGAGATGACACGCATATTGAATGAAACGTTCCGGAATAACCTGTTGAAGTCGGCAAAGGTCTCTTCAAAGCCGGTATCTGTCTTTACGGATGGAACATTGGAAACTTATTGGCAAGGAGGCAAAGAAAATAATCAGATAGAAATAATGTTCGGAAAGAAGCAGGTCTTTGATCGTCTGTTGTTACAGGAAAATATAGCGGAAGGCCAGCGGGTAGAAGATTTCGCATTGGAGTGCTGGATGGATAACCAGTGGAAAGTCGTTGCGGAGGGGACGACCATCGGTTATAAGCGTATCCTGCGTTTCGATCCGGTGGAGACGGAGAAGGCACGTATTGTTATCAGGCAATCCCGCGACCTGCCGCAAATTGCAGAAATAGGGATTTATAAAGCATCAGGAGAAGAGTCAATTGATTAAATAGATAAACCATGAAATTGAAACTTATTGTTCTTTGTATTTGTTTTTTACATGTATTCTCTGTTGTCTCTCAGAAAAAGGGGACGGTCATTCTGGAGAAAATACCGGATGAGATCCGGGCAAAACAAATTTCGGATATGAAATTTGGAATGTTTATTTGCTGGTCGTTCAGCACGTTTTCCGGTATCGAATGGACCGGACAGGAGTTGCCGCCTGAATTTTTCCGTGCGACGAAGTGTGATACCGACCAGTGGGCAAGAGTGGCTAAAGAAGCCGGAATGAAATACATTTATGTATTGACCAAGCATCATGATGGCTTTTGTTTATGGGATACGAAGACCACGGATCTGAAAGTGACCAATTCGCCATTGAAAAAGGATGTGTTGAAGATGTTACGCAAATCGTGTGACAAGTATGGTATCAAGTTGGGAATCTATTATTCGGAAGGCGACTGGAACTGGCCGGGTGCGACACGAGGAAAAGGTGGGCGTGGACGGGATGCCGGAGGCGTCAATCCGGAAGTGAAAAAAGCCCAGTTGAAAGAATTGTTGACGCAATACGGGCCGATTGAGTTGATTTGGTTTGACCATGCTGTAGGAGATGGTGGTTTGTCGCATGAAGAAACAACCCGTTGGGTCCATCAATTCCAGCCGAATTGTTTTGTCGGTTATAACCACGGAGAACCTTCCGGCCGTCTTTGCCTTCGTGAGATGGGGAAACCCGGCAGATTGGGAGACGCAGCGGCTACTAAATATAATAAGGAACAAGAAAGTGGTTATAAAGGCTATCTGGTTGCCGAATTTACTTATCCGATACTACCTCCGCACAAAGGGGGTGCACAATGGTTTTACTCGTTGCCTAAACATGATGGATTGTGTCATCCGGCAGATAAGATATTTGAAGATTATAAGAAAGCCGTTGAATACGGAAACATATTCTCGTTGAATGTCGGACCGGATTACGAGGGGAAGATCCGGGATATTGATGTGAAGACATTGAAAGAGGTCGGGAAAATGATAGGGGAATATCAGGATAATGCCTCTAACAATGAATAATGATGATAACGTGTATACTTCAGAGGATCTTTAAATCAGGATATCCTTCCGTTTCCTTTGATATTCTCCGGGAGGAATTCCGTAGTATTTTTTGAACGATCGGCAAAAATGAGCATCGTCTGTGAATCCTAATTCGTAGGCGATGTTTTTTATTGTCAGTCGTCTATCCGTTAATAATTGTAAGGCGGCATTCATACGGAGGAGCGTAAGATAATTGGCCGGTGTCATGTTCAGGGTATTTCTGAATATTTTGTGGAAGTAGTTGGGAGACATACAGCAAAGGTTCGCCAATTGTTCTAATTTGATCGGTTCTTTATAGTATTGGTTCATATAGATCATGGCCGGTTCTATCCGTTGGTTCTCAATGGATGTTGATAATTGATTTATGGGGTATTGTGCGAACAACTCCAAGGTGATGGTCTGTAGCAATGTTTGAATATGGAGAATATTTAAAGAGTATTCCCAGCTTGAAGAAACCTTGGAGGTAAGTATTTTTTCCAGTTGAGGCATTAAATCCGGAAAATTTATTTTTTCTGCAGGAAGTTTGATGACTGTAGGCAATGATAGCAATCCTTGATAAATCATTAGGTTTTTGGGAATGAAATGCAACCAATGTGTTGAGAACGAATAATTGTAATATTGGTTGCTGAGCTTATTCCCGTTTATGAAATATAAATTGTCTTTCTGCAAATTGAATGTTTGATCGTTGTCGCAAACAAACACTTCCCCTTCTGTTAACTGGTATATTTTGAAACAGTTGTCTATTTCCGTGTGTGTTTTGTTCCACGATGAGTTCCCCGAATAAGATCCGCCTGTCAATAAGTCGTATGTCTGATTTAAATATAGCATATTTTCATGTTTGGAGTAAGATTATGCAATGATATGTCTTTTTTTGTACAATATCAACATTTAAGGTCGTTTTCTTCTGCTTTCCGGCCGGATGTGGAGGAATTTTTGGATATTAGCTTCAACAGGATATATACGATGAACCATAAGACGGGAAAAGTCTATATGGTTGTATTCAATAAATCGGTGAATGGCGTTTTGCGGGTGAAATTGCATAAAGGAACCCGTTTGGTCGGCGCACGTTTGTTGGATGGCAAGAAAGAGTTGGCTGTGGAGGAAATTTCCAGACAGGAATATTTTGTTCATGTAAACGGAAAAGCAAAAGGAAAGGATCCTTTTGTGATTGAGATAGATTTGAGGCAAGGCGAGGGAGAGGCCGAAAAACAGTATGTAGCTCCTAAGATTTAAATTGTCCCGTTTTTACAGTCTGCTGAAAAATAGTAATTCTATCGGTATTTTCAACCGACATTTATCAGTTGTTCCAATAGGGTTATTGTAAAATACTGTTTTCTTAACATTTCGGTACACTCTTTATAAATCGCATAAAACCCCGGTTAAATCCCGAAAAAGCGTACCTTTCCGCCATGAGGTGCGCAGTTTTTTTCCTTGAAGACGGTCGTCAGCCCCCGTGAGGTCCGACTTCATGAACCCTGAAGACCGTCCTCATGGCGGGGAAGACGGTCGTCAGGGCGCTGAAGTCGGACTTCAGCGTGAAAAAGCGGCAAATCTTTTTGGAAATATTCGGAACCGCATTCGTCTTCGTTCGGCTACAGGCGATTCTCCGGGAGTTCAGCTTTTCCACAATGTCAGGAATTTCGCCTTTTCGCTGACAAATAAAACCGGAATACCGTTTTCTTGCCGCCCTCGCTTTACCGACTGTTCCTGTATGCCGGTTTGGAAGCGCAAAAAGACAGCCGCCATTTGTCCGGATTTTTACTCGAAATAGAAAAACGCCCCCAAAAGGGATATTGTCAGTTTTAACAATCTGTTTTCTGATAACCTCCGACCCTTTTCCCCCGGTACGAATGGCCGGAAAGAGCCCGCTTTTTTCGCGTGCGTACCCTATAAAATCCCTTTCCCCTCCCGAAAAAATCCAAAAAAACTCCCGAAAAAATTTGTTCAATCCGTCCGGAGCATGTACTTTTGCACTCGCATTCGAGCGAGAGTGGCCCAGTAGACATGCTGAGA
>JAGBDR010000105.1 GCA_017937385.1 Parabacteroides sp.
TCCGTTCATGTTTCCCCAATAGCAGGGTGATCCGACAATCAGCACGTCTGCCCATTGTATCTTTTGAAGCGTGCGCTGCGCATCGTCTTCGGGTAGGACACAGGCCTGCCGGCTGCGGCAAGCCATGCATCCTGTACAGGGACGCACCTGCAATTTACGGATGGGTATTGCTTCCACTTCGGCACCACGTATGCGGGCCTCTTCGGCCATGATGTCCAGCATCCGGCTGATAAGTCCTTGGCTGCGAGGGCTTCCGTTGAGTATCAATATCTTCATTTCCTTATTTTCTTTAGGATGTTGTTGCGGGCGCATTGCACGGCAGCCGTATAGTATTCCGGTTCCATATTTTCCAGGTATGCTTCCAGTTCTCCCGTCAGTTCCGGCTCTTCCAGGCAGATGTCGTAGGCTAGTTTCATGCAGACGGCTTGTCCGGATGCGCTTTCGGCAGGAGACAGCATGCCTTCCAGGCAGAAATCGAAGAAAGTTGCGTTGACAGGCTTCAGAACAGGAAGGTGATGAAGGATATTCAGCAGCAGGCGTCTGGTTCCGCCGTGAGGGCATTGCATGGCTCTCAGCATCAGTTCCTCCCTTTTGTCCATCAATAGGGAAGGGAGGAGGATGCTCAGTTTTTCGCAAGCCCAAGCGGCACGCCAGGCTATCTTTGTTTCTTCATGCCGGGTCAGGGCATAAAGGGAGTCAAAGCGGCCGGGGGCTCCGGCTACTTGCTCCACTATGATGTCTATATATTTCCTTCCTAAAGCTCCTTCAAGTGCTTTCTTGAAATCTTCCATGGTCTTCGCAAAATCGGTCGTTTAATTACCCACGTTCTTCAAGTCGCGGCTCAATTTCATGGCGCAGAAGTTGGGTCCGCACATGGTACAGTATTCACCGTCCGTATGGCGTCCTTCATTGAAGTACTCCAAAGCGCGGTCGGGATCCAGACTTAGGTGGAACTGGTCGCGCCAACGGAATTCATAACGTGCCTTGCTTAAAGCATTGTCGCGGATCTGTGCGCCAGGATGCCCTTTTGCCAGGTCGGCCGCATGGGCGGCAATCTTGTAAGTGATGACACCGACGCGTACATCTTCTTTGTTGGGTAGTCCCAGATGCTCTTTCGGGGTGACATAGCATAGCATGGCAGTGCCCAGCCAGCCGATTTGTGCGGCACCGATGGCCGAAGTGATATGGTCATATCCCGGAGCGATGTCCGTTACCAGCGGGCCGAGGGTGTAGAACGGTGCGTTGTGGCAGTGAGAGATCTGGCGTTCCATGTTTTCTTTGATTTTATGCAAAGGGACATGTCCCGGTCCTTCAATGAATGCCTGTACGTTTTTGTCCCATGCGCGGAGTACAAGTTCACCCATGGTATCCAGTTCGGCAAACTGTGCCTCGTCATTGGCATCGGCGATACAGCCCGGACGAAGTCCGTCACCCAAGGATACGGCTACATCGTATTGTGCCAGAATATCACAGATATCATCGAAATGCTCATATAAGAAGCTTTCCTGGTCATGTACCAGACACCACTTGCTCATAATGCTGCCTCCGCGGCTTACGATGCCGCACAGTCGTTTGTCGGCCAGGTGTACATTCTGCCGGCGTATTCCGGCATGGATGGTAAAGTAGTCCACTCCTTGTTCGCATTGCTCGATTAATGTATCTTTATAAATCTCCCAATTCAGATCCTCTACTTTCCCGTTTACCTTTTCCAATGCCTGATAGATAGGCACGGTGCCTACGGGGACAGGACAGTTGCGGACGATCCATTCGCGTGTCTCGTGAATATTATCGCCGGTCGAGAGATCCATCAGGGTGTCACCTCCCCATTTGCAGCTCCATACGGCTTTTTCCACCTCTTCGTCAATGGAGGAAGTGGTGGCGGAGTTTCCGATGTTCGTGTTGATCTTCACTAAAAAGTTCCTGCCGATAATCATGGGCTCGCTTTCGGGGTGGTTGATATTGGCGGGAAGTACGGCACGCCCTGCGGCTATTTCGTCACGCACGAATTCAGGGGTGATAAAGGTGTCGATGCCCAGTTCCCGGCAGTTCATGTTTTCACGGATGGCCACATATTCCATTTCCGGTGTAACGATGCCGGCTTTGGCGTATGCCATTTGTGTGATGGCCTTTCCGGCCTTGGCACGATAGGGCAGGGCGATGTGTTCAAAGCGCAGGTGATCCAGACTTTTATCGTCACGGCGCATCTTTCCGTATTCTGAGGTGATGGAGGGCAGTTGTTCCACGTCTCCCCGTCCGGTAATCCAGCTTTCGCGCATACGGGGAAGTCCTTTTTTCAGATCGATTTCCATATTGGGGTCACTGAACGGACCGCTGGTGTCATAGATATAAACGGGAGCATTTGGCGTTGTCACCTTTTCGCCGTTCACTATGTTCACTGTGGGAGTCAGGTTTACTTTCTGCATTCCTACTTTGATGTATGGGAACAGGGTTCCTTGCATATATGCCTTTTCGGCATGAGCGTATGCTTTTTGATCTTGCTTTTTGTCCATCATATTTCTGTTTAATCTAAGAATGAAGTTAAAGGGGATGAGGCGGATGCGATCAAGTTCTGTCCTACCGCTCCTAAGCCTGCTTCATAAGCGCGGCGTCCGGCAATGACAGCTTCCTTGAAGGCTGTTGCCATGTCTACCGGCTGACCGGCTACTGCGATGGCGGTATTGACCAGACAGGCGTCCGCGCCCATTTCCATCGCTTCAGCGGCATGGCTGGGGGCACCTATTCCGGCGTCCACTACCACAGGAACGGAAGCTTGTTCGATAATGATGCGCAGGAAGTCACGTGTCTGCAAGCCTTTGTTTGTTCCGATGGGGGCGGCAAGCGGCATGACGGTCGCTGCTCCGGCCTCTTCCAACCGTTTGCACAATGTAGGATCTGCCTGGCAGTAAGGCAAAACGACGAAGCCTAGCTTGACCAGTTCCTCGGTTGCTTTCAATGTTTCGGTAGAATCCGGCAACAAGTAGCGCGGATCAGGATGGATTTCCAGTTTCAGCCAGTTGGTGCCAAAAGCCTCTCGGGCCATTTGTGCGGCAAAGACGGCTTCTTCGGCTGTGCGCACACCGGAGGTGTTGGGCAATAGCTGGATGTGGGGGTGAATGATATGTTTCAGCATATCATCTTCCTTATCGTCCAGTTCAATACGTTTCATGGCTACGGTTACCATTTCGCATCCTGATGCCAGGATGGCTTCTTCCATTACGGTGTTTGAGTTGAATTTACCGGTTCCCAGAAATAAACGGGAATTAAATTCTTTTCCAGCTATAATCAGTTTCTTCATTATATTTTGTGATTTTATTATAAATTCATGATTCGTTTAGTTTCCTCTACCGGATCTTCCGCCCGGAGTATGGTTCCGCTCAAGGCAATGCCCGTAACCCCCGTTTCCATGATGGAAGGGATGTCCTCCAAAGTAATTCCTCCGATAGCGACGATGGGCAGATGGATATCCGCCTTTCTCATTTGCTGGATAATGGAGCGGTAGCCTTCCAGTCCCAGTACCGGCGAGAGGTTCTTTTTCGTGGTGGTAAAACGGAACGGGCCACAGCCGATGTAGTCAGCTCCGGCTTCATAATGCATCTTTACATCATTAAATGTATTGGCGGTGCCTCCGATGATGAACTCTTTTCCTAATATTTTTCGTGCTTCGGCTACGGGCATATCCTTTTTTCCCAAATGTACCCCGTCGGCATGAATTTTCTTGACCAACTCCACGTGATCATCTATAATAAATGTCGCTCCGTAGTCTTTGCATAAGCGTTGCAGGCGTATGGCTTCCCGTTCCACTTCGTCAACGGGAGTGTCTTTCATACGTAGCTGGACCCAGCGGCAGCCGCCTTCCAGTGCCATGCGTGCGGAATCATAATAGGAATATGTGTCGGTGAAGTGAGTGATGAATTGAAGTTCCACGGCCTTATCCTCCACATGCAGCTTTAATGACTACCAGACTGTCATTGGGTTGTAACACGCATTTTTCCCAGTCTATACGGGGGACCATACGGTTATTTACCGCTATGGCGATGCCTTTCTCGGGAAGTGCCAGAAAGGTGGAAAGTTCGGCTACGGTGCATCCGTCCTTTACTTCGGTTTCTTTGCTGTTTACTGTCAGTTTCATGCTATATCAGTTTATGAATTTGCCTGTAAATACAAAGAGTTGCTTTTTGACCGGATGGCATGAGGTAAGAAGTAACAATCCCTTCGGCGGTACTAACCGCATCAGGTTCACAGGGTATAATCTCAGCCCGTCCGCTGCTTACGTGGGGCACCCCTTTGTTTTACGATGGCAAAGATAGGAGAAAGAAATGAATAATGCTACAACAGATTGCTTTATTTTCTGCGGGAGACTGTTTTTTATGATAATCTTGCATCGTGGTGTGTCTTTCCCTGTAAAGGAGACAGATGTAAAACCGCCCCGCTCCCTGAATAAATAGGGGCGCGGGGCGGTTTTATTATAATGTATAGTTAAGGACTCTTTTACAGACGTTTTTCTATTACATCCCAGTCAATGATTTCCCACAATTTGTTCACATGGTCTGCACGGCGGTTCTGGTAATCCAGATAGTAGGCATGTTCCCATACATCGAAGCCCAGCAAAGGTTTCAATCCTGCACGCCACGGGTTGCTTCCGTTGGGTTCTTTGGTAATGTGCAGTTTCCCTTGTTTGTCTACAGAAAGCCATGCCCAGCCCGAGCCGAACAGTCCTGTGGAGGCGGCGTTGAATTCTTTCTTGAAGTTCTCAAAGCTTCCGAAGTCCCGGTTGATGGCTTCCGCCAGTTTACCGGCCGGTTCATGCTTGCCGGGTTTGGGAGCGAACTGAAGGAAATATAATGTATGGTTCAATACTTGTCCGGCATTATTGAATATCGCCCCGTCGGGAGCTGATGCTACAATTTCCTCTACGGTCTTTCCTTCAAATTCCGTACCCGGAACCAAGGAGTTCAAATTATTTACGTAGGTTTGTAAGTGCTTGCCATAATGGTAGTCTATAGTAGCCTGGCTGATTACAGGTTCGAGTCCGTTGTTTGCATACGGGAGTTTGGGCATTTCGTAAGTCATAACTAATGAAATTAAAGTGGTTAATAATATATTCATTTTTAGTTGAGGTTTTAATTAAACTTCTATCATAATAACATTATTGAGCGTCGAATTGTTCTGATAAACTCAAACTTTCTCTATCTTTGCGGACGAAAGAAGAAACTTATGACGAATTATTTAGAAGAATTGAATGAAAGCCAGCGCAATGCGGTGCTTTACAACGAAGGTCCCTCTTTGGTGATAGCCGGAGCAGGCTCGGGGAAGACACGTGTGCTGACTTATAAGATAGCTTATTTGCTGGAGCAGGGATATACTCCCTGGTCTATTCTGGCATTGACTTTTACCAACAAGGCTGCCCGTGAGATGAAAGAGCGTATAGCCCGTCAGGTGGGCGATCAGGCACGCTATTTATGGATGGGGACGTTTCATTCCATTTTTTCGCGTATCCTGCGGTGTGAGTCGCAATCCATCGGCTTTACCTCTAATTTTACCATCTATGATTCTTCGGATTCGAAGAGCTTGATCAAGTCTATTGTAAAAGAAATGCAACTGGACGATAAGACCTATAAGCCGGGGTTGATACAGGCGCGTATCAGCAATGCGAAAAATCACCTGGTTTTTCCCGATGCATACGCCTCGAATGCAGAACTTTATCAGTATGATGTGAATGCCAAAGTACCTGCCACCCGTGATATTTACCGACGGTACTGGGAACGTTGCCGCCAGAGCGATGCGATGGATTTTGATGATTTGCTGGTCTATACTTATCTGTTATTCCGGGATCATCCCGAGATTTGCCGCAAGTATGCGGAGCAGTTCCGTTATGTGCTGGTGGATGAGTACCAGGATACCAACTTCGCACAACACAGCATTGTGCTTCAGCTTACCCGGGAGCATCAGCGTGTATGCGTGGTGGGGGATGATGCGCAGAGTATCTATTCCTTCCGAGGGGCGAATATTGACAATATATTGAAATTTACCCAACTGTATAAGGGGGCCAGGCTTTTCAAACTGGAGCAGAACTATCGCTCTACCCAAACCATTGTATGTGCGGCAAACAGCCTGATAGAGAAAAATAGCGAGCAGATAAGGAAAGAAGTTTTTTCGGAAAAAGCGAAAGGGGAACCTATCGGAGTTTTCAATGCTTACAGTGATGTGGAGGAAGGGGAGATTGTGGCCAACCAGATTGTGAAACTACGCTCGCGGGAACATTATTCTTATAATGATTTTGCTATTTTATATCGTACAAACGCCCAGAGCCGTATTTTCGAGGAGGCTTTGCGGAAACGTAGTCTGCCTTATAAAATTTACGGAGGGCTTTCTTTTTATCAGCGCAAGGAGATTAAAGACGTCATTTCTTATTTCCGCCTGGCGGTGAATCCGAATGACGAGGAGGCTTTTAAGCGGGTGTTGAATTATCCGGCGCGGGGAATCGGTGATACCACTTTGAACAAGGTCATTGATGCGGCTACACAGCATCATGTCAGTCTTTGGAGAGTCTTGGAAGAACCGTTGGCATACGGCCTGAATATCAACAAGGGCACGCATGCCAAGTTACAGGGCTTTCGTGAACTGGTAGAGAGTTTCATCGTGGAGGTCCCGGAAAAGAATGCATACGAATTGGGGGCGATGATAGTCCGTCAGTCCGGCATTATGACTGAGATTTATCAGAGCAATGACCCCGAAAATTTGAGCCGTCAGGAGAATATTGAGGAATTGATAAACGGTATGCACGATTTTTGTGCGACCCGTGAGGAAGAAGGAAATGAGAACATCCTGCTGACAGATTTTCTGTCGGAGGTTTCTCTGCTGACGGATCAGGATAATGAGAAAGAGGGGGATGCCGAGAAGATTACCTTGATGACCATTCACTCTGCTAAAGGCTTGGAGTTTAAAAACGTCTTTGTTGTAGGGTTGGAGGAAAACTTGTTTCCCAGTGCTTTGTCACTCAATTCGTATAAGGAACTGGAAGAGGAGCGCCGCCTGTTTTATGTGGCGATTACACGTGCCGAAGAGCATTGCTATCTGTCCTTTGCCAAGAGCCGGTTTAAATATGGAAAGATGGAGTTCAGTAGTCCGAGCCGTTTCTTGAAAGATATTGATATACATTTCCTGAAACTGCCCCAGGAGGAGCAGATGGCCCGGAGAATAGACGAGGGAGCCAGCCGTTTCCGCCGTGAACAAAATGAACGTCCGTCTCGTTCCTTGTTTGATGAATCTGCTTCACAGCCTTCTTACGGGCGTTCTTCATCAAGTCCGTCTGGTCAGAAACCGTTTTCGGCCGGAGAAAGGCCGAAGGCTGAGATTATCCGTCCCAGTGTGCCGCGTAATTTGACTAAGGTAGGTCCTGCCACGGCCTCAAAGCCGTCCGCGGCGGGAACCTTGCCGGTAAATGTGCAGGCAGGGCAGGTGATAGAGCATGAACGCTTTGGAATAGGCGATGTGATAAAGGTGGAAGGAACCGGTGAGAACAGCAAGGCGACTGTCCGTTTCCGGAATGCCGGAGAGAAACAATTATTACTGAAATTCGCCCGTTTCAAAGTTGTGGGATAAATTTTCGAACAGAATTCTGATATAAAAATGATAGATATCCATAAAGTACCTTCTCCATGCTATGTGATGGATGAAGCATTGCTCAGAAAGAATCTGAGCCTGATAAAGCGTGTGGCAGACCGGGCCGGAGTTGAGATCATCCTGGCTTTCAAATCTTTTGCCATGTGGAAATCGTTCCCTGTATTCAGGGAATACATCCGTTATACTACGGCCAGCTCCGTATATGAAGCCCGTTTGGCGTACGAAGAGTTCGGCAGTAAGGCTCATACTTATTCTCCAGCCTATACGGAGACTGACTTCCCGGTTATCATGCAGTGCAGCAGCCATATCACCTTTAACTCCTTCAGTCAGTTCCGTCGTTTTTATCCTATGGTTGAGGCTTTTGGAGAAAAGATATCCTGTGGCATCCGCATCAATCCTGAATATTCGGAAGTAGAGGTGGAACTTTATAATCCTTGTGCTCCCGGTACGCGTTTTGGAGTGACGGCCGATTTGCTTCCCGAAACTTTGCCGGCAGGTATCGAGGGTTTTCATTGTCATTGTCATTGTGAGTCCAGCTCTTATGAGTTGGAACATACTTTGCAGCATATAGAAGAGAAGTTTGCCCGTTGGTTTCCGCAGATAAAATGGTTGAATTTGGGAGGGGGGCACCTGATGACACGTAAAGACTATGATACGGAGCACCTCATTTCTTTATTAAAAGGTTTGAAAGCCCGTTATCCGCATCTGGAAATCATTCTGGAACCGGGATCGGCTTTTACTTGGCAGACCGGACCTTTGGTAGCTTCTGTTGTCGATATAGTGGAAAGCCGGGGGATAAAAACTGCGATTCTGGATGTCAGTTTTACATGTCACATGCCCGACTGTCTTGAAATGCCCTATCAGCCGGCAGTGCGTGGTGCTGAAACTTTACCTGCCGATGCGGTAAAAACAGCTTTGGCGGAAGAAAATATCTATCGTTTGGGCGGAAATAGTTGCTTAAGCGGAGACTATATGGGCAGTTGGCATTTTGACCATCCGTTGCAGATAGGAGAGCGCATTGTTCTGGAAGATATGATTCATTACACTATGGTAAAAACAAACATGTTTAATGGAATCCATCACCCTTCTATCGCTATTTGGCATACAGACCATACCTTGGAAGTATATAAAGACTTCCGCTATGAGGATTACCGTGACCGTATGTCCTGATTATAAGAAAAAAACTTTCTTTTGGTTTGTATTGATTATGAGGAAATTGCTGAAATAATGTAATAAAAGTGCTATAAAAAGTATAGAAAACTTTTGGAAGTTTGGAAAAAAGCACTACCTTTGCATCCGCAATCGGGAAACAGCTAGTAGATAGTTGAAACCGAAGGCGGAAATTGCGGAAATAGCTCAGTTGGTAGAGCATAACCTTGCCAAGGTTAGGGTCGCGAGTTCGAGTCTCGTTTTCCGCTCACATAAATAAAATCTTGTGCGTTGTAACAAGAGTGTTACACAGAATGCCCAGGTGGCGGAATGGTAGACGCGCACGTTTCAGGTGCGTGTGTCGAGAGGCATGCAGGTTCGAGTCCTGTTCTGGGCACTAAAACACAAGGTTTTTCGTTTCTGGAGGAATGGCGGAATTGGTAGACGCGCCACTTTGAGGGGGTGGTGACAGTTATGTCGTGTGAGTTCGAGTCTCATTTCCTTCACGAAGGGAAGATATTTGCGGAAATAGCTCAGTTGGTAGAGCATAACCTTGCCAAGGTTAGGGTCGCGAGTTCGAGTCTCGTTTTCCGCTCAAAAGAAAATGCCCAGGTGGCGGAATGGTAGACGCGCACGTTTCAGGTGCGTGTGTCGAGAGGCATGCAGGTTCGAGTCCTGTTCTGGGCACCATGTTAGAGGTTTGCGGAAATAGCTCAGTTGGTAGAGCATAACCTTGCCAAGGTTAGGGTCGCGAGTTCGAGTCTCGTTTTCCGCTCAA
>JAGBDR010000004.1 GCA_017937385.1 Parabacteroides sp.
ACCACCCACTACGGGATCTGTCTTCCTGTGATGCAGGAAATGAAAGCCACGGCCGGAATCGTAACAGAAGAATTACGTTTGATAGAGCGTCTCTTCCAACCACTGAGAAAGATCTTGCGAGGAGGGCTTTAAGGGCGTTTTTGAAGATTTTTCAAAAAAAGTGACAAACCGAATGGGGGGATAGGGGCGTTTGTGTGTATTTAATATATGAAAAGCGATAGAAATGGAATACGAAGACAAGAAATATATACTTAAGAAACTGGTGCAGGACGCGCTGACCGAAGAGGAGCACACTGCCTTGCGATCCTCCCGCCGGGTGACAAAGAAGATGGAACGGCAGTGGGATAACGCTCCGGATGCAGTGAAAAACGACTGTCCGGACGAGTCCTCTATCTGGCGGAATATCTGTGAAGCCGTTTGGTCGCATGGCGAAGGGCAGAAACTGATGTTTTATAAGGTATATAGTATGGTCGCTTCCGTCTTGCTGCTGTTGGGTGTGGCCGGAACCGCTTATTTCGCCTTGCAGGACAGGGAAGAGGTTCCGATGTATGTCGTAAGTTCCGGTATCCGGAGTATGGAATCCGTTTCGTTGCCCGATGGAACGAAAGTGCAGATGGGACCGGGCAGCCGTCTGACTTATCCGGCTCGTTTCTCCGGTAAGACACGTGAGATAACATTGGACGGACAGGCCTTTTTCGATGTGGCGAAGAATCGGGAGAAACCTTTCATCGTCCATACGGAGGACGTGAGTGTGGAGGCATTGGGGACTGCGTTCGAGCTGTTCAGTTACGATATGGAAAATAAGATGGAGGCGATTTTGCTGAATGGAAAGATCAAAGTGAGTGTGGTGGAAAAGGCAACAAACAAAATGAAAGAATACCTTGTCTCTCCCGACGAAAAGATCCAGATGGACCGGCTGACCGGTAAAATCACGAAGCAGGTAGTGGATGCCGACAAATATACCGCCTGGCGCAAACAAAAGATGTTGAGCTTTGAAAATGAAAAACTCTCCATGATCATCCCGCGCCTCGAACAGTGGTACGGCAGAAAGGTGATATGCCAGAAGGATCTAGCAGACAAATACCGCTTCACTTTCAAGGTGAGGGACGAATCGCTGGAACGGATCCTGTTTATGATAAAAGCATCTTCTCCATTGCAGCATGAGGAGATGGAGAACGGTGATTATATATTGACATTGAAATAATTACTAATAAACAATTTAATTCTAATGCCTATGGGATAAAAAGAGTTAGTCTTAAAAGAATTGGAAGATGCCGGCAAGCACCTTCCAATCAGAGAGTTTTCAACAAATGCTCGTCATAAGGAGTCCAAGCCGAAGACTTGCATTTATTATACATCAAAAACTATTGCAAAGTTATGGAAAAAAACAGAGATTGGGATTGTTGTATCCCGTTACTTAGAAAAACAAAACGTATCATGAAGATCACGACTTTATTTTCGTTGGGAGTCGCATGTTGTATTTCTGCCTCTACATACGCGCAGGACTACAAGGTGTCGATCAACAAACAGAACAGTAGCATTATCGAAATCCTCAGGGAGATCGAGAAGAGTAGTGAGTTCACGTTCTTTTTTAATGACAACCGGGTGAATGTCAATAAGAAGGCGAGTATCAATGTTAAAGATGCGAAATTGGAAGATGTATTGGATCAGGTGTTGAAGAATACCGGTTACAAGTATCAGATCATCGACCGCCAGGTATTGATCAAAGCTTCGGACAATTTGGCCGTGGCCGGTGTGCAGCAGAACCAGAAAACGGTTACAGGAGTAATCCTCGATGAATCCGGCCTGCCGGTCATTGGAGCCAATGTCGTGGAGAAAGGAACGACCAACGGGACGATAACGGATGCAGAAGGGAGGTTCTCCCTTAACGTTGCATCAGATGCAACGTTAAGGGAGGTTCTCCCTTAACGTTGCATCTGATGCAACGTTAATAATTTCTTATATTGGATATGTACAGAGTGAAGTTTCCGTGAAGAACAAAACTTCAGTATCCGTAACGATGAAAGAGGATGCGGAGTTGCTGGATGAAGTCGTCGTAATCGGTTACGGTTCGGCACGAAAAGGAGATTTGACCGGTCCGATATCCAGTGTGAATGGCGCTTCTTTGACGGAACGTTCCACTCAAATGTTGTCGACCGCCATGCAGGGACAGATTTCGGGTGTGGAGGTTACGCGTTCTTCCGGTGGTCCCGGTAGTTCGGCTACGATACGTGTCCGTGGTGTCACGACACTTTCCAACAATGACCCGCTTGTCATTATCGACGGAGTACCCGGTTCGTTGAATGATGTCGTGGCTTCGGATGTAGAAACCATGAGTGTTTTGAAAGATGCGGCATCGGCTTCCATTTACGGTTCTCGTGCTGCCGCCGGTGTCATTTTGATCACGACCAAAAGAGCCAAGGAGAATAAATTCAATTTGGACTACAATTATGAATATTCCATTGACAAGCCGACTACGCGGCCGACCAATGGAAACGTGATCGATTGGATGAATGTTCAAAATGAGATTAAATGGAATGATGGCGCTTCAAATCCTTATTCGCAATATTCACAGGAAACCATTAACTCCTGGATGTCCAACAATGCGACGGACCCTTACCACTATCCAAATACGGATTGGGTCGATTTGTTGTTAAAGAATACGACCTCCCATCAGCAACATAACTTTAATGTTTCAGGTGGTACGGATAAATTGCAGTCCAAATTCTCGTTCAATTATCAGACGGCTGATGGCTATTATGCAAATAAATCGTATGAACGCTATGCCGGTCGTGTCAACAACGATTACAAGATCAACTCTTGGATTCGGGCCAATATAGATGTTGATTTCTCTACTTCAAAGAGTGTAGCTCCCGCAACCGTTAATCCGGTTTATTGGGCTTATTTGACTTCTCCCTATTATAATCCTTACTGGGAGGATGGGCGTTATGCAGATGTAAAATCTGGAGCTAATCCATTGGCTATGCTTAATGAAGGAGGTACAGATGGGAAAAATTACTACAAGTTCGGTGGTAAGGCACAACTGGATTTGACTCCGATCAAAGGATTGACGCTTACGGCTGTTTTTGCTCCTCGGTATTCGTTTGAAACAGGAAAGAAATTTACAAAGGCTGTGAATGTATATTATGAGGATGGAAGTTCCATTGCCGCACAAAGCAATAAGACTACCTCTCTTAATGAAACACGAAACATGACGCAAAGCCGTACTTACCAATTCTATGCAAATTATCAGAACAAATGGAATGACCATTCCTTGAATGCAATGGCCGGTTATGAAGGTTATAAGCATAAATGGGAGAATTTGGGTGCATCCAGAAATAATTATGAATTGGATACTTATCCCTATTTGAATATCGGGCCGGAAGATTACCAGTATAATTCAGGAAGTGCAGGCCACAACGCTTATCAATCTGTTTTCGGCCGCGCCATGTATTCTTATAAGAATCGCTATATGTTGCAGGCGAACGTCCGTGCGGATGCCTCTTCCCGTTTTGCCTCCGATTACCGTTGGGGGGTATTCCCTTCCGTATCGGCAGGTTGGGCTGTCTCGAGCGAACCTTGGTTCCCTAAAGACAAGCAGATCGATTATTTGAAAGTGCGTGCTTCTATCGGTTCGTTGGGCAATGAGCGTATTAGCGATGCTGAATTTCCGTATCAGGCAGCTATCAATTTCGGAAACAGTTATATGTATGATAAGGGTTCCCAATCGATGACAGCCGTGCAAAATGCCGCTCAATATTATTATGCCTTTCATGATATCACATGGGAAACGACGACGACCTATGATATCGGTGTCGATATTACTTTGTTGAATAACCGTCTGAGTGTGACCGGTGACTATTATTATAAAAAGACATCCGATATGCTTTTGACATTAGGTTTCCCCTCTTATGCAGGATTTTCAGCTCCGAAGCAGAATGCAGGTGATATGTACACGCATGGTTGGGAATTTGAAGCAAGCTGGCGCGATCAGATTGGCGATGTATCGTATGGCGTGTCATTCAATCTGTCCGATTATCGTTCGAAGATGGGATATTTGGGTGACAGAAGAACGATTGATGGTAATAAGATTTATGAAGAAGGTTCCTATTATTATGAATGGTTTATGTATAAGACTGACGGGTTGTTTGTTACGGATGCTGATTTGTATGATTCGGACGGTAACAAATATCCGACACTTACGGCTAACGATAAGGCCGGTAATATCAAATATGTCGATGTAAACGGAGACGGGGTCATCAATGCGGACGATAAGGTTCGTTTGGGTAATTCCTTGCCGGAGTTCCAGTTTGGCGGCAATCTTTTCTTGGGTTGGAAGGATTGGGACTTCTCGCTTTCTTTCCAAGGCGTGGGTCATCGGAATGTACTCTTCAATTCGGCTTGGATCCAACCGCTGAAAGAACAATGGGGAGCTGTGCCTTCTCTGGTGTTGGGCAATTATTGGAGCCAGCATAATACGGAAGAACAAAACCGGGCTGCTAAATATCCTCGCTTGACCTATACCAATACGACTAATACCTATACCGGTTCCGATTATTGGTTGTTCAACGGGGCTTATTTCCGTGTCAAGAACATCACGTTGGGATATTCGTTACCCAAGAAACTTATGGATAAGTGTTTTGTCAGAGGGCTTCGGATATATGCTACAATAAACGACCTTCCAGCTATCAGTCATTATCCGAAGGGATGGGATCCGGAAATAGGCACAAGTTCCGACTTTATATCGACGTCTTTTACTTTTGGCGCGAATGTTAAATTTTAAATTTATAGTGATATGAAACCGATAAAATATTCTATATGTACTGCCTCTCTGTTCTTGCTAATGTCGTGTGTCGACCTTGATTTGAATCCTCTTTCGGAGGGGTCGAGCGAGAATTGGTATTCTTCTCAGACCGAGATCGAGATGTCTTTGAATGATTTCTATCGCACGGATTTTTTCCCGATCGACGAGATGAAATGGGGAGATGACGTGACTGCCCGAAATGAATCTTCGGAGGTGAATAATGGTACGTTGACTTCTGAAAATGACAAAATCGCCAAGCGTTGGGAAAACTATTATAAAGGTATCGCCCGTGCTTTGCGTTTGGTTAATAATATGGATCGGGCTCGCGCGATGGGTGTTTCGGAAAAGGATATAGCCCAATATGAAGGTGAAGCTTATTTCTATATGGGATATGCTTACGGGATGTTGGCCTTTCATTGGGGGGACGCGATCTTGGATAAAGTGGGCATGAGCCTGGAGGAAGCGTATACCGCCTCCCGTTCTCCGAAAGCCGATGTATTGGCGTTCAGCTATGAATGCCTGGACAAGGCTGCCGAGCGTTTGCCGAACAGTTATTCCGGTATCCAGCGTGCCACGAAAGGGGCGGCTTATGCTTTCAAGGCGAGAATCGCGATTTATAATGGTGATTATGCGACGGCTGCCACTGCTGCCAAAAATTGCATGGACTTGAATGTTTATAAATTGCATGACAATTATCAGGATTTGTTCACCGCTTCCTGGTCGGACGAATGGATTTTCTTCTTCCGTGGAGATGTGACGTTGAAGAAGTATTATTGGGCTGCATCGGATGTTTTGAATTGTATCTCTCGTCTTTCCGGCGGATGGGGTGGACAGAAAGCTCCTTCTTATGAATTGGTTTGCGCTTATCCTTGTATTGACGGCAAACCGATCGATGAGTCTCCGCTTTACAACCCGAAGGATTTCTTTGAAAACCGGGATCCGCGTATGGCCATGACGATTGTTCCGTTTGCAACGGCATATAACAAGCGTGTACTGGATGGGACGTATAATCCGGACGATTATAACTGGTTGGGGTATGAATATACTCCGTCTCCTATCCGGACAACTGTCAAGAGAATTTCCGATGGTGCGCAAGTCGGGAACAACGATTCCAAAGCAAGAGCCGAACATGCTTCATATACGGGGCTGTTGTTTAAGAAGTATGTCGATGAATCATTCTTGGAAAATGGAAAAGCGGGTGCACCGACTACTTATCCTTACTTACGTTACGGCGATGTCTTGTTGATGTATGCTGAAGCGATGAACGAGCTGAATCAATGTAGCCAGGAAGTGCTGGATGCTACGATTAATAAATTGCGTGAAAGAGCCTACAACGGAATAGGCCTTGAGTATCCGCGCGTAATGGAAGGTACACAGCAGCAGTTGCGTACCATTATCCGTACCGAACGTTTCATCGAATTGGCTTGGGAAGGACATCGGTATAGCGATTTGATCCGTTGGAAGATTGCCGGTAAAGTCTTTAATCGTCCGATTTATTTCTTGAATCGGGCATGGTCTGGCAATACCTCTTGGAATGGTGATGAAAATGCTGTTTCCGCTGAATACAAACAGTTGATTCAGAACTGGAAGGATGGTAACTATCCGATAGGCGGTATTCCGCAGATCGATGAAGACGGTATTGCCGATTTGAGCGAAATGGCGAAAAAAGGATACATTACCGTAGCGACTGAGCGTAAATTCGATGAGGGTCGTGATTATTTGTGGCCGATACCTGCGGCTGACAGGCTTATCAATGAAAATCTGACGCAGAATCCGAAGTGGTAATGGGCATGCGTGTAAAATAAATTCCGATTGATAGGGATCGGTATTTAAATAGTTAATATCTTAGGGCTTCTCTATTTATATCATCATATAGAATATGAGGAGCCCTTTTTATGAAGTGTCATCTAAAATAATGGATAATATGAAATTGAATGTTGTTGGTCTATTAGCCGCTTGTTCTTTGCTTGGCTGTACCGCTCAAAAGGATTTGAAAACCGTACCGGATTCCATTTCCGGTATCTATCCTCGTTTAGCTTATTATAATAATGAAGGGGAATGTGGAACAGGAGCGGTTGTGCCCTGGGCGGACCGTTTGTGGGTGATTACATACGGCCCTCATTTGCCGAACGGTTCGTCCGATAAATTGTATGAAGTGACTTCCGATTACCGCCAGGTTGTCCATGAAGAGAGTATCGGCGGTACGCCGGCAAACCGGATGATCCATAAGGAGAGTAACCAATTGTTTATCGGGCCGTATGCGATTGACCAAACGGGAAAGGTTCGTGTCATCCCGTATTCGGATATGCCGGGACGACATACCGGGAATGCCCGCCATTTGACAGATCCTGAGAATAAAATCTATTATGGAACAATGGAAGAAGGCTTTTATGAGGTAGATGTGAATACACTTCAGCCTAAAATGCTTTATGTTGATGGAAATGTTGTTCGAAAAGAAGGTAGTATGGCACAATTCAGTCCATTATTGCCGGGAGTTCATGGAAAAGGCTTTTATTCAGGGCAGGGAGTTGCCGTTTATTCTAATAATGGAGAAGATACACAGGAGGCTTTGAAAAAATTCGATGTTGAATCGGGGTCTTTGAGTGAATGGGACGGCAAGGACTGGAAAGTGGTCCGCCGCAACCAGTTTGTCGAAGTGACCGGTCCCGGTGGCATTTACGGGAATGCAAATCCGGAAACCGATCCGATCTGGGCAACCGGCTGGGACTACAAGTCCGTTATATTGGGTGTCCGTGATGCGCAGAAAGGATGGACATTCTATCGTTTGCCCAAAGCCAGCCACAGCTATGACGGGGCGCATGGTTGGAATACGGAGTGGCCGCGCATCCGGAATGTCGGGACAGAATCCCAACCGGACTATCTGATGACCATGCACGGGATGTTCTGGCATTTCCCCGGAATGTTCACGGCTGATAACTCGGCAGGAATCCGTCCGCGTTCCGCCTACTTGAAGGTGATCGGCGATTTCACCCGTTGGAACGACCAGTTGGTTTTCGGTTGCGACGATTCGGCCCAAAAGGAATTCTTGAATAAACGCAAGGCGAAAGGAAATATAGAGGGTCCCGGCCAGTCCAATTCAAACGTATGGTTTACTTCGTTGACAAAACCGGATGAGTTAGGCCCGGCAACCGCCGAAGGGGCTGTTTGGGCAAAGGAATCGGTGAAAGCGAATGAGGCTTCGGAACCGTTCCTTTTCAGCGGCTGGACACATCGTTTCGGTTGGGTGAAAAATGAGGGCAAGCAGCCTGTGACTTTCACATTTGAGGTAGATGAGGCCGGAACGAATGAGTGGAAGACCTTGAAAACGGTGACGGTCGCTGCCGGCAAAGCTGCATCGGTACCTTTTGCCTCTACGGAAAAAGGCGAGTGGATCCGGGTAAAGGCGGATAAGAATACGATGGCGACGGTAAGTTTCAATTATACCACTTCCGATCCTCGTGCTACTACTTCCGACCCGATGTATCAGGGATTGACTGCCGTTGGTCAAAATACGACGACCGGAGGTCTCTTGTATGGGTTGGGCGACAACCGTCGTGCCTTAGGTCTGTTGGCGAATGTGACGGTGGATGGCAAGACATCGGAAACGGGTTATTATGAAATGGGGGATCAGTTGGAGCTGGTACGTAAGGAGGATGCGAAGACGGCTGATTTCATCCGAACGAAATTCGCGATCCCGCAGCAAGTTGTTTCAATTGAAGAGGGGTCTGTCTTGGTTATTGACGATTTGGGCCGCCGTTGGCGTCTGCCGTTAGGAAACGAAGCCTATAAGGAGTTGACCGACCAGGGAATGCTTCGTGTTTGCCGTGAAGTGGCAACGGAACGTGACCTGTTCTCTTGCATGGGAACATTCTATGAACTTCCGGCCGAGAATGCCGACGGATATGCCAAAATCCGTCCTGTTTCGACCCATAATTTCCGTATTCATGATTATGCTTCTTACCGGGGTATGCTTGTCCTGACGGGTGTGACGCCGGAAGAGGGGAAAGAGAATCCGCATGTTGTCGTTTCGGACGATGGAAAAGCGGCCGTATGGGTCGGTGTCATCGATGATTTGTGGGCATTGGGCAAACCGGTCGGCCAGGGTGGTCCGTGGAAGAATGCCGATGTAAGAGCGGGTGTCGCTTCCGATCCGTACCTGATTGGATTTTATGATAAGAAAGAGTTGGCACTCTCTCACCAATCCGATAAGAGTGTAGTGATAACCGTAGAAGTCGATCCTACCGGAAACGGCGATTGGATGGAATATGCCGCTTATACGGTAAAACCGGGAGAAAAGCTCGTCCGGCAATTCCCCGAATCGTTCCAGGCAAGATGGATCCGTTTCGTATCGGATACGAATACGAAAGTGACAGCTTGGTTGGTGTATAAATAAAATGTACATTTGTCGCAATTAAATATGAATATCATGAAGACTCGTGTATTTTTGTCATTATTATTTTTGTTGAGTTTGGGAACCGTTCGGGCCGCCGACCTCTTAGTCGAAGCCGAAAGTTTCAGTAACAAGGGAGGCTGGAAGGTGGACCAGCAGTTTATGGATTTGATGGGGTCTCCTTATCTTTTGGCGCATGGGATGGGGGTTCCTGTCGAGGATGCCTCTACTGAGGTGACGTTTCCTGAAAAGGGAGAGTATTATGTGTATGTCCGTACCTATAACTGGACTTCCCCGTGGAAGAAAGGCGAGGGGCCCGGCAAGTTCACCTTGTCGGTCGGCGGGAAAAAGATGACCTCCCCGCTGGGCGCTGAAGGTACAGCCTGGATGTGGCAGGTGGCCGGCAAGGTGTCGGTCAAGGACCGGAAGACGGTCATCAAGCTGCATGACCTGACCGGTTTTGACGGCCGTTGTGATGCAATCTACTTTACGACGGAGGAGGGGCAAATGCCTCCTTCGGAGTTGAAAGAGCTGGAGGCGTTCCGTCGTAAGGCATTGGGCTTGCCGGATGAAGCACCGGTTGCCGGCCAATATGATTTGGTTGTTGTAGGTGCCGGAATAGCCGGTATGAGTGCGGCGGTGTCGGCTGCTCGTCTGGGTTGCAAGGTCGCTTTGATCAATGACCGTCCTGTGGTAGGCGGGAACAACAGTTCGGAGATCCGCGTCCATTTGGGAGGCCGTATCGAAGAGGGTACTTATAAGGAACTGGGCGGTCTGCAGAAAGAGTTCGGTCCGGAGAAGGGCGGAAATGCGCAGCCTGCCGAATATTACGAAGACCAAAAGAAGTTGGATTGGCTGGCAGAAGAAAAGAATGTGTCCCTATTTCTGAACTATCGGGCCATTGGTGTGACGAAGGAGGGCGATAAGATCACCTCGGTTGTTGTCAAACATATCGAAAGCGGCAAGGAACTGAAGTTTGAGGCGCCCCTGTTTTCGGATTGTACGGGAGACGGAACGATCGGTTACCTGGCAGGTGCCGACTACCGTATGGGGCGTGAAGGCCGTGAGGAGTATGGCGAGAGCATCGCTCCGGAGAAAGCGGACAAGCTGACGATGGGTTCTTCCGTCCAGTGGTATTCGGTGGATAACAAGAAATGGAGCCCGTTCCCGGAATTCAGCTATGGAGTGGAGTTCAACGAGCAGAATTGCGAAAAGGTGATGATGGGTGAATGGACCTGGGAAACGGGTATGAACTTCGACCAGATCAAGGACTTCGAACGGATCCGTGACTATGGAATGCTGGTGGTCTATTCCAACTGGAGTTACCTGAAAAACCGGATGAAGGAAAACGGCCCGTACAAGAACCGGAAGTTGGGCTGGGTGGCATACGTGGCCGGCAAACGCGAATCCCGCCGGCTGATGGGCGATTATATCCTGAAAGAGGACGACTTGACCAAGCACGTGTATCACGAGGATGCCTCTTTCGCCACGACCTGGAGCATCGATTTGCATTGGCAGGACCCGAAAAACAGTGAACACTTTCCGGGCAATGAGTTCAAGGCCGTCACGAAGCATATCCTGATTTACCCGTATGCGGTACCGTATCGTTGCCTGTATTCGCGGAATGTGGACAACCTGTTCATGGCGGGCCGTAACATCAGTGTGACCCATGTGGCGTTGGGCACGGTCCGTGTGATGCGTACGACAGGCATGATGGGAGAGGTGGTCGGCATGGCCGCTTCCTTGTGTAAGAAGTATGGGGTGACACCCCGTGGCGTTTACCGTTCGCATTTGGACGATCTGAAGGCGTTGATGCAGGCGGGTGTGAACAAGAAAGGATTGCCGAACAACCAGCGTTACAATGAAGGGGGGATGTTGAAAGACAAACCGGTTGTCCAATAATATCCCTGTAATCATGCAGATCTGAGAATGATGAAACATAGATCTCTTTACTTATACCTGTTCTTTTTTTCTTTGCTGTGCAGCTCTGTGGCTGTCACCGGACAAGAGAAAAAGCAGGAGCGGTTTACCGTGATGGGATTAGGCGATTCCATCACGGAAGGGGCGGATTTCTTCACGTGCTATCTGTATCCGCTTTGGGAGAAATTGTTTACGGCCGGGTATCAGTTTGATTTTATCGGTCCCCGTGAGAGCAAATGCCGGATCGGAACGCTCAACCATTGTGGTTTTAGCGGCAAGAATGTTGAGTTTTTAGAGTCGAAGATCGACAGTCTCTACCGGCTTTATCCGGCAGATATCGTGTTGCTCCACGCCGGTCACAACCATTTTGCAGAAGAGAGACCTGTTTCCGGAATGATCGCTTCCTACAAGTCTATTATCAATAAAATACAGGCGATCAACCCGGATGTCCGTATTTTGATTGCCCAGGTAATCCCCAGCGGCAAACTGCCGAAATATTCGTATATCCCGGAATTGAACGAGAAGATAGCGGAGATGGTTGTCGAATTGAACTCCGGTAGGGTCTTTCTGGTCGATCAGGCGCAAGGCTTTAACTGGCAAGACTATACGGTACACGATAAAGTGCATCCGAATAAAGCAGGAGGGGAGAAGATGGCCTCTGTCTGGTTTGAGGCTTTGAAGAAGGTGCTGGCGCCTTCAGAGATGGCGTTCTCTCCCGAAATTGTCCGCTACAAGACGTTGGAGAATGGGGATTCCCTGGTACTTCACATCTTCAAACCTCAGAATATGCAGGCAGGGGAAAAAAGACCGGCTATTGTTTATTTCTTCGGAGGAGGCTGGCAGTTGGGAACCCCGATCCAGTTTTATCGTGAATGTGCTTATTATGCTTCGAAGGGAATGATAGCCGTGTCGGTTGATTACCGGATCGGGTATCTGCATCATTCTACTCCGTTTGAGAGTCTTGAGGATGCCCGCGACGCGATAGGCTGGTTACGTAGCCATGCGGCAGGCTATCAGCTTGACCCGGACCGGATTGTCGTAGCCGGTGGTTCGGCCGGTGGCCACTTGGCTGCCGCGCTCGGAACGGTCGGGAACGATGAGGGGGCTTCGGCCGGTTACAGGCCGAATCTCTCCGTGCTGTATTATCCGGTAGTGGATATGGTTTCGCGGGGTTTGGGTTTTCCGGAAGTTCAGCGGGATTTTGAAAAGATCTCACCGATCCATCATGTGTCGGAAACGACTCCGCCCACTTTGATACTGCTTGGCACGAAAGATCCGATCGTATCGGTCGAAACGATCGAAGCCTATCGGGATAAACTGCTGAAAAAAGGAGTGGATTGCGAACTCCACCTTTTTGAAGGAGCCGGCCATCCGATCTTTCTATACAGGAAACCGCTTACGGAAGAGTTTTATAAGGTCCGGGAGCTTACGGATGATTTTCTGAAAAGGCAAGGGATTCCCCTGATTTTCTGATTGGATCGCGGCATTTATTACAATGCCTATCGTAAGGTGCTTAGGATGGGCATTGTCAGCTTGTTTGAATGGGCATTGTAACGACCTTACAATGCCCATTCTTAATTTCCGTCAACAGGGAAATGATTACAATTACGGAATGCAGTTGAAAAATAGCAGGATCGGAAGATAATCCTTCAATTCTTTTTTCAGGATGTCGAGCGCTTTGTTCCGATAACGCTCTACTGTACGGACGGAAACTCCCATTGTCTCTGCTATTTCTTCCATGCTTTTTTCCTCCAGCCGGCTCATTTCGAAAGCCATCCGATATTCCGGAGGCAGTTTGGCCAAAGTCTGTTCTAACAACGTTTCCAGTTCGTTCAGCATATACAGGTCTTCTTCTCCGTTTGAATAGATCGGGGGATTGTCGATGATCTTTTTCTGATAGTCCTGTATGTAGCCTTGTTTTCTCAGATAGTTCAAGCTTATGTTTTTCACACAGGTAACCAGATAGTTCCGGGCGGAAATATGAGTAGATATAGACTTCCTCTTGTCCCAAATGTTGAAGAAAACATCTTGTACGATATCTTCCCGTACGTCCCGGTCTTCTACGTAGCGTTTGGCAAACAGGCAAAGGGCTGCATAATAATGTTCAAATAAAGAACGATATGCAGCTTCGTCATCGTTTACGGAAATGTTCCATAGGAGATGATCTATATCGGGCATATTGGTGTTTTTCATTTTAAGTAGAAGTATTTATATCTCTTCTGGTGGTGACAAATGTAGCGAATTATAGGCGATATAAAAATTTTTCAAGAAAAAAGATGAAAAGTCTGTCGGGTTTCTCCGCTCTGTGTGTCTATTCGTAAAAGAGAATTGAAAGATGACGGAACATATAGGACATACAGATGATATAGCAAAAACGATTCGAATAGCGAAAGCGATCGAGCGCGATATACAGGAATATAAGTCTTTCGATGTACAGGCAGCCTATTGGAAAAGCAAGAAGAGGCTGGATGCCGAACGAAGAAAGTCTACCGTTATTTTCTATTTATTGCGGATTGCTGCCATTTTGTTATTGCCTTTAATCATATCGACGGGAGTCTTATCCTATTTATATACGCAACAGTTGAAACAGGTTGAGCCCGTTTCCTATCTGGAAGCATTCTCTGCCCCTGGAATTGTGACTCAGGTCTTGTTGCCGGATAGTTCGAAGGTTTGGTTGAATGCGGGAAGTTCGCTTCGCTATCCATCCCGTTTTGCAGAAAAGGAACGGAATGTCCAATTGAGCGGAGAAGGTTATTTTGAGGTACAGTCGGATCTGGAACACCCTTTTTATGTCTCGTTGGAGAACGGAATAAAAGTCAAGGCACATGGGACCAAATTCAATATCAGTTCTTATCAAGAGGACCGGGTTATGGAAACGACTTTGGAAACGGGATTGGTCGATATTATGTCCGCTTCCCATACGGTTCAGCTGAAACCGAACGAACAGGCTTGCTATGATAAGGATGAGGGACATTTTACCACCCGTGTTGTCAATATAGAAGAGAAAACGGCTTGGAAAGATGGCCGGTTGGTTTTTCGTAATGCGACCCTTGAAGAAGTTCTAAAGAAATTATCCAGGAGATACAACATCGATATCGTGTTACATCGGCAAAGCCGGAAAGACTATAAGTTCAGAGCTACTTTCTCATCGGAAAATATCACGCAGATATTGGATTACCTGCGTATGGCAGCTCCGATCAGTTGGTCGTTCGCCGATATGAAACAACAGCAGGATTATACCTATCCGCGCCAACGGATAGAAGTTTGGTTGAAATAGAAATAGGTTGAATTTTGAAAGATAAAGGAAAGGAGGAACAATTATGATATAAAAACGTAAATCAATATCAAGAAAAACAAGGCAAGTATAAGCGCCAACTCATACTTGCCTAAAGAGAAATAATCAATTTAAGTACGACGCCAATCGTACAAACGTTTTAAATCCAATTACAAAGTTATGAATTTTTCAAGATCAGTAAGGGGGAAGACCCTATATTATTTACTTAAATTAATGCATATTATGAGAGTAAGTTTATTTTTACTATTCATTGTGATTGCTCAGTTGCATGCCGAGAATTTGTATTCGCAAGGCAGGGTCATCAATTTGTCACTCCGGAATGTGACGGTCGAACAGGTCCTGGATCGGATTGAGAAGGATACGGAATTCTCGTTTTTGTTTACCGATAAATCGGTTGACACGGACCGGATCGTCAATCTGGATATCCGCTCGAAAAGCATTAACGAAGTATTAATGGTTTTGTTTGATGGGACGGATGTAAATTACCGTGTTGTGGACCGGCAAGTTATTTTATCCAAGAAAGAACTTGATGGTATAAGCCAGTCTAAACGGTTAACCGGTGTGATAAAAGACACGAATGGCGAACCCGTAATTGGTGCTAATGTCGTGGAAAAAGGAACGAACAACGGGACGATATCGGATACAGATGGAACCTTTTCGCTCAATGTCGCATCGGATGCGACATTGGTCATAACCTATATAGGTTATATCCCGCAGGAAATACAAGTAGACAATCGTAGTTCTCTCTCTATTGTTCTGGAAGAAGATTCGGAAATGCTGGATGAAGTGGTTGTTGTCGGGTATGGAACGATGAAGAAGAAAGATCTGACCGGTGCGGTCGGTTCCATCGGTGGAGATTTGGTGGCAGATAGAAAGACGATGCAGTTGTCTTCAGCATTGCAAGGTGCTGTTTCAGGTCTTATGGTGACTCGTGACAATGGATCTCCCGGAAGTTCTTCGTCTATGAAAATCAGAGGTGTCACGACGATTGGCGATAGCAATCCGTTAGTGATTGTGGATGGTGTTCCGGTCGATGGCATTGATATGATAAACCCCAAGGATGTTGAAAATATATCTGTATTGAAAGATGCTGCGTCTGCATCAATCTATGGTTCACGGGCTGCGGCAGGAGTCATACTGATCACAACGAAAAGGGCGAAAGAAAATCAGCTTTCATTGAATTATTCGTTTGAATATGGATTTGAAAAACCGACACAATTCCCGAAGTACGTAAGTCCTACACGATTTATGCAAATGGAAAATGAATTGCGTTGGAATGATGCCGGTAATGGAACCAACGAATATCCTGTTTATTCCAAGGATCTGATTGATAACTACTATGAACTGCATGCACAGGATCCGGACGCTTATCCGATCACGGACTGGGTGGATCTGGTATTGAAAAACACGGCTCCTCGTCAAAGTCATGTATTTAATGTGACCGGAGGCACGAAGGCGGTTAAAACAAAGGCCTCTTTTGGTTATGACAAAACGGATGGTTTGTATGCGAATCGTTATAATGAGCGTTTCACATTCCGGGTAAATAATGATTTTACAATCAACAAATACATGAATGCCTCTTTGGATTTCAACTTCAGGAGGGCTAAGTCGAAAAAGCCCATTGAAGATCCGTTCAATTCTGCTGATGCAATCAGCGTGATACCCTCTATTTTTGCCGGATTATGGAGTGATGGCCGTTATGGAGCTGCCCGGACTGGAGGAAATATTTATGCCATGATTAAAGAGGGCGGATCTTCTGAATGGTGGTCAAATCAACTGGGAGGTAAAGCGTCCATTGATGTTACTCCGTTTGATGGCTTTAAGGTGTCTGCTGTATTTTCGCCGACTTTCAATTTCGACAAAGGAAAGACGTTTAGAAAATCAATCAAATATTACGATGCCAAAGATCCGACGTTGGCTTTAGGATATATTGTCCGTTATAATACCACAAATCTGAGTGAGACACGTAATGACTCCTATCGTTTGTTGGGACAGTTGATTGCCTCTTATGAGAAATCATTCGGCAGGCATAATTTGAATTTGATGGCCGGTTATGAAGTATTCTATTCCTTTACGGAAGGACTGACGGCAGGTAGGGACAATTATATATTGAACTCCTATCCCTATTTGAATTTGGGGCCGCTTGATTATCGTAATAATACGGGGAATGCTTATGAAAATGGCTATCAGTCTTGGTTTGGACGTGCCATGTATAATTATGCAGACCGGTATTTGCTTCAGTTCAATGTTCGTCGTGACGGTTCGTCCCGTTTCCATCCGGATTATCGCTGGGGTACTTTCCCTTCCGTTTCGGCAGGTTGGGTTGCCAGTGAAGAATCGTTTATGAAAGAAGCGAATATCGATTGGCTTTCGTTTTTGAAATTGCGTGCATCTTGGGGTACGTTGGGGAATGAGCGTATAACGGATAGTAACGGAAGCCCGATCTATTATCCGTATCAGGCGTCGATTGTGTTTAGCAATATTTTGTTTAATCAGGGTGGTAATATTATTTCCTCCCAAGGTGCCGCTCAACGTAAATATGCCATCAAAGATATTTCTTGGGAAACTACGGAATCGATAGATGTCGGGTTGGATGCGAACTTCTTAAGTAATCGTTTGCGTTTTAGTGGCGATTATTTCTATAAGACGACAAAAGATATGCTGTTGGCGTTGGAGATTCCCAGCTATGTAGGATATAGCAATCCGGAAAAGAATACGGGGAAAATGTTTACGAAAGGATATGAATTGGAGGTCAGTTGGAACGATCGAATAGGAGATTGGTCTTATTCCGTTTCGGCCAACTTATCGGATTTTGTTTCTAAGATGGGTGACTTGGGGGGAACGGAGTTCCTGGGTGATCAAGTAAAGAAGAAAGACAGCCAGTTTAATGAGTGGTATGGTTATCTGTCAGATGGTATTTACCAGACGCAAGAGGATGTGGATAATTCTCCCAAACTGAACAGTAGTGTGAAACCAGGTGATGTGAAATATAAGGATATAAGTGGACCGGACGGAGTGCCGGATGGAAAAATTTCGCCGGAATACGACCGGGTTTTGTTGGGAGGCTCTTTGCCTCGTTATATGTTTGGTGGCAATGTGCAGGTTGGCTATAAAGATTTCGACTTTTCATTCGCTTTCCAGGGTGTTGGCAGCCAGAATGTCCGTATGACAACCAGTATGATACAGCCTTTACGTTCGAACTGGGGTAATGTACCTCGGATATTGGATGGCAACTATTGGAGCGTTTACAATACAGAGGCACAAAATCTGCAGGCCAAATATCCGCGTCTGACAACGACGAATGCCGGTAGTAATTATGCGATGTCTGATTTCTGGTTGTTCAATGGCAGGTATGTCCGTTTAAAGAATGTAACATTAGGATATACGTTACCCCATAGTTTGACCTCCAAAGCGAAGATCGATAGGATCAGATTGTATGTAAGTGCAAATGATTTGTTCTCGATCAGCAAGTTCCCTCAAGGTTGGGATCCGGAAACCGGTGCTACTGCTTATCCGATAACATCTTCTTATCTTTTGGGCGTTTCTGTTAATTTTTAAATAATTGTCAAGATGAAAAAAATACTATATAGCTTATTAGTTACGTGTTTAGCCTCTTGCAACGACTTGGATATGAATCCGTTGGGGGAAGGCTCGAGTGAAAATTGGTATTCGACTGAAACAGAATTGAATATGTCTGTCCGAAATTTGTATTATGATTGGTATTGGACTTTGGATGATGATGCTTATACCGATGACTGGACGAACCGTACGGATTTGTCCCCGATTTTGTCCGCGACAATTAACGGGCAGTCAAGCCAGGTGACATCTCTTTGGACCTATTCGTATCGTGCGATAGCGCAAGCAAACACGATTTTGGATAATCTGCCCAAATCTGAACAGTGCGGGATTGCTTCAAACGTGTTGGAACAGAGTAAAGCTGAAGCCTTGTTCGTCCGTGCGGCCCAGTATGCGAAGTTGGTATCTCATTTCGGAGATGTCGTTTATGTCACGACTTCTATCACTGATTTGAATGAAGCATTTAAAATGGGGAGAACCGACAAGGCGACGGTCATTAAAGGGGTTTATGATGATTTTGATCAGGCAGCGACCCTTTTGCCTCTTGAATATTCTGGAGAAGAACATGTGGCAAAGGGTACGGCTTATGCGATGAAAGCCCGTTTTGCACTGTATAATGGAGATTATGAGATTGCAGCGGAAGCCGCGCAAAATTGTATGGAATTGGGAGTGTACGATTTGCATCCTGATTTTTCGGATCTGTTCCATTGTAGAACAAAAAGCTCAAAGGAATTCATTTTTGTAAGACCCCGCTCGGTTGAATTGAATTCGGTTATCGGGACACAACCTTATTTGTCGAGAAACGGAGGTGGTTACGCACAGTATGACCCTTCTTGGGACCTGTTTTGTTCGTTCTTGTGTACGGATGGGAAACCGATAGATGAATCGCCCTTGTTTGATCCCCATAATCCATTCAAGAACAGAGACCCGCGTTGTACTGAGACGATTGTTGAATTCGGTACAGCTCATGTCGGGTATATTTATGAACCTCATCCGGATTCTTTGTATGTGATGAATTTGAAGACCGGTGTACCGGAATTGAATAAAGATACCCGTACAAACGGCCAGTATGCTTCTTACAATGGCTTGGTATGGAAAAAATGGGTGGATGACAGTTATACTCAGAATGGTTATACGGCTGATAAGAATGAAATAATCATGCGATATGCAGATGTTTTGTTGATGTACGCCGAAGCTAAAATTGAATTGGGGAAAGTAGATCAATCCGTATTGGATGCAATCAATGCTGTTAGAGCAAGGGCGTATGGTGTCAATAAGTCGGCTGTGGATAAATATCCGGCTGTTACGACTTTGGATATAGCGGAACTTCGTAAGATCATCCGTTTTGAAAGACGTATGGAGTTCGCATTTGAAGGTTTGCGCTATATGGACCTGATTCGTTGGAAGTTGGCGGAAAAGGCTTTGAATACGAATATCTATGGAATGTTGGATCCGGAACCGTTACGCGAACATGTGGTAAATAAGGGTTTATGGTTTTTCCCGGAAACACCGGCGGTCGATGATAATGGTTTAGCTGACTTTACGAAGATGTATAACCAAGGACAGATTAAATTATTGATTGAACGTAAATTTGATGCAACCAAGCAATATCTGTGGCCGATTCCGACAAAGGAAATCTTGATAAATGATAACCTGAAGCAAAATCCGGGATATTGATAACGTAGGTAAGGAGGCTGTGCCAAGTTCATTTTGGCACAGCCTTGTATTTTTTAACACAAAAGGACTATAAGATGAATCTGTTGTATGTTGGATTATTTCTGTTCTTTTTTTGTGTGCCTGTTTTGCATGCAAGAGAAAGGACCCATTCTTTTGAAGAACTGGAAAAAGAATTTGACAAAGTCTCCGTTCAGTACCGGCCCGTTCCATTTTGGAGTTGGAATTATAAGATAACAAGGTCGGAAATCGATCGTATGTTGTCCGATTTCAAGGAAAACGGATTCGGAGGGGTATTTGTTCATCCCCGTTATGGGATGGAAACAGAATACCTGTCGGATGAATGGTTTGATTTGTATAGCCATACAATCGAACAGGGAGAAAAGTTAGGATTGGATATCTGGCTATATGACGAAAATGCTTATCCGAGTGGTTTTGCTGGTGGATTATTGCCGAGTCAGATGCCGGAGTCATATACACAGGGGCATGGTTTGATGCCTTATAAGATGACCCTGTTGCCGGATGATTATCGTTCCTATTATATCATTTTGGAAGAGCAAGGTGGGGAATACCGTGATATCACCCGTTCGGCATCGGCTTATGTTGGGAAGAAAGGTAATTTTATGCTTTACCGGAAAACGTATGCGGCAGATAACACACAACCTTCAAGGGCTTGGTATGCCGGGTTTACTTATACGGATTTGTTATTGCCGGGAGTGACGGATAAATTTATTGAGATAACGATGTCTGGTTATGAGAAAAACTACCGGTCGAAATTCGGGAAGAGTATCAAAGGGGTTTTCTCTGATGAAATTAACATACGTTCTTCTGGTGGAGTTCGTTGGACTCCGGATCTATTTGATGTTTTTGAGGCAAGATACGGATATGACTTACGGCCGCATTTGCCTTCTTTACATTTGCAGATAGGGAATTGGAAAAAAGTCCGTTATGAATATGCCAAACTGTTATCCGATCTTTTCATCGAAAGATGGGCAAAACCTTGGTATGAATATTGCTCGAAGCATGATTTGATTTGGACTGGGCATTATTGGGAACAAACTTGGCCGCGTATAGAACAGGTCCCCGATAATATGGCGATGAATGCTTGGCAGCAGATGCCCGGCGTCGATATGTTGTCCAATTCATTTGATGAGAAAAGCACTTCCGGCATGTTTGGCAATGTCCGGGTTTTGAAAGAGGCTAAAAGCGCAGCAAATCAAATGGGGCGTGAGCGTTTTTTGTGTGAGGCTTATGGTGGCGGTGGCTGGAATATGGGTTTGAAAGATTTTAAACGGTATAGTGATTGGCTGAATGTGATGGGGGTGAATTTTATGAATCAGCATCTTTCGCACATGAGCTTTGTCGGTGTCCGAAAATATGACTGGCCGCCTATGTTTTGTTCGATGGCTCCTTGGTGGAAGGATTATAAGGTGTTGAACGAGTATACGGCGAGAATGTCCGCGGCGTTGACTTTGGGAAAACAGAAACATGATATATTGGTATTGGAACCGACTACAACAACTTGGATGTATGCACAACATATAGGTGATGAAGGTAATAGAACGGCTCAAAAAATCGCCGATTCATTTCAGTCTTTTGTGACGGAATTGTCAAAGAAACAGGTTGAGTATGATTTGGGTTGTGAGCATATTATCGAAAATAACGGTAGGGTGGAAAATGACAAACTGATTGTCGGGGAGTGTGCGTATGGGACTGTCATCATACCGGAGCTGGTGGAAAACATGAGCCGGAGATGTTTTGAATTATTGCAAGCCTTTGTCAGACAAGGGGGAAAAGTGATCGCTTGTTCCCGGCCGGACCGTATAGATGGCGTCCGTTCTGAAAAAATATTGGATTTTTTTCGGAACGGGCAGGTTCTGTATGTTGAAAATCGGACAGACAAAAGGCTTTATGATCATCTTGGCAGTCCGTCCATCTCTTTTAAGAAGATAGAAGGCGGCAATTTCTATCATTTAAGGGAAGAGTATGCAGATGGGCAACTTCTGCTGGTAACCAATTCATCCTTGTCCGAAACATCCTTTTTTATGATCGAAATAGAAGGCCGGTCAGTCATTGAATTGGATGCTTTTACCGGTGATATGTTTCTCTATCCTTCTGAAAGGCAATATGGGAATGTACAGTTTTCCGGTAGCCTGGCACCTGCTGGCAGCATGTTGTTTTTTATTCGTCCTGATAAGGCGAATGGGCTGAAGATGAGGAAAACGTTTACCGGTAATGGATATAAACTGGAGGCTTCCGGTAAGATGAAAACCAAAAGGCTTCGGGATAATGCTTTGATAATCGATTATCTGGATTTGAAACAGAACGGGATCATACGAACAGGACAATATTTTATGGATGCCAATTTCGATGTTTTCCGGGCAGCCGGTTTCAAAGAGGGGAATCCGTGGTTTCGGGCTGTACAGTTCAAACAGGATATCGTCAATAAGGATGTTTCGGATGCACCGGTATTTTCAACTGTCTATTCGTTTGAAATTGCGGAAAGTTTGAATGATTTATCTTCGTGCAAATTATTGTGTGAAAGGGCTTGTTTGTATGATATAAAGGTCAATGGGCAATGGGTCGACAAGATGGGCGTTTCTTTTTTGGACAAGGATTTTAGTTTGATCCCTATCGCTTCTTGGCTACATGCCGGAACAAATACAATTGAGATGGCGGTAAAACAATTCTCGGTCGATGCCGAGATTGAACCGATCTATATTTTGGGTGATTTCTCTGTTGTCTCCAAAGATAATAAATGGGTGATAGCGGGTGAACAGCCGGTCGTTTATCCTGCATCCAACCAGGAGATCGGTGCTCCTTTTTATCCCTGGGAGATATGTTATGAAAAGTCGTATCGTTTGGAGAATGTAAAAGATTCGTATTGGCTGTCTGTCCCGAAATGGAAAGGTTGTGTGCTTCAGGTATGGGTCAATGGCGAGAAATCTGGGATCCTGTTTACGGAACCTTACAGGTTGGACGTTACGGATTTTATGAAACAGGGTGATAACGTGATTGAATTAAGGGTTATCGGTTCAATGGATAATTTTTTCGGTCCGCACCATAGCCGGAGCAAGGGTTTGACTCCTCCTTGGGATTGGCAGAAGCATGATGGAAACAACGATGCTGATGGATATATGCTGACGGAGTATGGTTTATTGGATGATTTCGACTTGTTGAACATCAAATGTAAGTGATTTTATTGGTTTTCTGAAAAGACACGGGTATCTGTAGTTTTTACGACCAATTGGACACGGACAACAATCACAACTGGGAATCTCCGGCAAGTGTCGTCTTTTCTTATAACTGTTTCCTGAAAACGGAGGGCGACATGCCGGTCTTCTGGCGGAAGAGGCGTGCAAAATGGTTGGGATAGACAAATCCCAACCGAATGGCAATGTCGTTGATGGACAAAGAGTTATCGGAAAGTAACGACTTGGCTCTTTCCAGCAACTTGTTTTGGAGGAATACCTGCGGAGTAACTCCTATCTCGCGTCTTACGATGTCACCGAAATAGCTTGGCGTGAGATGGAATTGTTCGGCACACCATGCCACAGTGGGCGGACCCAGACGACGCGCCATGTCACCGTTGCCGCCCCAATAGCCGTCAAGCAGCGATTCCAGACGGCGCATGAGATCTGACGAGTGCATGGTATTTGTGTCAAACTGCCGCTCGTAGAACCGACGGCAGAAGGTGAGCATTTGGCCTATTCCTAAACGAAGCATGTGGCTGGTAAATTCGTCATCGGGTGCCTGCAGTTCGGTGTTGATATTGTTAAAACAGTTTACGATGACCCTCCGCTCAGTGTCGTAAAGTTCCAGAGCCTCCGCCACTTTGTAGTCAAAGAAGTTGAACATATAGAAGTCTCGGCCCAGGCCCGTACCGTTGAGCAGTTCGGGGCGGAAGGCAAGCATCAGCCCGTGGGGTTTTATCCTGTCGTCAAGGTTCATTGATACCACATCGCCCGGCTTCATCGTGAACATGGTACCAGCACGATAGTGCATACAGGTGTCACGAAGTACAAGTTCTCCAAAATCAACTTCCATCAGCACCACACAATACATTCCAAAATCGGTAGGAGCGAACAACGAGAGGTCTGCATCCTGCAAACGCCCTACACTAACCAGCGGATGATAACTCGGCTGATGGAAATAATGGTTGAACTGGTCTATGTTTTCTACCTTTTTATGCATACGGATAACTTTAATTTTGGTATAAAATTAGGGTAATTATTGGTCTTATTGGTAATTTCGGTAGGTGATTTTGGTATATAAATGCAAAAACGATAAAAAAGGTAGATTTTGCAATAATATATCTCTGCCGTCATAGCCGGCTTTTCGTATTTTTGCGCGAAACTTCGATTAAAAAATAGAAAAATGGCTGTAAAATTTTACAAGGGCGAGAACCAGGTTCCGCTCGAGATGCACAAAGTGCGAATGATCCAGAAGCTCTCGCTGTTGCCGGTGGAAGAGCGTCTGAAGAAGATCCAAGAAGCGGGCAACAATACCTTCCTGCTGCAAAACAAGGACATATATCTTGATATGCTCACCGATTCAGGGGTTAACGGCATGTCCGACCTCCAGTTTGCATCGATGATGCAGGCCGATGATTCATACGCCGGCTCTGAGACGTTCAACCGTGTGAAGGCGGCGGTGAAAGAGGTATTCGGCACAGAAAATGTTTTGCCCGCCCATCAGGGACGCGCGTGCGAGAACATTCTCGCTGAGGCTTTCGTAAAACCGGGCATGGTGGCGCTGATGAACTTCCATTTTACCACCACCAAGGCACATATCACACGGGTTGGCGGTTCGGTAGAGGAACTTATCGACCCTAAAGGGTTGTTGCCACAGAGCAACGATCCGTTCAAAGGAAACTTCAACCTTGACAACCTGCGTAGCCGTATTGCCGAGATTGGTCCGGAGAACGTGGCGTTTGTACGTGTGGAGTCGGGTACAAACCTCATCGGAGGACAGCCGGTGTCGCTTGAAAACATGCTTGCCGTGACTGATATTTGCCACGACATGGGCGTGAAATCCATACTTGATGCCTCGTTGCTGCAAGACAACGTCTATTTCATGAAAACCCGCGAAGCACGATGCAAGTATATGGATATCAAGGATATCTATCATCTGCTTGCCGACCATTTCGACATTATCTACTTCTCTGCCCGTAAATTGGGTTTTGCCAAAGGCGGTATCATCACGTCGAAAGATCCCAAATACACCCGAAGCATGATGGAGTACATACCGCTCTACGAAGGATTCCTTACCTACGGCGGTATCGATGTGCGCACCATGGAAGCGATGGCACAGGGACTTTATGAGTCGCTCGACATGGAGTATATCAATCAGGGACCGGAGTTCATCAACTATCTTGCCAAAGAGCTCGCTGATTATGGCGTACCCGTGATTCTGCCTGCCGGCGGCTTGGGATGTCACCTCAATGCCGGAGCTTTTTGCCCGGACGTGCCCCACGGACAGTATCCGGCCGGAGCGGTGGCGGCCGCCATGTATATTGCCGGAGGTATCCGGGGCATGGAACGCGGTACCCTGTCGGAACAGCGTAACTCCGATGGTTCAGAACCATACGCCGAACTGGAGTTGCTACGCCTTGCCGTTCCACGTCGTGTTTACACCTTGTCACAGCTGAAATATGTTGCCGACCGTGTGAAATGGCTATGGGACAACCGCTCGCTCATCGGCGGACTGGAATGGGTGGAAGAGCCATCTGTGCTCCGCTTCTTCTTCGGCCGCCTGAAAGAGATCGGCTATTGGCAGGAACAACTCGCGGAAAAATATCGCAAAGATTTCGGTGAAAGTTTGTAACTTCACTGCAACTTGCGGTTTACAAGTACATGAGAGGGTGTTTTGATCACCCTCTTTTTATTTTCCCCCTAAATTGCAACCCCAGAAACACCCCTCCCGGCAGCAGTATGATTCCGGCAGAGACGAGCAGGGCTGTCTGGAGGGAGTACGTGTCATTCAGCCAGCCGATGAAGGGGGCGATGGCGGCGAACATCAGGCGGATGATGAAGTTGCGGATGGAGAGTACCGTCGCCCGCATGTCGGAAAAGGTCATCTGGTTGATGTAGCCTTTGAGGATGGGAGTGGCAAAGCCACGGAAAATGTAGAAGACGAACAGAATGGCAAGGCCGGCATACGTGAGGTTGAATGCCAAGGCAATATATCCGCCGACGATGAAGACGAGGATCAGGATTCCCATCTTGCGCGGACCGAAGTAGCTGTCTACCCGGTCGGACCAGAGCGCGGCGAGGCCGACCATCAGGTTCAGAACCGTCCAGATAACGCCATACCAGGAGACGGGCGTTTTCAGATACATCAGGACCGGTTGTACGAACCAAGCCATCGTGAGCGTCGCTGCCCCGATAATGCCCGAATACATGATGTTGTAGCAAAGCCGTTTGTTCGTTACCAGCGAATATCGGATGATCCGGACGATCTCGTTTGCCGGATGCTGGATTTTGCTGGAACGGTTGACCTCCTCAAGGGCGAATGCTGCCGGGATGCCGATGAAAGCGACCACCGCCTGTGCATAAAAGGGCAGACGGAGGGAATAAGCTGCCAAAAAACCTCCGAAGATACCCGCCAGTGCTTCGGCGAAATTGCCGATCATCGTGATTCGTCCCTCATACCGCAAATAGACGTTCTCTTTTTGGTACCGGACGGTTGTGTCGTATAAGAGCGCGGAGTCCGCACCGTTCACTAAGGTTTGTCCCGTGCCCAACAGGATTTCAGCGAAAAAGAAAGCTGTGAATGTCGAGGTGAACGAATAGCACAGGTAGCCGAGGAAGAAGAGGATACTTCCTGACAACAGGCATTTACGACGCCCCCAGACATCGGCGAGATAACCCGACGGTATTTCCAACGTTACGGCGGCTACCGAATAGACACTCTTCAAGATAAATACATCCTGTAATCCTAACCCCTGTTTTTCGTAAAAAAGCACGATGATGGGCATGACCAGGGTGAACCATTTGGACAGTTTGATCAGATAAAGAGCCAGTATATTCCGTTTCATGGTGCAAAAGTAGGAAATTGTTTTTATCAAAATGTCACTGCCACCCCATCTAAATAGGATTACTACCCCATGTTTTTGGAATTAGTAGCAAGGGTAATATTTTTTAACATAATAAAAAGTAGTGCTTTTAACAAATAATGGTGACAAAATGCTTTTCCCTTGAAAGAGTTGCGGAGTAAAATCCGGTAGTGTCCAATAATTATACACCATTGTCTAATTATTGGACACTCTTAAAAAACGGATGGAATGACATTCTGTTGTATGTTAGATGATTAGCTGTTTTGGCACGCTTTTTGAATTTAAATGGGCAGAATAAAATAATAAACAATACACGATATGAGAAACTGGAGCATAGCAGTACGTTCGCTTTTCAAGAAAGGCAGAAGTAACGGGATAAAGATTTTATCCTTAGGTGTCGGATTGGCAATGGGATTGGTCCTGATATCAAAAGTTTGTTTTGAACGCTCGTTCGACAAGTTTTATCCGGACAGCGACCGTATTTACCGGTTGCATGAAAACATTATTCGCGATGGGGAGTATAAGTCGTACCCGCAGGTGAGCGGTGGTGTGGCCGTCGGGATGCAGGTCGAGATACCGGAGGTGGAAAAAGCGACTCGCCTGACCTATATCGGGGGAGACAAGGAGTTGTTCAGGACAAAGGATGGGAACCGTTATTCCGCCCGTTTTGTGGTGATGGCCGATACGAATGTTTTCGAGTTGTTGCCACGTCCGATTTTGATCGGTAATCCGAAGGAAACATTGTCCCGCCCGGGATATGTGATGATATCGAACCGCATTGCCAAACTGTTAGGAGGTGCCGAACAAGCCCTGGACAAAGAGTTTGAATTTGAATCCAGTCCGGGACAGACCTATACGGTAGGCGGCGTGTTTGAGGATGTCCCCGAAAATTCCCATTTGCGTTTTGAGATTGTCGCCTCTTTGGAGGGTATGAACAAATGGAGTCGTGAGAACTGGATGGGGAATGACCGGTATTTGGGATACGTGAAACTCTATCCTGGTGTCGATCCGGAAAGCCTGACGACTGCCATTCGCGAAATGCAGGGGCGGCATTGCGATTTGGAGGCGGTAAAAAAAGCGGGACTTGATTTGACGTATAGCCTGGTCCCGCTGATGGATATGCACAGCAACAGTGATGAGGTGAAGAGCATGAATTCCTTGTTGAGCATTCTGGCTTTTGTCCTGATCTTTACGGCTGCGATGAATTATGTGCTGATTGTGATTTCCACGCTGATCAACCGGACCAAGGAGGTGGCGGTCCATAAATGTTACGGGGCTTCCGACCGGAACCTGTTCGGCATGATTATGTCGGAAACCTGTTTGCACATGCTGATTTCCTTGTTGCTCGCCACGTTCCTGATCCTTTTGTTCCGCGAGAAAGCGGAAGAGTTGTTGGGCGCTACGTTGGGCGCGTTGTTCTCGGCCCAGACCCTGTTGGTTTTGGCGGGGATTTGCATCGTGATCTTTTTGGTGACCGGTTTGATACCTACTTATATGTTCCTGCGTATTCCGGTGGCTGCCGCATTCCGCAATTTCAAAGAGTCGCGCCGGTATTGGAAACTCTGCCTGTTGTTTATCCAGTTTTTGGCGACCGCTTACCTGGTGACGCTGTTGTCGGTGATCAACAGGCAATATGATTATATGGTGAATGTCGATCCCGGATATGCTTATGAGAAACTGGCCTATTGCTCGACGCAAGGGGTGAGCGAATCGGTCCGGAATACGGCAATTGAGGAATTGCGCAAACTGTCCGAAATAGATAAAGTATCGGCTTGCTACGCTCTGCCGATTTCGGGGATGGCGGGAAATAATGTGTATCTTCCTGGGAATGAACGCGAATTGTTTAACATAGCTGATATGTACTGGGTGAAAGATGATTTCTTTTCCCTGATGGAGATTCCGGTGATCGACGGGGAGGTGTTCCGTTCGGACGGTTCGGCGGCAAACAAGGTGATGGTCAGCCGTTCTTTCGTCAAGAAGATGGAGCAACTTGTCGGCTGGACCGGAAGCGCGGTCGGCAAGAGCGTCGTCATCACGGAGCACAGCCAGAATGGAGAACCGTTTATCATCTGCGGAGTGTATGAAGATATTTGCATCGGCAGTACCGGCAATCCGGATACCCGTCCGTCCGCTTTGTTCTATGACCGCTATGCTCCGATGATTCTGCTCAAATTCCATGATATGTCGCCTGACAATATGAAGAAAGCGCAAAAGGTGCTGGAAGAGGTGATGCCCGACCGGAATGTCACGGTGACGGCCTACTATATGGATATGATAGACCTGTATAAGGATTCGCGCACGTTCCGCGATGCGGTGATGATCGGGGGAATCGTGACGTTGATTATCGCTTTGGTCGGCCTGTTGGGATATACCAGCGACGAAACGAACCGCCGCGGACGTGAAATCGCGATCCGCAAGGTCAACGGGGCGACGGCCTGGGACATACTGAGGATGATCTCGCAGGATATTTCCTATATCGCGGTTCCGGCGATTGTGATCGGTATTGCAGCCGCTTATTATTCCGGTACGGGATGGTTGGAAAAGTTTACGGAAAAGGCCTCTTTCGGATTTTTCTTTTTCCTGTCCGGCGCAGTGGTTATTTATTTGCTGATCGTTGCTTGTGTCCTGTATCGTGCCTGGGCGGTGTCGAACGCCAATCCGGTCGAGAGTTTGAAATCGGAATAATTCCGGGATGGCGTTTTCCCGGTTGGTGGGGACGCACGGTTGTTGTGTTGGTGGGGACGCACGGTTGTTGTTGTGTTGGTAGAGACGCACGGCCGTGCGTCTCTACGTCGTCGTTTCCGTCGTCGTTTCCGTCATTGTTGCCGTCGTTTTCACGTCGTTGTCGTTGTTTCCCCCCTGTTTCCCCATTTTTTACATTTTCCCCTCGATAACATGTTACGTTTTTCCAAATGGCGTGTCTTTTTTATAGAATGGAACAAGAACAATTCAAAATAGAAGTCGTCCCCTTGCGGGGAAAGTTGTCGGGATATGCCCGGCGCCTGTTGGATGACCCGCAGGATGTGGAGGATGTCGTCCAGGAGGTGTTCCTCAAGTTGTGGTATATCCGCGATGAGCTGGATCGCTACGATAGCGTGGAAGCACTTGCCGTGCAAATCACGAAACATCTTTGCCTGAACCGCATCCGGGCATTCCAGTACAGGCCGGAACAGTTGTCCGACTCGCTCACGTTTGCGGCAGACGATGATCCCTATGTCGCGTTGGAACGGAAAGACAGTGTCAGCCAGGTGATGCATATCATGGAACAGCTTCCCGGGCTCCAGCAGACGATACTCCGGATGAAGCATGTCGATGGCTTTGAAGTCAAGGAAATTGCCGAATTGACCGGCAGTACGCCCGAAGCCGTCCGGGTGAATCTTTCGCGGGCACGCAAAAAAGTCAGGGATTTATTCTTAAAAATGTAACGAAATGAAAGCAGACGAATATACCTATATCGAGAACCTGTTGGAACGTTTCTTTGAGGGAGAGACGACCAACGCCGAGGAGCAGGAGCTATATGCCTTCTTCGCCCGTCCGGATTTGCCGGAACATTTGGAAACCTACCGCCCGATGTTCGGATTTTTTGCAACCGGAATCGTCCGGGAAGTGGAAGCGGGGCAGGAACTTTCAACCCCGGTCCGTAAAATCCCTTTTTGGAAAAGAGGGATATGGATGGGGATAGCGGCGGCAGCTTCTGTGTTGTTGTTCTTATTCTTGAACAAGTGGGATGGCGATAAGGAAGATGCGTTTAATCCTTATGCCGGCAGCTACATCATCCGTAACGGAGTAAAGACGGAGATACCCGAAGAGATGGCGCGGGAATTGGATAAAGTGATCCGGGAAACCGAAAAGAAGCAATATGAAAAGGAACGGTTGGCGTTGCGTTCGTTGCAGCAATACGAGAAAACAATGGACCATATCCGGACAAAAGAAACCGAAGCCGAACAGCTGGAATCAGCTATTGAACGGCTGGAAAGAGCATTTGGGGAGAATTAATAATTAAAGAATTAATAATTAAATAAATCATAAATCATAACTCATAAATCATAAATTCTCATCAAACATGAAAACAAAAAATCTCATTTTAACAACCGCCCTGTTGTTGGCGGGGAGCTGGGCCGGCGATTTGTTGGCACAGACGAACCTGAACGCATTGATGAAAAAATGCGAGTCAATGGAAAAGGTAAATGTCAATGTGATCTACGACAAGGACCGGAAGACGAAGAAACCGGTAAAGGAGGTGACTACGATTACCTTTTCGAAAAAGGATAATCCGAAATTGCTGGATGAATTTCTTGAAGCCTTCCGGAAAGACAAGGAAGCGGCCTATAAGGTGATAGAGTCGAAAATCAACGGTAAGGTGGTACCGTCTTTCTACCGTTTTGCCGTGGGGACTTCAGATATCTCTTTTTCATTGGAAGATTTGAACAAAAAGTATAAAGGGAACGAGTTCTTCATGCAAAATGGGGAGATACAAGTCACGAAAATCGAACGTTTCGATTTCAAAGAGGAGAGCGAATGGGGATAAAAACGGTAGAGAGACGCACGGCTGTGCGTCTCTCTACCGTTTTTATCCCGACAAGTGTCCAATATCTTTACACTACTGTCCAAAAATTAGACACTCTCGAAAAAAGAGAAAATTGTTATGATGCTGTAAATAAATAATTTATATACTTTGGCACGCTGTTTGCTTATAAGTAGGCAAGAAAAGGTAATAACAATAAAAAACATACTAAGTCATGATTAAAATTGAAGGATTAAGTAAGTGTTTCCGTACTGAAGAGGTGGAAACAATCGCATTGAATGGCGTGTCAATGGAAGTGAAAGATGGTGAGTTTGTGGCAATCATGGGGCCTTCCGGATGTGGCAAGTCCACGTTGTTGAATATCTTGGGCTTGTTGGACAACCCGACATCCGGCAACTATTATCTGGCAGGTACCGAGGTCGGCCACCTGAAAGAAAAAGAACGGACGCAGGTGCGGAAAGGAAATATCGGCTTCGTGTTCCAGAGCTTCAACCTGATCGACGAATTGAACGTCTTTGAAAATGTGGAACTGCCGCTGACCTACCTCAAGGTGAAAGCAAGCGAGCGCAAACAGATGGTCAATGACATCCTGAAGCGGATGAATATCAGCCACCGCGCCGGCCATTTCCCGCAACAGCTTTCCGGAGGCCAGCAACAGCGTGTCGCCATCGCTCGTGCTGTCGTTTCGAATCCGAAGATCATCCTCGCCGACGAACCGACCGGTAACCTGGACTCCAAGAACGGTGCCGAAGTCATGCAGCTTCTGACCGAATTAAACAAAGAGGGGACGACCATTGTTATGGTAACACACTCCAAACACGATGCGAGCTTCGCCCATCGGGTGGTCAACCTGTTCGACGGTAGCATCGTGTCGTCCATCAGTGAATTTATTTGACTATTGTAAGTACACATAGACACATAACAGTTTTGTAAATTTATCCGGCTTGTGAAAGTCGGATAAATTAGATAATTTATATAATCATACAATGAATAATCTTTTAAATATCAAGTCTTTTTTGAAATTCCTGAGCCGCAACAAGGGGTATACGACAATCGACGTGTTCGGTTTCTCGGTCTCGCTGATGTTCGTGATCCTGATTGCGGTCTATGTGGAACGCGAGTTGAATATTGACAAGCAACAGGCGAACTACGACCGGATTGTTGTGGTCGGCAGTGAAATGTTTTTGGAGTCGGCTGTGCCGGTTTCATATTGGCTGGAGGAACGTTATCCGGAGATCGAGAAGGTTTGTCCGATAATCACGGACCAGGGAAGAGGACGGTCCATCCGCTATGCAGACCAGAAGTTAGTCGCGAATATGGGATATGTCGATTCCACTTTCTTCCAGGTCTTTTCCTTCCCGGTGATAGAGGGAGACCGGGACCGTTTGCTGGAGAATCCTTACAGCGCCGTTGTTTCGGAAAGTTTTGCCAAGAAGGTGTTTGGAAGTGAAAACCCGATCGGGAAGAGCTTCCTGCTGAGCGATTCGACCAATGTGACGGTGAGCGGCGTGATGGAAGATATCAAACGCTCGGTGTTTCCCTCCTGCGATTTGCTGGTGCGTATCGAACGGATTACGGAGTTCAACCAATCCCTGTCGAAAACCAACCAAGGCAATGCCGGTTCATGCGTTTCGTTCCTGTTGTTGAAACCGGGTGCGGATCTGGCGGCGAAGTCGGACGACATCTTGGCTTTCTTCAAGGAACGCTATTGGCTTTACAAGATGGACTTTGCGAAAGAGGTTCGGGTAACCCCGCTTTCGGAAATCTATTTCGGGGAAACTGAAGTTCATTCTTTGAACCGGGGCGACAAGCGTTTCTCGCTGGTGCTGATGTCGGTCGGTATCCTGATTCTGATTTTTGCAATCATCAATTATATCAATCTGACGGTGGCGCAGGCGGGCCAGCGGGCGAAAGAGATGGCCACGCGGCGGTTGTTGGGCTCTTCGCGCCTGGACTTGTTCTTCCGGCTGATGATGGAGGCGACGCTCCTGACGGTCGTTTCCTTTGGGATCGGCTTGTTATTCGCAAAGGCAGCCTTGCCCTATGCCAACGACCTGTTGCAAGTGCCGCTGACGTTGGAGGTGCTGGCGACTCCGCTTTGGGGCGGGATAATCGGGGTGATGATTTTGTTGACAGGTATCTTGTCGGGGCTGCTCCCGGCTGTGCTGATCTCTTCGGCCAAGCCGATCGACGTGGTACGCGGGACGTTCCGCCGGCAGACGAAGATGGTCTTCAGCAAGGTTTTCATCACCTTCCAGAATGTGATCACGATTGCCATGCTGGCCGCTTCGCTGACGATGTATCTCCAGATCAACCATCTGATCCATGCGCCGCTCGGCTATAACACAGAGAATATCATCGAAGCGCGCAACATTTTCCGGTCGAAGAGCGAGATGGAACGGGCGGAAGATCTCTTGCGCCAGCTTCCGATGGTCAAAGCGGTCGGCCACAGCAACGGGACGCCTTCGAGCGGAACGAATAACATGAGCGGTACATTTGAGGGCAAGTCTCTCAGCTTCCAGCAAATGCAGGTGGATAGCACCGCTTTCCACATTTTCGGTTTCAAAATCAAACAGGACAACCAACTGGCGAATTCCGATTGGGGTTGGTATCTGAACGAGCTGGCCTTTAAACAGCTGGACCTGCCGGAAGATGCCCCCTCCTTCAAATGGGGTGAGGACGCGGTTTCTATCTTAGGCATAATCCGTGATTTCCAATTGAGGAACATCACGTATGACAATTCGCCGGTGATGTTCCGTTTCCGGAAAATGGAATCGGATTGGTATCCGTGGACCTACGTCATTGAGGTGCAGGGTGATCCGGTGAAAGCCTACGAAGAGGTGGGTAAGGTGTTTGAAGAGGTTTCGGGGATTCCTTTCGACGGATGGTATATCGACCAGAATATCCGGAGGCATTTCGATTCGCAGATCCGCCTGGCCAAAATCGTGGTGATCTTCGCCGGTATCGCGATTTTGATTTCGCTGTTGGGGCTGCTTGCGATGTCTACCTATTTTATCCAGCAACGTTCGCAGGAGGTGGCGATCCGCAAGGTGTTCGGGTCAGACAATTCCGGTATCTTGGTCCGTCTGGTCGGTACGTTCCTGATGTATGTCGGGATTGCGTTCGTGATCGCGACTCCGGTGAGCGGGTATTTCATGAGGCAATGGTTGGCAGACTATAGCTATCGGATCACGCTCAGCCCGTTGATCTTCATCGCAGCCGGACTGTTCTGCCTCCTGATTTCCTTTTTCGCGGTATTTTTCCAGAGCCGGAAGGCCGCAAATGCGAATCCGGTGGAGAGTGTGAAGAATAATTGACCGATACCGGTTGATTTGCCGGTTGTAAGGGTGTGTCGAAAGGCGTCTACAGCGCTTTTCGACACACCCCCTTTGTGGATATGTATAGGATTCAACTTCAGATTTTCTTCTTCAATGTGAAGAAAAACGTCATTCCTTTTCCTTGTCCGCTTTTGGCGGAAATCTGTCCTTTGTGGAAATTGATGCCGTTCTTGACAATGGATAGCCCCAGCCCGGTCCCGCCTATTTTACGGCTGCGGCCTTTGTCGACGCGGTAGAAGCGTTCGAAGATCCGGTTTACGTGCTCTTCCGAAACACCGACGCCGTTGTCCGAGAAACTGAAATAGTAGAACTTCGGGTCCTCCTTGTAGCAATTGACGGTGATGTGGATATCCTCGCCCGCATACGCGATCGCATTGTCGTAGAGGTTGCGGAAAATCGAATAGAGCAGGGAGTAATTACCATGAATCGTCGGGTTGCCCGGCAGGATTACTTCGGTGGTGATCTTTTTTTCCTCGATCTCTTTCGAACACTCTTTCTCGATCTCGTCAACTAATTTCCGGATGTTCACCTCTGACAACTCAAACATTTCGGAGGCCTCGTCCAGTCGGTTCAACACGGAGATGTCGCGTAGCAACCCTGTGAGCCTTGTGCTTTGCGAGTAACAGCGTTCGAGGAAAAAACGGCGTTTATCGTCCGGCAACTGCGGGTTACTGATAATTGTTTCGAGATAGCCCTGGATGCTGCTGACGGGCGTTTTCAGTTCGTGCGCCACGTTTTGCGTCAGTTGTCGTTTCATCCGGCTTTCTTCCTCCTGACGGGAGATGTCGTTGATTGAAATTTCGTAGCTGTTGTCGAGAAACAGGATACATTCGATCAGGAAAATCTTTCCGTTTTTGTCCACTGTGGCCGATTCGCGCAACACTTTCCGCTTGCGGTTCGGGTTCGGGATGTTTTGGGAGAGGAACCTCTCGATCGGTTCCAGTTCCGGGATGTCGATCGCATCTTCCGACTGCCGTATCTGTATGTCGGAAATCAGGTTCGCAAACTGTACGAACAGAATGTTGGAAAGAATCTCTCTCCCCTCCGAAGTGAACATGGCGAAACCCTCTTTGGCATACTGGAAATGTTTGATCAGTTTCTCGCGCTCCATCGAAAGTTCGTCTTTGGCTTTCCGTTGGCGGTGGTAAAGCCGGATGATATTTTTCGAAATGTCTCCCAACTCGTCGTTTGGAAAGATATATTCATTCTCCGGTATGCGGCCTTTCTCCACATTCAGGGCGAAGTCGCGCAGTTTTGAAATCGTCCGTCCGATACTGAACGTGAAACGGGAGAGGACGAAGAAGAATATCAGCGTCATGACTGCCATGAAGTAAATGAAATCCTTGTCGATTGCCAGCACACGCTGCGTGTAGGGGTCCCAGGGGAGGGCGGACCGGTAGATGTAGCCTCTGATATTTGTCGCCGTGTAGAAATAGCGTTTGCCGGTCGAGTTGGACGAGCGGATGGCGAACCCTTCGTTGTAGAGGCGTGCCTTGCGTACCTCGCTACGGTCGTTGTGGTTGTTGAACTCCTCTGCATAGCTGTTGTCGAACAGCACTTTCCCTGCCGGATCGATAATGGTCACGCGAAGGTCTTTTTGAGGAATGTCGTTGATAAACTGGCGGACTTGTTTGCTGATATCCTCGGTCTGCTGCGTACGGCGGAACAGTTGGTAGTTGTAATTTCCCAATACGTTGTTCAGCTTCTCCTGAGTAAACTCCCGTTCCCGCTGATATTGGAACAACAGGAAACAAGCCGTGAACCCCAGGAACATGGCGAATATCGACCAGAAAAGCCGCTGGCTGAATGAGAATTGACAATTGAGAATTGATAATTGATAATTTTTGGGGGATGATTTCATAGAATTGTCAATTATCAATTGTCAATTGCCTCAAAGCAGTATCCGAAACCGAGGCGTGTCACGATGTTTTTCCCGTACGGCCCGATTTTTTTGCGCAAGCGGGTAATGTTCACATCGATGGTACGGTCGAGCACATAGACTTCGTCTTTCCAGATCCGGGAAAGGATTTCTTCGCGCGAGAATACGTTCCCTTTGTTTTCGAGGAGGAGTTTCAGTATCTCGAATTCTTTTTTGGTGAGCGGGATTTCCAGCCCGTCGACGGAGGCTTTGATGCGCTTTGTGTCGAGTGAGAGGGTTTTGTATTGGAGGCATTCGTTTTCCGATGCTTTCTCCTTGTCGGATGTGCGGCGCAGTACGGCTTTTACCCGTGCAACCACCTGGCGGATGGAGAATGGCTTGGATATGTAGTCGTCAGCTCCCAAGTTGAAACCGGTCAGCATGTCGTTTTCGGTGTCTTTGGCTGTCAGGAAGATGATGGGAATACCGGCCGTCTTTTCATCTTTTTTGAGGATGCTGGCCATCTTGAATCCGGATATTTCCCCCATCATGACATCCAGAAGCAACAACTGGTAGGAGGTAATATCCATTTTTAACGCTTCTTCGGCACTGAAAGCCGTGTCTACCGCATATCCTTCTATCTCAAGATTGAACTTGAGGATTTCACATAAATCCTCTTCATCGTCCACTACAAGAATTTTCGACATATCCATAATCTTAGTCTTTTATTTATGACAAATACAATTTCTTTGTTGCAAAGGACGTGATTCCATATTGCGATGGCATGAAATCCATGTTACGATCTTGTTACAGATACATCAGATCGCCACATCCTGCCAATGTCCTCCGATCAGTTCGCGGGTAGATTTGAAACCTGCCATTTTCAGCAATTCGAATGCTTCCGCACGTCCGTCATTCACCAGATCGGGATAGTGGCAGTCGGAATTGACCATCACCGGAATACCCAACTTGCAGAGGCGGTGCAGGTAGTCGGCGTGCGGATAGACCTCCTGTTTCTGCTTGAGGTTTTTCGTGTTGACTTCGACCATCAGGCCTTTTTCAGCGATCAGGTGCAGGCAGTCGTTGAACGGTTTCTGATACCAGTCTGCCTGCCGGTCGAAACCTTTGCAGGTATGGCCGTTCATGTAAATCTTGTCCATGTGGCCGACGATGTCGATCCCGCCTGCCTCAATCATTTGCAGCGTGGAGTTGAAATAATGGGCGACTATCTTACGGACGTCCCCGCCGTAGTAGGTATCGACAGATTTCTGGTATTCCCGGGAAGAACCGTCGATGCACACCATATTCTTTTCCGCAAGCGGTTGTGCGACCGGCAGAAAGTGAATGGAGCCGATGCGGTAGTCGAGCGGCAGGTTACGGAAGTAGGGGATAGACGCGTTGTAGCTTTTATCCAAGAAATCGATTTCCAATCCTACATATATCTCTAAGCGGTCGCTGTATTTCTTTTTCAGCCGTTCGATCTCCATGAGATATTCGGGCATATCATCTTTCGACATATTCCAGAATGTTTCGAACGGCAATGGTGAATGGGAAGAAAAGCCGTAAGCGCGGAATTTGTGCGCAATCGCGAATTTAACGAAATCTTCCGGCGTACTCCGCCCGTCACAAAATGTACAATGACTATGATAGTTACTGAGTTGCATAAAAATTTACTTGTGATAGGGACAAAGGTAATTCTTTTATTCTGAAGAATGGCTCGTTTAAGTGAAAAAGGCGAGGACCGTTTGCTGTCCTCGCCTCTTGTATTTTGTTTGCATGCAAACTTACTTGATTACGTTCAGTTCTTTGCCCACTTTGATAAATGCGGCGATCGCTTTATCCAAGTGTTCTGTTTCGTGGCCGGCAGACAACTGTACGCGGATACGGGCTTGTCCTTTCGGTACTACCGGATAGTAGAAGCCGGTTACATAGATGCCTTCTTCCTGCATCTTGGCAGCGAAGTCCTGAGATAATTTGGCGTCATACAGCATAACGGCACAGATAGCAGACTGGGTCGGCTTGATATCGAAACCGGCTGCCAACATCTTTTCGCGGAAATAGTTGACGTTGTTCATCAATTTGGTATGCAGCGCGTCGCTTTCTTTCAGCATCTTGAACATTTCCAAGCTGGCGCCTACGATGGCAGGAGCGACAGAGTTGGAGAACAGATAGGGACGGGAACGCTGGCGCAACATGTCGATGATTTCTTTCTTACCGGTTGTGAATCCACCCATGGCACCGCCGAACGCTTTGCCCAGTGTACCGGTGAAGACATCGATGCGTCCGTAGCAGTTGAACTGTTCCGCAACACCGTGTCCGGTCGGACCAACGACACCGGCGGAGTGGGATTCGTCAACCATTACCAGAGCATCGTATTTTTCAGCCAGCTCGCAGATCTTGTCCATCGGAGCTACATTTCCGTCCATAGAGAACACACCGTCTGTTGCGATGATGCGGTGACGCTGTGCCTGGGCTTCTTGCAGGCAACGTTCCAGGTCGGCCATGTCTGCGTTGGCATAACGGTAACGTTTAGCCTTGCACAGACGTACACCGTCGATGATGGAAGCATGGTTCAACGCGTCGGAGATGATGGCATCCTCTTCGGTGAACAACGGTTCGAACAAACCGCCGTTGGCATCGAAGCAGGCCGCATACAAGATCGTATCTTCAGTCTTGAAATAATCGGAGATGGCAGCTTCCAGTTGCTTGTGCAGATCTTGTGTTCCGCAGATGAAACGGACGGATGACATACCGTATCCGTGTGTGTCCATTGCCTCTTTGGCCGCCTTGATCAGACGTTGGTTGTCAGACAGGCCCAAGTAGTTGTTTGCGCAGAAGTTCAACACGTCGCTTCCTGCGTTTACTTGGATGTCGGCTCTTTGAGGAGTAGTGATGATACGTTCGTTCTTATACAATCCGGCAGCTTGGATGCTTGCCAATTCCTGCGTAAGGAAATCTTTCAGTTTACCGTACATAACTTTGTTTTTTGTTAGTATTTTTAATTAAGTTGACTATTTTATTTTATTTATCGCAGACAAATGATCAGCCATGATCTTTGGAAATCCGTTTTTCTTTGTCTTCGAATTGTCTTCTGATGCGACAAAGGTCATATTTTTTTTGAACATATAGACTAAAAAATGCAAGAAATTCATACCGGCATGTTTTTATTCTCTATACCTTTGTCGCGGAAAAAACTTAAAAGAACATCAAACGCAATGAAGAATGTATTAGTAATTGGTTCTACCGGTCAGATTGGATCAGAGTTAACCATGAAATTGAGAGGTATCTACGGTGGAAACATTGTAGCAGGTTACATTCCCGGTGCAGAGCCGAAAGGCGAACTGCTGGAATCGGGACCTTCTGCAATTGTCGACATTACAAACGAACAGCAGATTGCTGAGACGGTGTCAAAATATAAGGTAGATACGATTTATAACTTGGCTGCCTTACTGTCAGCCGTTGCAGAAGCAAAGCCGCAGCTTGCTTGGAAAATCGGTATGGGCGGTTTGTTTAATGTATTGGAAGTAGCCCGCGAAATGCATTGTGCGGTATTCACTCCCAGTTCAATCGGTGTGTTCGGCAATAACACGCCGAAAGACAAGACTCCGCAGGATACGATCCGTAACCCGCGTACTATGTACGGTGTTACAAAAGTTTCCGGCGAGTTGTTGAGTGATTACTACAATATCCGTTTCGGTGTCGACACTCGTTCCGTTCGTTTTCCGGGGCTTATCTCTTATGTGACCCCTCCGGGTGGTGGTACGACCGATTATGCAGTCGATATTTATTATTCGGCAGCTAAAGGCGAGAAGTTCGTATGCCCGATCAAGCAGGGTACATTCATGGATATGATGTATATGCCGGACGGTCTGCGTGCAGCTATTGAAATTATGGAAGCCGATTCGACGAAGTTCGTGCATCGTAACTCTTTCAACATTGCTTCCATGAGTTTCGATCCTGAAATCATCTACAACAACATCAAGAAATATGTTCCTGACTTCCAGATGGAATATGAGGTAGATCCGTTGCGTCAGGCTATCGCTGAATCATGGCCTAACTCGCTGGATGATACTTGTGCCCGTGAGGAATGGGGCTGGAAGCCTGAATACGACCTGGATTCCATGACTCAGGATATGTTGGCTAAACTGAAAGAACGTTTCAACAAGTAAGCATTTCCGATCTTTGTAGAGAGATCGATGGGAAAAGGCGACTGTCCATTTAGGGGAGTCGCCTTTTTTGATTGGAAATGTCTTTATCCGGCATTGCTGCGTTTGCAAGACAACTGTTCGGCTTGCACAGAGAGGTTATATAGGTAAAAATGCTTGAAAAACTATGTTGTAAAACATAAAACAGTTAAATCAGGTTAAGGAGAAGCATTTTTTAGGCGTATTGTTATGCTGTATAACATAAACGCTCTATATTTGCACTGTGTTTTTCATGGTATTAGATTTAAGGTTAACAATGAAGATTGGCTGTCCGTGAGGATGGCCTTTTTTGTTATATGTTCCACCGTGCCAATTCCCCTCTTTCAGACTTGGGAAAAGGGGAGGGGTTCTTGTATAATATTGTTTCATTAACAACAAAGTACATCCTTTAAAAGTCGCTCCGGATTCCTGTTTTTCAACGAAAAACAGGCGGTTCTGCCATGAGGTGCGCGGTTTTTTGCCGCGAAGTCGGTCTTTATAGCCGTGAAGTCCGAGGTCATTTCTTGTGAAGTCCGGCTTCGGGAACCCTGAAGACGGTCGTCGCGGCGATGAAGTCCCTCCTCATGGCGAAAAAAGGTCAAATTTCTTTTGCGATATTCGGAGCAGAGGAAACTTTCGTTTGCTACAGGCGATTCTCCGGGAGTTCAGCTTTTCCATAATGTCAGGATTTCTTGCTTTTCGGAAGCAAAAAAAACGTGATTTTCGATTTCCTGCCATGTTCATTTTGCCGATTGTTTCTAAATCCCGATCTGAAAGAGAAAAATGTCAGAACAGGCTCGTCCGGAATTTCACATCAAATAGAAAAATGCCCTTATAAGGGGATATTGTATATTTTGAGGACAAATATCTTCTGCGTTTTTGTTCGTGTGCTGTTCTGAGAAGGCCGGTATTACCCTCTGTTCCTCATGTTATGGATAGATGCTTCTTTATTTATGATTATATACTAAATTTCTTTTCTTTTATGCAGATTGTAAGAAAGAGGAGTGTTTTTCCTTTTTATTCGATAGTTTTGTCGAAACAGTATCATTTTATATAATTAATTAACTAAATGCTGGATAAAATGATTTTTTCGATAAAAGTGTCAAATAAATCGCGTTTATATGAACAATATGTAATGAAATGTATCTATCTTTGCCGTCAAAATAAACACGATAGAACCAGATGGAAGTACTTAAACATGAGTGTGGAGTCGCCATGGTCCGGTTACTAAAGCCTTTGGAATATTATCATCAGAAGTATGGAACCTGGATGTATGGGCTCAACAAGCTCTATTTGTTGATGGAAAAGCAGCATAACCGCGGTCAGGAAGGAGCCGGTTTAGCATGCGTCAAGTTGGAAGCCAGCCCCGGCGAAGAATATATGTTTCGGGAAAGAGCATTAGGCACAGGAGCTATTACCGAAATATTCGCTGCCGTTCATGAACATTACAAAGATTTGCCGCCCGGCAAACTGAACGATCCCTTTTTTGCTAAAACAAATCTTCCTTTTGCAGGAGAGCTTTATATGGGGCACCTGCGTTACAGTACAACCGGTAAATCCGGTATTTCATACGTCCATCCTTTTTTACGCCGTAACAACTGGAGAGCCAAGAACCTCGCTCTTTGCGGCAATTTCAATCTTACTAACGTACAGGAAATTTTTGAAGAGATAACGGCTATTGGCCAGCATCCGCGTGCATACGCTGACACCTTCATCATGTTGGAACAGGTGGGACACCGCCTGGACCGTGAGGTCGAACGCCTGTATCGGAAGTATGAAGCCGAAGGGTTGAAAGGAATGGAGATCACTCATGCGATCGAGGCGAATGTTGACTTGTCGAATGTCCTGAAGCGGTGTGCTCCGCAATGGGATGGCGGTTTCGTGATCTGCGGGCTGACCGGAAGCGGCGAGTCTTTCAGTGTGCGCGATCCCTGGGGCATCCGTCCGGCGTTTTATTATGCTGATGACGAGATTGTGATCCTGGCAAGCGAGCGTCCGGTGATCCAGACGGTTATGAACGTGTCTGCCGGCGATGTGCGCGAACTGAAAAGGGGAGAGGCGCTGATCATCAACAAGCAAGGGGATTGGCATACGTCGCAGATCATGGAGCCGAAAGAGAATCAGGCTTGCTCGTTCGAGCGTATCTACTTCTCGCGGGGAAGCGACCGCGATATTTACCGTGAACGGAAGCGGTTGGGTGAAAATCTTGTACCTGCCGTCCTGAAAGCGGTAGACAATGATTTGAACCATACGGTCTTCTCCTTTATCCCGAACACGGCGGAGGTCGCCTACTTCGGGTTGCAGGAGGGCATGAACGAATATCTGAACAGAAAGAAAAAGGAATGGATCGCCGATCGCAGCCATTTGCTTCAGGAAGAGGAGCTGGAGCAGATCCTCTCCATGCGTGTCCGGTGTGAGAAGGTCGCGATCAAGGATATCAAGTTGCGTACGTTTATTGCCGAAGGGAACAGCCGCAATGACCTGGCCGCGCATGTGTATGACATCACGTACGGCAGCATCGTGCCTTTTGAGGATAATCTGGTCGTGATCGATGACAGCATCGTGCGGGGCACGACACTCCGGCAGAGCATTATCGGTATTCTGGACCGCCTGAACCCGAAAAAGATCGTGGTGGTCAGTTCGTCTCCCCAGGTGCGCTATCCGGATTATTACGGCATCGATATGTCTCGTATGAGCGAGTTCATCGCATTCAAAGCCGCTGTGGCGCTTTTGGCAGACAGGGGGATGGAGTCCGTCTTGCTCAATGCTTATCGGAAAGCCAAGCAACAGCGAACTGTGCCGGGCGATACGGCCGTGAACTACGTGAAAGAGATTTACGCGCCTTTCACCGACCAGGAGATCTCGGACAAGATGGTAGAGTTGCTGACCCCTGCCGGAACACGTGCGAAGGTGGAGATCGTCTATCAGACGTTGGAGGGGCTGCATGACGCCTGTCCCGATCATCCGGGCGACTGGTACTTCTCCGGCGACTATCCGACACCGGGCGGTGCACGGATGGTGAATGAAGCGTTCATTCATTATATGGAAGAAGAATATTTACAATTAACAATGGACAATTGACAATTAAAATGAGCATGACAAGAAAAACAGCAACATTGGTCTTAGATGACGGAAGCCAGTTTCACGGCTTCTCTTTTGGCTTCGACAAGGTGGTGGCCGGCGAAGTGGTGTTCAATACCGCTATGACTGGTTATCCCGAAAGCCTTACCGACCCTTCGTATGCCGGACAGTTGATGGTCCTGACTTATCCGCTGGTCGGAAACTACGGGGTACCTCCGTTTTCTATCGAAGGGAATGGCCTGCCGACCTTCATGGAAAGTGAGAAAATTCATGCAGAGGCGATTATTGTGAGTGACTATAGCGAAGAATATAGCCATTGGAATGCCGTGGAGAGCCTGGGCGATTGGCTGAAGCGTGAGAAGATCCCCGGAATTACCGGTATCGATACCCGTGCGTTGACGAAGAAGATACGGGAACATGGCGTGATGATGGGACGTATCGTTATCGGTGGAACCGATAACGAAATTGACAATGGACAATTGACAATGGACAATTGTGGAGGGGTGCCGGACTATGGGAGCATTAACTATGTGGACCGTGTTTCTTGTAAGGAGATCATTATTTACTTCCCTGACGGTACAAGTCGTTCCTACCCCTTGTCGGAAGCTAATAATTGTCAATTGTCAATTGTCCATTGTCCATTGAAACGCGTCGTGCTTCTCGATTGCGGCGTAAAAGCCAACATCATCCGTAACCTGTTGAAGCGGAATGTGGCGGTGATACGGGTCCCTTGGAACTATGATTTCAATCAATTGGAATATGACGGGCTTTTCTTGTCGAACGGTCCCGGTGATCCCGATACCTGCGAGGCTGCCGTCCGGAACATCCGCAAGGCGCTTGAAGGGGACAGGCCGATTTGTGGTATCTGCATGGGAAACCAGTTGCTGGCCAAAGCCGGCGGCGCTTCGATTTATAAGTTGAAATACGGGCATCGCAGCCATAATCAGCCGGTACGCATGGTCGGGACGGAGAAGTGTTTCATCACTTCCCAAAATCACGGGTATGCAGTGGACAATGATACATTGGGGGAAGATTGGGAACCGCTCTTTATCAATATGAATGACGGGACGAACGAAGGAATCCGGCATAAGACGAAACCTTTCTTCTCTTCCCAGTTCCATCCCGAAGCATGTAGCGGACCGACCGATACGGAGTTCATCTTCGATCAGTTTGTCGATTTGCTTTAGAGAATGTGGCAGCGAGCTAAAAAAGTAGTAATGTATAAAAGAGTCTGAAGAATGAAAGAAGATATAAAGAAAGTCCTGATACTCGGTTCCGGTGCCCTTAAGATTGGTGAAGCGGGCGAATTCGACTATTCAGGCAGCCAGGCTTTGAAAGCCATCAAAGAGGAGAGAATCCAGACCGTGTTGATCAACCCGAACATCGCCACGGTACAGACTTCGGAAGGTGTGGCAGATACCGTTTATTTCCTGCCCGTCACCCCTTTCTTTGTCGAAAAGGTGATTGCCAAGGAACGTCCGGATGGCATTCTGCTTGCTTTTGGAGGCCAGACGGCGTTGAACTGTGGTGTGGCGCTTTACGAGAGTGGTGTGTTGGAGAAATATGGTGTCCGTGTACTGGGTACTCCGGTACAGGCGATCATGGATACGGAAGACCGCGAACTTTTTGTGCGCAAGCTTGACGAGATCGGTGTGAAGACGATCAAGAGCGAAGCGGTGGAGAATGCCGAAGATGCCCGCCGGGCTGCGGCCGAACTGGGCTATCCGGTGATTGTCCGTGCCGCATACGCATTGGGCGGTCTCGGTTCCGGTTTCTGCGACAACGAAGAGGAATTGAACGTGCTGGTCGAAAAAGCGTTCTCGTTCTCTCCCCAGGTGCTGGTCGAAAAGAGCCTGAAAGGGTGGAAAGAGGTGGAATATGAAGTGGTGCGCGATCGTTTCGACAATTGCATCACGGTCTGCAACATGGAGAATTTCGACCCGTTAGGTATCCATACCGGTGAAAGTATCGTGATCGCTCCGTCGCAAACGCTGTCCAATAGCGACTACCATAAATTGCGCGAACTGGCTATCCGGATCATCCGCCATATCGGTATCGTGGGCGAATGTAACGTGCAGTATGCTTACGATCCGGAGAGTGAGGACTACCGGGTGATTGAGGTGAACGCCCGTCTTTCCCGTTCGTCTGCGCTGGCATCCAAAGCGACCGGCTATCCGTTGGCTTTCGTCGCAGCCAAGTTAGGGTTGGGGTACGGGCTTTTCGATTTGAAAAACTCGGTGACGAAGACCACGAGTGCTTTCTTCGAACCGGCTCTCGACTATGTAGTCTGTAAGATCCCGCGCTGGGACTTAGGCAAGTTCCACGGTGTGGCGCGTGAATTGGGATCAAGCATGAAATCGGTGGGAGAGGTGATGGCGATCGGTCGTACCTTTGAAGAGGCAATCCAGAAGGGGTTGCGTATGATTGGGCAGGGCATGCACGGCTTCGTGGAAAACAAAGAGCTGGTGATTGCCGACATCGACAAGGCGCTTCATGAACCGACCGATACCCGTATCTTTGTTATATCCAAAGCCTTCCGGGCGGGATATACCGTTGACCAGATACACGAACTGACCCGGATTGACAAATGGTTCCTGCAAAAACTCTATGGAATCATGTGCATCTCCAAAGAGCTGCACAAATGGACAATTGACAATGGACAATTGACAATGAAGAAAGAATATAGAGACTCAGACAATTGTCAATTGTCAATTGTCAATTGTCAATTAGAATCCGAGTTGCTCCGCAAAGCGAAGCAACTCGGATTCTCCGACTTCCAGATTGCCCGTGCCTTCGGCCTGGAAGGAGATATGGAAAAGGGAATGATGCAGGTCCGCCAGTTCCGGAAGGAGCATGGCATCGTCCCGGTCGTGAAACAGATTGATACGTTGGCGGCCGAATATCCGGCGCAGACGAACTATCTGTATCTGACGTATAGCGGCACGGAAAATGATGTGCAATACCTGGGCGACCACCGTTCCATCGTCGTCTTGGGTTCCGGCGCTTACCGGATCGGTAGCTCGGTTGAGTTCGACTGGTGTGGCGTGCAAGCGTTGAATACGATTCGCAAGGAGGGGTGGCGCTCGGTGATGATCAACTACAATCCGGAGACGGTTTCGACCGACTATGATATGTGTGACCGCCTTTACTTCGACGAACTGACTTTCGAGCGGGTGATGGATATCCTCGAACTGGAGAATCCGCACGGTGTGATTGTCTCGACTGGCGGCCAGATCCCGAACAACCTGGCGATGCGCCTTGACGAACAGCATGTCAATATCTTAGGAACGTCTGCCAAGAGCATCGACAATGCCGAAGACCGCGAGAAGTTCTCTGCCATGCTGGACCGTATCGGTGTGGACCAGCCGCGTTGGAAAGAGCTTTCGTCGATGGATGATATCAATGCTTTTGTGACCGAGGTAGGCTTCCCGGTCCTGGTCCGTCCGAGCTATGTGCTGAGCGGTGCCGCCATGAATGTCTGCTCCAATCAGGAAGAGCTTGAACGCTTCCTGCAACTGGCCGCCAACGTGTCGCAGAAACATCCGGTCGTGGTCAGCCAGTTCATCGAACACGCCAAGGAGGTGGAAATGGATGCGGTGGCAGATAAGGGTGAGATCGTCATGTATGCCATCTCCGAACACATCGAGTTTGCCGGCGTGCATTCCGGTGATGCGACCATCCAGTTCCCTGCGCAAAAGCTGTATGTCGAAACGGTCCGCCGGATCAAGCGTATCAGCAAGCAGATCGCGAAAGAGCTGAACATCTCCGGCCCGTTCAATATCCAGTATCTGGCGAAAGGCAACGAGATCAAGGTGATTGAATGCAACCTCCGTGCGAGCCGTTCTTTCCCATTTGTCAGCAAAGTGTTGAAGATTAACTTCATCGAATTGGCTACCCGCATCATGTTGGGCTTGCCTGTCGAGAAACCGAATAAGAATGAGTTCGATTTGGATTATGTGGGTATCAAAGCCTCCCAGTTCTCGTTCAACCGTTTGCAGAAAGCCGACCCCGTTTTGGGTGTCGACATGGCTTCGACGGGCGAGGTCGGGTGTATCGGTGACGATGTTTCCGAAGCGGTCCTGAAGAGTATGCTTTCCGTCGGCCTCCGCATCCCTGAAAAGAACATTTTGCTTTCAACGGGCACACCGAAACAGAAAGTTGCCATGTTGGACGCTGCTAAGCTGTTGGCTGCGAAAGGCTATAGCCTTTTCGCCACAGGCGGGACGCACCGTTTCCTCCAGGAAAACGGCATCCCCAGTACGCGGGTCTATTGGCCGAGCGAGAAGGACAAGGAACCTCAGGCGCTCACCATGCTCCATGAAAAGAAAATCGATATGGTGGTGAATATCCCGCGCGACCTTTCCGCCGGAGAGTTGGATAACGGCTACAAGATCCGCCGTGCCGCCATCGACTTGAATATCCCGCTCATCACGAATGCCCGCTTGGCAAGTGCCTTTATCAAAGCGTTCTGCACGCTGAGCCTGGATGATATTCAGATCCGGAGTTGGCAGGAGTATAAGTGATTCTGACGACTTTTTTAAGAATTGCCGATATCGCTTTTATATGATGACAAGCGGTATCGGCAATTTCTGTTTTTATCGATTGTTTTTAGGCTTCAGGAAACAGGGCGCAGAACCCTTGTTTGTTGAATTGATAGTACATTTCGATGCGTTCCGGCGTGTCGTTCTCAAGCAGCAGCAAGAGCTCCTTGGCAAACTCCAGTGTGGCGGAACCGTTGGCGGTTACGATGCGTTGGTCGCTGACAGCTTGGGCATGGAGGTAGCCGTCAGGATTGGTATAGTTGTCACCGCCCCACAGTTTCAGTTGCTCCAGTCCGTTGCCGGTATGCTTCACTGCATTCAGGAATCCGTGCTGGGCCATGAATGAGGCGGCATTGCAGATGGCGCCGACAATCTTGCCTTTCTCAATGGCTTGCCGGACAATCGGCACTACCTTTTCGGCAATGGGTGTGCTCCAGCCGAAGCCGCCAATCAGTACCAAGGCGACATAATCGTCGGGCATGGTGTCGAACGAATAATCCGGCAGGGCGCGGAGGCCTCCGATGGATTGCACCGGTTCCAATGTCGGGGCAACCACTTTGTTGACATATTTCGGGTTGGTTTTCAAAGCTGTTTCATCGGAGGCGATGGCTTCCGAAAGATAGACTGTCTCATGGTTGGCGTAGTCGTTCAGCAACAGATATAATACTTCGTTCTTCATATTTATTTCTTTTTTATGGTTTGACATTTTCGCAGGGTCATCTCTTCGGCAAAGGCTTGTTCGCCATGTTCCTTGATGTAGCGGATGCAGGCTGGGCGGTCGGACTTGAACAGGAAGGCGAAAACCTTTCCTATCCAGTTGGAGAACACGTTGCATTCTTGCACATTGCACGAGCACTCGGCACAGGTGTTGAACTTGTTTGCCAAGCAGCACGAACGGATTTTGCACCAGCTTGCCTGGTCGTTTTGCTTGCATCCGGGACATTTCCCGATCAGAAACTTACGGCAAGCTCCGCAGTAAAGACCGCAAGCGGCAATGTTTTGCGTATCGGACACGATTGGTTTCATAGGCTTCAGAGGATGGAGTGATTGTCCGCCTCTTTCCACCGCTTCAGGTGTGGAAAGTATTGCAACATCTGTTCTTTGGCTTGCAGGGGAGTCAGCTTCTGGCCTGTATGCGCATTCATCTGGTCTAAGAATTGCAGGCAGAATTCCACCATCTGGTTCATGGTGAAGTCTTGTGTGAACTTGCCGCTTTGGTAGCAATAGGTGCAATAATCTTCACTGCGGCTTCCGTCCGCATTTGTTCCTCTATTCTCATCGGTCAGGGGCATACCGCAACTTTGGCAGAAATGTTGTTCCATATTGATAGGATGTTGAATGCCTGTCAGTTCCCGATACAAGCGGTTGTAAAAATGCAAAGCGTGGAACTGCAATGCCATTTTAAAGTTGAGGTCCTGAGAAAACCTTTGATACAAATATGGTAATAGCAGCCCACGCTATATGCGTGAGAACCACTATGCTACCTCTTGTATCAAATTCGAAATTTCTCAGGTTTCAACTTTACAAGATAGGCATAACGCTTTCTTTTTCTAATATGTTACGGACGGAGTCTATTCCCAATCCGAATGCAAATGTATGAAAAATCCGTCATATAGCTACCGCTGCGTTCCTTAATCATTTATTTTTCTTGTTGGATAGTAAGTTCCTTGCAAAAATCGTCTGCCATACAATAAATCTTTGTAACTTTTGTAGTAAGATTCTTGGTTTGGCCAAGCGGTAAAGAAAATGAAGTTATTTCAAATTACAAACTGTCCAGCAATTCTATTATTTTATAGATGGTAGTTGATGGATTATTATATGTTTCCAACACCTTGGCTCTTGCCGTTGCCTCTGATGTCTTTTCGGACAGTTGCTGTTTCTCACTTAATGCCAAAGTTCCCTTAGTGTAGTGTTCAAGGTGTCTTTTCAGTTTCTTGATGCAAGCGTTTTGAGTTAGTTCGGCATGACACTTCTCAAAATGTAGCAAATACCACAACTCAATACATGGATTCGATACCAGCAATACCGCATCCGGGATATTTTGCAGATGTTCCAGCATTCCGTCCACATCAAGGTCGAACATCAGAAATGTTTTATCATTTTTGGTTGCAACATATTCCCGTTTACAATTCTCTATATACCGAACGGATATGTTCGAATCGCTCTTTCTTGGGATAATCTGAATAGGTACACGGTACTGCGAACGAAGGTGGCTGATATAAGCAACCTCAGACTCCCCTTCACAGAAAACAAAGAAGTTTGGCTTCATTGTTTTACCTTTGGATTTTCTTATTTGTCGTCCCATATCAGTTTCTATTTTATAAAACTATCCACCTGTTCGTCAATATATGGGATGGCATCAAAACGACCTTGCAAATATGCCTTCTCTGCATCCAGCCCGTCGCGGAAATCTTTGTAATCAAACAGCGAATACAAATCTGAGGACCCGTCATCCCGTTTGTTGACAAAATATATCTGATCCTTACGTTGCTTGTTAGTATTAAGCAGGTATGTATTGTGCGTAGTATATATCAACTGCGCCGATTCGCTTTTATTGAACAAACCGATAATATACTCTACCAGTTTTATATGCAGCTGCGTCTCAATTTCATCTATCAACAATATTTTATTATTCTTGACGATATCCAGAATCGTCAGCATCATATTGAATAAACGCTGTGTTCCATCGGACTCTTCTGCAAAAAAGTTGAAAGGCACATCCGGATTATTCCTGTGATAAGTCGTAATGACCAGCTGTGGTTTCTGAATATCTTCTACCGACAATAGTTGATTGTTTGCAGGGTCGATCACTGCAGTCGAAAATACTTTATTCTCATGCCTGCTGTCGATTTTGACAATATCGCTGTTGGCAATTCGAAGCACATTAAGGAACTGCTCTTTGTTCTCATTCAACAAGTGCTCGACAGAGAACGAATTATATCCGAAATAATTCAGAATAAAACGCTCATTGAAATACCGAAAAACATCTTTTGCGACATCTCGGTCCATCTGACTGGCACGCGACACAAAAAGCGTTTTCTTGGACGTATTGGCAGCAACATCCATAGGACGGCGAATCACCGATCGGAATTCATAGATATCCTTTTTGTCGGGCCCCTTTGTCTCATCACGAGAAAATACCAGTGAACGACGGCCATTCGGATAATAGTAAAGGACCTCTTTCAGTATCTCAACTTTATTGAGTTCAAAAGAATATTCATATTCGATACCTTCAAGAAGGAAGCGAATGAAGAATGTGCTTGGCTTGCCAATGCCCCCGAATTTGAACGGAGTAAAGGCAAATATCGTATTCTCGTTGTAATTGTGAGATGAGAATATCATTCCCACACAAGCACGAATAGCCTTGATAACACTGCTCTTTCCTGAGGCATTTGCACCATAAATGGCTATAGTTTTAAGTAAACGCTCATCACCGCATACAAATGTATTTTCTTCAAGCTCCTTTGCCTTTTTGGTCTGTATGCTTGCTGCCTGCATATCCAGTACCACTTCATCTTTAATTGAGAAGAAGTTGCTCAAACGAATTTCCAGTATCATTTTATCCTTCAAATTTGTGATTCTTTTGCAAATATAGCAAATTAAATGACGAAATCATGATTCGGACAACTTTTTATGGATTGAAGGCAGTATGCATAAAGTATTGTTATATAGGGCTCATTCGATAATCCAAAGAATGATGTTTCTATATCTGTGTGTCCATTCTGGATGGAGCGCATGAGCGAGATGAAGTTGTCAAGCTTTATGGCCGCACCTTTTTGTCCGGATCTTACAATGCCTATTCTAAGGTTGTTTGGATGCCCATTGTAAGGTGGTTTGAATAGGCATTGTAACAACCTTATAATGGGCATTCTTAGCTTTTACCCGTTGGGGATGGAGAGAGAAAATTGAAAAGAAAAAAACGTAATGCTCTTTCCGAGTAGAACTTTTTTGTACTTTTGCGCCCAGAAATTATATACATACTCCGATGAAAATATCTAAATAAGCCGGTATCCCTCATATTCATGCAGTGTCATAGTCGACACAATTGTCCATTGTCCATTGTCAATTTATAAGTCTCCGGCTTTCCCCTTTTTCTGTGCCATCCTGCGGTACGTTTGTGATCATCCTTTTTTAGTTTGTAATCTTTTTAATCCAAAGAGAATCATGAGTTGTATATCCATACATCAACTATGTTATGTTCATGCCGACCAGGAACCGCTTTTTCAGAACATAGACTTGACTGTCCATAAAGGACAGCGGCTTGCGCTGGTCGGCAATAACGGTACGGGCAAATCGACTTTGCTGCGTATCGTGGAAGGAAGCCTGAAGCCCTCTTCGGGAGAGGTGGTTTGTTCTTCACATCCTTATTCCGTTCCGCAACATTTCGGGCAGTTCGACAACCTGACCGTAGCGGAAGCCCTGCGGGTCGCCGACCGGCTTCATGCGCTCCATGCCATTCTTGCGGGCGACGCTTCGGCGGAAAACTTCACCTGTCTGAACGACGACTGGAATGTGGAGGAACGTTGCCTTTCGGCACTCGCTTTCTGGGATTTGGCGCATCTGCCATTGTCCCGGCCGATGCACTCGTTGAGCGGCGGGGAAAAGACCCGGGTGTTCCTTGCCGGTATTCAGGTCCATTCGCCGGATATTGTTCTGATGGACGAACCGACCAATCATCTGGATGTCTCCGGCAGGGAAAAACTGTATGAGTGGGTCCGGACCTGCCGTTCGACCCTGTTGGTTGTCAGCCATGACCGGACTTTGTTGAATTTGTTGTCCTGTATCTGTGAACTGGAGAGAAAGACGCTGACGCTTTATGGTGGTAACTATGATTTCTATAAGGAACAGAAAACGTTGGCGTTGAATGCCTTGCAAAACCGGTTGGAAGAGAAGGAAAAAGAATTGCGTCAGGCGCGTAAAGTGGCTCGTGAAGTCATGGAGCGGAAGAATAAGTTGAATGCCCGTAGTGAGAAGTCCGTTTTCAAGAAAGGCATTTCGCGTATGGCGGTAAATACCTTGAGAGACAAAGCCGAGAAAAGCACGGTCCGGTTGGGCGATGTCCATGAAGAGAAAATGGCGTCTTTACAAAACTCAATAGCCGGACTCCAGGAGGCGATACCCGATCAGCGGGTACTTCAGACCGATTTTGCCTCTTCCGGCCTGCATACCGGTAAGATTTTGATAACGGCGGAACAGGTTAATTTCGGTTATGCCTCCGCTTGTCTGTGGCGGTCTCCGTTGGATATCCAGGTCAGGAGCGGAGACCGTATTCATATTACCGGCCGTAACGGGAGCGGGAAAACGACTTTGGTCAAACTCCTGTTAGGCGAGTTGGAGCCGACTTCCGGAACGATTGTGCGGGCCGGTTTCAGTTCCCTCTACATCGACCAGGCGTGTTCCGTGATCGATCCCCGGCTGACTGTATTCGAACAGGCGGAACGTTTCAATACCGGAAACTGGGCGGAACATGAACTGAAATCCATTCTCAACCGCTATCTGTTCCCTTACGCGACCTGGGATAAACGCTGTGCCTGCCTGAGCGGAGGCGAGAAGATCCGTTTGCTGTTCGGTTGCCTGATGATCGGGAATCGTGCGCCGGACCTGTTTATTTTGGATGAACCGACGAACAATCTGGACATCCGGAGTGTTGAAATAATAACAACGGCTATAAAGAGTTATAGAGGAACGGTGTTACTGATCTCACACGATCAATCTTTTGTGAAAGAAATAAAAATAAACCGTTCCCTTGAACTTCTTGATGCCGGTCCTGTTATTAAGATATAGTGTTTTTCATGGTATTAGAATTAAGTTAGATTAGGTTATCCGTCCAGTTCGCGAGAATAGGGCGGTTTTCTTTTTTTGTTTATTCGAATATTTCCCGAAGTTCCGTATTGCTCAATTTCCCGATCCAGCTTTCTCCGTTGGCAACGGTCATGTCTGCCAAATGCTTTTTGCTCCGGATCATTTCGTCGATGCGCTCTTCAAACGTATCTTTGGTGATGAACCTGTGTACCACCACTTTCCGGTGTTGCCCGATCCGGTAAGCCCGGTCGGTGGCTTGCGCTTCGACAGCCGGGTTCCACCAGAGGTCGTAATGGATGACGTGTGTCGCCGCTGTCAAGTTTAGCCCGGTTCCGGCCGCCTTCAACGACAGGATAAAGACCTTGTCGGACGGATTGTTTTGGAAACGGTCGACCATCATCTGGCGTTCTTTCACGCTGCATCCGCCGTGATAGAACATCGGACGGTTACCGGTACGTTCTTCCACGAACCGTGCAAGAATATTGCCCATTTCCTTGAATTGGGTGAACACCAGGACCTTCTCGCGGTTATCCACGATACTTTCTATACGGTCGAGCAGCATTTCCGCTTTACCGGAAAGTTCGCTTCGGAAGTCTCCGTTCTTCAGGAACTGGGCGGGATGGTTGCAGATCTGTTTCAAAGCAAGGATCATTTGCAAGATCAGCCCTTGGCGTTTGAAAAGCGATTCGTGGTTGGTGGTATCCATCTCTTCGATCTCTTTCATGGCAACTTCCAATGTTTGCGAATAGAGGGCGGCTTGCTCGCTTTTCAGTGCGGTGTAGTCGTTCTGTTCGATTTTGTCAGGCAGGTCGTCGATGATGCTCTTGTCCGATTTCATGCGGCGCATCATGAACGGGGCCGTTATTTTCCGGAAATGTTCCGCGCTGCTTATGTCGTTGAAGTATTGTATCGGAGTGGCATATTTTTCTTTGAAGGTCTTCAAGGTGTCCAAATAGCCTTTGTTGGCAAATTCCATGATGCTCCAGAATTCCGTCAACCGGTTTTCTACCGGCGTGCCGCTCAGGGCGATGTGCACGTCCGCCGGGATGCTACGTGCGGCTTTGCTCTGTGCCGTGTCGTAGTTCTTGATATTTTGCGCTTCGTCGATGAACATGGCGGCCCATGCCTTCTTTTTCAGTTTGGCGTTGTCCGAACGCAATATGCCGTAGGTAGTCAATAGGATGTCATGTCCGAACTGTTTCAAGTCCCGGTTACTGCCGTGATAGACGAACAGGGTGAGCGAAGGGGCGAAGCGGGATATTTCCGATTGCCAGTTTATTAATAGCCCGGTCGGAACTATGATCAAGATTTGTTTGTCTTGCAATTTCCCTTCTTCTTTCAATTTGAGGATCAGGGTGATGGATTGTAAGGTCTTTCCCAATCCCATATCGTCGGCCAAGATGGAACCGAACCCGATCCGCATGTTCCGGTACATCCAGGCGAATCCCCGCTCTTGATAGGGGCGCAGGGTCGCGTTCAGTTGTTTGGGAAGTGGGACGGCATTTTCTTTTCTCAGTTCGTCGATCAGTTGTCTTATTTCGTCCGACATCTGGATGGGAGCGCCCTCATATTCTTCTGTCAAAGCGGCCTGTAGCAGTTGGGTAGGAGAGAGCTTGTCCATTTGCTCAAAGGACTTGCGCAGTTTATCCAACGTTTCCGCATCGGTGTAGATGTAGCTTTGTTTGAACTTGAGCAGTTCGTCTGCATTTTTCTGGAGTTTCATAAACTCTTGCATCGGGATGGAAACATCTCCCAAAGCCACTTCCCAGTCGAAGGTGAAAAGGTCGGAAAGGCAGAGGAAGCCCTTTTCTGAACCGGAATTCCGTTTCAGGCTGATCGAAGCCTTCGGGCGGATCAGGTTTTGCAGGGCTTTGGGCATGAAAACCTTCGCGTCCAGTATGCGGATGGTCGGGATGATTTGCAATAAGAAGGGCACGAAACTGCGGTTGGTATAGTGGATGGGAGCCGAGGCTCCGGAATGGATATACGGTCCGATCTCTTTGACCATCGAACTGATCAAATTGAGGCTATGGATGATCTGGAAACGTTCGTTCTCGTAGCATTCCGATGTCAGGATCTCTTGCAGGGATATGGCAGGTTTCCCCTTTTCCCGTTTGTCTTCAATACCGATATGCAGGTCAAAACCTTCCTTTTTGTTTTCGTCGATACTGAATACCGGCCGGTAGTCGGTTTCGTTGAATGAATAAAGGGTCGTCCATGCCTTGATATTTCCGGGAATCTCTTTTTCTCCCACTTCGTTGAATGGATAATGCAGGGATTTGAAGAAAAAGGGAATGAACAACGGGCTTTTAGCATGGCTTCCGGACAAGTTGTAGAAAAGTTTCCCTAAAAAGAAGGAAATCAGCCAATCGACCGGCAAAGCGACCGGTTTCTCGAGTTTTCTTCCTCGAGGCAAGGCGGTAAGCAGGTTGCCGGGTATCAATTGCTCCAACTCGGCCACAAGAACTTGAATCCGTGGATCGGCGTATGCCGGTATCCAGCGGACCAGATAATCACCTCCGGACAGGCGGACAATTTGGGGAGCGACCATCCCTTTGGCTGCCAGATGGAGCGCGAACAGCAAGGTTTGGTGCAAGGCGATTACGCTCGGACGGTAGTCCGGTAGAAAATCCGGATTGATCCGGAGCAAGGCGGCAGGAAGATTCTCTTCGTTGAAACAGGGTGCATCGAGGTCGGGAGTTCCGTAGGAGATGTTCCTGACAGACCATTCCCACGATTCATTGAAACTGACAGATAAGTCTGTATCGGTCCGAGGTACAGACGATGAGAGTACGGAATTGGGGAAAAGATCGTTGATTGCCGATTTGCCGGAAAAGAAAGCGAGAACCTTTTTCCGGATTTTCCGGAGTCCGTTTGTATAATGTTCCTTGAAATCCGGTGAGAAGGACGGGTTTTCGGGGAAGAGTATCAAGAGCGGCTCCATGCTGTCCGGCACTCGCGAATAGTCGATTTTCCGGAAAGGAGGTTTTGCATTTGGAAGCTCTTTCGGGGAGAGGAATCGGATCTGCTCTTTTATTTCAGGAACTTGTACCTCTTGTTGCATGTCGTTTATGGCTATTCCCCGTTTTTGGAGTTCGCCAAGCAGATCGATGCCGTGCATTTCAAACACGATGAACGGATTGTTATCGATTTCCCGACTGAACATATAGATTGTGGCGGCCAAATGTTTGCATGGAACTGCCCAGTCCGGGCAGCTGCAATTCATCTTCAAGTCGTCCCATTGTTGCGGGAAAATCTGTAATCCGCATTTTTTGGCGATTGTCAATATTTCGGGATCCAGTTCCCGTTTCAACAAATTGGAGATGATTCCCGGATATTTCATCAGTTGATTCATTAATAAATTGATCTCCTTTTGTGTGAATGTCGGGACGGCTATTTTGACAGAATAGGGTTTAGGACGGCTGCCTGCCACTTTTGCAGAAATTAGGTTACCATTCAATTCCACACTTTCCACCGCTCCTTTACGGGCATAAGCCGCCCCTCGCGGGATACGGTTTGCATAGTCAATATGATCGAGCGATTTCAGCCATTCTGCTCCCCACCAAGTAAATCCGAATTTTTGTGCCATTTATCGTATTGTTTGAATGGAAACAAATGTATGAATTTTTTTGATTCCGGGTTGTTTTTTCGGGAGATGTTTGTATTGTTCGTTTTCGATAATCATAATTCGTGGTGGTTGATTTCTATTATAGATATCAACTTTTTCTGGTACGAAACTTGTTGGTCATCGTTTCCTTGGTAACAATCCATATACCGTCATCCTGAAAATCTGGACAAGGGTTAGAGAGATTGAGTTCATTTATCTCAGCAGCAATGAAGAGGAATCATCACATAATATGCCATTTGAATCTGAACATAACTTTAGAATGAATTACATTTTTCATCTCACTCTGTAGTTTTTCTGTCATCTTGTCTACCTTGTCATGGTATTCGTCTTCCATGGCATACATTTGAACTCTTTTATGACTGAGGAGTCTGGATATTTGATTTTCTTCTTTTTTTAATTGTAACTTGATAGTTGCGTTATGCTCTTTTCTTATTTGGCGACGGAGAGCATCGTGTTCTCTACTCAATTCCATCACCTCCTTTTGTGACGGAACAAGTTGGTCGTCAGCCCACATTTCATATTTATTGATTTCGTAATCAACATACTGATTGGTCCTCTCTTCTATTATCTGTTGGTTTTCCAATAGTTGTTTTTCATATTCTGCTTTAAATAAATCATCAGCGACATCAAGATTAGTTTCCGTTTCATTAACACATTCTATTTCCAAAAGTTTAAAGACGAATTCCTTTGGAAGTCTTTCCCCTTTGTTTGTTTTGGCACAACCAATGAGATATTCTTCGGAATCATATTTATTCGAAGACGAAACCCTATAAACACAGGCTATGCCACTTTCCCCCTTATATTGTTCTACTAAGGCAGACCTGAATGGATAAGAATCCAGATCGAAGACCAATTTATAGTCCGATATATTTGTACTTATCGCCTTATTTATAATGTATTGTCCCAACGGATGCCCGTATCTCAGTTGAACGTATTTATCAGACTCTCTGTTCAAGATGTATGTTCCTGCAGGAATATCTTCGGCCAAAGATTTGTCGAGGGTGAAGATATGCTGTGTTTTATCCACATTTGATATGTCCTTTTTTAATACATTTATAGCAATTTTCCACAGATGTCTATTATATGAATCCATGCGCTCGGCATCCTCGTACTGGCGCATACGAAGTTTGTTGACTACCTCTTCATCAAAGTTTTCTAATAATGACTTCCTTGTAGATTCAATTCTCTCCTTTATGATTGATTCCAACTCTTTTTGCAAGTCATCAAAGGCTGCGGCTATTTCTCGTTCTGTTCGACAGGTATTGTATATAGTGTTCAGTTTGCGCTCAAAGTCAACACCAGAGTCCATCGAACCAAGGACCTCATCACTTGCTCCAAACACTCCATCAAACAGAGAAAATTTGTCTCGGAGTAATTTATACACACGACAATCAGCGTAATTTGCTTGATTAACAAAGTTGACTACAACCACATCATTTTTTTGGCCATATCGATGGCAACGCCCTATGCGTTGTTCTATGCGTTGAGGATTCCATGGCATGTCGTAATTGACCACCAATGAGCAAAACTGAAGGTTTATACCCTCGGCACCAGCTTCGGTGGCAATCATTATCTCTGCCTTGTCACGGAAGGTATCTACTAATGCCTGTTTTTTGTCAATGACAGTATTTCCTGAAATTCTGTTCGTTCCCTCATATTGCATAAGCCATAGACGATAGATATTTTTGGCTTCTGCGGAATCATTGGTGCCATTGAAACAAATCACCTTATCTTTATATCCATTATCCGATAAGAATTTTAATAGATATTCTTGAGTTCTGCGGCTTTCGGTAAATATCAAAGCTTTATTTTGTCCACCAAGAGTCTTAATCTTTTCGAATGATACATCAAGCGCTTTCAATAGTTCCAGAGCCTTTGTCTCATCTCCTATTGCACGTGCCATCTTTATATATTTCTTCAGTTCTTCAATCTCACTATCCAGACTTTCGAATGAATAGTTTCCTGATAGCGAATTGTCGTTATAAATGTTATACTCATCATTGTCGCCCTCAAAATCATCAGATATACAAGATAATGCGGAAATCATCTCTCCTGTTGTCTTATACTCTTCCAAACGGTTGATGAAACGCTCCAATGTATAGGCAAGGGCGTATGACGAAGAAGCCATGATTTTCCTTACCAGAAGAGACAGTAGCGGACGTTGTTTTTTGGGTATTCCATATGTTCCTTCGCGCATCAGATAATTACCAATGTATTCATATAACTTAATCTCAGCTTCCGAGGGATAATACTCCTGCACGAAAGCAGTTCTTTTTGTGAAGTTCACATACTCCTCAACCTGTTTTCTTAGCGTACGGTGGATTATATGAGAAATTCGTCCCTTCAGTTCCCCGTATTTAGCAGCATCACGTGTCGTAACAGCATTATATTGTTCGGCAAATGTGTCCAATCCTGAGAAGAATTGAGGGTCAATGATACTTATCAGTCCGTAAAGCTCTTTCAGGTTGTTCTGTAATGGTGTTGCAGTCAGCAATACTTTCTTGTAGTTCTGAAATGCATTACGGAGCGTATTTGCCATCACATTGCCTTTCTTATAAACATTCCTCAATTTATGAGCCTCATCAAAGACGATCAAGTCCCATGCCTTTTTTTTTAGGGAATCCGCATTAGCTACTGCAAAGTTATATGAACATATAAATATCAGGCTCTTACCCTTGATGTTTTGTCTTTTTGCATCATCCAAAGAGTTGCTGTCCAAAATGAATGAGGGGAGATAAAACTTCTCCATCAATTCAATGTTCCATTGATTGCGCAAAGATGCTGGCACAACAATAAGAATTTTTTTCCTGTTCTCCGCCCACAGTTCTGAGAGTATAATACCCGCCTCAATGGTTTTACCCAGTCCCACTTCGTCCGCCAGAATAGCCCCTTTGCTCAGAGGCGATTTAAAGGCGAACAATGCTGCTTCCACCTGATGTGGGTTGAGATCAACTCTGGCTTCCGAAAGAACACCCGTAAAACGACTGTCATCACTTACGGATTTCTTGTGAGAAATATCCCAAGCGTAATATAGTTGTTGAATCTGTGATAACATATTCTTATTGATTTTGCTTCTGTTCTATTCTGATAGCATATTCAGGAGAGAGAGCATCGAACTCTTCGATTTTTGCTCCTTTCCAGTATTTTTTTGATACATCTTCACAACGTTTCCTTAAATGTGGATTCTCCATAGGATTTGCATCCTTACCATAAGTGTCGCGCAATTCCTCGTATGACTGTTTAAGATTAAGATCAACCAGAGAGATGCGGACAATATGGTACTTAGAATCCGGATGCTTCTGCATGAAGACGTTTTGTGAACAATGCAAATAGAATGGTGCCGTGCCATCTTTCAAACTGTAGAGCGTTGTCTTAACATCGACAAAAATCTTCTCTGCCTTTATTTCAAAATCATATTCTCCTACACCTTCGAGAGCAGCATGGATGAAATCCTTGTCTTTCACAAGTTTCTTGTTTTCCAAATAATGGCTATAGATAAGTTCGCCGATAAAGCCAATGGTTTGCCTTACCTGAGATCCTTTCTCTTCTTCGGCTTCGGCTTCAGCTTCAGTCAAGTCATCCATCATCTGCAGAATCTTGTCTTTCTTCTCTGCAAGTCTCTCAATGTCCTCCTTGTCAAGACCTTCAATCAGTTCCTTTATAGACTTTGCCATTTCATTGAGCTTATCAAGTTCGTCACCATTCATTTGCTTGGTGATATTGTTGACTTGCTCTATATTTTCGGCAGTTTCAGTTGAAATCTTGTTAATTGCCTCTTGCGCTTGTTCTTCAGTGAGCGAACTATTGGTGAGGTCAATGTTTGACTTCCCATTTTCTTCATTATCACCATTTGTTCCTTGTTGCAAAAGTTCCCATTGATCAACATATAAAGACTGCAGAGCAATGAACGGTTGTTGGAAGAAGTCCATGCTACTAATATGCTTTGCAATAGTTCTCATCAAACTAAGACCGTCTTTATTGGGCTGTTGAACAATAACTCTTTTTCCTGGCTCATATCCAAATTCGCTATCATGCATCTTATCTGCAAATATACTTGTATTTGATGACATGATATTGAATTTCATCATAATAGGCCTTTCAGATGTATGTATTGTGATTCCTTTAGATTCATCAGACTTCTTCCATAACTGGTAAACCGGGTCATCATGTTCAGGAAAATCTTTAATGTCTACCGATGTTTGTAAATTCCAACGAGGATTTTTCTTAAACCCATGGTTGAAAAGTAACTCCTTATCACCATAGAGGTAGACAATGCTGTCCTTAATGAACTTTGCCAACTTCTTGCTACCATTAAGTCTTTCCTGAAACTGAGATCCAGCCCAGGCATACCATGAAAGGAAAGAACCACCATCCTGATATCTTTCCAACATAAAAATTGGTTTCGGTATTGCAAATTCATTCTCTACAGGAGCTACGTTACCTGTATATCTAAGGAATGGCATAACCACATACTCCGATGGCAATTTTTCAATTATTGCCATCATAGTATAGTACCTCTCAGACATATATGTATAGTTAAGCTTCTTCTCTATAGCCCAGTTTATTGTATTATCAATATCTCCCTTGTGAACTACATCAGCAAAACATACCACATCGCTATATGCTTCATTATCAAGTAATGCTTGACGTACAGCAATGTATGGATTGGATGATGTTATGAGTCTTGTAAACAAATGCAAGGAACTTGGATTGTTGTCAATCCATTTTTGTATTACATCAGGCAAAAATTCACTTTCAAGAAGTATCTCATGTTTAGCGTACACTTGTTTATCAAAATCAACATCTTCCATCTTGAAATGATTATCAAAACCTTCAAAGTTGTTTTTCAAGATCATATCAAGTGCATCTGTAAGGCTTTCGTCTTCGGTTATTTCAAGGTCATCACAATTTGTATTGTTTGCTATAGCATAGTCTATACAGAATCTAAGTTGTTCAATAGAAAGATAATGGGTACTGAGTTCTTCGAAAAGAACCTGTGTATCGACCTCATCTTCTTTTCCCTTATAATAATGTTCCTTGAAATAATCTATTTCAGTTTGTGATGGAAGACATTTCAAGAAGGAATCTATCGTTTGATTATCTTTCTTATAGTCTTCATCTAAAACATATACATCATATTCGTTCGCACCGACTTTTACAAATTGTTGAGTTATGGATGCTGGCAGTTCATTATCCTTATGGCGAATAAGTCCAAAAACCGTGTCAATATACTCATTTTCGTCTGTGTTACGCTGCACGGCAAATTCTATAATCTGCCATTTCAAATCCTCCTTCTTGATTTCACTATCAATGTTGATATTGTTCAATTTATTGAAGAACGATTCAACGACATTGGCATTAGCCTGTTTGACAAATGGGAAGAGTTTTATAGGATTGTTGAGACGTTCTATCGCTTTTAAAAGCATTGTCTCATTGGAGGCAAACCTATACTTGCCACTTTCTGTTTGCAATACCTCCTGTACATTGTTTGGAATACGATAGAAGTTTGCCGCGAGCAGTTCTGATTGTAATTCAGAAGAAACTGAATCAATATAATTATAACCACTCGAAGTCTTTGTTATGATATATTTGCCGGAATTCTCTTGTGTTCTATATAACTGCAAGTATGCATCTGTAATTTTAATAAAAATACGCAAAAGTGTCTCATCTGCGGTCAGCGAATCATTGACGATATTGGCAGATTGAACAGTTTCCACACGGAATGGAGCCTCCATAAGCTCTTTGTGGTATTCGTATGGCAGTAACCTTAAATGCGATACTTTTTTAGCCAAATAATTGTATTCTTCTTCGGAAAGTCTTGAAACGTTATTTACGACTGCGCGTAACTGAGAAGTAGGCTTTCCATATTCATCTAGATACAATGTTAACTCCGTTTTATCGACATTACTCTGTGCATCTGTACCAACAGCCTTATATACTGTCTTTATGTCAGAGATATACTTATGGGTGTTTTCTCCCCATTCTTCGTTGTTTTGAAGATTTTCCCAATGAGAAATAACCCATTGCCAGCATGGTTTCTTTGCCTTGGCAGGGTTTAACAACCAATTATTGGTTTTAACAGCCTCTGGTATATAACCTTTGACACAATATTTGTCAAAGAGTATGGTATCATTGGGACGCTCTAACATGATATTATCAAAAGAATCATAAGTATCATGCCAGTTCTGAAGAAGTAAAATCTCGCTTCTTATTCTTGATATATAAGACTCGCTTTTTGACGCTATCCATGCTAAAAGGTTGGCAGCATCATCCTTTGTAGAGTCTGACACTCTGAATGAAGTGATATTTGTCTTTATCTTTTCAAAAAGATTTGAAATATAGTTTGAAAGGTCAATATCCGATAGAATCTCGCTAATGTGTTCACACTCACCAAATTTCATTCCTTCTTCATAGGCATAATATATGTTGTTCGTACTCCTCAATTCATTGTAACTGTAAAGATTACCTTTATTTGAGCGGAATATTTTATAAGTCTGTACGCCACTTTCATTCTTATGGAAATCGCAAAGTCCATTAAAGACTTTATAATCATTAGTTGACAGAGTTTTTATCCAAACAGACAATTTTGTTGAGTCTGCATCAGACAGTAAGGTAGAGAAGTTAATGACTTCAACATCAACTTTATGACGTTTAAGGTCATTTTTGACAGCATCATCTATCCACTTATATTTACTTATGCCTATTTCCTTCAATGGAATCTGTTTTTTTTCTTCAAAAGAACGAACATTTTCTTTTTTGTCATATTCTCCAGTAGATGTAAGAACAAACTCCTCGAAGAAAGGCATAAATACTTCCTGGAAGGCTTCTTTAATAAACTTAAAATCTTCACCATCAAGATATTTTGTAGCAGCAATTGCTTTGTATATGTAGTCAAACTTCGTTGGATTTGTATTCTTTAATTCTCTAAGTTCCTTAACAAGTTCTGCGAAAGCTCTTATCAACTGTCCCTTGGTTTTCTCTTTGTCACTGATACGTTGACGACTGCTATCAACATCAAATTTTTGGCTGTCGATGATAAAACCGAGTCTAAGTTTTGTTTCAAGAATAGGAAGTCCCTTAAATAGATTGACGAAATTTCTCTCCGCAAAAATGGGATTAAACGCAAAATGATAGTAGAAGGGTTTACCATCTACCTTGAAATCTACAAACACAGATTGAACTTCATGCTGTTCAACCTCTTCTCCCATGACGTATATATGGTCAACAGTCTTTCCTTCGTTTCTTTCCTGGTCTTTGGTGATGGATGCAAAGCCACCTAAACGGGTCTTTACTCGTTCAAGGTTTGCTCCTGATGTGATTTTTTCATATTTCCCTTTACCGAGAGGAATAATCAGTGCTGTTCCTCTATTCAAAAAGTGAAAATTACGCCTTGGATCAACGAGAGAATCGAAAGCTTCTATTGCATCTAATGCTTCCTTTGTCGAGAACAATTCTTCGGAAGTACCAGGAGCAATAGGATAATAACTCATAAGAATCTTGGCAAACAGTATGTTTTCTTTGTAATCATCTCCTTGTGCAGGTATCCATTCTCCCTGCTTTTGTAAGAGGTTTGCAAGCTGTTTTCTATCATACCATGAGATAAGATATGGGCCTTTCTTCTCATCGTATAGCGTCTTTATTAAGAGTTCTTCATTCTCTTCGCTTTCACTAACCTCTGTCAGAAGTGTATAAAGCAATTTGGATCCCTGTCCATATTTCCCGAGCTTGTTGCTATCGGAGCGTTTTAGTGATTTCCCTTTAGCAAGAAAGTTGTATAGTTGTCCATCTCGAACACTCTCTGATTCAAAGATGTCAAAGTCAGTATAGAAAGGTTCACCATTATTCAATACGATCAGATATTTCTCGTTAGCGTAAAAAAATAGTGAATTAGCACTTGCATCATACGCATTCTGTACGAATTCATAAAATAACTGTTCCTCTGCATTACTAGCAAAACTTGCTGCATCAGAAATAACAGACTTCACTTGGTCACGAGATGGGTCTTGACCATATATTTTCTGAAGAAGCAATTCTTTATTTGTACCAAGTAAATGTAAAGTTTCTTGGCCACAAAGTTTTACTATATATTGACCTACATTTCTTATATTCATAATGAAATCAATAAGTTATATATGGAATAATTTGTATGATGAATGTTTTGTTTCTGTCTTCACCATTTGGACCATATCCAGTATATCTACCTTTGCCTTCTAAGCCTGATCCAGAGATAAACACTTCACCATTCTGTTTCTCGATATTCTTCAGCAGCCCTTTGGTACGCCAAAATAAATGTAGATTTCGTGCACGTTCATAACTAAGGCGTGCTGCATAGGCTTTCTGTGCATCATTGGGTGTTGGGTTGTTATGAGAGCGTGCTGCGCGTCCTTCTATAACAACCTTGAAAGAAATATTTGTAGATTCCTTAAATTTTTCGATAATTTCTTCTACTTCTTTGCCGGCATCTTCAAGTTGAGAGTAACATTCCTGAGGGATAATAGGACTTTCTGGCTCAAAAGTAACATTTACGGTACATTCAAATCTTTGATATTTTTCGTTATACTTAAAATATTTACGACTAATAGATTTCTGCGCGTCCTGAAACTCTCTAATTTTTTTATAGAGTTCTGCATTAACCACAATATCATTGATGTTGATTTCTGTTATACCTTTGTTATGGTACAAATCAACATATACCTTATAACTACCATACGCAACGAGGCTTGTAATGATAAATACTATAAGGAATCCTGACATCAAATCGGTATAGTTTTGCCAGAAATTATGCTCTTCTCCGTTATCACGAAATGATATTCTACTCATCTGTTATTAGCGATTTTATTTAGCACTGATTCCAATTTTTGCAATTCAACGATAGTTCCACTAACAGAATTAATTTGCTTAATGAGATGTTCGATATTCTCTTGACGATTTGTTAGTATATCAAGAACCTTAGAAATCATTTGATTTGTTTCTTCTATGGCTTGAAGACTCTTATTGTTTTCAAGAATAGCCTTTCCCGTTGTTTCATTCGTTCTATGAACATTTACGACTGCATCACCATAAGCAAGGACAGCTTGCTCATAATTCTGACGAATTTCTGCCACTAAAGTCTCAATGAACCTATAAGCCTTATTGAGTGATTCTACATTATTTGAGATTGCTGTACCAAGTTCTGTGCATTGAGTAGTAATAATACTCTGTAAATCATTTACAAATACCGTAATCGACTCACGAAGGTCAGAAGTCGCTTTTTCGTTCATCTGAAGTGTGTTTGAAAGTATATCTGATGTTGCTTCTTGATATGCCGTGCGCAAATCTACCATCTGTTGAAGACTATTTACATTATGTTCTTGTACCTTTAAATAATCTCTTTGCAACTGTTCTGTTATTTTGATTGCAAAATCATTGTTCTGTTCAGATAGTTTAGTTGCAAGTGAATCATAATTATTGATGATAGTATTTAGCCGGTCAGATTGCTGCGAATTGAGGGCTGCAAGAGACGTTTGAACCTCTTTAGTCAAGCTGTCCAGAGCCTCAGTAACAGAGGTGGTGATTTTCCCAATTTCAGAATTTGTACTGTTCATCATTGTTTCAACAGATTTACGCTGACTATCGATGATACCTTCTGAAACAGTACTTAATCTTTCAGTTATAGATGTTAGGAGTTGGCTTGTCTTTGTAAATTGCTCTTCACCAAACTCATGTACCTGTTTTTGAATAGCGCCGTGCATCTGCTTGAAGATTTCATCCATACGCTTAATAAAGCCATCAATGAATTCTTTGAGAATTTCACTTTGGTGACTAATGTTGTTATTCAGTTTATCATTATACTCTCTGTTTCTCTTTTCTTCTTCCTTATGAAGAGATATTAATTCGGCTAATAGTTCATTATGCTTATCAAAAATAGGCTTGTTATAGGTCATCTCTTTTGAATAGATGGCAATATCTCGAATATACTCTTCAGGTGTGGTATTTGCAAGTTTACTGTTCTCTTCAACTTCTTCTTTCGCAAATTTTGTTTTTGACCATAGGGTAACAGCAAGTGCGCCAATAAGGCCTATGATAGATGTTGTAAATGCAGGTATAAGCTTGCTGATAATCTGCATTATATTAATGACTTGACCACCTTCTGTTTTAACCTCTGCTAAAGTTTTACCCGTATTATCAATAACTTCAGAATTAGCATCTAATCCATGTAAAGAAAGACAAATTGCACAAAATGTTCCAAGAAGACCGAGAGATGTCCATACTCCAGGGAGACAAGTTAATAATGGTTTAGACTTTGTGTCGTCATACTTCTTTTTGCACCAAAATGTTGCTAATAAACCAATAGACAACACGATTAAATTCCACTCATTCCATAACAAATCAATCATATGTATTTAGTATTTTTAAATTATCCTTGATTTCGTAACATAATTGATAATCGTTTTTTATAAGTTTCTGCGCATCAAAATATTGCCCAGGATTTTGCTGTATTAGACTTTACACTTATCTTAGTGTTGCGAATCCAAAGACAAGGAAAATCGTAACAGACATGGCGAAGGTAGCGATAAAATCCGAAAAACTCACCCCTTCTGGAGGTGTATTTCCAAGTCATGGAGCAATTTCCCTCCATTCTTCCCTCTATAATAGATTCAGTACTTGGGTTGAGAGGCAAACTCTATGGTTATCAATACAGAAAAATCATCTGCTCACTCTTATGCATTTACTTTTGTGGCGGTTCTTGTGTTGAGGATGTCACCACCCACTTGATGGGGCTCTTTCTTATACCATCCACCATGCTATAATAAGTTTATTGCTGCTAACTCCTTCGTTAAAGACTGAATGCCTTTCTGGATTTTTTCTAACTGCTGCCTGCGAGGTTTGTGAACTCCGGCAGCGTAGTGCCACAACTGGCGTTCGTTAATTCCGGTAATCCGGCTCAAAGCAGCCTTGGTAAAGATACTGCTATAATAGTTGATAAAAGTAGCAGCATCTATCTTAAATTTCAATTCAAATTCTCCCGACAAAACTTTACATGGATTCGGATTATCTTCCAGATACAAATCAATTGCTTCCTTCATGTTATCCTCAATCTCTTTCATGTCATTGCCTACAGTTATAACCGGAGCACCTTCGATATAAGCACTCAAATTCTTTCCTGCATGTTCTACAATTACTTCTACTGTTTTCATATTACTTCTTTTTTTAATTGAGAGAACAAGAAGGGTTACTTTAACCCCGCTTGTCTCAAAATGCTGTAATAAGTGCCTTTCTCAACGCCTTTACTAATATGATTCGGCACAATAACCACTTTACCATCTTTTTCAAATTTCATGTGGCTACCTTTCTGACTCTTTAAAACAAAACCGTTTTCTTGCAACATAGTTACAACGTCTTTTACTGATTTGTAACTCATAATGCTTTAGACTTAAATTACCATGCAAATATAGTAATAATATGAATATTATCAAATCGTGGGGGCGGGGCTGACTTCTGCCCCTACGGTTTGTATTTCGATCCGGTCAGGATGGCCTGGCTATCGTTGTTTTGCATGAGGGCTTCCGGGGTCGAATGGGTTTCCCGCATATATCGGTCGATGATCTGCCAGCCGAGCCAGCTGCCGAGGTTGCCGGGGGCGTCGCTTGACAGGAAGGTGCTGGGGGAACAGTCGAAATATTTGTCTGTCGTCATCTGGTCGGGCGTATAAAGATGCTTGCGCCCGATGACGGCTTTCCACAGGTTGGATTCGTTCTCTTGGCACCACTTATAGGCGGTTTCCGTGTAGCCCATGAGCGTTTCCGGTTTCAGTTCGGGGAATGCTTGGTGGATCAGGTATTTGATCTTGCCTTCGTAGAGCATCCGGTCGAGCAATATGTTCTCTTTCCCTTCAAACGGATATTCGGACATCAGCCAACCGGCGAGGTAGTCGGGGACGATCTGTTCGGGTGTCATCAACCGGCGCTGGAAATCATAGAAGAAATCCTGGTATAACGGGTATGCTTCACCTAAATATTTATCGATCGAGATAGACAACAGGCTGTCGCCGACCAACACATTCTGGTTGAAGCCGGAAACATGCATATAGATGGTCGGAACCTGCATGGTCGGGAAGCAGGTTTTCAGCCACGCGAAACCGTTGCCGAGGGCTTGTTCGATCCGGGAAACATCGTCGTATTGGCGGACCGCATCGGTATACAGACCTTTTAAGGTCGGTTCGGAATAATAGTTGGACAGTTTATCGAAGAAACCGGGCATGGCCGGCGATTTCAAATTCAGGATGCCTTTCCCTACTACGTCGAGCATTTGCGGATATTCGCGGGCAAGCCCGGCTTGCAGGGTGGAGTCGTTCGTCTCGACCAGTTTCAAGAGTTCCTTGTCGAAACGGTTGATTTTGATCGGGGCAGCCGATGTGACCGCCTCCGGGATATGAGGATTCTGCCCGTTGCAACTGAAAAGGTAAAACGACAGATAGAATATCAGCCCTAATTTCGTCTTCATTCTGAGAGTTATTTAGGCACCATTGTGCCGGTTTATTTCCATAATAAACGAAAGTTTTCCGCTTATATTGTACAATCCGTTCCGATTATCTTTTCTCTGTAAATCAAGTCCGCGTATCCCCGAAAATTTCTGTACCTTTGTACCTCTTTTTATCAGACAATAATATGCAATTTACGAACAAACAGATTCTGCAAATAACATTCCCCGTTTTGATGAGTCTCCTGATGGAACATTTGGTCGGGTTGACCGATACGGCCTACTTGGGTCGGGTCGGGGAAGTTGAGTTGGGGGCGTCGGCGTTGGCGGGCGTCTATTATCTGGTGATTTATATGCTGGGCTTCGGTTTCAGTATCGGCGCACAGGTCTTGATTGCCCGGCGGAACGGTGCGCGGGAATATCGGCGGATCGGTCCGGTCTTCTTGCAAGGGACCTCCTTCCTGTTGTTGTTTGCCGCGTTGCTGTTTACGGCTTCGCATCTGTATTCGCCTTTTCTCCTGCGCAAACTGATTGGTTCCGACGAGGTTTACCGGGCCACGATGAAGTATGTGGACTGGCGTGTCTATGGCTTTTTCTTCTCCTTTGTGGCCGTTATGTTCAGGGCTTTTTATGTCGGCATTACAAAGACTCGGATCTTGACCTTGAATTCGGTCGTGATGGTGTTGGCCAATGTCATGCTGAACTACGTCCTGATATTCGGAAAGTTCGGGTTTCCGGCGTTGGGAATAGCCGGGGCGGCGATCGCTTCATCGGTTTCGGAGGCGGTATCGGTGTTGTTCTTCATTCTCTATACGTGGAAGAAAGTCGATTATGGGAAATACGGATTGTTTGAGTATTCGGGGATCGACTTCCGGATGTTGAGGCAGATATTAGGTGTCTCTGTCTGGATTATGATTCAGCACGGGATTGCCTTTTTAGGCTGGTTCGTGTTCTTTGTCGTGATGGAGCACCAGGGTGAGCGGCCGTTGGCGATCACGAATGTGATACGGAGCATTTCCGCGTTCCTGTTTATGTTTGTCAATGCCTTTGCTTCCACCTCCAGTTCGCTGGTCAGCAATCTGATCGGTGCCGGAAAATCGGAGCAGGTGATGGGATTGTGCAGGCATATGATACGGCTTTGCTACTATTTCGTTTTGCCGCTCGGCGTTTTGCTCGCCTTGTTTCCGGAATGGGTCCTGCGTATCTATACGGATAATCCGGACCTGATAGCCGGTTCCGTGTCGTCCCTTTGGGTGATGCTTTCGTCCTATCTGGTCGCGGTGCCGGCTTTTATCTTCTTTTTCAGTGTGTCGGGAACGGGAAACACGCAGACGGCATTGCTGATCGATATGGCAAGCATCTTGGTCTATGTGGCCTATGCACTCTGGGTCGGTGTCCGGATGCATGCGGATGTGGCGGTTTGCTGGACAACGGAGCACGTCTACGATTTGATGATCCTGTCCGCTTTCTTCTACCTCTGGAAAGGGAACTGGCGGAACAAGAAGTTATGACCGGTGAGGTGATCCGGTGTTTACCGTTTTATCAGTACGGTCAGCCGTAGGGAAAGATCGAAAAAGATCATCTTCGCATTCACGTTTTGCGTCACATGTTGTTCCGCCTTTGCCAGTTCGTCCATGATGTCGATCACGTTCCGTTCGTTGATGAAAGGGGCGAACTTCACGGCAAAACCGGCTTCGTCCCGGTTCATGTAATTAAGTTCCGGCGACTGGAACCGGTACATGAAGTTTTCGCGTATCAGGTGCTGGCAATAGGTGAGGAAGTTCTTCTGCCGTTCGCGTCCGATGCTTGCCAACAGGTCGGCCATATTTTTCATGCCTCTGACATTACGCGCCCAGGAGTTGCGCATCATGCCTTTGAACTGTTCCAGGTAGAATTGGTTCTCTTCTCCTACGCTGATCGCCTCGATCGCTTTCAGGTAACTGCCGCCGGCCAAGTGGGCGACGTGTTGGGCATCTTCGGGTGTCAGGTTGAACCGGGTGGTCATGGCGGCGGCGATATCTTCCGGATGAATTCCGCGCACGTTGATCCGCTGCGCACGGGACAGGATCGTCCCTAAAACCAGGTCGGGAAGTTCCGATACCATCAGGATTACCGTGTTTCGGGGAGGTTCTTCTATGATCTTCAGAAGCTTGTTGGCACAAGTCGGATGGAGCTTTTCCGGCAGCCAGACCAGTAGGATGCGGTAGGCCGCTTCGTATATCTTGAGGCTCAGCTTCCGGATGATCTCGTCGCTCTCTTTCGAGTAGATCAGGGCTTGCGAGTTGCCGGCATCGATATGCTCCAGCCAGTCGTCGATGTCGAAATAGGGGCGCTCTTTCAGAAAACCTCTCCATTCGGCGAGGTAATCGTCGCAGACCTCCTTTTTCTTCTCTTTCTTGGACACGATCGGAAATACGAAGTGCAGGTCCGGGTGGGCCAACTCGTTATACTTCAGGCATGACGGACAATGCCCGCATGAATCCGTTTCCGTCCGGTCCGTGCAGTTCAGGTAACGCGCATACGCTAATGCAAGAGGAAAGGCGCCGGCTCCACTCTGTTCCATGAATAACTGGGCATGCGGGACAACGCCTGTCTGTGCCGAATGTATAAGCCGTCGTTTTATTTCTTCCTGACCGATGATATCCTTGAAGTACATGTTGCTCTTTCTTGAGTTGATAGAGCAAAGGTACGAATAATCGGGGAAATAAGAAACCGCGTCTTAATACTCGGCCTGTATTTTTTCTTTAATGCATTGGCCGATAAAGAGCACAAGCAAAAAGGGATATAACACCAGATCCATTGTGATAAACAATATGTATTTCATCTTTCTTCATTTATGATTTCGTCTGTAAGACCAAGATGTTCGGGAAAACCCCTATCCGATAACAGACTTTTTTTTCATTTTGTTGCATGGCTGTCGGCGCGTGGTTTGTCCCGATGGACCGACCCGATTTGGAGAATTGACAAAATGTAATATGCGTTTGCGCGTATTTTCGATATGTGGGCTTTGGTGATAAATTTTAATTATTTTATTGTGGTGTTTGATTCCAAAATGATAGTTGCTATCTTTGTGCCTGAAATAAGGAAAAAAGGAAACTACATAAATACGAATGGTATTATGAATGTATGCAAAAGTGACGCTTCTATTCTGATTATCTATACGGGAGGTACTATCGGAATGATAGAGAATCCGGAGACAGGCGCTTTGGAGGCCTTTAACTTCGAACATTTGGAGGTACATGTTCCCGAACTGAAAAACCTGGGATATAAAGTATCGTCTATCCAGTTCGATCCCCCGATGGATTCATCGGAGATGGGACCCGATTCATGGATGAAGATCGTGCATATCATAGCGGAACATTATCATGATTATGACGGCTTTGTCGTCCTGCATGGAACCGATACGATGGCTTTTACCGCTTCGGCCTTGAGCTTCATGCTGGAAAACCTGAGCAAGCCGGTGGTCCTGACCGGTTCGCAGCTTCCGATCGGTATGCTTCGCACGGATGGAAAGGAGAACCTGATTACGGCGATAGAGATTGCCGCTGCCCGCGAAAACGATATGCCGTTGGTCCCGGAAGTCTGTATTTTCTTTGAGAACGACCTGTTGCGCGGGAATCGTACCAGCAAGACGAATGCCGATAATTTCAATGCGTTCCGTTCCTATAATTATCCTCCGCTGGCACATGCCGGCATTTCGATCAAGTATGATGTCTCCCAGATTTACCATCCGGTATCCCGGAAACCGCTGAAGCCGCATTACCTGTTGGACCGAAATATCGCAATCCTGAAGATATTCCCCGGGATTTCCCCGCTTGTGGTGGAAAGCATTCTGAATATTCCCGGTTTGAAAGGGGTCGTGATGGAAACATTCGGTAGCGGGAACGCGCCCGGATGTGACTGGTTGTTGGAAATGTTGAGGGAGGCGGTCGACCGGGGCATTGTCATTGTCAATGTGACCCAATGCCTGGCCGGAAGCGTGGAGATGCACCGCTATGAGACCGGACACAAATTACTGGAGGCCGGTGTGGTGAGTGGCTACGACAGTACGACCGAATGTGCGGTTGCCAAGTTGATGTTCCTGTTCGGGCATGGCATGACACCGGACCAGGTAAAAGAGCATTTGAATTGTTCGCTGATCGGGGAGATCACGATTGCGTGAACAGAGTTTCCCCGGCATGGAAATAGAGTTTCATGGGCATGGAAATAGAGTTTCATGCCCATGGAAATAGAGTTTCATGGGCATGGAAATAGAGTTTCATGCCCATGAAATTTTTCAGTACACCTCTCGGGCCACTTTGCGGACACTGTCCGAAGCCATCATCGTATAGAAATGCAGGCTCGGGACGCCGTGCGCGATCAGGTCTTTGCATTGCTGGATGCACCATTCGACGCCGACGGCTTTCGCATCATCGTCTGTCTTGCATTTGCGGAGTTCCGCGGCAAACGGTTCGGGAATGTCCGAACGGAATATCTTGGGCAGCACGGTAAGCTGGTTCTTGAATACGATCGGTTTGATTCCCGGAATGATGGGGACCGTGATACCTTCCGCCCGGCAACGGTCTACGAAAGCGTAATACTTTTCGTTGTCGAAGAACATCTGCGTCACTAAATAATCCGCCCCGTTCTTTACCTTCTCTTTCAGATAGAAAATATCCGACTCCATGTTGGGCGCCTCTTCGTGCTTTTCCGGATAGCAAGCCATTCCGTAGGAGAACGGGGTTTCGTTGGCTTCGAACGTAGAGCCGTCGAGGGCGATTCCTCGGTTGAAATCGTTCACCTGTTTTTGGAGGTCGGTAGCGTGTTCATGGTAGAGGTCCGCGTTTTGTCCGGCTTCCAGTGTCTTGATATCTCCCCGGAGCAACAACAGGTCGTAAACGCCTAAAAAGTTCAAGTCGATCAGCGCATATTCCGTTTCGTCTTTCGTGAACCCTTTGCAGATGATATGAGGCACGGCCGTTACGCCATATTTATTCTGGATGGCCGACGCGATAGCGACCGATCCGGGCCGTTTGCGGATATTCACCTTCTGGAAACTACCGTCCGGCAAGGTCTTATAGATATATTCGCTGTGATGGGACGTTATGTTGATGTATTTCGGGTCGAACTCGATCAGTTTGTCGATGACGTTGTATACTTTTTGTATGCTGTTCCCTTTCAGAGGAGGAAGTATTTCAAATGAAAAAGCGGTACTCTTGCTACTGTTGATCAGATCAATTACTTTCATGTCGTTCTTTTTTATTTTGGGTGGCAAATGTACGTAAAAAACGGTTCTTCTTTTGCAGAAAATTGCAAAACATGATGTTTTTTTAATTTGAATGTGTAAATTTGACGCGTATAAAAAATGGAAAAACATGTTGGAAGAAAAACAGTTGTTGAAAAAGTTAACCGAAGGATCTGAATTTGGTTTCAATGCTTTATATAATCTTTGGGCTTCCAGGTTGTATGGTTTTGTATATTCATATCTGAAATCGGATAGTGCGGCAAAGGACATTGTGCAGGAAACATTTGTCAGGGTTTGGACCAACAGGGCCGGGATAAATCCGGATGCATCCTTTAAATCTTACTTGTTTACGATTGCTTATCATCTTTTACTGAAAGAACTTCGCCGCCAATTGAACCACCCTCAAATGGAGAATTACTTGGATTTGAAAAATGAATCCGCCTCTTCGGAAGATATCGAAGCCCAATATGATTTTGAACTCTTCTTGAAAGCGTTGGAAGTGGCCAAAAAGAAGTTGCCTTTGAAGCAAAGGGAGATTTTTGTGTTAAATAAAGAGTATAGCTTGTCGGTTCGGGAGATAGCCCTTCGCCTCTCTATTTCGGAACAGGTGGTGCGTAACCAGCTTTCGGCAGCTTTGAAGTTGCTTCGGCGCGAATTGGCCAATTATTCGTACTTGTTCATTCTCTATGTAATGAATTTATAGGAAATATGTTTTATAACATACAAAAACGGATGTTATAAATTTCGCCTTTGTGGATATAACTCATAAATGAATATTAAAAGTCCATTTATGAGTGCATCTGTAAATCATGATTTGAAGGATCTGTTGACGAAATACCAGGCTGGACAGATCAGCCGGGAAGAATTTCGTGAACTCACCCAGGCGGTCAATAACCACACGGATGAAGAACTTTATCCTGTTTTACTCGATCGTTGGAACCATTGGGAAGGCGGGAAGGAGATGTCGCCGGAAGAGGCGCGTGAATTATTGCTTCGTACCCGACGACAGGCGAACATGGAGGGGGCAATGGAACGAAAGAAAACGGACTGGCGGCGATTGGCGGCTGTTATTGCCCTTCTTATCATGGGAAGCCTTTCGGCTTATTTGTATATGGATAACCGGAGCATCACGCAACTGGCGGACCGGAATATGGTCGTGAATGTGGGAAAAGGAGAACGGGTTTCGATAACCTTGCCCGATGGAACGAAAGTAAAGCTCAATTCGGAATCGGTTCTTTCTTATAAGCAAAATTTCGGGAAGAAAGACCGGCGTGTGACACTTTCGGGTGAAGGATACTTTGAAGTTCGGAAAGACCTGCAAAAGAAGTTTGTGGTAAATACGGAATATATGGATATAGAGGTGACGGGGACTTCTTTTAACGTGTATGCCTATTCGGACCAGGACATAATGGAGATGGCATTGGTTGAGGGAAGTGTTACGGTTTCTTCCGTCCGTCCTCCTTTCAAGAAACTGGATGTTGCGCCTAATGAAAAGGTCGTTTATAATAAAAAAACCGGCATGATGGAGAAAACAACGACTTCGAACGGGTTGGAAACGGCCTGGATTAGTAAAGAGTTGGTCTTTAGATCGGAAACAATGGATGTCGTCTTGAAAAGAATCGGCCGGAAATATGGCGTATCCATAGCTGTTTCCGACTCGTCTTTGGTGGAGGAAACCTATACGGGTGTGTTTGATGATGAAGAAATCGAGGAAGTAATGGATATTTTGAAATTCCATTATGGATTTGACTACAGGATAAAAGGAACCGACATAAGGCTCTTTGCGAAAGAAAAATGATTGTTAAACTAAAAAATAAGAAAGCGTATGAGTATATAGTATAGTAGCAAAACAAAGAAATCCGGAAAGCGGGCAGGCTTTCCGGATTAAGGGACTTAGTTCACATGACCATGTTGGAAGCATGGCAGTATAAACTAAAAATCAACTTTAAATTTTATATCATGAATAATATTGATGATTTGATTACTACCAAGTACAAAAGTAATAGATTTGGTGGAAAAAACTGGTTGTTTGCGTTAGGTTTTACCTTTTTAACAACATTTTCGGGATATGCGCAAACAGGCAATGTCACTTTGAAGGTAAGAAATATGTCATTGCCACGCCTTTTTCAAGAAATAGAAAAACAATCGACTTACCGGTTTTCATATAAGGATGCCGATCTTGCCGGCGCAGAAAAAGTGACGGTCTCGGTTAAGGAACAGTCATTGAAAAGTTTGCTGACCGACGTGTTGGCAAAGCGGAATTTGACTTATCAGGTGTCTGGTAACAAGATTCTGGTGACGGTTGTTATTAAAAATTCCAAGTCGACCAAAAAGAAAAAAGTCAGTGGTGTCGTGGTCGACCAGAACGGTGAAACCCTGATCGGGGTCAATATCTCGGAGAAAGGAACCGCCAATGGGACTATTACCGATATGGACGGACGTTTCACGCTTCAGGTGGGAGATAATAGCAGCTTGTTGGTTTCCTATATCGGTTATGACGGGCAGGAGATATCGGTCAGCGGGAAAAGTGAGTTTAACATTGTCATGAAAGAGGACTCACAGGCGTTGGACGAAGTTGTCGTGATCGGTTATGGCAGCCAGTCTCGTGAATTGATCACCACTTCGGTTTCGAAAGTGGATAAAAAGACGTTGGAAAATATTCCTTACAGCAATCTTGCCTCCGCTTTGCAGGGATCTGTTTCCGGTGTGAGAGTACAAAGTACCTCCGGACAACCCGGAGAGGCACCACGAATCGTGGTTCGTGGTGGTACATCCATTAACAATCCGGATGGCGCAGCTCCTTTATATGTGGTCGATGGGGTCACACGTGATGATATCAATCACTTGTCCAGCAATGATATCGAATCCATACAAGTGTTGAAAGATGCCGCGTCTACTTCCATTTACGGGGCGAAAGGATCGAATGGCGTTGTGATTGTGACGACCAAGTCGGCTAAAGCAGGCAAGGCAACAGTCTCTTATTCGTATGATTTCACCGTATCGACCATCGGGAAAAAATATAAGATGGCGAATGCTGTGGATTACCTGACTTTGCAACGTAAAGGTATGATTATGCAAGATAAATTTCCGGATGCGACCAGCGAGTTGGGGATGGCAAAAGGATTCGGGACCGGAAATGACTTGACGAACCAGACGGTGTTTACGACCCAATATCTGAATGATTCGAACAAGCATAAGCTGAATGAAGGGTGGATGAGTATGCCGGACCCTATCGATCCCACCAAAACGTTGATATTCCAAGATAACAAAGTGTCGGATTTGGCTTATCGTACCGGATTTTCCCACAATCACCATGCTGAGGTGAGCGGAAGTTCGGAAAGGGCGAAATTCCTGGCTGGAATAGGGTATTTGAAAAACGAGGGTACTTTGCGTTCTACGGATTATAATCGTTTCTCTTTCAATATTAACGGAGAGGTACAGGTGTTGGATAATTTGAGTGTTACGGGGAAAGTGTACTATTCGAATACGCGGACCCATTCGTCACCATTCAATACGGATGTCACGTTTTACCGGAATGCCAGTTTAGCACCTACTGCCAAGATTTATTTTGAAGACGGTTCCTATTCTCCGGGGCCGCAATGGGGAATGAGCAATCCGTTGTATTCCATGTCGATTGCTAAAAATACGGATAAATCGGAAAATTACACCTTGTCTTTGGGGGCCGACTGGACGATATTGCCCGGACTTTCCTTTAGACCTCAAATTGCCTTGTATAAAACCAATACGGATAAGAACCGTTTTATGCCGGCCTATTGGAACGGGCCGAACCAATTGGTAAAGACGAGGGATGCTTCTGCCAATCATGACGAATGGTCGCATTATCAGGCTGATGCCGTGTTGGATTATATGAAAACGTTTTGGGAGGATCACATTTTCTCAGCCATGTTGGGATTGAATTATACCGAGCGGATCATAGATTCGATCGAGGCTGCCGGCCGGGGTGGTGCCACAGACAACATTACGACGGTAAACGGTATTGCGGAAAGAACGAAAGCAGGCAGTTCGAGTTCCACACATAAGATGATGGGATATTTCGGTCGAATAAATTACAATTACAAAAATAAGTATCTGTTGACTTTCAGTGCCCGTTATGACGGCGCTTCAAATCTGGGACGTAATAACCGGTATGGGTTTTTTCCTGGTATTTCGGGCGGTTGGCATGTCGATCAGGAGAATTTCTACCCCGACGAACTGAAAAAAGTTGTGAAGGCGAAATTACGTGCCAGCTATGGTGTGAACGGTAATATCACCGGACTTGCCGACTGGGCGGCTGATGGTTATTATAGCGTGGGAAGTACTTTCTTCGGTAATCCGGCGGTACGTCTTGGCTTTCCTGTGAATAATGATGTGAAATGGGAGCGTTCGAAAACCTTTGATGTAGGTGGTGATTTCAAATTCTTGAATGGACGGTTGAGCGTTACGGCTGATTATTTCAGAAGAAAAACGGACCATCTGATTACGATGTTTACGCTTCCGCCCTCGACAGGATTGAACAGTGTCTATACGAATTTGGGAAGCCTTGAAAACAAAGGGGTTGAATTGGAAGTCAATGCTGAAGTCATTCGTTTCGGAAAAGATGGCAGTTGGACACTTGGTTTCAACGCGTCGAGAGTGAAAAACAAAATTCTGGAGTTGCCGGAAAATGGTGTGGAAAATAATCGCATTGGCGGTGAATATGTGTGGGACCCGTCGCAGAACAAGCATGCTTGGCTGGGTGGTCTGCAAGAAGGAGGCACTATGGGAGATATGTTCGGTTATAAACAACTGGGTGTCTATTCGACTGACGAAGAGGCTGCCGGTGCTCCTGAAGATATGCTCGTGACCATTGAGGATAAAACGAAGTTCGGTGGTGACGTGAACTGGCTGGACGCGGACGGCGACGGTAAGATCGATTCGAAAGACCGGGTGTATCTGGGTAACCAGTATCCGAAGTGGACAGGTGGTATTTCCAGTAATTTGTCGTTCAGTGGCTTTGATTTCTATGTACGGGCGGATTATACAGCCGGGCATACCATCTATAACTGGGCGAAAATGTTTATGGACTATGGATTGTTCGGAGGAAACAACATGACACAGGATATCGTAAAATATTCTTGGAAAGAGCAGGGAGATGTGACGAACTATCCTCGTTTCTACGAAGGTAATTTTACGCAATGCAACACGACGGGAGCGAGACCGATGTCACTGTATTATGAAAAAGGAAATTTCTTGTGTTTCCGTGAAGTGACACTGGCTTATTCTTTCTTGCCGGAAATATTCAAAAAATTGAGTCTGAGTAATGTGCGTGCATCCGTTACAGGTAGTAACCTTCTATACATTACGGGATATAAAGGGTTGAATCCGGAAGAGGGCGGAACCGACTTGGGACGCTATGCAATGCCGAGAAACGTGACTTTTTCACTTAATCTTACATTTTAAAAACACGATGTCATGAAAAATAGGATCAAAATAATCAGAAATGTGGTAATAGGGGTTTTGTTTGCCTCGATGATGAGTTGTGACGTGCTGGATGTCGAGTCGCCGAGTGTGATCAGCGGTAGTGCGTATTGGAAGACCGAAGAAGACCTCAAGGCGGCTAACCAGGCGATTTATACGTATCTGAGGGAAGTGGATGAACAATTGTTTCTTTTGGGTGAATCTCGTGCTGAGACGGCAGGTTTGAATGCGGTCGGTAGTGCCGGCGGGTATGATATTTATTTCAACAATACACTGACGTCTGCAACGGTAGGTGCTTCATGGCAACCGTTTTATGCCTTGATTAATGCTTGTAACCTGGTTATCAAATATGCAGAAGGCATTCATTTTAATTCACAGGCGGATAAGGACTATTATCTGGCCCAGTCGTATGTGATGAGAGCGTATGCCTATTATGTCATGGTCCGTTCCTGGGGAGAGCTGATTATCCGTACAGAGCCGGTAGAGGGGACTGATCCCAAGGTTCTGTATAAAGAGAGATCGTCGGTTGAAGAGGTGTTTGCTTTGATAAAAAGTGATATCGACAAGTCTATCGAATTGTTTGGCGACCACCCGAACAGCAGTGCGCCGGCAAGCGGAAGGATCTATTGGAATAAACCGGCGGCGAATGCTTTGAAAGGGGATGTTTATCTCTGGACTGGAAAACGTCTGAACGGTGGAGAGAAAGATTTTACGATTGCTTTGAACGCTCTTAAAGAGGTGAAGGAACCGGGCGTGGAACTGATTCCTGATTTTGGAAAGATTTTTGATGTGGGGAATAAGTTCAATTCCGAGCTTTTGTTTTGCGCTCACTATCAGAAAGATGAAAGGAATCATAATTTTTATTGGCACACGTGGATAATCCAGGCAGGCGTTCCCGGTAACATCGATGAAGAAACGAAAAATACCCTTTTCCCGACAGGTGGCGGCCAAGCGCTTACCGTACCGACCAAGTTGTTGGTGGACGCTTACGATCCGGATGATACCCGTAAAGCCGGTACCTTATATGAAATATATACGTATGATGAGGAAGGAAACCGGGAATATTATCAAAGTGTGTGCACGAAAGGAAAAGGGTTGGTGGAATCCGGACATCGTTATTTCATGAGCCATGTGATTCTGTATCGCTATGCGGATGTCCTGTTGATGATGGCGGAGGCCAAAAATGCCTTGGGTATGGATCCTTCTGACGAGATCAACCAGATCCGGCAAAGAGCGTATGGGGAAAATTTCGACAAGCATGTTTTTGTCAGTGGGTCGAAAGCCTATAACGACGAAGTGATTCTGAAAGAGCGTTTGTTGGAATTTGCCTTTGAGTGTAAAAGATGGTGGGACCTGTTGCGCTTTGATAAAGCGTTTGATCTGGTCCCCTCTCTTCAGAACAAGAAAGGCAAGGATTACCTGAAGCTGTTTCCGATCAGCGATGATTTGTTGAGTAAAGAACCTATGGTCAGACAAAATCCGGGTTATGACGAGTAAAGATTACTGGGTTATTGATAAAATGCAGAAATGAATATGAGATTATTTTTATTGACCTTGTTGGCGTTGTCTTGTCTGTCCGGCAATATACAGGGAAAGGACTTGGGTAAGCGGCCGGAAGTAAGGAAAATCAAAGATATAGTGGTCTATGAAGATCCGCAGTTTTATGTTGCGTTTCCATCCGTCGTAAAAAGCGGGGATGATTATCTGGTCGCTTTCCGCCGTGCGCCCAACAGAGTCATGTTGGGAGAGCCCTATCCGACACATACGGACATGAATAGCTATTTGGTTATGGTCCGTTCGAAAGACGGCGAAAACTGGACGAAGGAACCGGAACTGATTTATGCGCATCCTTTTGGAGGATCGCAAGATCCTTGTCTGTTGAAGTTGAGGGATGGCACGTTACTTTGTACGAGCTATGGATGGATCCAACTTCGGGAGGATGCGATAGCTAAAATGGAACAGCCTGTTTATCATGAAGGTGGATGGGTTCCCCTTGGCGGTTATATTGTGCGTTCTTTCGACAATGGAAAAACGTGGGAAGGACCGATCTATCCGCCTGCCGTCAAAGGCGGAATTTATAAGGATCCGATGGGGAAACCGTTACCTGCCTATAACAGAGGTGCGTTGTATGAGGGGAAAAGTGGAAGGATTTTCTGGGTGGTAGCGGCTATGGACGATAACCCGCTGACAAAAACTTCCAATCATCTGCTCTACTCGGACGATAAGGGATTGACCTGGCAATATTCGGGTATTGTGGCAACGCATGAAAAATTCATATTTAACGAGGCTTCTGTTTATGAAACGCCGAAAGGGGATATTGTCGCTTTCATCCGTACTGAAAATCCGGAGACCCGTGCTTGTATAGCACGGTCTACGGATGGAGGAAAAACATTCAAGTGGCAACCTATGGGATTCTACGGACATCCTTTGGCGGCGGTCAGGCTTCCTGATAACCGCGTTTTCTTGACGTATGGTTATCGGGAGAAACCCTGTGGGGTCCGGGCTCGAATACTGAATGCGGAGTGTACGGATTTTGCGACTGCAGAGGAAATCATACTGCGTGATGACAACGGGCCTGGAACGGATGTCGGATATTCATGGCCGGTCGTTTTGGACGATAACCGGGTACTTGTCGTTTATTACATCACCAGAGCGGACGGTTTGCGTTATATTGGCGGTACGATTTTGGAAATAGGTTCCAATTAAGCATTTGAGATGAAGAAATATGTCATATACTGTTTGCTCTTTTCTTTTGTATCCTGCCAGATGCAGATAGAGGAGAAGGAGTATAATAGGGGAATCCATATTATTCCACAACCCTTACAATTGGAAGTAGGGGTTGGGACCTTTGATATCAATGCTTCGACTACCATCGTCCTGGAGGATAACATTTGGGAGGATGAAGCCGGTTGGTTGAAGGATAAATTGGAGTGTGTAGGTTGTTGTAAACTCTCTTTTGCAGATCGGCCGGCGGAAAATAGTATCCTGTTTAAGACGAATGAAAATCTGGAGAAGGAAGGATATGAGATCGTCGTCGATGAAAAACGGGTTTCACTTTCCGCTGCGACGGAAGCCGGTATGTTTTATGCTATACAGACGTTGTTGCAACTGTTACCGGCAGAAATAGAGAGTCCGGTACCGGTCCCGTTCGGATTGTCCGTGCCCGTCGTTCGGATCGTGGACCATCCTCGGTTTCGTTATCGCGGACTGATGATAGATGTCTGCCGCCATTTCTTTTCGGTAGAGGAACTGAAAAAGCAAATATCGGTGATGGCGATGTTGAAGCTGAATTACCTGCATCTGCATTTGACGGATAATCAAGGCTGGCGCATTGCCATAGACAAGTATCCCCAGTTGGTCGAATGCTCGGCAATACAGGAAACGTATAACGGAGAGATGTATGGTCCCTATTATTACACGAAAGAGGATATAAAAGAACTGGTGGAGTATGCGAGCCGTCACCACATAGAGGTGATACCGGAGATCGAGTTTCCGGGGCATAGTTTGTCGGCTTTGATTCCTTTCCCTGAACTCTCCTGTATGGGAGGCCCTTTCAAAAGCGAACAGGTTTTTGGAGTCGAAGAGAATGTCTTTTGCGTAGGAAACGATTCGGTCTTTGTCTTGATGGAAAATATTCTGAAGGAGGTTGCCGAGTTATTCCCCTCGCGGTATCTGCACATTGGTGGGGATGAGTGTGTGAAAAGGTATTGGAAAACATGCCCCCGTTGTCAGGCGTTGGCAAAAAGACTGGGACTGAAACCTACCGGCGAACATTCGGTTGAGGAACAACTGCAAAGCTATGCAATCAAACGGATGGAACGTTTTGTTTCCGATACATTGGGCAAACGAATGCTCGGTTGGGAAGAGATTCTGGAGGGCGGATTGCCGGAAGATGCAACCGTGATGAGCTGGAAAGGGACGGAAAGTGGGGCTAAAGCGGCTGCTATGGGCCATGACGTCATTATGGCATCGATGGCCGACGGGCTTTATTTGTGTGCGGCACAAGGAGCGGACGAGGTGGAGCCTGCCGCTATGGGAGGACAGTCGTATTTGAAAGATGTGTATGAGTTTGAACCGGTATCCGAAGGATTGTCGGATGAACACAAACACTATGTGGTGGGCGCTCAGGCTTGCTTATGGAGTGAATGGACTTCGTCTGTGGATCTTTTGGAGTATATGTTATATCCACGTGCTGTTGCCTTGGCGGAAACCGCATGGTCCCTGCCTGAAAATAAAGACTGGGTTGATTTTCAGAGGCGTCTGGAGAATATGCAGGCCCGATTGGATTTGAGAGGTGTTAATTACCATATTCCGATGCCGGAAGGGGAATTGACGACAAACAAAGTTTTTACAGCTGATTCCGTGGTACTGGAATTTACCAATAGCCGTTCCCTTCCGATGGTCTATACGGTGGATGGTACCGATCCGGATGCGGATTCTCCTTGTTTACCGGAACGGCTTGTGTTGCAGTCATCGTGTGTTTTGAAAGTCTGTACGAAAGCGGGGAGCGGCAAGCTCAGTCCGGTTCGTCTTGTCAATGTTGAGAAACAAACGGCTGTTCCGGCTCTGCAAGGCGGTTGTTCCGGGCAAATCCATCTGAAATTGGCGAGTGGACTTTTTAAAAACGAGGAGGATTATGCAAAGGCACGGTTTGAAAAGGATACGGTGATCCGTTCTTTTTCATGCTATAATAGGGATAAATTCGATTTCAAGACACCCGGTCTGGCTGTTTATACCGGAGAATTTCAAGTACCGGAAACGGGGGTTTACACCTTTAGGTCGAATGCGGATGAATTGTGGATTGCAGGTTCGCGATTGATTTACAACCCGACCTCTTCCCGTTTTTATGAAAAGAAGACGCAGATAGCTTTGGAAAAGGGTATACATCCCTTTAAACTGGTCTTTTCCAATCGGTTGAAAGAGGGATTCGCTTCTTGTTGGTATCCGATAGATTTTCAGTATCTGTTGCCGTCTGGTGGCGAATGGGTGAAAAAATAATTTTAATTGTTGCACGTAAAATGAAAAGTATATATAAACTGTTTATAGGGGTGATTCTGTTGGGCAGCTGCCGGCCGGTAGGTAATCAGGCTGATTTGAATGCGGATCGGGATTCGAATGCGCTGTTTCTGAATATGGCTCCTCACAAAAAAATGATCGTCGATGTCGATATGTGTACAGATGTGGATGATGCTTGTGCATTGAGGATCGCAACCGCACTGGATGATGATGGCGTTATCGATCTGATGGGAGTCGCGTTTTCGGTGAACGGCCCCAATAATCTGGAGGCACTGCGGGGGTTTTTGCTTTACGAAGGCAAACCGGATGTACTGATCGGAAAAAGCGCGGTAGCCAATGGACCCGAAGAATCTCCTTATTGGGATTTGATGGCTGAATATAGCGATGGAAATGTCCATGCTTATGAGGCTGTAAAGATGTATCGGAAAATATTGTCTGAAAGCGATACTCCGGTGGATATCGTCACGACCGGGTATACGACCAACATAGAGTGTCTGTTGAAGAGTGAAGCGGATGAGTATTCCGCGTTATCGGGTTTGGAACTCGTCAAAAAGAAATGCGGGCAGTTGTATGTTGTGGGCGCGACCTATCCGGAAGGCCGTTGCAACAACATCTGGTTTGCCCCGGCCGCCAGGACAGCCGCTGATTATATCAGCAAGAATTGGCCTTATCCAATACTCTTTTTTACGAATAATGTAGGCGGGAGGCTCGTGTGCGGAGCTCAGTTGCAATTGGTCGATCTGGACCGGAACGACATTGTCACCAAGGCTCTGGTGGCATTCGGAACCGAAACCGGACGGCTTGCCTGGGACCCTTTTGGCGTATGGTGTGCCGGATATGCTTGCGGAAAAATCAACCGGTTGGGTTTCAAACGGGTCAATATATGCATTGATACGGAAACCGGATGTAATACATTTACGGATGCTGACGATGGAAAGCATTTTGTCATATATCCTTTGTGTGATAATGATAACTATTACAATACCATGATGGATCATCTATTGATCAAAAAAGCCAAGCTTTAATTGTTACCGAGATTGTTCAAGAACCATTTAAAACACACTAATAAAGTAAACTGAGAAAATATGGAAAAAATAAACAGACGACAATTCATAAGTCGGTTCGGATTGGCAACGACAGCCGTATGTTTGTCTCCGCGTTTTGCCTTTGCGCAACCGTTGAATTCGAATAAGAAAATTCGTATAGGGGTAGTTGGCGGAAACTTTGGTTTGGGTTTCTTCTTCCATGAACATCCTAATTGCATAGTTGAGGCGGTGAGTGACCTGAATATGCAGAGAAGGGAGAAACTGATGGAGGTCTATCAGTGTAAAAAGTCTTATGAGTCATTGGATAAATTGCTGAAGGATCCTAAAGTGGAGGCGGTTGCCTTGTTTACTCCGGCTCCAGATCATGTACGTCATACGATCCAGTGTATGAAAGCCGGGAAACATGTGCTTTGTGCTGTACCGGCTGCCATGACGGAAGAGGAGTGCAGTCAATTATTTGAAGCTGTAAAACATTCCGGCCTCACGTATATGATGGCAGAAACTTCCACCTATCGGGAAGAAACAATGATGGTCAAGGAATTGTACAAGTCCGGCAAGTTCGGGAATATTTTCAGCAGTGCCGCCCAATATTATCATCCGGGTTTGGAGACGTTATATTTTGACGAAAACAGGAAACCTACTTGGAGGCATGGGCTTCCTCCTATGTTGTACCCGACACATGTCACCTCTTTCCTGATCGCAGTAACGGGAGAAAGGCTGACCAGTGTGACTTGTAACGGATGGGGCGACGGTAGCCCGATATTGGACAACAATCCGTTCGGCAATCCTTTCTGGAACGAGACGGCTCTTTTCCGGACAGACAAGGGCAATTCCTTCATCGGCGAAGTTTGCTGGCGAGGGGCCTTGGTCGGTGTTGAGAGAGGTGAGTGGCATGGCGACAAAATGAGTTATTATGCGGAATACAAAGGTCTGAAATCGCATGAAGTGATCTCAGCCGACGTACAGGGAAAAGATGAAGGCGGTTTTGTTGTCGATGAACCGGAGATGCATTTTGTTGAAATGAAAGAATGGTGGAAGACCGGCTTGCCGGGTAAAATCAGCCATACGAGTGGACATGGCAATTCGCATTGTTTTATTACGCATGAATTTATCAGTGCCCTTGTCGAAAATCGGGTTCCTGAAGTGAATATACATGAAGCGTTGGCCTATACGATTCCGGGTATTGTCGCGCATCAATCGGCCATGCGGGGCGGTGAGTTGTTGAAGATTCCCGTATTCGATTGAAATTAGTAACTTATCAATAAAATATAGAAGTATGAAAGATTTGAAAAAATGGTTGCTGATAAGCGTTTGTATGTTGGCAACGGTCCCTTTGTTTGGACAGCAGGCTGTTGATTGGGCTAATTTTGAACGGTATGCCGAACAAAACAAAACGGTCAAGAAACCGGCGAAAGTCGTGTTCATGGGCAATTCGATTACGGAGTGCTGGTGGAATGCGGATTCGCTTTTCTTCAAGGATAACGGATATATTGCCAGAGGCATCAGTGGTCAGGTGACCTCCCAGATGCTGGTCCGTTTCCGCAGGGATGTGCTCGAATTGGAACCCAAGGCGGTGGTAATCCTTGCCGGAGCGAATGATATAGCCGAAAACAATGGATATATTTCATTGGAAAATATCAAAGGCAACATCATTTCCATGATCGAGTTGGCAAAACTCCATAAGATTGATGTGATTCTTTGTTCTTTGCTGCCTGCCTATGACTTTAGTTGGCATAAAGGATTGGAACCGGCTGGTAAGATCATTGAGCTGAACAAAATGCTGAAAGAGTATGCCGATCGTAATAACATCACCTATGTGGACTATCATTCCGAAATGGCAGATGAACGGAACGGTTTACCGCTCAACTATTCGGAAGACGGCGTGCATCCGACTTTGGAAGGATACAAGGTGATGGAAAAAATCATTGATCCGGTCTTGAAACGCTATTGACGGATTTGGGAACCTGTTTGAATGATCGTACCTATCGAAATTCAAACAGGCCCTTATTCTGAATCGGGCATTTAGCGGTTGCCTGTTGGGGGCGTTTTCGACCAGCTCTTTTCGGCAATGGGCACTAAATGTTCGAATATTTGTTTTTTATTTTCCTTGGAATGCGGGATGTTGGATTCCCGGATCATTTGTTCTACATGAAAAGGAAGGTTGGATGCGATACCTTCCGGACGCATCATTCCGCTTGAGATGGTGACTTTTTTGGCTTGGGCGTATAAAATCATGTTCTCTGCTTCTGGCTGCGGTTTCGGGATGAAACTATAAAGTCCCTCCATAAAATGAAGCCTGTTTATTTTTAGCATGGCCATGCAATCAATCAATTCTTTCAGATTTTCATCGGGGATGAGATGTAAAGGCGTGTATAGCACGACCGACCGGTTGTCGCATTGAGGCCCGTCTAAAATCGTCATTCCCGGAACTCTCCATTTGATGTTTTCTACCGGGGTAAGGCTGTTGATAGCCGGAGGGAGCAGGCAACGTAATGTCTGCATGGCATAAAAGAATCCTTTCTGTCCGGAAGCTTCTACCAGAATACAAGACGGGGCTATGTTCAGCTTGTAATGTTCTTTGGCTAATTTACTGTCTGTACGGAATTGGATGTCTGCCTGTTTGTCTTGTATGACGATTTTCGGGGTGAATCCGGCGGCCTGATTAAGCAGGTTTGTCAGTTCACGGGCAATCAGGGCCTGTTTCTCATTTTCTACACTGATAAGGGTGGTCTTGTTGAAGACAAAATCGCCTTTGTCCGATACGCTTTGTTGGGGAAGGGGAATGATTTCTGTTTTTGTGTCCGACGAAGTGTATTTTGCGAATATCACAACTAAAAGAATTGAAAATATACCAGTTCTGAGTAACATATAAGATTGATTTTAATGATACATGATTATTGTTCGATTTTTGTTTGTTGCAAATCTATGATTCTCAATATACGGTTTAGGTTCGATATTGTCCGGGAAAACTCAAAATTTGTTTTTTTGCTCTGTAAGGCTTGTTTTTCGGATGATTTTGTATTTTTGCAGGACAAAGGGTTATATACATTATGCAAGTGTTAGGGCGATATAAACAAGTATATCTATTATTCTTTTTTTTATTTTTGACAGGGACTCTTCAGGCGATCCCCAGGTATTATTTTAAACAAATATCATTGGCGGATGGCTTGTCTCAATCTTCAGTGAAATGTGTATTGGTGGACGACCGGGGGGTTCTGTGGATTGGGACCCGGTTTGGTTTGAACCGTTTCGATAGGGAAAAGATCACAGTTTATCAGGAAGAACATGACAACCCGTATTCTCTTCCATATAATGATGTCGTTTTTCTGGAGGAAGATGCGGAACGGAATATTTGGGTCGGGACCAGTCGGGGATTAGCCACTTTCGACCGGAATTCCCGTAAATTTGATTGTCTGGAATTGGACGGAGAACCGATCGTGGCGACTTGTTGCCTGCTTATGCCGGAAGGTGTCTATTTTTTCGGTGCGAAGGGTGTGTATTATTATTCCTATGCGGAAAAGAAAATCGGCAAGTGCCAGTTGAATGATACCATGCCGCTTTCAGTTCCCAACCGTGCTTATTTATATGACGAAAAGGAGGAAAAGATCATTCTGTCTTTCCGGGGGAACGGCATTTGGTGGTATTATCCGAAGAAAGGAACAATGGAGCGGGTTCCGTTTATCCAGGAAAGAAACATACCGGCCCTGTTTCAGGATTCTCTTGGAAGGACTTGGGTGTCAGTCTATAATAAAGGCGTTTATTGTTATGACCGTGGTGGGCGGTTGGTCGAACATCTGGAAACACCGGAACGTTTGACACACAATGTTGTGCAGGATATGCAGGAAAAGGACGGTGAACTTTGGTTGGCAACCGACGGAGGAGGCATCAATATCTATAATTATGCTGACAGGACCGTAAAAGGAATCATGCACCTTCCGGGTGATCGTCATTCGCTTCCGGTCAATTCTTTTGCCAGCCTGTATATCGACGATGAAGGAAATATCTGGGCCGGTAGTATTTTGGGCGGACTGATCGGTATCAAGCCTGTCTACATGACAACCTATCGGGATGCGCCTCCCGGAGCGACCTATGGATTGAGTTTCCAATCGGTTGCATCCATGTATGAAGATCATGACGGGAAGATTTGGATGGGGACAGATGGGGGCGGAATGGATTTGTTTGATCCGAAAAGTGAGACGTTTCAGGAATATAGGCAGACGGAGAACATGAAGATCGTTTCCATTATGCCTTATAATGATTCGGAGTTGTTGCTGTCCTTGTTTGGTGTGGGAATTTATCGTTTTAACAAGAAGACCGGTGAGTGCCGGGAGTTCCCGTTGAACTGGGGAAACGTCCGACAAGATCTTTTCCTGTGTGGAAATTCGGTCTGTTTGCGTCGGATGGATGATGACCGTTTTTGTCTTTTGACCGACAATTATCTGTTCGTATATGACCATCGGAAACATCAGTTCGAATCCTTTTCGGAAAATATGTTGCCGAACTTCCAGGCTCCTCGTTTTGTTGCGGGTGATTCGTGCTACATCGGTACTTCTGCCGGATTATATGTTCTGGACTTTCCTGCCAGAGAACTGCGTCCGATTTTCTTGCCCGGCGATGGGATCGGCACGATAACGGCGGTAAAGCAAGGAAAAGACAGACGTTTTTGGCTGGGTACGACTTCCGGCTTGTATGTCTATGACCGTGCCCTGCAAAAGTTGGATACGGTTGAAACGAAACGCTTTATCGGAGTCATGTCTCTTGCTTTTGATAACCGTGACCAGCTGTGGGTTAGCACGCATGAAGGATTGTATGCGTATGTCCCAAAAGAGAAACGTATCGTCGTTTTGGGAGAATCCGATGGTGTTTTTACACATGAGTTTTTACCGCAAGCGGCATTGGAATCCGTCTATGGCGACATTTACATGGCAGGTGTGGAAGGTGTCGTGCGGATACGTCCGGATCAGAAGTTTCAGGAAGAGAAAGATTTTTCCGTCAGTCTGATCAACTTGGCGTTGGATGGCTCTTTTATCCATCAGGATGGTCTGTTTGGCGAGCAGGAGATATCCATTCCTTGGGATTATTCCTCTTTAGGATTGAGTGTTATCGTCAAGGAAAAGGATCTGATACGGAAGAAATTATTCCGTTTTTATATCAAAGGAGACCGTGAGGATTTGTTGGAAACATCCAGCCATGCCTTTTCGTTTCCGGCTCTTTCTCCCGGTAATTACGAGTTGTGGGTTTCTTATAGCAAGCGAAACGGCGACTGGAGCATTCCTTTGAAACTGTTGGTGGTCCATGTGGTCCCTCCTCTATGGCGCCGTGCCTGGTTTTGGGCTGTTTTGGTTTTGCTGTTGGTGACTGTTGCCGCCTGGATCGTCCGGTCGGTCATGAAGCGTAAGGAACGGGAACTCGCCTGGACAATGAAAGAGCATGAACGCAAATTCTATGAAGAGAAAGTCCGTTTCATGGTCAATATCAGTCATGAACTTCGTACGCCGTTGACTTTGATCTACGCTCCGCTCAAACGTTTGTTGAAATCCGGGAGGGTGACGGATGAAGAGGTTTCCAAGCAACTGGATGGTTTGTTGTTGCAGACTTGCCGGATGCAGGAAATTGTTGATATGGTATTGGAAGCACAAAGATCAGACACGAACGGCGATGTCATGGATATTCGTTTTCACAACATCGCGGATTGGATACGGACCGTGACGGATGATTTTGCACAGGAATTTGAAGCACGTGGTATTCGGTTGGAATACAAATTGGATGCATCTGTGGAGAAGATACCTTTCGATGCGGCCAAATGTCGTGTCGTATTGTCCAATTTGTTGATTAATGCGATGAAATTCAGCGATCCGAATACCTTGTTGGTCATTCGTACGGAACGTATGGGAGCCTTTTTGCGTATTTCACTTGCCGATCAGGGGATCGGGTTGGATCATGTAGACATGGATCGTCTGTTTTCCCATTTTTATCAAGGCAACCACAATTATAAGGGGAGCGGGATCGGTTTGGCATACGCCCGCAAACTGGTGGAACTGCATGGTGGGAGTATAGGTGCCTGCAAAAATGAAGATGGTGGTGCTACTTTCTATTTTGATTTGCCGTTGGAACAGACGATGGCTTTGGGAGAGCCGGACAGCGATGTCAGCTCTGTCGGAGGAGAGACCGGAGAGGCTGAGCTTCGGGTGGTACCGGCCGATTTGTCTTTTGCAAAATATACGGCTTTGGTGGTTGAAGACGAACCGGAATTGCGTAGCTATTTGTCCGGTGTCTTGCAGGCGGAGTTCAAGAATGTATATGTGACCGGTGACGGTGAGGAGGCCTGGGAGTTTTTGAAACAATCTCAGCCGGATATCATCATCAGTGATGTCATGATGCCCCGGATGGATGGATACGAGTTATGCCGCCGGATTAAGAATGATTTGAAGGTCAGCCATATTCCGGTGATATTGTTGACCGCTAAGGCTGATCCGGCAAGTTCGGTCGAGGGATATAAGTCTGGGGCGGATATCTATCTGGCAAAACCTTTTGATGTGGATTCTTTGATGGTCATTTTGCAGAATGTGCTGCGACAACGGGAACAACTGCGGGCGCGTTACCGGGAATCCGGCTGCTTGTTCTCTCCCAAAGAAGATGCCGTGAGCAATGCGGATGAACAATTCATGCAGAAATTGAATCTGTTGATTCATGAGAATCTGGCCAATCCGGATCTGAACGTCGCCTTTATCGCTTCCGGTATGGCGATGAGCCGTACGACGCTTTATAGCAAGTTTAGTCAATTGTCGGATATTTCGATCGGCGATTACGTGACCCGGTTCCGTATGGTCGAAGCTACCCGTTTGCTTTCTTCCCACAAAGAGATGAGCATTCAGGACGTGGCGGATCGTACCGGTTTTTCCAGTGCCCGTTATTTTAGTACGGTTTTCAAACAGAATTATGGAATGACTCCGACTGAATATCGTCGTAATAATCAGGCATGAGTTGGAAATCTGCGATGGGTTGCACAAAAGCCTGGAAAATGCGGATTGTAATGGAGAGTGTAAGAGGGGTGTCATATTGTTAAAAATGACAATATCCCCTTTTAGAGCGTTTTTCTATTTTGCATGAAATTTCGGACAAGTTGTGACTGACGTTTTTCTCCTTTACCTCGGTATGAATGAACAGCCGGTAAAATGAGATCGGCACAAAATCAGAAAAGCAGTTCTTTTTGTCAGTAAAAAGCAGGAAATCCTGACAGAGTGAAAAAGCTGAACTCCCGGAGAATCACCTGTAGCAAATAAAAGTTCCCTCCGATCCGAATATCTCAAAAGAAATTTTACCCTTTTCCGCCATGAGGAGGGACTTCATCGCCGTGAAGTCCCTCCTCATGGCTCCCGAAGCCGGACTTCAGGCGATATGAAGTCGGACTTCACGGCGATGGCGACCGTCTTCAGGGTAAAAAACTGCGCACTTCGCGGATGAAATCCCGTTTTCCATCATTAAAGAGCGAATTTCTCAGCTATTTACAAAGGTTGTATATTTTCATTAAAGAAACGAAATTATACAATAAGGGTTGTTTTTGAGAGTCATGGGATTGATTGGGGGGTGATCTCGAAATATCCTCTAAAAATAGAAAGTGAAGGCTTTCGGGTGTTTGGATTCTCGTATACTTTGGAGGTAACGAACTGTTTTGTATATTTGTCTGTAAATAAAAATGAAAGAATATGATTGGTGCAATAGCTGGGGATATTATCGGTTCCGTGTATGAGTTTGATAATATAAAGACAACGGTTTTTCCGTTATTTACAAGGGGTAGTAGTTATACAGATGATACGATTATGACGGTTGCCATAGCGGATTGGCTATTGCATGGAGGTGATCTTGTTCAGGTGATGCTTCGTTACGGTAGGGAATATCCGTGTCCGATGGGTGGTTATGGAGGGCGTTTCGGGCAATGGCTTTGCGAAACGAATCCGCAGCCTTACAATAGTTGGGGCAATGGTTCGGCTATGCGGGTCAGTGCTGTGGGATGGATGTTCGACTCGTTGGAAAAGACATTGGAAGTGGCGAAGGAAACAGCTGTGGTTACTCATAATCATATTGAAGGAATAAAAGGCGCACAAGCGACTGCAGCTGCAATTTATCTTGCGCGGATCGGAAAAAGCAAGCCGGAAATCAGGCGATATATCCAAGCAACATTCTCTTATGACTTGAACCGGACTTGTGATGAAATCAGACCGGATTACTTTTTTGATGAGAGTTGCCAAGGAACCGTACCAGAAGCGATTATCGCGTTTCTGGACAGTACGGATTTTGAAAATGCAATTCGCCTGGCCGTCTCTCTTGGAGGTGATAGCGATACATTGGCTTGCATAACAGGAGGAATCGCAGAAGCCTATTATGGAATCCCCGATGATTTCGCAGAAGAAATACTAAGACGATTGCCGGCCGCTTTTGTCCGGGTGATCGAGGAACTACATGGAGAAAATAAGAAAAAAGTATGAAAATGGATAAGAAACAGCAAATAGATTTATTGCAGGAAATAGTAGAGCAATCTTATAAATTATTGATAAATAAGATTAGCTTTGGTGGGCTTGTTTTGGATAAAGAAGATGATTTTCGAAAGGAATTGGGAGATGCCCTGAGAAAAAGTTGGGAACTTTATGGATTTAAAGCCGAAGATAAATTTAATTTGAATTTGAAATATAGTATACCTTCATCTTTAAAAGATACAGATATAGAAAAGTTAAAATTGCATATAGATATAGTTGTCGAGTACAATGATGTAAAAGCTGCGATAGAGCTGAGGTTTTTTAAAAAAGTAAATTATCGTGAACCTAATAATAGATGTGATGCTTTTATTGATTTGAGAGATCTTGAATTTTATAAAAAACATGGTATAGATATCGGCTTTTTCATAGTAGGTACAGACCATACTCATTATGTGAATCAAAAATCATATTCGCTTCATACAGGCGATTTTGATATGAGAGATGGAACGGAATATCAAGCTGATACAGAATTGAAATATAAAACTGAAAATCCTTATATAAAAAATTCTATTGTATTGGAACAAGATTATGTATTTAAATGGGATAGAATAAAGAATAGCAATCTGTATTTTTTAAAGGTTAAGGTATGAAATAACCTTTGGAATTACTAATGATTAAATCGTGGGGTAGAAAATAAAGATCTACCCCCGATTTGAGCATTTATAGATCACTGTTGTTAGTGCTCTTCAAGTTTTGATTTTCTTTGTTCTTTTTTGTTAACTTTTTAAGACAATGTTCCATCCCTTTTAAAGAATGTATCATTGAAATTCTGTATGAATCAGCAGTAGACATAACCTCTTTTTCTGATTTTATAAGAACCCATCCTTCGGCTCCTCCTCTCCATCTTGCATCGTTTTTTTTAGTCATTTTATTTTGTTTAATTGGATTTGTATATCATTTTAATGATTGTTTGATATAAAGGGTATGAAAGAACATCGTGATAATGTTTGGTTAATCCTTTATCTCTTTAATCACACGGCATGGATTTCCAACAGCAATACTGTGAGGCGGTATATCACGTGTTACGACACTACCTGCGCCAATGGTCGTACCGTCTCCGATGCTCACGCCTGGCAGGATAATGCTTCCTCCACCAATCCAAACGTTCTTTCCTATATTTACGGGTGCGGTGAGCGATTTCCAAAAACAGCTGTTTTTACCTAATCGTTCCTGCGGTATGGTCGGATGGAAAACCGTATAGATATGTACACCCGGACCTATTCCTGAATAGTCACCTATGGTGATGGTGTTGCAATCTAAAAAAACACAATTCATATTTATTTCTACATTTCTTCCAATATGTATGTTTTCACCGTAGTCTACAAAGATCGGTGCTGAAATCCACACGTTTTCTCCTCTTGAACCGATTAATTTATCCAATAAAACGGATAGTTTTTCTGTATCATCAGACGGAGTATTGTTGTATTCTTTCTGCAATTGTTTGGCCAAATGCCATCTGTTGATTAATTCAGTGTCTCTGCAATCATAAAGCTCTCCTGCGAGCATCTTTTCTTTTTCAGTTCTCATGATATCACTTAAATCTTTAACACACAGCACTACTTAAATCAGCAGTAAAGATAAGCATTTCATTATTTAGTACAACAAAATGTTATTGGAATATTGGATTAATACGTTGAAAATGAAGAAAAACTTCGTTATCTATGACAGTCGTGTGAGAGCGGCATTTGTCAGCAGGGATATGAGTTAAATCATACCTCCCGCAACCTCGCTTGTAGCGTGCGCATCTCTTTCGTGATGGATTTCTTGATGTTTTCGATCAGGATAACTGCGATTGAATGGCGGATGAAGTCTTCGCGGGTGACCCAGACGATTTCACGGGCCGGCTTGGGGATGGCGAACGGTCGTACCAGCTCTTTTTGCTGTTCGCTTAGCTGATGGATATTATTGATTTAAGGAGGGTGATGTTTAATATTTTCTCGGAATTGGAAGAGATGGGAAAATACCAAAATCCATTACGTCATGACGGACTTGATTTATAATCTTAAGGATTGTTGTACAAATTAATCATATTCTGTGCTTCTTCTTTGATCCTTTGTTGGATGGAAAGAGGGGAGAGAACCTTGATGTTTTGGCCGTAAGATAATAGTTTCTGTAATAGTTCGATGGAAAAAAAAGCAGTGAATTGAAAAATATCTTTTTTTATTTCTTGTTGTGAATGGTGAATAGGGCTTGTTCGCAAATAAGGGCTATAGGATGGAGAAACTTCAAGAGTGATGGTATGCAGTTCTAAGTGAGGAGCATAAGTTATTCCGTAACAATCTTTAAAATAAAGTTGATTGTTGAAATCGGCCGGGATGGAATAAGATATTGTAGTCTGTTCTATGCACATTATTCTGTCTAAAGCAAATGTGCGGATTTGTTGGTGGTAATCAGAGAAACCCAATACATACCAACGTTGTTGAAAGGCTTTCAGGCAATAGGCTGAAAATAGGGTCGTGTAGGGCTTTTTATCGAATGGATGATAAGTCAATTGTATTTGTTCGGATGCGTCCATTGCTTCTAATAATTCAGACAAATAGAAATAACCGGTAGCGGGTTCTTCCAAGAGAATTCGCTCTTGCTGATTTTTATACTTTTGTAATGTGGTGGATACGGACAAGGTTTTCAAAAGCCAGTTGTGTACACTGTTTTTTTTGAATATTTCTGCATCTTCGAAATAGTATTCATGTGTTTGTGCATTATAGGATATAGTTGTATCAAACAAACGTTCGACCTTGTTTTTGGTTTCTTGAAAGGTGCGTCTGTTTAAGGGCTTTCCGTAGCTGATATTGCTTCTTGACCATTCCTGCTCTATTTGAAAACGGGTTGCTCTTTTTTTGCGATATAAAAATTCTGCGAGCCACAATGCTTTGTGGCTGTTATCATACTAACAATTTTTTGAGAGCAAAAATAGAAAAAAATATCAAGTGCACATGTTTTTTGTGCACCAATGATAGAACTTTGCAGTAAAATAAAAAATAGATATGGAACAGATAAATGAAATTTTTTTTGGAGAACATGGTTTGACTTCCACTTCTGCGGATCATTTAGCAAATATTGCTCAAGAAATCATAACTTGTCATGAGGAAAAGTTGAAGAATATGAGTTTTATAACAACGAAAGTTGACATAATAGGATCGCCTGCGTATTCAGAAAAGATGGTAAATATCGGATATGATGAAATTTTTTTGCAACAAATCCCGAATTTGTTGGAAGAAATGATTGAAATGAATGCTTTTTGTGCTTGGATTAGAGAAGCTATTAAAGCAAAAAATAGTGAGTTGAAAAAACTTGATGAAATGGATGCTGAAGAATGGTGTAAAAAGAGTGGTATTGAATTCTATAAAGAACCCGAACGGCCGAAGGTATTATGTGCAAGTGATATTATTGCCAGAATGAATATTAAAGAGCGGAATGAATACTATCAGTTAGAAGCTGCTGCTGCAACAATTGGTAAGTGTATACATAAAGATGGAACTTTGTCGAAAGCGCGAAACGAGCTTCAGTGTAAGCTTGTAAAGCCGATAAATACAGATGGTGCTGGAAGGGAAATGTTAATTTATTCTCATTCGCCTTCTGTTGGTATGTCGCAAGTTGAGAATTTATTTTTTGAACTTCAGAAATGGCATCGCAGTAATGAACAGAAATTGAATAAAATCAAGTTTAGCATAAAGAAATTGGTGGAGGAAGAAAATTTGAAAAATATGCAGGAATATAATGTTGAGCTTAAAAAAGCTAAATCGAATATGATGGCTCAATTGGCTACTTTTAATGAATGGCAGATAAAAGAGCGAACCCGGTTGTCTAATCTTAAAATAGTAATACCAAATAATTTGCAGAGTACTTATGACAAACTTACTCTATTAGAAAAATAGGGAAGGTAGTTGAAACTTAAATCTCAATGGATTTTAATTCAACTTTTGAAGAGAAGAGATAGACTTTTATTTTTACTTTTAATGATTCTGCGAAGTTATTAGGAACATATAGTTAATGAATGTTCCTGTCTTTGCCTTTTGTCATGGTCTTTGTCTTTGTCGTGGTGTCGTTTATATACACCGGTAGGTCTTTTTCTTCTCTTACTTCTTTTAATTTGAATATATTTAGACTATTCATTCCAAATTGCTAAATTTGCATGATTAGTAAAAACTTAATAGAGACTATATTATGGAAGCAGAGAATATAAGGGTGGTGGATCAATTCGTCGATTGGTTGTTGGATAAGATTGATAATAAATTTGAACATGGATATGTCAATCGGAAAACAAATCAGCCTTGGTGTTGTTTGAACGTTTATGATGCATACGAGAAATATGAATGGCCTTTTTCTGTAGGACAGGGAGAAAAGAAAGGGAGAACGTTTGAAGAGAGCGAACATTTATTGAAGCAGTTGTCCGGAAATTTGAAAGATTCACTTTTGAGAGAAGATAATGATTTGTGTAGGTATACCTGTTTGAAGGTACTTGAATGGGGTGGTGTTTTGCGTGGAAACCGTGAGAAGATAGAGATGCTGAGTGAAGAAGATGGATTGGTTCGATATTTGAAAGCAGTTCCGGATAAGTTGAAACAGAACGAATATGAAGGTGTGTATATGAATTCCGGATTTACGAAGATTTATTCTCTTTATATTGAAAACTTCGTTATCTATGACAGTCGTGTGGGAGCGGCATTGGGTTATCTTGTCAGAAAATTTTGTCAGGAATCCGGTAACGATATTCCCGATGCTTTGCGGTTTGCTTATGGTAAAGGACGTGGAAATCGGAATCGGAATCCGGATCCGGTGAGAAACCGTTTTCCCTTGTTGAGTAACAGAAACCATGTTGAAAACAATTTGAAAGCAAATCGATTGTTGCAAAAGGTGCTTTCCCGTCCTTCCAAGTTTACGAAGTTGCGTCCTGATAATGCTTTAAGAGCATTGGAAGCAGCTTTGTTTATGATTGGTTATCAGCTGCCTGATAAATAGAAGTCTGTGATGCATTGATTATCTGCAATCGGATATCGAGAGAAATAGTTCCTTCTATTGGTCCGATGTTTAAAGGAAATGGTTACTTTTGTCTTAAATATAAATATGCAGGTGGGTTATGGCGACGATTTATCCGGTAGGCATACTGATTAAAAAAATAGAATAATATGAACTATGCAGATAATGAGACATATAGACGTATTCATTTTGCTGTCATGGCGATAGAAAGCGGTGCCCGCAAATTGGGGATTTCCGGTAAGGAAATGCATGACAGGTTGCAGAAACAGGGGTTGATACATCGCCGTCTGATAAGGAAATATGAGGACCTTCATACGCAAAGCCTTGATTGGGTGGCAGATGATATTTGTGAGACATTGTTAAATTGGGAGGCTGAAGTATGATTACATTATTTCATGGATCTTATATATCTGTTTCAACTCCATTAGTAAAACTTGGCAGAAAGAATGTTGATTTCGGTCATGGTTTTTATCTTACAAAACTACGTAAGCAAGCTGAGTCATGGGCGGGAATAGTAGCGGAAAGAAAAGGACGTCATGTTCAACCCACTTTAACGACCTATTTATTTGACTATGATGCTGTCAAGTCTGAAGGTTATCGGATTAAGATATTTGAAGCCTATAATATTGAATGGTTGGATTATGTGGTGGATTGTCGAAAAGGCGGTGTGATACAGTATCAATATGATATTGTAGAAGGTGGTGTGGCGAATGACAATGTAATTGATACCGTTGAGGATTATGAAAACGATGTTATCACGGCGGAACAGGCTCTTGGGCAATTGAGATATAAAGAAGTGAATCATCAGATTTGTATCTTAAATCAAGATATTGTGGATAAGTTTTTGTCATTTGTTTCGTCTGAAACATTAAAAAGGGAAGATTAACCATGAGAGATACAGTACTTTGGCGTAAGCAAAGCCGTATAATCATGTTATTGGCAGATGCTTTGCAGATTGATGCAGAGCGGGCACTTGACTTGTTTTATACGACTAAGGTCTATCAGCAGTTGTCCGATCCTAAATATGGTTTGCAGTTAATGAGCGATGCTTATATTCTGGAAGAACTTATTGACGAATTAAGAAGTTTGCAATAAATAAAATATAACCCATGAAATGATGTACTAAACCTTCTTTTTCATACTACCCGCAACCCCGCCTGTAGCGTGCGCATCTCTTTCGGGACGGATTTCTTGATGTTTTCGATCAGGATAGCTGCGATTGAATGGCGGATGAAGTCTTTGCGGGTGATCCAGACGATTTCACGGGCCGGTTTGGGGATGGCGAACGGGCGTACCAGCTCTTTTTGTTGTTCGCTTAGCTGATGGATGGCCAGCTCCGGGATGAACGTGATGCCGTTGCCGCTTTCTACCATGCGCATGAAAGTCTCTAAGCTGCCTAAACGATAAGCGGCTTGGCGGAGTTTGACCTTTTCCATCTGGCAGAAACGCATCAGCTGGTCGCGGAAACAATGGCCTTCGTCCAACAGCCAAAGATGCTCGTCGCTGATGTCGGCGGAACGGATTACCTCTTTCTTGAACACGCTTTCATTGCGGGCAACATAAGCGTAAAACTGTTCGTAATAGAGAGTATCTCCCTGCAACTGCATCTCTGTCGGTTGGTTCGCAATGATGGCCGCATCTACCTCGCCGTTCAGGAGGGCTTTTATGGTAGGAGCTGTCTGCATTTCCAAAATGCGGATATCTAAGTCAGCGTGTTTCTCCGATACTTGTTGGAAAAAGCGGGGGAGCAGATAGGGGGCGATTGTCGGAAGCACGGCGAGGCGGAATGTCCCTTTCAGGGATTGTTCTTCCTCTTTGACGATATCTTTAATGAGAGACGTCTGGTAGAGAACGACACGTGCCTGATCGATAACCTTGCGTCCGGCAGGGGTAGGGCAGACCGGTTGGATGTTACGGTCGAAGAGCTTCACGCCCAGTTCGTCTTCCAGTTTCTGGATCATCATGCTTAATGTCGGTTGAGTGACACGGCAATGTTCTGCTGCCTTGGCAAAATGGCGGTACATATCTACAGCCAGGATGTATTCGAGTTGTTGTATGTTCATCTTTTTTATCTGTTGTTGCGCTTCCTGTCAAGCGATAATTTTCACGAAGGTAGCAAAAAAAGATAAAGTATGAAACATCGCGGTCCGGTTCTGCCGGAAAGAGGCCTGATGGAGGGCGGATAAAATATTTGTGTAAAAAAGACATTTTATTGCCGAAATCCTTTTATAAGTCTGGGAAATAGATTTTCTTTGTGCTTGTTAACTGATTTATAACCATGTAATAAATAACGTTTATGTTGCAAAAGTTAGTGTCGGCCATCGGAGTTGCAGTTGCTTTCAGTAGCTGTCATCCTACTTCGTATCATTCCGACGAACCGATTGTCGAGGTACCTTTCACTGAGGTACATGTAACGGATCATTTCTGGGCACCCCGTATCGAGGTGAACCGGACGGTTTCTATCCCTTCCGCCTTCAGGCAGTGTGAAGTAAACGGACGTTTCGACAACTTCGCCTTGGCGGGCGGCTTGATCGAAGGAGAGCATAAAGGTGATTTCCCGTTCGACGATACCGATCCCTATAAAATCATCGAAGGCGCGTCTTATTCATTGGCCGTAAAATATGATCCGCACTTAGATGCTTATCTGGATAGTGTCATCACCTTGATCGGGGCGGCCCAGGAACCGGACGGCTACCTGACTACTTGCGTGACGAACAAGTGCGAACGGCTGAACCGCTGGTGGGGATCGAAGCGCTGGGAAAAGTTGAACAGCCACGAACTCTATAATAGCGGGCATCTTTATGAGGCAGCCGTAGCGCATTATCAGGCGACAGGCAAACGGAACCTACTCGATGTCGCCATCAAGAATGCGGATCTGGTCTGTCAGGATTTCGGACCGGACGAGGGCCAGAAACATGTGCCCTCCGGACATCCGATTATCGAGATGGGACTTGCCAAACTGTATAAAGTGACCGGGGACCGGAAATACCTGGATATGGCAAAATATTTTGTCGAAGAGGCCGGGCGGGGCACGGATGGGCACCGTCTGAACGCCTATAGCCAGGACCATAAGCCGATTCTGCAACAGGAGGAGATCGTGGGTCATGCCGTCCGTGCCGGTTATTTGTATTCCGGTGTGGCCGATGTCGCAGCGTTGACGAAAGATACGGCCTACTTCCATGCGATTTGCCGGATATGGGACAACATGGCGACCAAGAAACTATACATAACGGGCGGTATCGGATCGCGTGCACAGGGAGAAGGTTTCGGACCGGAATATGAGTTGCACAATCATAGTGCCTATTGCGAGACCTGTGCTTCCATTGCCAACGTCTATTGGAACCAACGGATGTTTCTGGCGACGGGAGATGCCAAATATATGGATGTGTTGGAACGGGCTTTGTATAACGGAGTGATTTCAGGCGTGTCGTTGAGCGGGGACAAGTTTTTCTATGACAATCCGCTTGAATCGATGGGACAGCACGAACGGGCGCCCTGGTTCGGTTGTGCTTGTTGTCCGGGCAATGTCACCCGTTTTATGGCCTCCATCCCGAAGTATATGTATGCGACACAGGGAAACAGCCTTTACGTGAATTTGTATGTAGGCAGCGAAAGCCGGATTGCCTTGGCGGATGATACGGTCACGTTGGTCCAGGAAACGGAATATCCTTGGGAGGGAACCGTCAAACTGACCGTTTCGCCGCAGCATGTACCTGCGGCTTCCTTTCGCCTGAAACTGCGTATTCCCGGTTGGACGGGAGACGGGCTCGTGCCCGGAAGCGATTTGTATGCTTATACGAAAAAGAGCGGAGAACCGTGGACGGTTTGGGTAAATGGAAAACCGTTGGAAGCTCCGGCGCATCATGGATATGCCGTGATCGACCGGAAATGGGAGCCGGGGGATGTCGTCGAACTTCGTATGCCGATGGAAGTCCGGCGGGTGAAAGCGCATGAGCGGGTACGGGCCGACGAAGGCTTGCTGGCTGTCGAACGCGGACCGGTCGTCTATTGCCTGGAGGGAGTGGATATGCCCGATCGCCATGTGTTCAACAAATATCTACCGGAGGATGCCGCTTTCACTTGCCGGTATGAAAAAGACAAGCTCAACGGCATTGTGGAACTGGGCACTACGGTGAAAGAATTGGGACGCGACAACGTGAGCGGCGTTGTTTCGGAAACGGAAGTCCCGGTGAAACTGATCCCTTATTCGACCTGGAACAATCGCGGCAATGCCGAGATGGCCGTCTGGATTCCGGCTTCGGCCGGTTATGCGAGACCGACCCCGGAACCCAGCATCGCTTCCCGTGCGGAATCGTATACGGTTGTCAGTGCGCCGATCCAGAAAGACGGTATCGCCCATGAATACCGCGAGTGGTGTTATGGCGTAAATGACCAATGGGACCCGAAGAGTTCGGACGATATGTCGAAGCCTTATTGGTATTTCTGGCTGAAGGAGGGGACGCAGGAGTCTATCGAGTATGTGTTCTCCGAGCCGGAAACGGTCCGGAACGTCCAGGTGTACTGGCTCGATTTCGACCACTACGACGGGAACTTCCGGGTTCCGGCAAGCTGGAAGGTACAGTATCAGACCGGAAACGGCTGGAAGGATGTCGAAGCGAAAGGTGAATACGGTTGCCGGAAGGATTGCTACAATTCCGTCGATTTTGCTCCTGTAAGGACTACCGGTCTGAAATTGGTTGTCCAGTTGCAGGAAGGAGAGTCGGGCGGTGTGATTGAATGGAAAGTAAATGGATATTGAATATGAAACAAATCTTATTATTGGCACTTGCCGGAATCAGTTTCGTCGGCAGTGCACAGACACATGATGGCGGCTACCCGATTACGCCTGTCCCTTTCACTTCCGTAAAAGTGACCGATGCTTTCTGGGGGCAAAGGCTGAAAGCCAGCCGGGAAGTGACGATCCCCCTCGCATTCAGCAAATGCGAGGAGACCGGGCGGTATGAAAACTTTGTAAAGGCGGCTCATCCGGATAGCACTTACAAGGTCGAAGGGTATTCGTTTGACGACACGGATGTCTATAAAACCATCGAGGGGGCAAGTTATTCGATGCAGACCTACCCCGACAAGAAGCTGGACCGGTATATCGACAGTGTCCTGACGATCGTGGCGGCGGCTCAGGAACCGGACGGCTATCTGTATACCGCCCGCACCATGAACCCGCAGCATCCGCATGAATGGGCGGGAAGCGAACGATGGGAAAAAGTGGAAGACTTGAGCCATGAGTTTTACAATTTAGGGCACATGGTCGAAGGGGCTGTCGCCCATTATCAGGCGACCGGAAAGAAGACGTTTCTGAATGTGGCGATCCGTTATGCCGACTGTGTCGAGAAAGCGATCGGCGACAAACCCGGGCAACTGGTCCGGGTGCCCGGCCATCAGATTGCCGAGATGGCGCTTTGCAAACTCTATCTGGTGACGGGACAGCAGAAATACCTCGATCTGGCCAAATTCTTCCTGGACAAGCGGGGACATACCGAACGCCGGGATGCCTACAGCCAGGCGCATAAACCGGTGCTGGAACAGGATGAAGCGGTCGGTCATGCCGTCCGGGCCGCCTATATGTATTCCGGCATGGCGGATGTGGCTGCCCTGACAGGCGATACGGGATATGTCCACGCGATCGACCGTATCTGGGAGAATGTGGTGTCGAAGAAGCTGTATATTACGGGCGGCATAGGGGCTACGAATATGGGAGAGGCCTTTGGCGAGAATTATGAATTGCCGAATCTGACGGCCTATTGCGAGACCTGTGCCGCGATCGGGAATGTCTATTGGAACTATCGCCTGTTCTTGCTTCATGGCGAATCCAAATATTACGATGTGTTGGAGCGTACCTTATATAACGGCTTGATTTCGGGTGTCTCTCTTGAAGGCAACGGATTTTTCTACCCGAACCCGTTGGCATCGACCGGCCGGTACCAGCGTAAACCCTGGTTCGGTTGTGCTTGTTGCCCGTCTAATATCAGCCGCTTTATCCCTTCGCTGCCGGGCTATATCTATGCGGTTCACGACCGGGATGTCTATGTCAATCTCTTTATGAGTAATGCTTCCGACTTGAAAGTAGGTGGTAAACGTTTGACACTCACGCAAAGTACCGGTTATCCTTGGAACGGGGATATCCGCCTGGAGGTGGCTCCCAAAGGCAAACAAGACTTCACGTTGAAGATCCGTGTCCCGGGTTGGGTGAGGGGCGAAGTGCTTCCGAGCGACCTGTACACCTTCGTCGACGGCAAGCAATTGGGCTATTCAGTCAAGGTGAACGGCGAACCGGTGGAAAGCCGTCTGGACAAAGGGTATTTCTCCATCGACCGCCTGTGGAAGAAAGGGGATGTGGTGGAAGTCCATTTCGATATGGAACCGCGTATGGTCAAGGCGCATGAACAGGTGGAAGCCGACCGTGGGCGTGTCGCTGTGGAACGCGGACCGGTCGTTTACTGTGCCGAATGGCCCGATAACAGCTTCGGGGTCATGAGCGTATTGATGAACCGGAAACCGGAATTTACGGTCGAACATAAATCAGACCTCTTATATGGTATCAATCAGATCAAGGCAAACGCACAAGCCCTGAGTTACGACCCGGACGGCCGTCTGAACGTGAAGCCTGTGACGTTGACATTGATCCCCTATTATGCTTGGGCCCATCGAGGCCAAGGAGAAATGACCGTCTGGTTGCCTCAGGAGGTGAGTGCGGTGGTGCCGGAGCGTAGATGAACTTTGCCGATAGGAATAGGATATTGGCACTGTGTCAAAAAGCGCCTACAGCGCTTTTCGACACACTTCCATGGCCAACCATAGCGGGGCTTATCGGACTGCCGCCTTATAGCTCTTGTCCTTTATCCGCACGATGTAAGGGCCTGCCGGCAGGTACCAGCGAGAGTCGCCTGCCGGTATCCGGCCCTGGCGGAGAAGGGAACCGCTGAAGGTATAGACACGAACTTCTTGTGGCGTGCCTGATTGCATGTACAGGCAGCCTGTGCCTCCCCAGACCTTGACCTGATCGGCCTTGAGGCTCTCATTGGCCACCGCGTCGGGGTTCTTCACGATACCGGAGATACGGATCCCGACATCGCTCCTGATGGACCGGATCACATACTTGCCATCGCTTTGCCGGGGTTCGAGCGTCTCGCCCCGGTCGGTGGTGACTATCGGTTGCGACTGGTCGTAATCGGCGTCTAACGTCAGGAAGAACCCGAAGCTGTCCCACTCCTCTACCTCATACCGGCCGGCAGTCGGGTCGGTCATCGCGCCTTCCACGTCGGGGAGGGTGACAACGTAGTAGATAGGATCCGGGTCTGGCGTTGGATCGGGGTCAGGGTCTACCGGCGGGGTCACGGTCTTCGGCTTGAAGGTGGCCGTGACGGTCACAGCGGCTGCCGGCATGGTGAATGTGTTTCCGGTGATTGCTTCCGTTTGCCCATCGTAAGTGTATGACAAGGATTCCCGTTCGTAGCCATTAGCGGGCGTGACGGTCAGGGTGACGGTTTCGCCCTCGGTGGCTTCCGTCTTGTCGGCTGTGACGGAGCCGTTCGTAATGGAAGCGTCTATCGTGATGGCATGGGTGGGTAGAGAGGCGAGGATTGTAAATGTCCCGATTTCCAGTTCGGTTTCCATTGGCTCGTTATTGCTTCCTTCCTCCACGGTGACTTTGACCGTGTAGCTGCCTTGTTCGACAGGTGCGCCATCCATGAGATTCCCTTCATTATTATAATAGGAAACCGTCACATCGCCCATACCGGTTATCTTCGGTTGCGGATCCACTGTGACCTCCTTCGGAGTGTTATTGCTATGCAGATTCTCCGGCAGGGTTACGGCGAAATAGTTCCCGAAGTTCTCTGCTGTCAGGGTGGCCTTCGCAATACTGAAGTGCAGGTATTGCTGTATATATGTGTCTAATTCTATCACTGACGCATGATTATTCTCCCCTTCGGCAAAAGAAATCTTAATGGGTGTATATGTGCCGGCATCTATCGGTTGGGAGGTCTCTTTTCCTTCCCCATAGGTATAGATGACGGTGGCGGCACCTAACTTGTCTGAACCCGGCTCAGACGAATGAGTTAATGACCAATTGATATGCTCTTTCCCATCATAAGGCACTCCGCTTAGATTTCTATCAAACTCTTCATCGTATAACCAATCGTAATTGTCTTCATTAATACGCACCTTTACAACCTCTATCACCCAACTCTCATCTGTCAACGGGTCTGTTGTCTCATAAATATTATCATCTCCGCAATATTTGATAGCAACTTTGTATTTACCAAGATGTGGTGGCGAGCTGTATTTGTTTCCTGCTTCATCAATAAAGATATATGTAAACCCCCAATATGCGTAACTTTTATAAAGGAGTACATCGTCAGTATCACTACTATACTCCATCTGCTTCATATCTTCATTTACCGTAAAATCTTCAACAGCAAGGGTCGCCTTCTGCATATTCAAAGAGATAAAGCGCGTTACTTTTCCATTTTCGTATCTATATATATTGCTCCAATCGTAATTCAATAGCTCACCGGAGATCTCATAATAAGCCTGGCCTCCTCTCATATCTATCACCGACAGCCGTTCATTTTCATCACACCATTTCCATCCTTCGGGAAGAGGGAGCTCTTTCAATCGAATCCCATAGGTGTACGGTTCGGTCAGGGTGGGCACTTGAATCATATCTTCCGAAGCCATAGCCTGCTTGACGGTTATAAGCAGTTCTTTTTGTATTGAAGCATAATTCTTCGTATTGACCGGGGTAAAGGTTGCCGTATGTCTCTGTGTCCCGGCATTTCCCACCTTCGTGTTCGGCTGATCCCACACCCATCCCCTTGGTAGGGTTATCTCCTTCAAATCCTGTCCATAGGTGACTTGCAGGTTTGTTGGGTCTTTCATTGGGTCTTCATACTCGGGTGCATATATGCCCGCAGCTGGGATAATCTGAATGCTTTGTACCTCAACCTCGGAGGGCAGGCTTGTTTCCGATCCGCCATATTGGGCGTATAGTTTATACGTGCCGGCGTCCAGGTAAGAGAGGTCGATTGTTGGGGCTTCGGTTGCTGCTGCTTCTGCATCAAACCGGTACGTGCGGCATACATTTCCCTCGCTATCTTTCACTACCATCTTGACAATACCCATACCGGCTTTCAACGGCTCACTACTTGCAGACGATGAACCGCCCGTCTCTTTTAAGGTAAAGGAAACGGTCGGTTTTACCTCTCCATATACCGAAGAAATAGCTGAAGAAGAGAATTGAATAGTAGAAACCTCTGTTGGAGTAGTAGTCTCTCCTTGTTGTTCAAAGGTAAATTTATTATCACCTGAACAGATAGCTTTATAGGTCGTTACTTCCCCGCTGTTGTTGCGCACCACGACGGTATGTTCTTCGCTGTTTGTCAGATATAAGTAGATGTTGTTGTTTTTATTATGGTTCGTGTCTATGTGATAGGATTTCTCATCGACGGTTACGGAGTTGACATCGGTAATATTTTCTAAAGTGGCTAAGTAAAGAGGGTTTCCTGCGTTGTCTTTAGGAGCTACACCAAAATTTCCTGCCAAATACCCACGTGTATGAACGCTTCCTCCCTCAATAATCGTTACGCCGCCCTCGTTTGAGGCACCTCTTCCGCCACCGATAGGAGATCCTGCTCCTGAACTGGCATAGACAGTCCCTCCATAGATATAGGTGTTGCCGGGTCTGCCTTTGCCATTTGTTCCATAACCATCCCCTCCGCCTATTCCGGCTCCATAACCACCTATAGCCTCCACATAACCTCCGTAAATATACACCGTTTTGCCATTTTGGGTACCATTTCCGCCGATACCGGCTCCACCTTGACCTCCTTCAGCGATTACCCTGCCGCCATGAATATAAACAATACTGCTATTGATGGCAGCATCATCTGATTTAAGCTGCCACTCCCCACCGTAGATTGTGCACTTCGAGCCGGCGATAGAGGTTTTTCCGGAAGAAGAACCGTTGTAAAGTGTTATATTCCCTTCAAGTTTACAATCCGTAAACGTGGTTCCTTGGACAAAAATGGTTGTTCCATTGATCGTACAACCTTGAAACGTTTGTTGGGTAAGTGTTACTACGGGCTGGATGAAAGTCAGAGACTTTTCAGATTTCGTATTAATTATGGAAATCTTCTCATCGATGGAGATGATTTTATCGAAAGAGCAGTCGGTGAAAGTACCGTCTTTCAAGATCGTTTCACCACTGAAAGTACAGTCGCTGAAAGTGCCGCCTTTCAAGGTCATTTCACTGGTGAAAGTGCAGTTGGTGAAAGTACCGCCTTCCAAGGTCATTCCACCGGTGAAAGTGCAATCGGTGAAAGTACCTCTTTTTACAACACCCGAACCCTCTATTGTCCAGTTTTCGATTGTTGAAGTGGACGAATCGCCAATGGTTATATTTCCGATTGAAATGGTTTTATATGTAGTCCGCTCATGGCATGATGTCGTGATACTCCCGCCATTCAGCGTAATATTTCCCATTATGCCGGAAGATCCATATTCTTTTCCGCCGGCAGTTACATTTCCCCCGTCGATGATAAGGATTCCTTCCTTGAATGGCTCCATTCTTAAGAAACAACCGCCTCCCAATCCGAAAGCCCAGTCGCCGGCATAGGCGTTGACCGTTCCGCTTTTTATCCGGATCGTCCCGCACGTGGTTCCATCTCCGGCACCGATACCGGCACCGCCCCAGCCGCCTTGCGCTGTCAACGTCCCATTGCCCTCGATTTGTATCGAAGCGCCCTTTTCTACCTGTATGGCAGCTTTGCTTGCGCCGCTTTGCAAAGAGTTGGTTGCGGATATCGTGAGTGTTACGGCTGCCCCGTTCTTGATTTCAAAGGCGCATGTGCCGGTTTCTTTGTGATCGCTTTGCCCATCCGAGAACGTGATGCTTGCCCCGTTGAGCGTCACGTTCGCCGCCACCCCCTCGGCCACTACAATGCGGTCGGTCGTGGTCTCGCCCGAAAAGGTTAAGGGTTGGTTGGTCTGCACGGTATAGATGTTGTCCGTATAGGTGTAGTCCGTGCCGCTTGTTCCGCCTGTTACTGTCAAACCTTGCCCCCAGGCCGTTGGCAGGCATAAAAAAAGGGACATGAGGAGCCATGCACCTGTCTTGATCAATCTGTCGATGTATCTTCTGTTCATGTTAATTGTCATTCTCTGTTCATTTGCTTGTTTTTAAAATTAGGTGCATTTGTCTCTTTGCCTCACGCAGCGTGTGCGTCAGCCCTGACGCACATGCTGCGTCACCGTTGACGCAGGTAGTGCGTCAGGGGTGACGCCGTGTATGCGTCAGCAACTGCGGGTGAGGGTTACAATTCTCCCGGGCGTTCCTCATCGTCGCCTCCGGAGGTCGGTTTGCCGCCGATCCAGATTTGGGTGGAGGCGCTTCGGGGGGATTTCAGGGAGACGTTCCCCTTGCTGTATTGAGTAGTGACGGTTAGTGCATATTCGCCATCCGCAAGCGAGGCGGGCAGGAGCAGGGTCAGTTCGGACGGCTTGTTGATGGTGATGTCGTCGTCGTCGATCTTCGTCACTTCGCCCTTGTCGTTCGTGAGGGTGACGCCTACCGACGGGTCGTCGCCCATGACCTTGAGCATCGCGCCGCGCACGAAGAGGTTCTTGCCTGCCGTCGCGCTGCCGTCCTTGAGCTTCGTCTTGCGGTCTTCGGTCTCGAGGATGTACATCACGTTGGCCTTCTCGCCGAGGATCGAGACGGCGGTCTCGGCGATGCCTTGGCGCAGCTCCTGGCCTTGCGTGAGGGAGACGTAGACGGAGTTCTTCTCCGGGTTCCATTTGCCCCCGTCGACCACGCCGACGAATTTCGCCACGCCGTAGAACAGCCCGGTGTTGACCTGCATGCCTTCGAGCAGGGCGTCGAGCACGATGCGGTGGTAGAGGTCTACCACGTGGCGGAGCGTTTCGGGCTGCAAGCCCGTGTTGGCGGCGAACATCTTTTCGAGGATGTCTTCCTTGTTCATCGCGCCTGCCGATTCGAGCAGCAGGATCTTGTCAGTCGTGTTGTCGGCGGTGACGGCATTGTCTGCCAGCCAACCTTTCAAAGTGTGTTTCATACTGTGATATGATTATGTATAATGAATAAATATTTCGCATTTTCGTTTGCCGTCGTAAAAGTCGCGAAAGAGTCCGAGACAGGTGTGACAAATAGTCCCTGGGGGTGATAAAAAGTCCCTCAAAGGTTCTAAAATGGTGGTTTTCGGGGGGATTCTTAGTCGGTTTTATAAATATTGGAATGTAATTTTGAATTGTAGAATTGTCGTCATACCTTTGTCACACGTCAGTTTGTGTATATTCGCTTTATGGGTACTTATTAAAGAATACGATAAAAAAGTTTAGGATTATGACAAAGATAGAAAATCAAGCCCAGTATGAATGGGCGGTGAAAAGAGTAGAGTATCTTCTTCCATTGGTGAAAGATGATACTCCTTTGAACGACCCCCATAGCATAGAATTGGAGCTTCTGTCTAATTTGGTTGCTGATTATTCCGAAGAACATTTTGCATTAGGAGAACCGACATTGGTGGATGTTCTTAAACTTCGTATGTATGAAATGGGGCTTAATCAAAAATCACTTGCTAAATTGGTGGGGATTAGCCCATCACGTCTTAGCGACTATATTTCTGGAAAATGCGAACCGACTTTGAAAGTAGCTCGCGAAATAAGTCGGAAACTAAATATTGATGCCAATATAGTGTTAGGGGTATGAATGACCATTCAATGCGTCGTCTCCGCAATTGAATGGCTTCGTTTCATAGTCGGAGGTTAATGGGATCAGTTTCATACGCGTCAAATACAAATTTCAATTTCTTTACAGGCTTCTTCGTATAGCCGATCCAATTCTTCTCCGTTCTTCCGACGTTGTTCTTCACTCATGTTGTCGACCTCCTCCATCAGCCGTTCGAAGCGGCGGGCGGAGCGTCCGTAAAGGATCGGGGTCTCTCTGAAAGGATACTTAGTCTTCATAGTTCTATATATATTAAATGGTTTGCAGCGGCAAAGATAAAGTTTCTATTGTAAAGTTCCAATACCTTGTGAGTGTGTTCCTTTACAATTGCATCGCCGTTTTTTTGGGAGGAGGGACTATTTGTCATAACATCCGTGACAATTTGTGCCAACCAGGCCGGGCGAGGGTTGGCGGGAGAAGAAACGTTTGTGTTCCTTTGCAGGCGAGTATGGATTTATAGATAACGGGTCGCTTATGGGAATGATACGGATAACGGCGGGTGGAATGATACCCGAAACGGTCAGCTTGAATGCAGGCGAGGTCCTGCTGGTCGTGATTGTGTTTTTGGTCTTGGTCGATACGATTTTCCTCTTGGTAATGAAATACAAATATACCGTCGGGTTGAAAAACCGCAAGCTGCGGGAGTTCATCGAAAAGCTGCTGTTGAAAAAGGGAGAGTTGAAAAATGGAAGAAAATGATGGGGATTTTGCGGTATTTGTTTACATTTGGACGGTTAATAAGGAATTATTTTACCAACAAGGTAACAATGTATGGAAAAGGAAATAAAATATAGTGATTTGACGAATGCCGTTCAAACCATCAAAGATGCGATTTTGCAGGGGCAGAAACGGGCTTTGGAAACGATAAACCAAGAACAATTGGCTCTTTATTATGGTATCGGACGGTATATATCCGTTAATACCCGTGATAAAAATTGGGGGAAAGGTTTTATTGAAGCTATCAGCGAGCAGTTGCGTAAAGAACTGCCGGGACTGAGGGGCTTTTCAGCTTCCAGTTTGCGGAAAATGCGTGCTTTTTTCGAAGAATGGCGAATGCTTTCTGATAATTCGTTCGTTGAAACGAACAAATTGGAATCTGATGCTCAAAATTCGTTCGTTCCAACGAACGAATTACCTACTGTCCGTTTTAAGATAGATGCCGATTTCCCTATTGCAGCTTTTATGAATATCAGTTTTACCCACCATTATGCTATCATCAGAAAAGTAAAGGATACGGAAAAACGCAAATTTTATATTCAATATGCTGCTGATACAAAGACAACGGTCGAAGAGTTGGAACAAATAATAGAAGGTGATTTATATAGCCATCGGGGAGAACTGCCTAATAATTTCAAAAAAACGATTCCAGATCCATTATTGGCATATCGTGCAATTACGATGTTCAAGGATGAATATTTACTTGATTTCATCAATGTGGAAGAATTGTTCGTTCGTGAGAAAGACAGGGACGAACGGACAATTGAACAAGGTATTATTCAGAAAGTAAAAGATTTCATTATGACATTCGGTAAAGATTTCACATTTGTAGGAAACCAGTATCATTTGGAAAAATATGGAGTGGAAGAGTTTCCGGATTTGCTGTTTTTCAATAGGGAATTGGCCGCTCTTGTTTGTGTGGAACTGAAGGATGGTCCATTTAAGACAAGCTACCTCGGGCAATTGGCAGCTTATCTGCGTATTCTTGACGATGAAGTTCGCAAACCGAATGAAAATGCTTCTATCGGAATCATTCTTTGTAAAAGTGCAAATAAGAAATTTGTAGAGTATGTCATTCAGGATTACGACAAGCCGATGGGTGTAGCAACCTATAAAACAACTGTTGACATGAACGACCGATTCAGAAAACTTCTTCCTCCTGTGGAGGAGTTGGAAAAATTGTTGTGATTGTGTTCATAAGAATAGAAGTTCCAAATAGAATAAAAAAATGAAACATAGTACTTTATATGTAGTTATAGTCATGTTGTTTGTCTTCTTGCCTGGCAAGAAGCTTCAGGCTATACCTTCAGGCTATACCTTCAGGCTATACCTTCAGGCTATACCTTCGGCACAGCCTGAAGGGTATGTACCGGATAGTTTGCTGACCGTCCGGGCGATACGAAACGCCGCCCTTTCCGATCCCGACCGGGCGTTGCTGCTGCTGGACGAGGCGGAAAAGAGGGAGTCGCTCCCGCAATTCCAGATCGACTGGACACGGGCGCAGATCTACGGAGGCCCCAAGCGGATGGAACGCATGGCGGTGAAGTGGGCCAAGCGGGTGTTGGAAAACGACTCGGTACGCAACAATCCGCAGTACTATTTCAATATGTGCGGCAACCTGATCGAGTCGATGGTTGCCAGCCGTGACTACGAGGAGGCGATGCGCTATGCCCGCTCGATGATCGATATGGTCGATCGTTCGGGCGGGTCAGATTTTAACTACCATCATTCCTATTGGGCGATGGCCCGCGTCTATCGGGCGATGGGCAATCCGGACGAGGCTTACAAGTATATGGGCGAGGCAATCCGCTGTTGCCGTGAACAGATAGACATCAAGCAGAAACGGGGACATCCGATTGTCTCGAATGAATTAAAGCTGTTGCTTTATGAACTGAACCTCGCGGACTGGCAGCAGGCAGACGGGCGGACGGCAGATGCCCTGAAGACGGCCCTCTCCATGCAAGAGGAAATCGAACGGCTGCGCCCGTTGAAAGGCGGCGCATTCCCGCATAAAATACCCGATGCCTCCTTTCAGGCGAAGGAAGGGATTATGGCCGGCAAATTGGCTTGCCTCTACGTGCAGGCAGGGCAGGCCGGCAAAGGACGGGAATGGTTCGGAAAGTTGCAGGAGAACCCGTTGGCAGGTCGCAATCCGGACTTGGTTCGCTTAGAAATCGAGTACTACAAGCATACGCACGAATATGGCAAACTGGTCGGGAAGGCCCGCCGGCTGGCCGATCCGGCGGCCTACGATGACAGCATTCACGAACAGCGCAAGGAGGCGTGCCTGCTGTTGGCAGATGCCTACCGGCAGTTAGGGAAAGAGGGCGAGGCGAATGCCTTCTATGAGACCGCCTTGTCGCTGGCAGACAGCCTGAACCGGCGGGACAACGAGAACAACGCGCTCGAAATGGCGACCCTCTTGGAAACCCGCGAGAAGGAACGGCAGATCGAGCGGCAGGCGGAAGAGCTGAAGTGGCACAGGACCCTGACTTCAGTGGCAGTGGGGACGCTTTTCCTTATCTGCGTTATTTTCGTGCTGGTTGTCCGCCATTCCCGTATTGTGGGGCGCAAAAACAAGCTGATGGCGCAACAGATCGACCGGAACCTCTCTTACCGCAACGAATGGCAGGCGGCGCAAGAGCGCATCCGGCAGCTGGAAGGCGCGTTGGCGGAGCAGGCGGCTCCCGGCATAACGGAGAAGAAACCGGAGGAAGAGGTTGTGCGGGCGGATACGAACGAGGCCGACAAGCGGTACTTTGAGGAACTGGACACGAAGATCCGCAGCGAGCAGCTTTTCCTGGATTCGGATTTGTCGAGAGACAGGCTCCTCCAACTGACGCCTGTCGGCAAGAACCGCATCTCCTCGTTGTTGCAGACGTTCACGGGAGAGAATTTCAACGGGTATATCAATGGCCTGCGGCTGGAGTATTCGTTGGGCTTGCTGAAAGATTTCGACTACTACACGATCGAGGCGGTCGCGATGGATTCCGGTTTCAACAATGTCCGCACTTTCCAGCGGCTTTTCCGGGAGAAATATGGAATGTCGCCAGCCGAATACAGGAAGAGCTTGGTGGAATAAGGGGGGTGTCCGTTTTTCTCCGTATATTTGTCCGAAAATAGGAACGGGATGATGGACAGGATGGAAAAAGAACCGCTTATCCAGGCGGATAGGCGCCTTCCGGATGTGACGGATGTAGACGGTTTGGTCTCTTTTATGGGCCGGTTGACGGATGGACGGGATTGTTGTTGTCTCGATTTGCTGTTGGCAGCATCGGTTCGTCTGCATCCTTTCATAAAGGCGGAGGAGGTGGAACGCATGATGCCGGTTTTCAAGTGGGCCGGAACCGTCATGGAGCAGCCGGCTGGCGGGATGGGGGCGTTGGACATGCTGGCCGCCTCTTTTCTGCTGGATTATGCCGTCGTGCTTGCCGGGATGGAAAAACGCACCAAATGCCTGAAACAGCAACCTTTCCGGGACTATAAACCCTATCTGGATCTTGTGAAATTGGCGTTGAGACGGATAAAAAGGTGTAATACGTTGCCTCTGCTTTCGACCCCGACCCATCGTCCGGCCTGGATCGATCCGGTCGTCCTTGTTTCCCGGTTGTCGGAGTATCAGAAAAGGAGGATGAAACCGGACTCGTTGGACTTTCAAATAGCCGTTTCGCGTGTGGCATTGGATGATACGGGCAAAGCGGTCCGGTTGGCCGAACAGGCGTTGGCGGGCGAATATCGCGAACTGTTGCTTTTCTTGTTCAGGCCGGAAGCGCGTCCTCACGGGCCTTTTACGTTCCAGGCCGTTTGGATGACTGCCGCTTTGGTTAAAAGTCCCGATACCGTTTATGACGAGTTTGCCGATTTTCCCTATTCTGCCGTGCACCGGAGGTATTTGACGGGAGATATTCCCTTCGACGTGTCCATTTTCGAAAAGCCGTTGGGGAAAGCCGATCGCATTGTGCAGTTGATTCCTCCGGCAAGCAAGAATGTCGCGATCAAATGGATGTTCGGGGGGTATGCTTTATACATGGATTACCGGCCTTGTTTCCCGATTCCGCTTTTGGTGGAGACTTTTTGGATGATCCCTTTGCGGGAAAAGGATTTGAGGCGGCTTTTGTTGCTGTCTCCGAATGCGCCTCGGGTTTTCCTGGCTTTGTTGGTGCGGGATCGTGTAAGGGATGCGTATTGGAACGATCTGGAGCTGGCAAAACTGAGCTTGGTCGCCCTCCAGACGCTGCGCGAACTTGATAGGGAGTGGAGAGGGGGAATGGCGTTGGCTTTCCTGGCGGTGTGCCTGTTGAGCGTCGATCGTCCTGTCCGCTTGTGTGCGGCGGATCTTTGGGCGGAACTGGCCGAAAAGGAACTGATCGACAATGCGGCTTTGGGCCGGGTGTTCGGGAAGCTCCAGTCTTTGGAATGGGCGCCTGTACAGCGGATTTCAGCTCTGGTTGCCGAGATGCTGATAAACCGGTCTTCGTTCCATAATAAAGAACTGTCTGTGCTGTTTGTCTCTTTTTTGTCCTGTCTGCCGGAAAAGCCGGTGAAGGACTTGAAACTGTTGCTGGAAGTCTTTTCGGAAATCCAGACGGTCAATAACTGGCCGAAAGTGAAATATGAACCGCTTCTTTCCTTGTTTGAGGCGTGGAAGAAAAAACGGAGATTGGCGGCGGTGATAGACTCTTTGTATTAAGAATGATGGAAAATAAGCCTATCTTTGCGTCCGGATAGAATCGTATATTTTAAACAGATGGAAGATCAAATCATATTACCGGCGGAATGGTATCCGCAAAGTGCCGTCCAGTTGACATGGCCGCATGAGGGGACGGATTGGGCACCGATCCTCGACGAAGTGATTCCGTGTTTCGTGGCGATCGCCAAAGAGGTGGTCAAACATGAGAAGCTCCTGGTCGTCTGCCCCGACGCAGAGGCGGTCCGCGAGCAGTTGGGCGATGTGGATGAGAGCCGGATCCTGTTCCGGGAGATGGCGACGAATGATACTTGGGCACGCGACCACGGGGGCATTACGGTATTCGACTGCGGAGAGCCGGTCGTGTATGACTTCGTGTTCAACGGCTGGGGAATGAAGTTCGCGGCGAACCTGGACAACCTGATTACACGCAACCTGTCGGTGCAGGGCACCTTTGCCGACGGGGTCCCGGTCATCAATATGCAGCCGTTCGTCCTGGAGGGCGGCAGCATCGAGTCGGACGGCAAGGGCACGTTGCTGACGACCGTCGAATGCCTTTCGTCCCTGAACCGGAACGAATATCTGCAAAAGGAGGAGTTGGAAGCCTACCTGAAAGATGTCTTTGGTCTGGAACGCATCTTATGGTTGGAAAACGGCTACCTGGCCGGCGATGATACGGACAGCCATGTCGATACGTTGGCACGTTTTTGCAGTGAAGACACGATTGCCTACGTGCAGTGCCGGGATGAATCGGACGAACATTTCGAGGAGTTGCAAGCGATGGAACAGGAGTTGCAGGCTTTCAAAAAGGCCGACGGTACGCCCTACCGCCTGATCGCCCTGCCGATGGCCGACCCGGTGGTCTGGGAAGGCGAACGTCTCCCGGCCACATACGCCAATTTCCTGATTATAAACGGCGCCGTTTTGCTCCCTTATTACAACTCCCCGAAAGACGAACAGGCGAAAGCAGCCTTGCAAGCCGCCTTCCCGGACCGGGAGATTGTCGGCATCAATTGCCTGCCGTTAATCAAACAGCACGGCTCGCTGCATTGCGTGACGATGCAGTATCCGGAGGGGGTGATTGACAATTGATAATTGACAATTGACAATTTGTAGAGACGCAGCGTGCTGCGTCTCAATTATAAATCATAAATCACAAATCATAAATCATGAAAATAGCTTTAGTGCAGCAGGCGAACACGAATGACCGGGCTGCGAATATCGATAAATTGAAACGGAATATCCGTGCTTGTGCGCTGCAAGGGGCCGAACTGGTTGTCCTGCAGGAACTGCATAACGGACTTTATTTTTGCCAGACGGAGAATACGGAGATGTTCGACCAGGCGGAGCCGGTTCCGGGACCTTCTACGGAGGAGTTCGGGGCGTTGGCAAAGGAGTTGGGAATCGTGTTGGTGCTTTCCCTGTTTGAGAAACGGGCGCCCGGCCTGTACCACAATACGGCGGTCGTCCTTGAAAAAGACGGCACGATCGCCGGGAAGTACCGTAAGATGCACATTCCGGATGACCCGGCTTATTATGAGAAGTTCTATTTTACGCCCGGCGACCTCGGGTTCGAGCCGATCCGGACTTCGGTCGGTACGTTGGGCGTATTGGTTTGCTGGGACCAGTGGTATCCGGAGGCAGCCCGTCTGATGGCGATGAAAGGGGCGGAACTGTTGATTTATCCGACTGCCATCGGTTGGGAGAGCAGCGATACGGAGGAAGAAAAGCAACGTCAGTTAGGGGCTTGGGTGACTGTGCAACGTGGTCATGCTGTGGCAAACGGGCTTCCGGTTATTACGGTGAACCGTGTCGGACATGAGCCGGACCCATCCGGACAGACGAATGGCATCCGGTTCTGGGGAAACAGCTTCGTGGCCGGTCCGCAAGGCGAACTCTTAGCTGAACTTTCCAATAGTGAAGAAGAGATACGAGTGGTGGAGATCGACAAGGCCCGCAGCGAGAACGTCCGCCGTTGGTGGCCTTTCTTCCGCGACCGCCGCATCGATGCTTTTGGGGGCTTGACCGAACGTTTTCTGATATGAGATGCTATAACCGTATAGAGGCCGTCTGCCGTATGAACCGATTGGGTGCGGAAAGGCGGCCTTTCCTGTTTGTGGTCGATTACAAGCAGGAGCAGGTGATTGTGGAAGAGCCGGGGCAGGTCGATCCGGAGGAATTGCTCTACGATTTGGACGGGGTGACGAATGCTGATGTTGCCCGCCTTGCGAATGGCCGGGGGGACCGGGCTTCTGCAATCCGCTGGGAAACGTTTCCAATCGCACAGGCCGACTACGCCGGCTCGTTCCATAAGGTGGTCCGTCATATCCGGGCGGGAAACTCGTACCTGACGAATCTGACTTGCGCCACGCCCGTCCGGACCAATCTGAGCTTGAAGGAGGTCTTTGCCCGTTCGGAAGCCCGGTATAAGCTCTGGATGAAAGACCGTTTTGTCGTTTTCTCTCCTGAGATATTCGTGAAGATACGGGAGGGGCTGATCTATTCCTATCCGATGAAGGGGACGATCGACGCCACGTTGCCGGATGCCCGAAGGCGGATATGGGACGATCCGAAAGAGGCGGCGGAACATGCTACGATTGTCGACCTGATCCGGAATGACCTGAGCCGGGTGGCAAGCGAGGTGACGGTAACCCGCTACCGGTACATCGATGAATTGACGACCCATAAAGGCGCTTTGTTGCAGGTCAGTTCGGAGATCCGGGGCCGCCTTGCCGGGAACTGGCAGGCTGAGGTGGGCGATTTGCTCTTCTGCCTTCTTCCGGCAGGCTCCATTACCGGAGCTCCCAAAAAGAAAACGATGGAGATCATAGCGGAAGCCGAGACCTAAATCCCGCAAAACGAAATGTGCTGGTCGTGAAAAACGAAACGCGCATTTTGGAGCAAAAACGAAAAGTGATTCAAAAGTTCCAATAGTAACCTTTTCGTTCGGGTTGTTCAACCAAAATATAAGCGCCATTCAAACAGC